>NZ_CP054052.1:1427468-2141203 GCF_013283835.1 Poseidonibacter lekithochrous | reverse complement strand
TAATTTAGATAATAAAAAGATTAGAACAGTTAAAAAAATATTAGTTTTAGACGGAAATAATGTAATATCAGATGTAGAAACGCTTTTTCCATATAATGAAAATTGTGAAAAAGAAAGTATCATAGCTTCTAAAGATAGTTTAGGTTTAGCTAAATATTCTAATGAAAAAATCCAAGAATTTTTGGAATGGTTGAACATTAAAGAATTTAATCCTGAAAACATTGCAATTGAAAAAATTAATTTATTAAGAAAAAAAGATTTAGATATTGATAAAAGCAAATCTATTCTAAAATTTTTATTTAATTCTAAAGAAAAACAAGAGATACATTTTAAGCCTGATACAGATGATATTTTTATTTTTGGTAGGTTATCTAATAGTTTATTTTTAAGAACTAAATTTACAGAAAAATATTTTTCAGAAAGTGAATTAATCTTTAATTATGAAAAATTAGGTTTAAAAAAATCAAAAAACACAGATGAATTTTTAAAATGGTTAAGGGTCAAAGAAGCTACAGATAATAAAATAGTTAAAAAGATTTTTTTAAGTAAAATAGATCTTTATGAAAAAATAAAAGATTTGATTTTTATCTATAAAAAAAACAATAAAATTGATTTACCTGACATTGAATTTAAATTAAAGACGACATATAATAATATTTTAGAGAAAGCCAAATATTTATATTTAAATAATGAAAAATCTAAATTTTGTCACCCTAGGCAGGTAATAGCTAAATTTGATTTTGAAGTTAGCCAAGAATTTTTAGAATGGCTTGGATTATCTGAACCAAAAAGAGAAGATTTAGTAACAAGATTTTTAGAACTTTTATCTCAAGAAAATAATATAACAATTAAAGATAGAAAAGAGATAATAATTCTTTTATCTAAAAAATATCAAAAAGATGACAAAAGAGAAAAAAACCAAGTTTTATTTTTATTAAATAATCAAGATAATATTATGAAAAATTCAAAACTCTTTCAATGTACAGAAGTTGCGAAAAAACATATTCCCAATGATTTAATTAACAGTAATTTAAATTTAGATGAAGATTTTTTAAAATGGATTGGAATAGAAAAACCTAATAATAAAAAGATTATTAAAACTTTATTAAAAAAAGATAATCCAAATTATTCTGATATTTTTGAAGTTTGGAAAGAAACAAAAAAAGATATTCTTGGAGAAAGTTTAAATAATAGTAAAATTAAAATACAATCTCCAAAACTATTAAATAGGAATAATAAAGAGACTTTAGTTCATGATTTATTTTTAAAGAATGTTGAAACGCCTTTTTATAATGATAATGAGATAGTGATTGAATTTAAAGGTTTAGGTTTAGATAATTTTGATATAAATGAAGTAGAAAATTTTTTAGTTTGGCTTGGTGTAAATAGATATGTTAAATATATAAAAATAGATAATGTAAATGAAATTTATAAATTAAAAAATATTTCAGAATTACAATTTGATAAATTAATTTTGCTTCTTGAAAAAGAAAATATTGTTAAAACTAAAGGTGTTTTAGAATGTTTACAAAATAAGTTTTTAAATTATCAATATTGGATTTTAAAAGATTATGGTATTTCTTTAATAAATCCGCCTATTGAATATGAAAACAATTCTTATAGAATAAAGTTATTAGAAGAGTTTGGAATTAAACAAGATTTTGATGAAATTAATAGTCTATTTTTACTTCAAAATTTATATAAAATAGATAAAAAAGGTAATTTTGCACCACAAGTATATAAAGAAATCTTAGGCAAAGAGTTTAATTTTCAAAATGAAACTTTCCAAGTCTTTACTAAAAGGCAAGATTATGAAGATAGCAAAAAACTTTATTATTTAGATAATAGCAAACAACTTCAATCAATTCAGAATAGATATGAATTAATAGATTTACCAATAAATCTTAATATAAATAAAGTTATAAAAACTTTTGGAGTTGAAAGATTTCCTACTTATAATTATGAGATAAAGAACTTTCGAAAAATAAATAGTATAGATTTTGATAAATATTTTAATTCTTTAAAAGCATATTTTTTAGCTTTTGGCTCTTTAAATAAAAATAATAAAGAAAAAGAAAGATTAGCAAATGAATTAAATATTTTAGATATTAAATTTGGTACTTTTGACTGCTTTGCTAATAAATTAAAAGTAGAAATAGAAAATTTTGAAATGATTTATTCAAATAATATTTTTTATATTCATTCAAAGGATATTATTAATGAATTCTCAAAAAACTTAAACTTAACTAACAGTATAGAAAATATTCTTTTAACGATTGACTTTGATGATAATGGTAAATTTAGAAATATTTTTAGAAATGCTGATTTCGGTGAGTATGAGTATGAATTAACAAATAAATATGGTTCAAATCTTTTAAATGATATAAAAAAATTATTAAATAAAAAAGAAGATATGTATATAGTCGACACATTAGATATTCAAATTGAAAATAAAGTAAAACAAGACAATGATATAAATAGTGTTTCTGAATATGTTATAGATAATCAAGGAAAAAGTAAAAGTAATAATTCTAATATATTAGAAAATGAAGAAATAAAAAATGGATTTATTGATAATTCAGTTCTAGAATTTGAAAATATATTTAATGAAATGCCTGAATTAATTAAAAGTTTTCCTAAATTTCATAAAACTTGCAATAATTTTAAAGATTCATTAAAAACTAAATATAAGAATAATCATTTTAATAATAACTATTCAAATTTATCTCAAGAGCAACAAAATGAATTCAAGGTTAAAGCTGGAGAAGAAGCTGAAAATATTGTTAAAGATAATTTCCCAGATTATATACAAGTTTCTGGATATGCTGAAAATGGAGATGATAGTTTAGGTTATGATTTTGAATATATAGAAGATAACCAAAAACACTTTGTTGAAGTTAAAAACTTCTCAAAAGGACATTTTATAATGAGTGAAAATGAACTCAAAATAGCAAAAGAAAAAGGTATTAAATATCATATATATTTAGTTGAAAATCAAAAAATATACGATATAGGAAATATCTATCAAAATCTATTAAATAAAATAATTGAATCGAGTTAAAAAAATCAAAATATATATAATTTTTGACTCAAAATAACGGGACACTATTCAAAATTATTAAAAGAATAAACAAAAATAAACAAAATTTTGCAGCGTAGGCAAGCGTCGCAGAAGTCAAGAGTTAGTCACAAGGAAAGTACATTTTGGCAAGATTAGAAAAATTAAGTAATATTAGTTGGAAACAACCATTTAAAGATAGAAAAAAAGAATTACATTTATTTACAACACAAAAAGATGTTTCCACACATTGTAATTTACAAGATGGTACAAAAAGATTGTTACATATTAAATTTGAGAATCATTTTAATATTGATATAATTGATAACTTTCAAATTACAAGTGGTAAAGCAATAAGTTTTCCAGTAAGACTTCAAAAACTATTTGAACCAATTATATGGAATAATCCAGAATCTTTTTTTATTGTTACTGTATTAGATGGAAATACAGATAATGATAATCAAGAATTATTAAAACAATATTCTACAACAGGTTCATTAACAATTAATACTAGAATTGGTCAAAATAAATTTAGAGAATCATTAATTAAATATTGGAATTCAGAATGCGCTGTAACAAATGTTGATATTGTAGAGTTGTTAAAAGCTTCACATATCAAGCCATGGAAAGATTCAAATGATAATGAAAGAATTGATAAATATAATGGTTTATTATTAAATCCAATGTTGGATGAATTATTTGATAAAGGATATATTACATTTCGAGATGATTGTTGTATTAAAATATCAAGTATTTTAACAAGTCCTTTAATATTTAATATAAATAGTAACTTTAAATTAAAAAGAATTGAAAATAAGCATAAAGAATATTTAAAATTTCATCGAGAAAATATATTTAAGGGCTAACAAATTATCCGAATCAATTATTGGTTAAATATAATTATATCAAGCTAATAAAATAAATATATTTATTCAAAGGAAGAAGTAAGTACATTATTTCTTCAAATATTTCTTCCAAAAACCTCAAAACCTAAATTCCAATTTAACTTATTAAAGTATAATTCCATTCTAAAAAGTAATGAAAGGTGTAAATGCTAATTACACAGAATCATCCAGATTTTTTCAATGCCCTCACAGGTGCAAACAGCAAAATCGTAGAGCAATCTTTGATTTGTTTATACGAAGCACTTTATGGCAATGATTTTATAGTAGATGAGATATTAGATAGAAAAAAAGCTAGAGAAATTGTATATTCTGTAATTCAAGAAATCCCATGGCAAAGGGACGATGAAGAAAATGCTTTTGAAAATGATAAAGACAAAGCTTCTTACATTATACGACGACTAAAAGATTGTGGTTGGATTGATTTTATCATGGATAAAGCACTTCTTATAAAAACTTTTAACTTCACAAAAAGTGGAAAGAAGTTTGCACAAGTTTTATATGCTTCAAGTGATGAAGAAAATATACTAGTACGACAAAGAAATGTAAGAGCTACAAAAGCCTCACTAGAATCATATAGAAAGTCAGATGACCCAGCAGATTTAATAGATGCTATTAACTTCTCAAAATATATAGTTTCTGATTTAACAGACAATATAAACGACCTTCGAGATGAAAAAAATGTACTTATGCAACTAGCAATGGAAGACGTAAAAGTAGCAGGTGGGAAGTTTATCGATTTTGTAAAAGACAAGTTTGCTTCTGATATTGCCGTTAAATTTGGTAAGGATTCTGCAAATAGATATATCTTAGATATTGAAGAGATTGTAAGAGATTTATCTCTTGATGGTTTAGATGCTAGACAAAAGCGACTACTAGCGCATTTCCCAATGTATAAGAAAAATCCAAATGCTTTAAAAAATATCTTAGATGCTATTGATTTTAGACTAAAAAACGCTTGTGATACGAAACTACCACAACTTAAAAAAGAGATTTCTTCTTATATTCAAAGAGGAACTGTAATTTTTAGACAAACAAACTCTTTGTTTTTTAATAAAAATAAAGAAGTTCTAAAAATAGCAAGTATCATAAAATCAAAGTCAAAAGAAGAAAAACAAGAGTTATTAGAAGGTATTGGAAAAGCAGTAAAATATCCAAACCTTACGATGCTAAATCTCTCAGCTATTAAAATAAAAAGAAAAAGCAAAAAAGATGAAGCTGTAAGTTTCCTAAATCCTCAAATTACTATGCCAAAAGATGCATATATTAAGAGTAATTTTGAACAAAGAAAACATCTATCATTTTCTTATTCTCAAAAAGAGATTAGAGAGTATATACAAAGACATTTTGATGAAGCACAAAGTGAGAGTATTACAAACAATAGTTTCAGTATCACAAATCCAAAAGAGATGTTAATAGCACTTTATGCGACAGATATTATGAAGCAAGATAAAGAAACTTATGAAGTGATTTATACTGGTAA
This sequence comes from Poseidonibacter lekithochrous, assembly GCF_013283835.1. GTDB lineage: Bacteria > Campylobacterota > Campylobacteria > Campylobacterales > Arcobacteraceae > Poseidonibacter > Poseidonibacter lekithochrous. The sequence continues at coordinate 2,135,760 of NZ_CP054052.1, read as the reverse complement.
TAAGTGTAAAAATATCTATTTTGAAACAGACGAATATATAATTAGAAAAAAGGAAAAAACAAGTGGCAATTAATATTTATAATAGCTTTATAGACCTAATGGAAGAAACAGGTCTTAATCTTGAAGATTTTCAGGCAATCACATCTTATCTTTTAGAAAATGGTGTGATTTGTAGAGAAGACACTCAAAAAGAAGAAAAATACTATGACCAATTTTTAAGATTAGAGAGTATTATCAAAGACTATTTGAACCTTATAAATATAAATGTAATTCATGATGAAGATTTATTATCTATTCGATTATATGCTCCTGGTTCTGATTTTCCTGACTCATTCGAAGATATTGATATGAAATCAAATATGTCTATGTCTTTGACAAGTGAAGAGAGCGCTTATCTTATCGCCCTTGCTATTTTATATAACCAAAAATTCAATGAAGGAGATGTAGAAGACGATGCTAGTGTTGAAGTAGAACTAGAAGAGTTCAATACTGCTTTAGCTTCTTATCTTTCATTTACTGCAAATGAGAATAAATCTGTAAGAGATGATTCTCTAAGAACTTTACGAAAACTAAAAGTTATCAAGTTTGCAAAGGGTGTATTTGAAGATGAAGATAGACCTTTGATTATAAGACCATATATCAAACAAGTGATTTTACCAGATATGTTAAAACCTTTTTTAGAAAATGAAGAGATGATAGTAACTGATGATGTAGTTACTGAAGTACAAACAGAGGAAGATATAAATGAAGATAAATAAACTTATTATTGCAAACTGGGCAAATATCCCAAACCAAGAGTATGACTTATCTGATTTAGTATTTCTAACTGGTGAAACAGGTGTAGGAAAAAGTACTATGCTTGATGCTATCCAGACTCTAATGACAGCAAATAAAAAAGGTATTGTTCAATACAACGCAGGGCAAGATGAAGCTCAAAATAAAAAGAGAAATAAAGAGTATCGAACTATCCAAGGGTATTTTGCAGGGGAAGATAGATTTAAATTCTCACGACCAAATGGATGTAGATCTACAATCGCTGTATGTTTCCAAAGTACAAAAGGTGAAGATATTGCCAACTTCTCAGCACTTATTACAGGAACTGTTTCTTTTGAAGAGTCAAAGGGTGAGAAAAGACCTATTTTAGATAGCTTGAATTTCTTTGTAATTAAAGATACACAACTATGTCAAGATGATATAAAAGATGAAAACAATAAGCTTTTAGATCATAAAGAGCTATACAAAAGTTTATCTGCAAAGTATGAAAAAGAAAATGTAATCAGATGTTTAGATAAAAGTGACTATTTAAATACTCTATATGGAAACCTATGGGGTAAAACAAAAACAACATCAGCCTTATCAGAAAAAGCTGCACGAGCTTTTTCAAACTTCATCCATGCAAGACCAGTTGATAATATCAATGCTTTTGTAAGAAATGAATTCTTAGCTCCAAAAGATATGAAAGATGAAGTATCTTCTTTATCAGATACTATTCGAGCCTTAGACAAGCTAAAAAAAGATGCAAAAGAAGTAGAAGAGGGCATCTCAATACTTTCAAAACTAGAGTCTAAAATGTCTGCGATTATTAGAAAATGGCATATTTTAGGGGAAGAACATTTTATATACAATCATTATGAGGTTTTAAAACAAGAGAAAAAAATCATAACAGATGAAAAAAAGTATATAAAAATTGAAAGAGAAATAAAAAGACTAGAAAACAAAGCCAAAAAACTAGACTTAGAAGAAGATACTCTAAAAGATAATCTACTTGAATTAAAAGTAGCTCAAAATGCAAATGATAAAGTAAAAGAGCTAAACGATATAAATAAAAAACTTGATGATATTAGAAAAGATTTCAACAAAGGTATTTCAAATACTATTCATATTATTGGAAATATAGAAAAGATTTCTAGAGATATCTCTTCTGTTTTTGTACATAGAGAAAAACATGAAAATATTTGTATGATTCTGAGTGATTTCAAAGTGATTTTAAATGAGTTTGAAAACGAATCATTTAATCAATACTTTTTAAATAATGATATTAACTCACCTGATTTAAAGTATCAAGTAGTAAGATTTAGAGAACTTCTAGATAAAGTTATAGATGCATATTTTGCTTTTGTTAATTCTTTGGAGTTCTCTCAAGAAAAAGAGAAAATAGAAGAAGACTTCATCCAAAAGAAGATGCAAAAAGAAGAATTAAGCGAAGAGATAAAAACAATACAAAGTGAGATTAAGTCTTTAGAAGAGACTAGATTTTTCTGTCCTTCTTTTATCCAAGACTCTTTTGATTTTTTGACTAAGAAACTTCCAAATGCTAATGCTCATCTATTATATGAATATGTGGAATTATTAGATGATGAGTGGAGAGAAGCTATTGAAGGATATATTGGTAACAATAGATTTTCAGTAATCGTATCAAGTGAATATGAAAAAGAAGCTATTGATATAGTAAGGCAAAATAATCTAAAAATCAAAATCATTCAAGGTAAAAAAGTATTAGATGAGCTTTCTTATAGAGGTAAAAGTATAGATGAAGAATCAATAGTAAATTTACTAAAAATTACAAATGAAAAAGCCGAAGCTTACCTAATTACAGCCTATGGTGATGTATTACAAGTACAAAACTCTTACGAGCTTACAAAAGCAAAAAGAGGTGTGACAGTTGACTGTAAAGCTGCTAGTGGAAATCTTCTATTTACTTGTGATTTAAAAGACAAAAGATTTATTTTTGGAGAAGAAGCTCAAAGACAGACTTTATACAAAATGAAAGATGAGTTAAAAGCTTTAGAGTTACAAAGAAATAGTATCGAAGGAAGTATTGATATTTCAAGACAAGTTACAATGCTTTTAAATACTTTTGATAAAAACAAAAAAATAGCAAATTTAGATGATATTTCTTATATAAATGCAAACTATAAAGCCTACGCTGATAATCAAAAGATAAAACAGCTAATAGACACTTCTGCTTTTGATGAAATATCACAAGAGATAAACAATACAAAACTAAGATTAGAGCAAATCAAGCAAGAATCAAAACAATTAAATCAAGATATAGGTTCAAACACTAGATCTTTTGGAGAAAAAGAACTAGTAGAGAAGAACAATCTTTTAGTACTTGAAGATAAGAAAAATACTTTAAGTCTTAGTAGAAACACACAAGAAGTAGTTTATGATAAATTAGTAATTCAATCAAATATAGGTTTTGAAAACTATGAGAAAAATCTAATCAAAATGATTGATTTATCACATGATATGAAAGCTCCATCAAATTTATTATCAAACTTAGCTAGTTTATGGCACGAGTTTGATAACTACTATACAATTCAAAATCTATCTCAAAAAGTAAGCTTACCACAGCCACTTAGTTTTGAAGAGATAATTGTATGCTCAAACCACTTTGAAGAGCTTATAGGCTTTAAAAAAGAGCTTATCAATAGAATTGATGATAAAAACAATTCTTTAACATTTAAGTATAAAAATGAAATCCAAGATGCAGACAAGAAGTTCAAAAATACATTCTTAAATGACTTCTGTAATGCAATCTATCAAAATATCAAAAGAGGGGAACACTCAATAGATATTTTAAATGATACTTTGAAAAAACATAAGTTTGGAAATGAAACATTTAAAATCAAAAGAAGTGTAGCAGATGAAGAACTACGTCAATATCAAGAGTATTTTAAAATCATACATGAGAGTAAAGATACAGTAGAAGATGGTTCACTTTTTGAAGAGTTAGAAAAACAAGGTTTTGTAGATATTTCAAACTCTCTATTATCACTATTTATGGATAATGAGAAGCATATTACAGAGCTTCTTAGAATCTCTGATTATAGAAACTACAACAACTATGATATTTTCCAAGAAATAGATGGAGCTAGTATTTCTTTATCTAGAAATGGTAAAAACTCAGGTGGTCAGGGTGAAACGTCATATTATATTATCAGATCAATCAACCTTCAATCAGCACTAAAACCAAGCGAAACAAATACAAACTCACTAGAAGCTATTATTATCGATGAGAGTTTCCTAAAATCAAATGAAAAAAGATCAAAAGAGATTCTTTCATATTTAAATGAAAGTTTAGGTTTCCAAATCATATGTGCAATGCCTACAAAAAATGTAGGAACATTCTACGAGATTGACTCCTCAAACTATCACTTTGTACAGTTCCCACTAGGAGCATATGATAATGGTGAGTTAGATTATCAAACATTTGTAGAGTTTAAAAGCAGAAACAATAAAGAGATTAAAAAACTATATGAAGTTGAAGAACAAAATCTTTTTGATGAAGTGACAAGAGAAGCTGAGAAAGTTTATGAATGATAAACTTATTTGTTCTTTAGAAAATCCTTCTATAAGTAAAGTGCTAAATGATATATTAAATCAATTAGATAAAAAGCCTTTTTCTCAAAGAACAAATAATATTAATATTGCAATAAATGAGAAAAATTTTAAAGAGTTATATGAACCAAGTGAAGAATTAAATGATGAGTATTTAGAAAAAGATATTGAAAGTCTTGTAAAACAAGGACTTTTTTCTTTTTCTAAAAACAGTAAAAGTTTTCTTCCTTTAATTGAACGAAATGTAAAACTTATTTTTAATAAAGATTTTGAAAACATAATTAGAGAATTTTATTATAGAAATAAGATTGTCGATACTTGGGAAAATGCCTTATTAAAATTTAATTTTGATGATGAACTTCTTGAAATACTAAAAAAATCGCCAATAGGAATTAAGACTAAATCACATTTAGAAGTTTTAGAAAAATTTGAAATTTGGGTTAAATCTAATAAAAAAAGCAATTCAATAAGACAAGAAAGTGCTAGATGTTTTTGGGGTATGTCAAAAGTTTTTGATAATAAATATGAATTATGTAAATACTTCCATTTATTAGATAAGCCTATATTATTACAACTACATGTTAAAACAAAAAATGCAAAAGATGTATTATTTATTGAAAATCTAGAAACTTTTATTGCATGTATTGAGTGTAAAAATAGTGTATTTGATGAGTTAATACTAATTTTTGCTTCTGGCTTTAAAGCTTCTGCAAAAAGAGTGCGTCAAGAAGAAGGAAGTAAAATATTTTTTAGTAATACTGATTTTTTTGATACAAAAGAAAAACAAGAGTTTCTTGATTGGTTTTACTCTAATGATAATGAAAAAAGAGAAGTATATTTTTGGGGTGATTTAGATTATTCTGGAATTTCTATTCTAAATTCTTTAAAAGATAATTTCCAAAATTTAAAAGCTTGGGAAAAAGCATATTCTTTAATGGTTAAAAAACTAGAGTTATCTGAAGCACATAGACCTAATATGGTAGATAAACAAAATCAAAAAACTGTTACAAATTCTAGTTGTAAATATACAAATGAAGAATTAATACCGTCATTAAATAAAACTAATTTATTTTTAGACCAAGAAATTGTTGAATTAGATTTGATTAAATAAATTAAAAATAGCAAAATTCATTCAAAATTAGAAATATCATAGTACAATACAAAAAATTTAAATATTAAGACAATATTATGGCACACAAACAACACAAAAAAGGATTACATCCACGTAATCCTCACAACAAAAGATATGATTTTCCTGCACTTATCAAAAGCTTACCAAAACTAGGTGAGTTTGTAGCAGAGAACGCATATGGTGATTTATCAATTGACTTTGCAAATGCAGAAGAAGTACTTACTTTAAACAAAGCCTTATTAGCTCATTTTTACGGTATTAAAAAATGGTCAATTCCAAAAGGATATTTATGTCCTCCAATTCCAGGGCGAGCTGATTATCTTCACTATATTGCTGATTTATTAGCTGAGTTCAATGGTGGAAAAGCACCAACAGGTAAAAACATCAAAGGTTTAGATGTTGGTATTGGTTCAAACTGTATTTATCCTATTATTGGAAATAGTGTATATGGTTGGTCTTTTGTAGGTAGTGATATTGAAAAAGAATCAATAGAATCATCTCAAAGTATTGTTGAAGCAAACAAATCTTTAGTAGGAAATGTTGAGTGTAGATTACAATTAAATCATGATAGTATTTTCACTGGAATTATCAAAGAAAATGATAGATTTGATTTTACTTTATGTAATCCTCCTTTCCATAAATCACAAAAAGAAGCAGAAGCTGGAAGTAAAAGAAAAGTTCAAAACCTTACAAAAAGAGTAGTTGAAAAAGCTTCATTAAACTTCGGTGGAAAAAGCAATGAACTATGGTGCAAAGGTGGAGAAGTTGCTTTTATTAAATCAATGATGAGACAAAGTAAAAAATATGCTAAAAACTGTTTTTGGTTTAGTACAATCGTTTCTAAAAAAGACAATTTACCTTATATTTATAAAACAATCGAAGAAATCAAACCAGTTGAATTTGATACTATAGAAATGCAACATGGACAAAAAATATCTAGAATTGTAATCTGGACTTTCTTAAGTAAAGAAGAACAAAAAGAGTGGTCAAAAAACTGGCAATAAAAAAAGAGTCTTAAGTTAAGACTCTTTTTTATTTTATTTCAAAAATGCTTTTTCAAAGAATTTTGAAACCTTACTTGGATCCCATGATAAAATCATAGTTCCATGACCTAAATTTCCATAGTCATCAAACTCCTTAATTATCTCACTGCCTCCAAATTTTGAATACAGTTTATAGTGTTCTTTTACAATAACCAAAAACATTAGATCTAAATCATTTTGAGAATATAGTTGATATATTCCCTGCATTAGATATTTGAATTCTAGATTCAAACCTTTATTTTCATTACTTACAATTAGTCTTGATAGTTCAGCTATTGTTTTATTTATACCACGATAGTTATCTAATGAGAATTTATGCTCAATTGGAAGTCTGTTTTCTGAGTCTACAATTATTCTTGTAGTACCTGAAATAACACCATTGCTTTTATACAAAATAATAGCAGATGTAAAATCATAATTATCAAAATTTAATCCATTTATAAAATCAGGAAATTCATCTTGATAATTCAAGTTTCCATAAATATTACTTCTTAATTTGAATACATTGAGTAGGTCTTCAGCAGTAGTTGCTAATGAAAGATTTTTGTTTTTATTTTCCCAAATAAACTGTTTGTTGAAAGAGATAGTCTCATCTATAGTTTTTTCTAAAAAAACTCTTTTTTGAAATAATTCTAGAGCCAATTTCATTTCATGATTGAAATCTTCTGGCATACAATCGATTTTTTTATACAAGATTTCTTGTATATTTTTTTCTAGTTGGTTTAACGTTATATTTTTGTTTATGTTAAACATTTTTTCATCCTTATCTTTTAAGATAGGACGGATACTAATTATGCGGCGTCATAGCTAGCGTCACAAGAAAAAATTAGGCATTAGGAAGTAATAATTTTTTAGAATAGGTGATTAAATAAGTAAAGGATTGTGTTTTTTTGTAGATATTACATCATCGCTAGGGATGAGTAATATTATAAATTTGATAAGGTATAAAAAAAGATTATTTATGAATTGTTAATTTTATGCCAAAAGAGGGGATTGTTTCTATAAGTTTGTTGTCAAGTTTTGCTCTAAGTCTGTAATTTAGTGTTCGAAGCGTGCTATTTGATACTGGACCATCAGGCCAAATTATATATTCTAGTTTGCTAAAAGGTACTATCATTTCTTTTGCTTCAAAAAGCATTTTTAGTAATGTAGACTCTTTTACACTTAATTGTATTGGTATATCCTTGTAAAAAAGGTTTTCATTTTCTGGGTCATAATAATAGTCATAACCAAGTGGTTTTCTTATTTTTTCAATCATCTCCTTATTTGCTTGTTCAATTTTATAGATAGTTAATATTAATGTTGATTTTAAATCATCATTCTTATATGGTTTAGTCATATATCCAACAGGATTAGTTTGTGCCGCTCTACTTAGAGTTATTTCGTCTGAATAGGCTGTTATGTACAAAATAGGTGTTTGATTACCTTCTAGTCTAATAGTATCAGCTATATCAATACCATCTTTACAATCATTTCCTAAGTGTATATCCATGATTATAATATCAGGTTTTTTTTGTTCAATACTATATATGGCATCATCATAGTTTGTAGCAGTTGCTACAACTTCATGTCCAAGCTTTATGATTTCTCTTTTAAGTCCAAGTGAAATCACTGTTTGGTCTTCTACTATTAATATTCTTCTTTTCATATGTTTTCTTTCCAACTTATTATTACTGTAACCCCATCATTAGTTTTGATTTTTATATCACCTTTTAGTTGTTCTTTTGCTAGTGTTTCTACTAGAATTAAACCCAAAGAGTTTGATGGTGCACTTTGATCGTAACCAACACCATTATCTTTTACTGTTAATACAAAGGTATCTTCTTTTTTTTCTAAATTAATAAATACTTTTCCTTCATTCGTAGGAAAGGCATATTTGAATGAATTTGAAATCAACTCATTTAGAATCAATCCACAATAAATAGCCTGCTCAATTTTTAGTTGTGTTTTAATATCAAATTTTATTTGAACAGCAGTGTTATAACTATATTGAACCTCTTCAATTAATAGCTCAAAATACTCATAAGCATTAACATTTGCGATATTATCTTGTTTGTATAGTAGTTCATGTAAATGACTCATCGCATTAATTCTATTTTGAATAGTGATAAATAAATCTTGAACTTTTTCATCTTCTATTTCATCACTTTGTAGCCTAATTAGGGATACTATAGTTTGCATATTGTTTTTTACTCTATGATTTAATTCTTTTAACAAAAGACCTTTTTCATCTAATGCAGTTTTTAAATCATGGGTTTTTTCTTCTACTTTTATTTCCAGTCTATTTTTCTCATTTTCTTGTTGAAGTATTAGTTCTTTATTTGCATTTTCTTTATCCACCTGTAATTGTTTGATTCTATCAGCTAAGGCAATAGAGAAAACAATAGCTTCAATAATCAAAGCAACTTCAATATAATAAGGGAAAGAGCTATAAATATTAAAAACTCCTAGACTTGATAGGTACATAAACATACCAACAGTAAAGAACATCGCCCAGCCAAAGAGTACAAAATAAGCTTGTCTGTTTTTTTTGAATGTGGCATAAATAGTAATACTAATTAAAAATACTAATAATAGAACACTAAATACATTTCTATATTTATTAAACATGTCTGTGAATAAAAAGATTGTTAATATAAAAGGAAAAGCTAAAAGATAAATATTTAGTAGTTTATGAAGTTTAGGATATTGTTGTGTACGAAGAAATGATCTTGTAAACAGTGCTAACGCAAGTACTGGTAATCCAGTAATTAAAGAGGCATATCTAATTACATTTTCTACCCATTCTGGACTCAACATATAAATATTTGCAATACCTCTGTACATTAACTGATGAAGTACAATTCCAAAAATATAAATTACATAAAATAAGTAACTATTATCTTTAGTGATAAAATAGATAAATAGATTATATAAAGCTAGAATAATCATAGCTCCAAAGAAAAAGGCTAATATAATTTGGTACTTAATTTCATTTGTAAAATAAGAATCATTTTCCCAAAGATTTAGTTTTACAATAAGTGTAGTTATATAAGAAGAGGCTTGTATATAATAAGTTTTACTTTCATTTGCTTCTAATTGAATTGAGAAATTAGGATTAATAGTTTTTCTATTCTCATTTATATTATAAAGCCCCTCTTGTACATACTTATATTCATTATCAGGAGAATAAAATTTTATGTTTGTAGTTAGTGCATTATCATATTCTAAAACTCTATAGACTTTTTTATTTGTTTTATTATGAATTTTGAATTTAATCCATACATTTATATTTGGTGAGTATCCATAGCCAATTAATTTTTTGTCATTTTTAATGAAATATTGAGGGTTATTTGATATTTCTTCAAATGTTTTCTTTTGAGAATTATCCACATAAATTTGAGATTTTGGTAGTAGATCATAAAAACCATTTTGATTAGGAATGTTTAAAACTTGCGCAGATAGATAGCTGTTGATAAAAATAATTAATAATATTTTGTAATGCCACATAATAATGAAAACCTATATTTTTGAATATTATACATTAAGTAAAGTGTTAAAATATTAAATATTTGAAATTTGTCATAATTTTGTCACATTTGTGACGCTAGTTGTGACGTAAAAAAGGTATTATATACATGAATTGAAGATTAAGTGCAAATTTTATATCAATAATTATTTCTATAAGCACTTAAATTATAGTTAGAAAATGAAACAAGAAATCAAAAATATGATAAGTAAGTTTAAAGAATTAGAATTTATGAACAATGAAGCTAGAAGTTAGGATTATCTCGAAGATGAGCAAAAAAATACCAAGAAATGATTTAGATCCAAATCTAAAAGTTTTAAATGAAATTGAAGATATTGAGGGAATAAATATCAAACTTTTATTAAAAACTGTTAACAAAAGAATTCAACTTGAGCAGGGTAGAAGCCATATTATTTCACATGGATATTTTACAAGTTTAGTAGGGAAGCAAAATACTGAAGCGAAAATTGAATTAGGTGTTATCTTCAAAGACAGAATTATTCCATTATTACAAAAATATTTTGATAATGACTGGGAAAAGATAAGAATAGTTTTAGGGGATGATAAAAAAATTGATGATAATAAAAAATATCAATTTATAAAAACAGAAGAACAAGAATATAAAATCAACGAAGAAGCATTTTTAAATATTACTAGTTATTTAAAAATTTATAATTAGAAGGTAGTTTATTTACCTTCTAAGATTTTAAAATATTCTTCTCTTGATATCTCACTAGCTCCAAGACTCTCCAAATGATCATTATGCACTTGACAATCTATTAGTTTTATATCATTTTTTCTAGCTTGATTACATAAATGATAAAATGCAACTTTTGAAGCATTACTTTCTTTAGCAAACATACTTTCACCGCAAAAAACATTACCAATCATTAATCCATATAATCCACCAACAAGTTCATCTTCTAAGTAACATTCAATTGAAAAAGCATAACCTAAATGAAATAAATTAGTATATGCTTGAATAAATTCATCACTTATCCATGTTTCATCTTCATGTTTTCTTTTTATATTAGCACAGTTTTTTATTACCTCTTCAAAGTTCTCATTTGATTTGATAACAAAACCTTTGTTTTTAATAGATTTTTTGAGGCTTTTTGATATTTTCATATTTTGAGGTTCTAGTACCATTCTTTTTTGAGGGCTATACCAATGTATATGATTGTACTCATCTATAAACCATGGGAAAATTCCATTTGAGTAGGCATTAATAAGTCTTTGAGGGTGAAAATCTCCACCAACAGCTACTAAGTCATCGTTCATCATTTCCAAAGTAGGGAAATCAAAGTTATCTTCATCTAGAAGATATATGCAGTGTTCTTTATCTAATAATTCCATATTGCGCAATAGTATCTAAATAAGAATAAAGATGAAGAAAAATCTTCATCTTTTTATTGAGGAGTATATATTTTGTTTGGATTTGCGTATAGTCTTCCTTCATTATCAGTTTTTGTGTGAATATACCAGTCTGAATATTCAGTTCCATTACTTTGAACCCAATCATTATAGTGTCTATAAACATCACCTATATTTTCTCTTTCAATTGGATAAGAAAAAGATGTAGGTATTAATAATCCCCAAGGTTTATCCTCAGATGTTTTATATGTAATATTATTAGCAATATCAGAGGCATCATGTTTTATATTAAAATAACTAAGATCTGCTAATGAAGTAGGCATATAATTTGGAAGATGAACTTCATTGTATTGAAGAACACCATTATTAACAACTAAAAAAGGATTATATGGTGGACTTGTTAAGTCTACTGTGTTTGTAAATATAATATTTCCTGTAATTGTTGGGGTTTCAACACTTGGTCGATTTAGACATACATTAATAAATCTATTATATGGGTCATCACATGAACTATTTTCTTTTGAAGAAACAGCAAAGTCATAATATGTACCCATTCTTTTAAACTCTCCTACTGCATCAGTAAAGAATGTAACTATAGTAGTTTCATTATCTTTTTTTAATACATTAGAATATGTTTCAACTCCATTTACATAAAAAGTTGATGATTCAATATTTTCAATAGGTGAATTTATTTGAATAGCAAAACCATTTTTATAAGCAGCTCCATTTGCTTGTAATTTAGTACTAAATTGTACTTCTTTTACTTTATTTGCGCTGTCATTTATTTCTGTAATATGCAGTTCTATACTCATGTCATTCATATCATAGTCACCTTCTTTAGGCCACATATCTTCATATAATAAAGTTGCATTATCACCTTCTTTAGGGTAATGAAGTGTATATGCACGTTCTGGATCATGATCAAACTCATCGAATGCATCGCTTACTCCGTCATTATCTGAGTCAGATTCAGCAGGAGCTACAGTAAATTCTCCATTTGCAGAACTTAGAGCATCCATTGGATTTGTTGAAAATGAGAATAGGGCATCGTTATAATCATGGTCACAACCACCATGTGTTCTTAGAATATCTTCAAACCCCATTAGTAGTATATTTCCTGCACCAACATTACTCCACAATAGTGCAACATGTTTATGATCAGGTACTTGTTTTGTAGAGTTTTCATCATATTCTAGATTTAATGATGATTTTGTAGAGAACATCCAGTCTGTTGTTCTAATACCACTTCCTGTCCAACCATTTGATACTATAAAAAATATCACTTTTGTTCCCGCTTTTAGTTCCCCTAAAGATACTGTTTGTCCATATCTTAATTTCCCACCACTATAATAAAATGATGTATTTGGAAATATGATTACTCCATGTTCTTTAAGTTCTGCTCTTGATGTTGGAGATTCTCTACCTGTATCTCCTTCATAAGTATAATAACCAAGAGTATTCTTATATCCAGCACCTTCTGAATAAAATGTTACGAAAGCATCAGCATCTTTTTCTATTAATATTTCAGGCTCATCAGTAGGAAAATAATCTGGATTTGAAATATCAGATTTTACTCCTTCTGGTAAAGCATATAAGAATGTGTTTAATATCTCAGTACTTACTTCAAAATCAGGAGTTGCAAGATTTTCAGTTTTTATTCCTGCTCCTGATGATGATTTGTAAGTATAGGAATCAAAAAGATAATTCCAACTTGGATCATGAGTTTCAGGTACAAAGTCCTCTGAAAACAGGCTACTAATAAACAGTACCGTGATTAATAAATTTTTCATAACATCTCCTTATTCTAATACTAAATAAACATTGTTATCAGAAATTGGTATTTCCATAGTTAAGCCATAAAATGGGATAACTAACCATATGCTTGTTATATGATTACCTAATGTATAAGTTAGGTTTAATTCTCCATCTAAATTAAATACAGTTGATATTATTATGTTTTCTAGTTTTTCCAAATCACCTACTGGTGTAGGAGTAATACTCATATTTTCATATAGTAGTACTTGTTTGTTTGACAATGAATTCTCAACAGAGATATTTATATTTACATCTCTTTGGTTTTCATAAGAGAACCCTATATCATCTTGATTTGTATTTATGTTTTCTGTTTCTATACTTAGATTAAATGGTGAACTTTCATCTAGAACTTCTTCTTCCACAATAGGCTCAACTATTTCTTCTTCTATTTCAATTGCTTCTTCAACCACTTCAGGAGTTTCTTCTTGAACTATTTCTTCAACGATAGGTTCAACAATCACTTCTTCTTGTTCCATAGTTTCTTCCTCAAGAGCAACTTCTACAATTGGCTCTTCAATTACTTCAGGAGTTTCTTCTTGAACAACTTCTTCAACGATAGGTTCAACAATCACTTCTTCTTGCTCAACAACTTCTTCCACAAGAGCAACTTCTACAATTGGTTCTTCAATTACTTCGGGAATTTCTTCTTGAACTATTTCTTCAATGATAGGTTCAACAATTACTTCTTCTTGTTTAATAGTTTCTTCCACAAGAGCAACTTCTTCGATTGGTTCTTCAACTACTTCGGGAGTTTCTTCTTGAACAACTTCTTCAACGATAGGTTCAACAATCACTTCTTTTTGCTCAACCACTTCTTCCACAAGAGCAACTTCTTCGATTGGTTCTTCAACAACTTCTGGAGTTTCTTCTTGAACAACTTCTTCAACGATAGGTTCAACTATTATTTCTTCTTGCTCAATCACTTCCTCCACAAGAGCAACTTCCACAATTGGCTCTTCAATTACTTCAGGAGTTTCTTCTTGAACAAGTTCTTCAATGATAGGCTCAACTATTATTTCTTCTTGCTCAACAATAACTTCCTCAACTAAAGTAATTTCTTCGATTGGTTCTTCAACTACTTCGGGAGTTTCTTCTTGAACTATTTCTTCAATGATAGGTTCAACTATTTCTTCTTCTTGCTCAACAATTTCCTCGATTGGTTCTTCAATTACTTCAGGAGTTTCTTCTTGAACAATTTCTTCAACGATAGGTTCAATAATTACTTCTTCTTGCTCAACAATTTCCTCAACTAAAGCAATTTCTTCGATTGGTTCTTCAACTACTTCAGGAGTTTCTTCTTGAGCAATTTCTTCAACGATAGGTTCAATAATTACTTCTTCTTGTTCAATAGTTTCTTCCACAAGAGCTATTTCTTCAACCGGTTCTTCAACCACTTCTGGAGTTTCTTCTTGAACTACCTCTTCAACGATAGGTTCAACAATTATTTCTTCTTGCGCAATCACTTCTTCCACAAGAACGATTTCCTCGATTGCTTCTTCTCCTACTTTGGGAGTTTCTTCTTGAACTATTTCTTCAATGATAGGCTCAACTATTATTTCTTCTTGCTCAACAATAACTTCCTCAACTAAAGTAATTTCTTCAATTGGTTCTTCAACTACTTCAGGAGTTTCTTCTTGAGCAATTTCTTCAACGATAGGTTCAACAATCACTTTTTCTTGTTCAATAACTTCTTCTAGAAGAGCAACTTCTACAATTGGTTCTTCAACTACTTCAGGAGTTTCTTCTTGAGCAATTTCTTCAACGATAGGTTCAGCTATCTCTTCTTCTTGCTCAACAATTTCCTCAACTAAAGCAATTTCCTCTATTACTTCTTCAACTACCTCGGGAGTTTCTTCTTGTTCAACAACTTCTTCCACTAGAGCAATCTCTTCGATTACTTCAGGAGTTTCCTCTACAATAGCTATTTTTTCAATAGGTTTTTTAATCACTATTTTAATAGGCGTTATTTTGGGCTCTTTTATTTCTTTTTCTGGTTCATCAAGAACTATATTTTCACTTACTTCTTCTTTTGGAATGTTTACAGTCTTTACTTCCTCTTTCGTAGGTTTTATAAGAAGTCTTTTTTCTAGTTCTTTTTTGTAGTGTGAAATTGCTTGTTCTTTAGAAACTAGCTTTTTATTTAATATTGTTATTGCTTCTACAATATCAGCAGTATGATCTTTGTCTTTTTCAAAATTAAAATCACAATTTAGTAAGGCTTTATGAGTATCTTTTGTAATGACAATATTGTTGTCTGGATTATCATCATTATCTATAGATTGTAAGAATTGTATTAACTTTACAACTTTTGTATCAGTTATGTTCTCTCTACTAACACCCATAATATCAGAAGGCAAAACATTGCTATCAGTGTTGATATCCTCACCATTAATTTCTCCTAATACAATTCCACCTACTGTGAATACTACTTTACACGAGGAATTATATGTGAACTCTCCATTTTCTCCTGTAAATCCTTGTTGAGAACCACAAGTGTATTCAATCCCACTTACTGGTGCATCAATAAAGTATCCAGTTTTATTTTCATTATTAGAGCCACAACTATTAAAAAAAATTACTATAAATATAAATAAGATTATTCTATACATAACAAACTCCTTGTTTGTAGCTTGTTAATTATAAAAATAGAAAATGCAGAAAAAATGCAGAAATTGCATTTTTACTTAAAATGTGAGAATTTAGAAGGGAAATAAAAGTTTAACAATCATCTTTTTTTGTGACTGTCCAACCTTCATATTTTTCAAGTGTATTTATATCATCAATTTCATTTTGAGTTAAGTCTAAATACTTCATAGTTTTTCCATCCCAGATAATACAAGGGAAAGTCACTTCTTTAACAAAAAGTTTTTTTATCTTTGAAAACATCAATTAATCCTTTAAAAACTTATTATATAAAAACTTTTGATAAAATTAGATTTCATATCAAAATAAAGATAATCCATGAACATAAAAAAAGAGTTATATTTAATATTTGAACATCCCAAAAAACATAGGTTTGGAATAGCAATACAAATAGCTATTTTCTTAAATATACTTATAAGTATAGTAATACTTTTTTTACAATCAGAAAAAGGTTTGAGTGAATACTTTGAGTTGTTTAGTATAATTAATTTTATTAATATAATACTATTTACTCTTGAATATTTATTACGTGTTTATAGTATTTCTTATAACAAAAAGATGGAAAAAATCAAATATTTATTTAGACCTATGATGATTATTGACCTAATTGCAATTCTACCTTTTTATCTTTCCTTATTTAATATTGACTTTGGATTCTTACGAGCTTTACGAATATTAAGAATTTTTAAACTATTTAGACTTGGAAAATTTGCAGAAGTTGATAATCTTTTTGCATCAATTTTAAAAGAAAAAAAAGAAGAACTTATTTTCATTACAGTGGTTGTAATGGTACTTTTAATAACAGTAACACCACTAGTTTATTATTTTGAAAAAGACATACAACCAGAAGTCTTTACTAGTATGGGAGCTACCATGTGGTGGGCTATTATTACATTTACTACTGTTGGTTATGGAGATATGTATCCTATTAGTTTAGGAGGTAGAATTCTTACTACTTTTGTAAGCTTTTTAGGTATTGCTTTTTATGCAATTCCGGGAAGTATTTTTACATCTGCTTTATTAGAAAAGTTAAATGACAAAAAACGAAGAAAGAATCAATCCTAGATAGGATATAATAACAGCTTTAATTTAAAAAGAGTGAAAATGATTGACTATAATAAAAAACTAACGCTTCATAGAGAACTATATCCTATGAGGGATATTAATATTTCTTGTGAAAGTGATAGGGGAAGAATTCTATCAGCTCCTTCGTTGAGAAGACTGCAAAAGAAAACACAAGTATTCCCACTTGAGCTTAATGCAGCTGTAAGAAGTAGACTAACTCACTCTTTAGAAGTTTCTCAAACAGCTAGATTTATATCAAAAACTATTTTGAAAAAAGCAAAAGGTCAGTTTGGATTAGCTGGGCTAGAAGATGCTTTTATTTCTACTGCTGAAATGACAAGTTTACTTCATGATATTGGAAATCCTCCTTTCGGACATTTTGCAGAAATTGCTATAAATGATTGGATGAGTAAATCAGGTATGGAAATATTTGATAATCATGTGAACGTTAATGAAGAGAACTTAGATTTAAAAAATATGTTAGTTGCTGATATTTGTAATTTTGATGGAAATGCTCAAGCCATTAGAGTAGTTACAAAACTTCAAAGACTAAACCTTTCATATTCACAAATAGCTTCAATTCTAAAATATACAAGAGCTGCATATGAAGAAAAACCAAATAAAGATGATAAGTATTCATATTTAAAAAAGAAGCCAGGATATTACTACTCTGAAAAAGAAATAGTATCTAAAATCAAAGATGCTTTATTATTAGAAGAGGGATGTAGATTCCCTATTACTTATATTATGGAAGCTGCTGATGATATCTCTTATTTAAATGCAGATATTGAAGATGCTGTTGATAAAGGTATCTTAAAATTTGAAGATATTTTTAGATTAATAAAAGAAGAATGTGAAAAAATGAATGAAACATATCTTCTAGATTTAGTAGAAGGTTTTTACAATAAAGCAAAAGAAAAAGAAGATGAACCTTATCAGTTTAATCTATTTTTGACTTTAACACGAGCTAAACTAACTCATGCTTTAGTTGAACATGTTTCTGATGTTTATTTAGAAAACCATGAAGCTTTATTTAATGGTAGTTTTAATAATGCCTTATTAGAATATGATAAAAGCAGTAAATATACAAAAGCTGTAGAAGTATTACAAAATATTTCTATAAAATATATTTATAACAATAAAGACATTCAAACACTAGAGTTAAAAGGTCACAAGATACTTACTAGTTTGTTTGATAACTATACGCCTTTATTAAAACTATCAAGTGAAGATTTCCAAAAATTAGTTAATGATGAACAAATATCATGTTTTATTTCTCATAGACTAATTAGAAGATTATCTTCAAAACATATTGTTGCCTATAAAAATAGTGTGACAAATATTGAAAATAACAATGAAGAAAGATACCAACTTGAAGAGTGGTATTTTAGAGCTAGGTTATTAATAGATTATATTACGGGAATGACGGACGATTATGCTTATGATGAGTATAAAACTCTAAATGCATTGAAATAAGAAGGATAAGTTATAAATATTTCAGATTCGATATTAAGTAAAAAAAGATTAGATTTAATTGCTAAGATGTGTGGAGAAGACTCTGCTACAAAACTAAAACAAGCCTATAATTCGGCTTTTGACACGGCACTTTCTGATGTAGATACATCTACATTAGAGTTTTTAGAATTTCTTGCAAAATTAGATCATATTAATGACTTAGATGATAAAGATAAAACTGCATATACAGTAGGACAAAGAAAAGTCCAAATTATTGATAATCAAAAACAGTTAAATATTGCTATAAAAAATATCATAAAATCAAAAATTGTAGGTTTTGATACAGAACAAAAACCAGTATTCAAAAAAGGTGAAACTCCTAGTAAAATGGCAATCGTTCAATTGTCAGATCAATATTACTCATATGTAATTCAAGTTCAGAAAATTCAAAATCTAAGTCCATTATTAGATGTTTTATCAAGTCCTGATGTAACAAAAGTAGGAATTGGTCTTAGAGGAGATAGTAAATCTTTATTTGATGAGTATAAAATTCATTTAAAAAGTTGTATTGATTTTGGTGCATTATTTAAATCAAAACTTTCATATCCAAATGAAATTGGAGCTAAAAAAAGTGTACTATTTTTCTTAAATCAAAGACTACAAAAAACAGGTAGAGCTTCTAGATCAAACTGGGAAAATAGGCAACTTACAGAGTCTCAAATTAAATATGCAAGTGAAGATTCTTCTTGTGTATATGATGTGTTTTTAACCATGATTATTAAGTACCCATATTTACTTGAAATCTTACCAGAATGGTTTAAAGAAAAGTTTGAAGAAAATCATTTTGAAAATAATTTGAATGAATTTAAGTTGGCTTTAACTTAAAATGATGTTATAATTAGAGTAACCAAACAATATGGAGGTGCTAATGACAAAGGATTATCATTTTTAATATTGTAACAAATTTAATTAAATAAAAGTTCACTATATAGTGAAATGTAAACATAGAGTTTACGTAAATAATGAAAAAAAGGGGATGAAATCTGCGTATTTCTCCCCTTTTTTAATGGCTAAATAAATCTATCTTTGATGTCATCTTCAGGTAAGATGCATTTTTCTCTATCCCCAAAGAGTTTAAATCTATTTCTAGAAACATACATATATATTTTGTCTCTTAAAAATCTTGGTATGATTTTGAATATATAAAATAGTTTCCATGAACCATCTAGTTCTTTTGCAGTTTCTAGAACAGCATCACTTTTTATATATGCAATATCATTTCTTATTAATGTTACAGTTTCTAAATCATCTGGGTCAAGATTGTATTTTAATAAGTAATTTTTACCTAATCTTGAATGGGCACTTAAAAATTTAAAATGTTTATTTTTATCGTTTTTAATAATCCAATGAACAGAAGATTCACATAATGTACAATTACTATCGTAAATCATAATCAAAATTTAGCCTTCATTATATTTTGCTTAAACGTATAGTACTTAACATTGGCTATAATATACCTAAGATTAAAATTAAAAAGAAAAATAATGAATAAACAAAATATTATTATTGCTCCTGATTCTTTCAAAGAAACCATGAGTGCACAAGAAGTTTGTGATGGTATAAAAAATGGTTTTCAAAGAGTGTTTACAAATGCAAACTTTCATACAATTCCCCTAGCTGACGGAGGTGAGGGTACTGTAGAAGTTTTAGTAAACTCAACTTCTGGGGAGATTATTAAAACAAAAGTTTATGATCCACTTTTTCGTGAAGTAGAATCTTTTTACGGAATATTAGGAGATAAAAAAACAGCAATTATTGAAATGGCTAGTGCTAGTGGATTAGAACTTCTATCTCAAAACGAGAAAAATCCTATGAATACAAGCTCTTATGGTTTTGGACAATTAATAAAT
Source organism: Poseidonibacter lekithochrous (assembly GCF_013283835.1). GTDB lineage: Bacteria > Campylobacterota > Campylobacteria > Campylobacterales > Arcobacteraceae > Poseidonibacter > Poseidonibacter lekithochrous. The sequence goes on along the minus strand of NZ_CP054052.1, from coordinate 2,115,471 downwards.
CATGCCCTAGAAAATGGTGTAAAAGATTTTGTTTTAGGTCTTGGAGGAAGTGCTACAAATGATTGTGGTATTGGTATGCTTCAAGCTTTAGGGGTTATTTTTTATGATAACAAAAATAATATTTTACCTTTAGTGTGTGGAAAAGACTTAGAAAATATCTCAAGTTTTGATGCAAGTTTATTAAAAGAAAAATTCAAAAATATTAATATTGAAGTTGCTTGTGATGTAAAAAATCCTTTATGTGGCTCAAATGGTGCTTCTTATGTTTTTGGAAAACAAAAAGGCGCAAATAAAGATATGATAAAAACTCTTGACTCTTATGTCTCAAGTTTTGCAGATTTATGCGAAAGCACACTATCTATAAAAAGAAGAGATATAGAAGGTTGTGGAGCTGCCGGGGGATTAGGATTTGCTTTGATTACATTCTTAGATGCAAAACTAAAAAGTGGTATTGATATAATTATGGATAAAGCTGGTTTAGAGCAAATAATACAAAAAGCAGATTTAGTTATAACAGGTGAGGGTAAAATTGATTCTCAAACTATTAATGGGAAAACTCCAATTGGTGTAGCAAAACTAGCAAAGAAATATGATAAAAAAGTAATTGCAATTGCTGGATGCGTTAGCAATGATTATGAAGTTGTATTTGATTATGGAATTGATGCAGTTTTTGATATAACACCAATATCTATGGATTTTGAAACAATTAAAAAAGAGTCAAAAAGAAATCTAGAACTAACAGCTTTTAATATAGCCAAGTGCTTATCTATGTAAAATTCTGCTATTTATCTAGTAGAATAAAGCATAATTTTTTATAAGAGTTTTTATTGAATTACCATGTAGTTCAATACTTATTACTCCATCACAAAATATTTTATAATAGGACTTTTTATCTTTTACTGATTATACTCTAAATCATTCTTATCGTGCCATGACTTTACAAAAGGCTCACATATATCCCAAGCAATATCTATAGATTCACTAGCTTTTTTTATATCTTGTGAAGCTTGAAATAGAGAATCTGATAATTTCTTTCTTCCTCTGTTTTTATCAGCAATTCCATCTTCATGTAGTTTTTCAGATAAGGCTTCTAGAAACTCTGAAAGTGAATCATAATATAAATCTCCAACTCTTATAGCTAATTCTTTATTATCTAAATCTATGCCTTTAACTGTTTGTGTATGTTTATATTCTTTTTATTGATTTCTTCTACAATCTTTTGGGCATTTTCTTCTACATAGTGGATTGAAAAATAATAATCCTCATATCCACGTATAAAATAAAAATCTCCATAAGTATTCCAATCTTCAATTAATTCTTCTTTTGTATCGCAACGTACAGCAAATAGTTTAAGATTTTCATCTAATTGTTTTTCGATAAATATTTACTAGCAGTTTCTATACATTCACCAACTCTTACTTCAAACATGGTTATTCCTATTTTCTTATTTTAAGTTTTTCATTTATTAGTTTTAATTGTTTGGCTGAATTTTCCAAAAGATTAAACATTTTTTCCACTACTATTTTTTTATCTAAAGGTGTATAAAGGGTTGTATTTATATATGGTAAATATACTTTTATATACTCTTTTGAAAAATATTTTGAAGAGTATTCTTTTTCTTTTTTTTCAAAGTCTATTTTAAAAACTATTTTTTCTTCATGGTTATCAAACAGTTTTAAATAGATATTATATTCTGATATAGTCTTAATAGTAAAGTCATATTTATAAGAAATATTTCTTTCCATAAACTTATAAATTAATTCTTCTTCAAAAAGTTTTTTTAGTTTTATTTGATTATGATAAAACTTTTTAAAGCTATTCCCTATAAGTTTTTTATCACTAGTACTTAGTTCCTTAAATGAATCTAGAAAATTAACAATAAAGTCTTTCTCAAAAACCTCTTTCATTTTTAAATATTCATTTGTTGGCATATCACCTTGAGTTGGTCTGATTAAAGAGTTTGATAATATTTTGATTTGTTCATTTGATAGAGATGTATTAGAAGAACTATTTTCTTTTTCATTATCATTAAAAAATGTACCCCATATAATAAAAGAAAATAAAACAATATAGGCAATAAAAAGATTTCTTTTTTGTTGTTTTGAACTCATTAAACTATTCCTATCTCAACTATTAATTTACCACTACCTTTATCATATTTTGCATACCAGTAAAACTTATAATTATATTGTGATATTTTATTTTTAAATTCAAAGCTTTCATTTTTTGATATTAAGCCAACTGTTACAGTATAAAATTTATTAAATTCCTTAGCTTCACTTAAATCAACTAATAAAACCTTATATAAAAGCTTCATATCTACTATTATTTTTCTTTGATTAAAGTGATTATTTAATGTTGTTTCTAGTATCAGTTTTTTATCTTCAAAAATCAATGAACTTTGGTCTCTATAAAACTTAACTACATTTGATTTATCTTCATCCCATCTTTTATCTTGATATTCATAGTCTTCTTCCCATTTAGTATAAAGTTTATTTTTTCTATTAAACATTTTTTTTAGTCTATAGTATAAATCAAAACTATTTGAGAACTCTAGATTTTTTACTTTTGAAATATCTTTATATTTACTTCCTAATGCTTCTTCTAAAAATAGTTTTGTGGTACTTATACTTTTTATATATGGGCTTTTTAGATAAGATTTAGCTTCCTCATCTCCCAATAGTGATGCTTTTAGCATATGATACTTATAGAGTCTATCATTGTTTTTATAGCCATAATATACAGCCATATTATAATTTGCTATATCTCCATAACTATCGTCCCAATAAGCTTTTTCCCAATATTTACCTGCTAATTCTTCATCTTTTTTTACATATCTTCCATTAAAAAGATACATTCCATAGTCTGTAAAGCATTCAGTATAGTTTTTAGAAGAGCCTTCTTTAAAAAGTTCATGTGCTTCTTTTAGCATATCTAACTTATCATATTCTCTTCCTAGATAACAAATATTCTGGTCTTCCCCTGCTTTTATTGAAAGTTTTAAATATTTAATTTGATTTTTTTTATCACCAAGTCTTCCATAAAGTCTAGATATATTATCAGTTAAATAGTTATCTTTAGCATCCCAATCATCTTTAAGTATAGAAGATATATTATTTTCATATGCTTCAAGTAAATATTCTAAACTCTGTTTTGTTCTTCCTTGAACAGAAAATAGATTGTATCCTATGTAAAACTTTTTACATAAGTCATTTAACCCATTACATTTGTATTGAGACTCTTTTGGAACATATTTTTTGAACTCATTATTAAGTTCTATTTCTTCTGATGCATTAAGATTTATAGTGCTTATAAATAAAAATACAAATAAAATACTATTTTGGAATTTAATCACATTATATCCTTCAGTAACTCTTCAACTTCACTTTTTACATCATCATTATATTTAACTGATATTTTAAAACTTAACCAATCATTTTCATTAAACAGTACAAACTTTTTATCTTCATTATTTTCTTTATAATAAATATCTACTAACATTGAAGCAGAATGACCTTGCTCTGCATTATCATAGTATCTTTTCTTTATCCAGTTACTATTTTCAAGAATTTCTTCTAACTTATCAAATCTCCAATCATCATCTTCATTTTCAAAAGTATCTATTACAAATTGATTATCAAACTCTCTATTCACATATAAGTCATTTAAATACATTTGTGCAATAGCTAAAAAATGATGTAGTTTTTTCTTTTCTTTTTCATTTAAATAAGCATAGATTTCTTTACTAGGTAGAAAGAGAGGATTCAAAAGATGCGAATGAGATATGTTATATGCTTTTATACCTTCCTTATCATCTAATACAAATCTAATTTTCCTACCAAATGTAGTTAAAGGAAAATCATAATCATAAGAACATATAGCTTTTCTTCTTATTTGAGGAGATAAGTTCTCACAATCTTTTGATTCATCATATACTTCTTCTAAATAGTTATATTCCATCTTAGGACAAAAATATTTTTGATCATAAGAGTATAATAATTGTGTTTTATCTTTATCCTCTAAAACTCTTGTTTTAAAAGAGAAAATATCTTCATACTTTTTAATATCTAGTTTTATATCTTCATTTTCATTATTAGTGAAATGTAGTCTATATGAGTTAGTTAAGTTTTTATTATCTTTATAAATAATTTCAAGTATATCATTTCTATTGTGTATATCATGCTTATTTGATAAATGAAATATATTAACAATTTGTTTTATTCCCGTTAATATATCATGAGAAGTTTTTATAAAATTCTGATCAACCATTTTCTTTTCTTCTTCACTATAAAGAGTATTTGTAATGATCTGATCTAATGGTTTAGAGTCAATTTTAAAAAATGTAGTTATTCCATTTATTGAACTCATATGATAAATTGGTTCTATTTTTAAAAACTTTTTTGTATTATTTTTCATGTAAACTATACCTATTTCTTCATTTAGTTTGTTTACTTCTAATATTTCACAATCTTTGATATCATCAAATAAAATCAATTCTTTTTTACAATCAAACTTTTCAAATCCCTCATCTAAAGTGTTATCTAAAAATTGATTATAAACTCTTGGAGCTATCTCTTTTTTATTATCATTTTCACTAAAATCATCATTTTTTATATTGTCAATATAGAAAAAACTTATTGAATAGATTAAAAATGGAATAAGAGAAGATACAATATGATTATCCAGGAATCCAACAGAAGTAGGAGTAAAAAGTAGTACAAATAAATATAATTCTCTTGTATATTTATGTATAGATTTTAATCTGTAAGTCATATATATAGTAATGATAATCATTGGAATAAGGATTAATAAACCAAGTGGTTCTAAATAATTTATATTTGAATACTCAATATTTTTTTGAGTACAAGATAAAATAGCATAGTATTGAAATACTAAAAGTGGAATATGAAGTAGTGTTGTTTTTACTTGTTTATTCATAATATCTCCTAAAATTTCTATATAAAAGTATATTGATGTTTGAGTGACAATGGAAATCGGGCTAGTATATTTGGATTGGAGCCCAGCACACAGCCACTATGTCACATCCTCAAAAGTTGATGATATAGTACAGTAAATAATATTAAATGTATTTAATGATAATTAACTTTGTAGAGTTTAGTAGAAAATCAAAGGCCTAAGCCTTTGATTAAAGTATTATATTAATCCTAATTTATTTAAGAATAAAACAATAATTGCAAGAGGTACAATATATCTGATCAGCGAATACCAGATATTAAATACTGCTTGACTTGTGTGTTTTGTAAACTTCTCTTTTAACATATCTTGATCAACAAAATATCCTAAGAAAATACAAGTGATTAATGCTGCTAATGGCATCATTACAGATGATGTTGCAAAGTCCATCCAATCAAAGGCATTTTTACCAAAGAATGTTAACTCCGCACCATAAGATTTAGACATTGATAATAATGCAACAATACCTAATACATAGAAAATAGAACCACAAAGAATAGTAGCTTTTCTTCTAGTAAAATTAAATCTTTCAATGAAGAATTTAAGTGATGGTTCAATCATTGATACAGCAGAAGTGATTCCTGCGAATACTAATGCAACAAAGAATGAAACAGCAATAACTTGTCCTAATACTCCCCATCCAGAGAAAATAACTGGTAATGAAATAAATACTAATCCAGGTCCTGCTGCACTTGGAGCACCAGCTTCAAATAGGAATGAGAAAATAATTAAACCAGCAATAATTGCAATACTTGTATCAACAATAGCAACCATAAATGATGATTTAACAAAGTTAGCTTCTTTTGGTAATGAAGCAGAATAAGTCATAATTGTACCAACACCAAGTGATAGTGTAAAGAATGCTTGTCCTAATGCTGCAAGTAATGCATCACCATTAATCTTAGAGAAATCAGGTGTAAACATAAATGATACAGCTTGTGAGAATGAATCTAAAGTTAATGCGTAGATTAATAAACCACCTAAAATAAGACCTAATAATGGCATTAAGATTAAGTTGATTTTTTCAATTCCGTCTTTGATACCTTTTAGAACAATAAATACTACAGTTCCCGCAATAAGTGTATGATAAACAATTAATGAACCAATATCGTCACTAATTAGCTTTTCAAACGCAGCTCCTGCAACAGCAGCTTCTGTAGGTAATGCTGAGAATGAAGTAAATACATAATTTAAAATCCATCCTAATACAACTGAATAGAATGATAAAATTAGTAAACCACTAATAATCATAAATCCTGCAAACTTCCAATTTTCATTTTTTGTTTTTGAAGTCTTTACAAATGACGTAGCTACATCTGATTGTGCGTTTTGACCGATAACTGCTTCTGCTAAGAATACTGTTAAACCAATAAATAAAATAGCAAGAAGGTATACTAGTACAAATGCACCACCTCCATACTCTCCTGTAACATATGGGAATTTCCATATATTTCCTAAACCAACAGCAGAACCCGCTGCAGCAAGGATAAATCCAATTCTTGAAAATTTATTCAAAAAAAACCCCTAAAATTTTTAGGTAATTATAGTGAAATTAAATGAAACTTAAATGAAATTTATCAATATTTTATGAAATTAAACTATATTTTGTAGATTTAATGTAAATAGTAAATTTAATAACTAATTAATTTTTTAAGTTATATAATCGTTATATGTTATAGATATTATTTAGAAAAGGTATTAATGAAAAGAGTTTTAACATTTGGAACTTTTGACATCTTTCACTTAGGACATTTAAGAATCCTAGAAAGAGCTGCGTCTCATGGAAATGAGTTAGTTGTTGGAATATCTTCTGATAAATTAAACTTTAAAAAAAAGGGAAGAAAGCCTTTTTATACTGAAGATGAAAGAATGCATATTATTTCATCCTTAGACTTTGTAAATGAAGTCTTTTTAGAAGAATCTCTTGAATTAAAAAGAGAATATTTGCTAGAACATAAAGCAGACTGTCTTATTATGGGATGTGATTGGACTGGAAAATTTGACGAATTTAGTGATATTTGTGAAGTTATATATCTACCTAGAACTCCAGATATCTCAACTACAGAACTTATAGAAAAAATCAAAACATTATAGAGGTTAAATTGAATCATAAAAACTGCGAAGTAATAGTATATTTTTCTGGTGGTATTAACTCATACTATCAGATAAAACAATGGCAAAGACCATTTGAGGAATTAGATAAGAAACATAAGGTTTTATATATTATAACTGATTATGAGGTTTATAAACAATATTTAAAAGATCAATCTATTGAAGTTGTTTATCTTGAATCATTTAGTGATTTAATAGAATTTTATGATGAAAATGAATTTGCAGTTTTATTATATATTAATAACTCTCTTAAAAATTTCCAATCAGTAAGATATAGTAGAGGTTATCATGTTCATTTAAATCATGGTGAGAGTGAAAAGGAATCAATGCGATCTAATCAATCTCAAGCCTATGATTATGTATTTACAGTAGGTCAAAGAGGGACAGATAGATATGAAGAGTATTTATTAAATTTTAATCCTAATAAATTCATACAAGTAGGGCGACCACAGCTTGATTTTATTAATCAAATGCAATTAGAAAAAAGAGATGGTCAAAATGTAATTTTGTATGCTCCTACTTGGGAGGCTACTCATCCTAGTATGAATTATACTTCTGTTCCAAAATATGGTGTTGAACTTGTAGAGAAAATTTTAGCTAATGAGAATAATATCTTAATTTACAAACCTCATTCCGCTATTGGCGTTAGAGATGAAGATGCTAAGATAGCTGATATGGAAATAAAAAGAAAAGTTGATGAATCATCAAATGCTTATTATATGGAAGAAGAGAATATTAATGATGTATTTACATTAGTTGATTTTGCATTCTTTGATAATACTTCTGTAATGATTGACTATTTGCATACTAATAAACCAGCTGCTTATATTGAGATTTTAGAAGACCAAAGTATAAATGAACTTACTAAAGCTTTCGTAACTATAAATAAAGATAATTTTGATAATGTTATTGAAATATTAGATGATGAATTAAAAAATGATACAAATAAAAAACAAAGAATAAAAGTAAAAGAGTATTATTTAGGTTCATATACTCAAGGGGAAAGTAGTCAAAGATTTATAAATAAAATCTCTGAATATATAATCCAAAGAGAACAAAGAGTAGTAAAACTAAAAAAATAGTTTATTAAACTACAAAGGGAAGTCTAAAATCAATTAAGATTTTTTAGTACTTCTCTTATTTTTATCCTTACATTATCAATACTATTTACTATATTATTAGCGGATTCCCTATTATCTTTCATTGTTGCCCAATTATTTTTCCATGTTGTATGTAAGATTTGGGTTTGCATATTTTTCTCTTGAAAACAAATCAAACTTAAATCAGTAATAATACCAACCTTTACCCATCCCGTTCTTGGATTTCCATCTTTATCATCTTTTTCATAATGTGATGCATAGACTATTTGCTCTAAGTTTGCTAATTCTTTTAGCATTTCAAAACTTGAGGTTCTAATATTACTATTTATTTCACTTTGTTCTAACCTATATACATTATAGGAGAAGCCAACTAAGGTAAAAAGAATAGTGATTATTGAAGTGATTTGATAAACTTTTAATCGTTTTGTTATGTTTTCAGTTTCCATAATAAAACCTTTTTTGTTTTAATAAAATAATTTTACACTACTTTTATGTAGATTTTGTTTATAAAATAACTAAATATTTTATAAGTTCAAATTCTTAATTTTAGCTAAAGAATATCATATAGATTTCACATAACAGATTTATAATGAATATATACTATATTAAGGAGAAAGATATGTTATCAAAAATTTCAAAAGTTGGTGTTTCTTTAGTTTTAGGAATGTCTTTATCTTATGCAGCTACAGTAGATGAAGTAAAATCATTTGTAAATGAAGGTGTTGAACTTTGTAAACAACAAGGTACTGAAGCCTGTTTAAAAGAGTTCAATGATCCTAAAGGTAAATTCATCAGAGGTGAATTATATATGTTTGCATATGACTTTAATGGTGTAAATAAAGCTCTTGGTTCAAACTCTAAAATTGTTGGGAAAAATCTTTACAAATTAAAAGATGCAAGTGGACTAATGTTAATTCAAGAACTAATTAATATTGCACAAACAAAAGGAGAAGGTTGGTTAGATTATAAATGGTCGCATCCAATTAAAAAGAAAATCACTCCTAAAACTTCATTCATTAAAAGAATTGATGGTGATATGTTTATTGGTACAGGTTACTATAAATAGTAGAGAATAGTTCCATAATATTTAATTATTATGGAACTAGAGTGTTTTAATAAGAGTCGTTACTACCTAATACTTTGTCTAAAGTATATTTTAAATCTTCATCTAAATCCATATTAGATCTCATCCAGTTTAAGTATCCTGAATCATTTTTAGCAACTTCTGCTACTTCTTTACCTTTGTGTTTACCAAATTTAAAAGTTTTGATAAAAACAGGAGTTTTAGTAAGCTCAACTAATTTTTCCATTGGATTATAGTCAGGATAAACCTCTCTACATTTACCAACTAATTTAGTTAAGAATAATTTCATTACAAGAACATCACCAATTGCATCATGGGCTTTAATAGTAATTCCATGTTTATTAGCTTCTGCTTGTTCTGTTTTATATAATTCTAGTGCATATCTTAGGTATTGTAATCTATGATAAGGCATTTCTGAATATAAATGTTTAGCACATCTTAAAGTATCAATAAGTTGGAAGTTATTTACAAATCCTTCTTTTTGAATCATTCCCATATCAAATGAAATATTATGAGCAATTAAGAAGTTCTCAGGAGTGTTTAACTCTTCTAATCTTTTGTAAAATGTAGTTTCAACTGCTTTTGGTTTACCAACAATTAAATCAGGAGTAATGTTATGTACTTCCATAGCTTCAATTTTGATTGCTACATCACTATGACAAAATTCATCATAAGCTTCAACTTTACCTTTTTGATCTACAATCATAGCTCCAAATTGAATAACTCTATCGTCTTCTTGATTTCCTGTTGTTTCTGTATCAAATAACACATAATGTTGCATGGTTCTAAAAATCCTTTATATAATTAACATACCGTCACCATAAGAATAAAATCTATATTTCTCTTTAATGGCTTCGTTATATATTTCTAATGTTTTTTCTAATCCTACAAAAGATGCAATAAGCATAATTAATGTAGATTTTGGCAAGTGAAAGTTTGTAAGTAAACAGTCAACTTTAATTGGTTTATTCGATGGGTTCAAGAATAAATCACATTCCCCTTGAATCATATTTGTTCTTGAATAATACTCAACTGTTCTAGTAACTGTAGTACCAACTGCTAAAACTTTTTGTGCTTTATCTAGTGATTCTTTTGCTTCTCTTCCAATTTCAAAGTATTCACTATGCATTGGGTGATCTAAAATATCATCAGCATCTACTGGTTTGAATGTACCAGCTCCCACATGAAGAGTTAGATAATTAACATCAAATTTATTTTTGATATTATCTAATAATTCAGGTGTGAAGTGTAAAGATGCAGTTGGAGCTGCTACTGCTCCATAGTTTTTAGCAAACAAAGTTTGGTAATCTTCTTCATCTTGTTTATCATCTTCTCTATTCATATAAGGAGGAAGAGGTAAATGACCAATTTCATTTAGAATTTCTACTAGCTCTAAAAATTCTATTTTTTTGCCATCTTTGAAGAATTTTACAACTCTACTACCATCTTCATTTAGTTCTAATACTTCAGCTGTTAGACCTTTGTCGAAGAATATTTCAGTTCCTAGTTTTACTCTACCTCTAGTCATTACTAAATATCTATCCATAAATAATGGTTTATTTAAAAGTAATTCTATTTTTCCACCTGATTCTTTTTTTCCAAAGATTCTAGCTTTGATTACTTTTGTATCGTTTAGGAAAACAGATAAATTCTCTGGAAGATAATCCATTAAAGATTTGAAAGTAGTATGAGTGATTGTTTGTGTTTTTCTGTCATAAACCAAAAGCCTAGCAGCATCTGCTGGGCTTACTGGATGAGTTGCTATGAGTTCGTTTGGTAAATCGTAATCATAGCTTGATGTTTTTAAAGGATCAAGCATTAAATCTTAGTCCTCGTCTTCATCTTCAGCTTTATCAGCTGGGTTAAATACTTTTGCAATGTATATAGATACAATATAAAGTATGATTAATGGACCAGCCATTAAAAATTGTGTTAGTACATCTGGTGGTGTTAATAATGAAGCTGCGATAAAAATAATTACAACTGCATATTTAAAGAAGTCTTTTAACATCCTATCATCAACTAAACCAATTTGTGCAAGGAAGAACGTAATTACTGGTAATTCAAATGCTACACCAAAACCAAATAATAGTTTTGTGAAGAATCCAACATATTTACCAATACTTGGTAATACTGTAACAACAGCAGAACCAAAGTTAATTAAGAACTCAAATCCTAAAGGTACAACAATATAATAAGCAAAAGCAGAACCAACAAGGAACATTAATGTTGCAAAGAATACAAAAGGAAATACTAATTTCTTTTCATGTTCATATAATCCTGGTGCCAAAAATAGCCACATTTGCCAGAAAATTACTGGTAATGATAAAATAAAACCAGAAAAGAATGCAACTTTAAGTGCTGTGAAGAATGTCTCTTGTATTTCAATTGCAACCATTTGAGAGTTTGGCGGAAGTACAGCTTCCACTGGAACCATCATCCAACCTAAAATTGGTTCATAAAAGAAAAAACATACAAAAAACATTGCAATCAGCATTCCTGCTGAAACCATTAATCTCTTTCGTAAATCAGCTATGTGAGGTTTTAAATCTTCAAGCATTACGCATTATCCTCTTTTTTTTCATCAAAATTAACTTTAAATTTATTTGCTGCATTTTCAACAACTTCTTCGTTTGTCTCTTCTACAGTCTTAGTTTTTTTAGTTTCTTTTTTCTTTTTCTTTTTAAAAGAAACTTTCTCTTCTTTTGGCTTTTCTTCTTTATCAGAAGTTAAGTCGTCATTCATAATGTCATCTAATCCTAAATCAACTTTAGAATCCATAGAAACAGTAGATTTAGCATCTTCAATCTGTGCTTTAAATTTATTTGCTTCTTCTTTCATCTCTTTGATATTTAATTCATTATCAAAAGTAGATTTTGCATCTTCAACACCTGACTTGAATTTTCGTATAAACTTTGCAATTTCAACCATTGCCGTAGGTAGTTTATCCGGTCCTAATGCGATAATTGCAATTACTGCAATTAATAGGATTTCCATAAAGCCCATTCCAAACATATATAACTCCATTGTATATTTAAAGGTTAAGATTTTAACTAAAATTTGATAAAATCTAGCAAAATAGTTGTATTTAATAAATAAGGAAAAATATGAAAATATTAGTTTTACTAGTGATTGGATTTATTTTATTTCTAATTGCAAGAAATTATAAGACAGAGAAGTTCCAAAACATTAACTTGAAAATCAAAGAGAAATTTGAGGGTGATTTACTAAATCATGAAGCAGGTTTATTAGTAGCATTAATGGCTAAAGTAGCCAAAGCAGACGGGAAAGTATGTGAATTAGAAGCTGAGTTATTAAAACATACTCTTAACGATATTTCAAGACATTTTGAAAATGCTGATGAAATTAGAGATGAGTTAAAGATACTTTATTCAAAAGAAAAAGAGAGTTTTGATAACACAATGGAAATTTGTGAAAAACTATACAGTTTGACAAAATATGACTATACGAAACGTGCTAAAATTATGGAGTATTTACTAAATTTAGCATTTATTGACAAAGATTTCTCAGATACTGAGAGAATGATTACTGAAGATATTGCTAAATCTCTTAAAATAAAAACTCAAGATTTTGAGAATTTAGTTAATACATTTAAAGCATTTTATGCGCAACAAGCGCAAAATAATGCTCTTAGTCTAGATAAAGCTTATGAAATTTTAGGTGTTAATTCTTCTGATGATGATGGTGCAATTAAAAAAGCATATAGAACACTTGTTAAAAAACACCATCCGGATATTATTGCAGGTTCTGGTGCAGCTCAAAATATTATTGATGAAGCTACTACGAAACTTCAAGAAATCAATGAAGCTTATGAACTTATCAAAAAACATAGAGCTTAATAGTGTTAGGTTTTGAAGAATCATATGAAGTATGTAACTGTAAAAGAGTTACTATCAAACATATTGTAGATGCTGTTAAAAACAATGATGCCAAAACACTAAGAGATATTCAAGATATCACTACTGCTGGAACCGAATGTCGTCATTGTATTTTTAGTGAAGCTGATTTTGGTAGAATAAAAAAGAAAATATACTGCAAAGATATATTAAATGAAGTTAAAAAAGAGATAACAAATGGCTAAAAAGTTTCCTCATTCTTATGAAGTATGTACTTGTAAACACGTATCTTTGGGTGAAGTCATTCATTCTATTAAAGAGCGAGATGCTAATACTTTAGAAAAAATTGGTGATTTAACTGATGCTGGAACTTGTTGCAAATGTTGCCAAGATAGCTCTTGCGATATTGGTGCTGAAAAAATGGAACTCTATTTAACACAAATACTAGAAAAATTTACTAAAAGATAACAAATGAAAGAAGAATTAATAAAAGAAATAAAAGAACTTATTAAAGTTACTCCTGATGATACAATCGAGATTAACCCTAACTATCTTAATTATTTCGAGGAACAAGAATTGCTTGATATTAAGAATCAGCTATTAGGAAGAAAAGATAATATAACGAATACAACTTCTGATTATTTAGACGAAATTTATGAAAAAACAAAAAAAGATGAGTTATAATAACTTTGACAAAGGATTTTAATTGATAAATTGGACTGATATTAAACAACAATTAATAGATTTTTTACAAGATGAAGTAAAAAAAACTGGTTTAGAAAAAGTTACTGTAGGACTATCTGGTGGGCTTGATTCTGCTGTAGTTGCTGTTTTATGTAAAGAAGTTTTTGGTGATAAATTAAATTGTGTGCTTATGCCATCACAGTTTTCTTCTCAGAGTTCAAGCGACGATGCTGTAGAGCTTTGTGAAAAATTTGGTATAAAATATGAGATAATTTCTATTGCACCTATGGTTACTTCGTTTATTGAAAATATGGATGAAGACAAACTAAGAATTGGTAACTTTAGTGCTAGAATGAGAATGTCAGTTTTATATGATGTTTCATCAAGAGAAAGATCATTAGTTGTAGGTACTTCTAATAAAAGTGAATTATTACTTGGTTATGGTACAATTTTTGGAGATATCGCTTGTGCAATCAACCCAATTGGTGAGATGTATAAAAGTGATGAGTTTGAATTTGCTAAATTTATAGGTGTTACGGATGCTATTGTAAATAAAGCTCCTAGTGCTGATTTATGGGAAGGTCAAAGTGATGAAAATGAACTTGGATACTCTTATAAACAAATGGACGATGTTCTAAAACTAATGGTAGATGAAAACAAAACAAAAGAAGAACTTTTAAAATTAAATATAGAAGAAAAATTAATAGATATGTTAGCGTATAGAATTAAAGCAAATGCCTTTAAAGGTAAATTACCAACAATCGCAAATATTAAGTGGAGTTAAAGATGAAAAAAGAAGTTGCAATATATAAAGCCTCTCTAGATACTGATGAATTAAGTCAGATTAGAAGTGTTTTAGAGTCAAAAAATGACTTATCTAAAGTAATAGAGTTTGAAGAGAGTATTACTAAATTTGTTGGAGCTAAATATGCTGTTGCAACTGCAACATCAACGGCTGCAGTTCACCTTGCATTAAGTGCTATTAAACTTAAAAGAGGAGATAAAATCTTAATGTCTGTTAACTCATTCGTAAACTTACCTGAATGTGTTAGACACTTTGATGCTGAGCCTATTTTTATTGATATTAATATGGATGATATGAATATTGATGTAGATAAATTTGAAAAAGCTTTAGAAGATAACAGCTCTAAGAAATTAAGAGGAGCTATTATTACTTTTGTAGGTGGTCAAACTCCTGATTTAGATAGAATTTATGACATTGCGGAAAAGTATGGGATTATTCTTATTGAGGATTGTAGATCGTCTTTAGGAGCTACATACAAGGGTAAAAAAGTTGGGAACTTAAGAGCTGATATGACTATCTTCTCTACAAATCCATCCAACTCTAAATATGCGATTTCTAGATCTGGAATTATTGCAACAAATAATGAAGATATTGCAAATAGAGCAAAACTTCTAAGAACACATGCACTTACAACTACATACGATAACTATGGAAACTTAGATTACGTATATGATGTTGTTGATATTGGGCATAAATATGATTTATCTGAGTTAGATGCAGCTTATGCATTAGCACAGTTAAATAAAACAGAAAACTTTATCAAAAGAAGAAAAGAGATTGCAGCACTTTATAAAAAGAGATTAACAGGGGTTAAACATATTACAATTCCTTCTCATAAAGATGAACATATCTTTACTCAATTTATTGTAAAGATTTCAAGAAATAGAGATGCTTTTGCTAGAGCATTAAAAGAAAGAGGTGTTGCAACTGGACTTAACTATATTCCATTACATCTTTTATCTTATTATAAAACAAAGTACTCTATTAAAATTACAGCATATTCAAATGCTTTAAATAACTATCAACAAATCCTGTCATTACCAATGTATGCGGGTTTAACAGATGATGAAGTAAACTACGTATGTGACCAAGTAATCGAAGTTGCATCTGAGTGGATATAATCTAACTTGAAACAAAAATTTTACTTATGGGTAGAAGAGTATCTCTTCTTCCCTAACTCTTTCCAGAAACTAATATCATTTTTACTTTTACCCTTAACTTTTTTATATATGCTTATTATTCTTATAAAAAGAACAAAAGCAAGAGAATCTGATTTTGAAATACCAGTAATTTCTGTAGGGAATTTAATAGTTGGTGGTAGCGGAAAAACTCCTATTACAATTAAATTAGCTTCAAAATATGAAAACCCTTGTATTATTCTGAGAGGTTATGGACGTGCTTCAAAAGGTTTATACGTAATATCACAAAATGGTAAAGTTTTAGAAGATATTCAAACTTCTGGTGATGAAGCTATGTTATTGGCAAACTCTTTGCCTAATGCTTCTGTAATAGTTAGTGAGAATAGGGTAGAAGCTATAAAAAAAGCAAAAGAACTAGGATGTAAAATTGTTTTTCTTGATGATGGTTTTTCAAAATATAGTATTAAAAAATTCAATATTTTATTAAGACCAAAAAAAGAACCAACAAACTTTTTTTGTTTACCAAGTGGTGGATATAGAGAGCCTAAGGGTATGTATTTTTATGCTGATTTAGAACTTCAAGAAGGAAAAGACTTCTTTAGAGTTATTACAATCAAAAAAGATAATAAAGAAGCAGTTTTACCTAAAAAAACAGTTCTTTTAACAGCAATTTCTAAACCTGATAGGTTGTTAGAATTTTTACCTGAGGGTACAAAAATGATTTCTTTCCCTGATCATCATACTTTTACTAAAGAAGATATAGAAAGTATTAGTGTTACTTACGAAGATTATGCTATTGTTACAACAGGAAAAGATTTAGTTAAACTAAAAAAATTTAAAGTAAGAAATTTATATTTAATGGACTTAGATATTAAAATAGACGAAAATGTAGATTTCTCAATAATGAGCGAGTATATAAAAGATTATGAATAGTATATATTATTTAAATGACAGAATTTTAGGTCATCTTGATTCTACGAGAAAAGTTAAATCTTTTCTTTGGAAACTTATGTATAAAAGAATAAAGAATAAGATGAATACATCTTTGATTAATCCAATTAATATTAAAAAGATTATCTTTAATAAACATCATATAAATGGACTAAATTATAATGCTCCTTTACCAACAGTTTTTATTCAAAGATCTGCTAGTTGGTATCTAGGTGATGATGAAAAAGAGTATTACGTACCTTTATCTATAGGTTTTACAAATGACAAAATTAGATTTGAAGTAGTTTTAATTGATGGAGAAGTTGATCTTCGAAATGTACAAATTACTAAATCTGGTATAAATAATAAACATAATCCAATGTTACTAGTAAAAAATTTAAAAATACTAGAGTTATGTTTTGAGTTATTATTAGAGCATTTAGAAAAAGAAGAAAACGAAAAGAAAGAAGAAGATAGAATTTAATCTATCTTTTGAATTTCTATATTATATAAATCAGGGTCTTTTAGACTCTTTTTTTCTTTCGAAATAAAAGATATTTTATTAAAGCCTGTAGTTTTCCCAACTTCATATTTAAATTCTTTATCATTATCAAATTGCAATATATGTTGTAATTCAATTATTGTATATTCTCTTTGCCATAACCATTCTCTATTTTCAATAGCTTCAATATCAGTTTCATTTGGCAATATATCATTTGTCAAAGCTAAAAAATATAAGTTGAAACCTCTTTTTGATACATCCATTTTTGATAGTAATTTTAAACCTAGATGTTTTGTATAAAACTCTAAACTTTTATTTATATCTTTTACCCTATATGTAATTAAGGAAAAAATGGCTTTATTTCCTAACACATAGTTTTTATTTTCATCTTCTTTTATATGATTCTCTTGAAATTTATGTTGTATCAACTCTAAACAATATCCATCTGGATCATAAAAATGACATAGATATGCCACATTAGGAACTTGAAAAGCAGGGCCAATATCAACTCCCTTTTCAAGTAGTCTTTCCCTTGCAATATCAACATCTTTTATACTAAGGGCTATTTTCCAATATCCTTCAAGTGTATCTTTATTTTTAGGAAATATTGTTTCTTTATTATTCTTATCAAATATAAGTTCTAAAAATGCTTCTTTTGAATTGGGTAAATTATCAAAAGATAGATGGTAATACTCTATTTCATTTTCAGTAAATTTTGTAAGTAAACTCATTCCAAGTTTATTAATATAAAAATCACAACTAACTTTTGGATTTGAAATATATAAACTATGTTTTTGTAGATATTGCATAAATTAATTTCCTAATATTGTTTTAAGATTTGGAATTCATCTTGTGTTAGTTTCCAAGAACCATCATCTTGTTTAACCCATTCTTCTAAAGTAATAATTCCTTCTCCTATATTCATTTTCCAATCTGAATCTAAATGTACGGTTTTTTCATTAATTACTTTAATATTTGTATTTGAATATTCTATATGATTTGCATTTTTTGTTAAGTCATTCCAAAATGTTGAAATAGCTTCTTTCCCTTTAAATTCTCCAACTTCTTTGATTATCATTACTGCATCATCTGTATATGCATCTATGCAATACTGTACATTACCCTTATTAAAGTTTTCTACCCATGCATTTGTATATTGTTTAAAATCTTCTATTATTGCTTTAGTTTCCATTTTATGTCCTTTTTAATTTACTTACATGTAAGTAAGTTATGAAATTCTATCACTTAAATTAATTTTTGTCAAGACTTAACTTATACATGTGTAAGTTATGATGATATATAATCAGAAAAAACAAAAAGTATTCAAATGAAAAAATCAAGAAAAGATGATGTAATAAAAACTGCAAACTGTATTATTAGAAAAGCTGGATATTCAAATCTTAGTTTTTCTCAAATAGCTACGACTCTTGGAGTTACTAGAGAGAATGTACATCACTATTTTAGAAAAAAAGAAGCTTTAGGAAATGCATGCTTAGATGCTATGTATGATGACTTAGGTGGAAAGTTTGAAGATATTGTTAGTTTAGATATTAATGCAGATAAAAAGCTCTTAGAGTACTTTAAAATATACAAAACACAACAAGATGAAAGAGAAGATTGTCCTATTGTCGCTTTATTGGCTGAATATGATCTTCTTCCTGATTCAATGAAAGAACAAGTTAAAAAACTTGTAACAATTGAGCATACAAATATGGAAAAGATTTTACAAGAAGGAAAAGAAAATGATATTTTCTTTTTTGAACAAAGTGCTCAAACAAAAGCTTTAATGATTATTACTTTATTAAAAGGTGCAGTTTCATACTCAAAGATTTATAATAATTTTAAAGATGTAAGTACAAGTATAATGGATGAACTACAAAGTTCTAAAAACTAAGGAAATATATATAAATGAAATTAGAAAAAATACAAAAAGAATTAATTAGTAGTTTTGATTTTGATAGAACAATTGAAATTTTAGAAAAGCTTGATGAAAAGTTTGAAAAAAAAGATTTAGAAGAGATTGCAAACAATTTAATAAAATTACTTTTCCAATCAAGAGAAAATGAAGAGATGATCTTCTCTTCGGGACCTTTAGTTGCCTCTAGAACATATATAGATGGGCTTGAAGTAAGTTACGCATTAAATTTTTCACTGCAAATAAACTCTGAATTCTCATACGAATTAGAAAAACCTATAAATGATATTTATAATGAAAAAAATATCATAAAAGAACAGCTAGAAGCTCTACTTGAAGAAAATCAAAAAGAGTATGATAAAAATGAAGATAATGACTTGGCATTCTCAAACGTACGTAAATTAGAAAAGATGATTATACTTTTAGATTAAAGATTATCTTCTATCATCTTTTTTATTTTTACTGCTTTTTCAAAATGGTCTAATTTGTGGGTTTGTATCCACCATGTGGCAGCTTCCATAAGTAAAACAGGATTGTCATTTTTGTTTGCGAAAAAAGCATAAAAAGACAAACCTACATTTGTTCCTTTTTTCTCAATCTTTTCATTACATACTTTTATAATTTTATTTTTTAATATTTCAGTCATTAAACAAAATTCCTATCAGTTGAATCTATCATAGAGTTTAGTTTATATCTTGAACTTGGATAGTATAGTTTTGAATATGAAGCTACTTCATCATTTGATATTACAACCCTTGATATTAATAAACATGGTTCATTACTGACAATATCTAGAAGTTTTTGAATTGGCTCTTTTACCATTGTTGCTTCAATTGTATTATCTACTTTTTGTACTGGACATGATTTTTGTAAGTACAAACTTGGAGTAATTTTTTTAAAGTCTTGTTTTATATAATCTGGTGCAATTGAGGGTTTGATATATCTTATATCATATCTTACTGGTACATCATTTTCTTTATGAACCATCTGAGATACATATATTCTTTGATCTTTTACTATATTTAAAACCTGAGCTATTTTTTCATCTGCTTTGATTTCTTCTAAACAAATAAGTTCATTTGTATAGTCATTACCTCTTTGTTTAATCTCATCTGCAATGTTTCTTAAATCTAAAATAGAAGTTTGAGCTTTTTGATGAGTTACAAAAGTTCCAGACCTTGGAAATCTAACTACTACACCTTCAAGTACTAATTCACTTAAAGCTTTGTTTACAGTAGGACGGCTTGTATTAAACTGTTTTGATAATTCCATTTCAGTTGGAATTTTTTCATCGGGAAGATATACTTTATCTGCTATTTGTTTTTTAATAAAATCTTTGATTTCTTTAAATACTGGCTGTTTCATCTTTTCCCTTATAATTAATATTGGAATATTATCTAAAAATGGCAAAATGCCATCTTTAGAAAAGTTCTTAAAAACTTGGAATTAAATCTTTATCAATATATTTATTATAAATTCCAGATTGTACTATAGATATTGCTTCTTCAATATCATCTGTAAAATATCTATCTTCTTCATAAAAAGATACTTTTTCTCTTAGGATCTTTTTTGTTTCTTCTATTTTACTTGTAGATTTATTTGGTGCTCTAAAATCCATACCTTGAGCAGTTGCTAAAAGTTCAATTCCTAAAATACCAGCAGTATTTTCTGCCATATCTTTTAATCTTCTTCCTGCATAAGTAGCCATTGATACATGGTCTTCTTGATTTGCAGATGTTGGAAGAGAATCTACTGAACTAGGATGAGCTAAGGCTTTGTTTTCACTAGCTAAGGCAGCGCTTGTTACTTGTGCTATCATAAATCCTGAGTTAATACCACCATTGTTTACTAAAAATGCAGGTAATTGGCTTAAATGTTTATCAACTAATAATGCCATTCTTCGCTCGCTTAATGCTCCAATTTCAGAAATAGCTAAAGCTAAATTATCACTAGCAAAAGCAATTGGTTCAGCATGGAAGTTTCCTCCTGAGATTACATCTTGTTCATCTACAAAAATTAGTGGATTATCTGTAACTCCATTTGACTCTATTAATAAAGTCTCAGCAGAATTTCTTATTTGTGTTAGACAAGCTCCCATAACTTGCGGTTGACATCTAATAGAATAGGGGTCTTGTACTCTTGTACAATCTTTATGTGATTGAGATATTTCACTTTCGTCTTCTAATAAATCCCTATACATTTTTGCTGTATCTATTTGACCTTTATGACCTCTGATTGTATGAACTCTATCATCAAAAGGTGCTCGACTTCCTAGAACTGCTTCTACACACATAGAACCTGCAACAATTGCTGAAGCAAATAAATCTTCTGCTAAAAATAGACCTTCAAGAGAGAATGTAGTAGAAAGTTGAGTTCCATTAAGTAAGGCTAAACCTTCTTTTGCACCTAAAACTATAGGTTCCATTCCTGCTTTTTTAAGACCATCTCTTGCTTTTAAAATTTCACCTTTGTAGTTCACATATCCATAACCTAAAAGAATTGCACTCATATGGGCTAAGGGTGCTAAATCTCCACTAGCTCCCACTGAACCTTTTTTTGGAACACAAGGATAAACTTCATTATTTACAAGACTTATTAATGCTTCAATTACCTCAAGTCTAATTCCTGAATATCCTAAAGATAGAGAATTGATTTTAAGTGTAATCATTAATCTTACTGTTTCATTTGAGATATACTCACCCATACCCGCACTATGTGATAATACGATTCTTCTTTGTAAATCTTCTAAATCTTCTTTTGCAATTTTTGTATTTGCTAATAATCCAAATCCAGTATTTACACCATAAACAGTTCTATCTTCATCTACAATATTTAAAATTGTTTCATTAGCTTTTTTTATTTTATCTTTTGCACTGCTATCTAAAGTAATAAATGTTTGTTCATTATTAACTCTTCTTAAATCTTGAAGAGTTAATTGTCCTGGAATAATATGTAAGTTAAACATCTTAATTATCCTTTATCATTGGTAAATCTAAATTTTGTTCTTTTGCTTTTTTAATTGCTATATCGTAACCAGCATCTGCATGTCTCATAACACCTGTTGCTGGGTCATTTGTAAGAACATTTGTAAGTCTTTTGTGTGCGGCCTCTGTACCATCTGCAACGATTACAACTCCACTATGCTGAGAGAATCCCATACCAACTCCACCACCGTGGTGTAATGATACCCATGTTGCCCCTCCTGCTGTATTAAGTAGGGCGTTTAATAATGGCCAATCTGAAATAACATCAGAACCATCAATCATTCCTTCTGTTTCTCTATTAGGAGATGTAACTGAACCTGAATCTAAGTGATCACGACCAATTACAATAGGAGCTTTTAATTCTCCATTTTTTACCATTTCATTAAAAGCTAATCCAGCTTTAGCTCTATCACCTGCACCAATCCAACAAATTCTAGCAGGTAGTCCTTGGAAGTGAATCTTTTCTCTTGCACCATCTAACCAGTTATGTAAAGCTTTGTTTTCTGGGAATAACTCTTTCATCTTTGCATCTGTTTTATAGATATCTTCTTTATCTCCTGATAATGCAGCCCATCTAAATGGTCCAATACCTTCACAAAATAAATCTCTAATATATAAAGGAACAAATCCTTTAAAATCAAAGGCATTTTCAACTCCAGTTTCTAGTGCCATTTGTCTGATATTATTTCCATAATCAAACGTAGGGATTCCTTTTTCATGGAAATCAAGCATTGCTTGAACTTGCACTGCCATTGATTTTTTTGCTTCGTCTACTACTAAATTGGGATTAGATATTCTTAATTCTTTTGCTTTTTCTAATGACCATCCAATAGGTAAATATCCATTTAGTGGGTCATGGGCAGAAGTTTGATCTGTAACTGCATCTGGTAAATATCCATGTTCAATAATTTGTGGGAAAATCTCAGCCGCGTTTCCTAATAATCCAACTGATACAGCTTTTTTATCTTCAACAGCTTGTTTAATAATCATAAGAGCTTTTTCTAAAGTATATGCTTTATAGTCACAATATCCAGTTTCAATTCTTTTATCAATTCTAGTTTCATCACATTCAACTGCAAGCATAGATGCACCTGCCATTGTAGAAGCTAGAGGTTGAGCCCCACCCATTCCACCAAGTCCACCTGTTAGAATCCAACGACCACTTAAATCTCCATTGAAGTGTTTTTTACCCATAGATACAAATGTTTCATAAGTTCCTTGAACAATTCCTTGTGAACCTATATATATCCAAGAACCTGCTGTCATTTGTCCATACATCATTAAACCTTTTTTATCAAGTTCATTAAATGTATCCCATGTAGCTTTATATGGAACAATATTTGAGTTTGCTATTAAAACTCTAGGAGCATTTTCATGTGTTTTGAAAACTCCTACTGGTTTACCTGATTGAACTAAAAGAGTTTCGTCACTTTCTAATCTTTCTAAAACTTCTACTATTTTGTCAAAACATTCCCAGTTTCTAGCGGCTTTTCCAATACCACCATATACTACTAAGTCCTCTGGACGTTCTGCAACATCTGGGTCAAGATTATTCATTAACATTCTTAAAGGTGCTTCTGTTAACCAAGATTTTGCACTTAAGTTTGTTCCTGTAGCTGCTTTTATTACTCTTTTTTCATTCATAATATTACCTTTTTTATTTTTCTTATGTTACAATTATATATACAAATAAGTTAATTGTCAATACAATTAAAAAATTAACCTTGATAAAAAAGAGTAAAACATGGAAAAATTTGACAAAGTTTGGGTAAATGCAAGAATAGCAATAGTAGATGATAATGGCGAAATCATCGTACATGAAAATAGTTTTTTAGCAATTAAAAATAAAAAGATTGCAAAAATTGACAAAATGGAAAATTTTGAACATTTAAGTGTAAATAAAATCTATGATGTTGAAAATAGACTAATAACTAGCTCTTTAATTGACTGTCATACCCATCTTATTTTTGGTGGAAATAGGGCAAATGAGTTTGAAAAAAGACTAAATGGTATCTCTTATGCTCAAATAGCAAAAGATGGAGGAGGAATTGCTTCTTCTATTAAAAATACTAGAGAAGAATCTTTTGATTCTATTTATAAAAACTCAGCTAAACGTCTAGAAGCTTTAATAAAAGATGGAGTTACTACAATTGAGATTAAAACAGGATATGGTTTAGATACTCAAAGTGAAATCAAGATGTTAAAGATTGCACAAAAACTAGAAATGAATTATCCTATACATATAGAAAAGACATTTTTAGGAGCACATGCAGTTCCTCTTGAGTATAAAAATGATAGTGATTCATATATAGATTATATTTGTGATGAGATGTTACCAGAGGTTCATAAACTAGGACTTATTACTTGTGTAGATGCTTATTGTGAGCATTTAGCATTTACAGTTGAGCAAACAAAAAGAGTATTTGAAAAAGCAAAATCTTTGGGTCTAAATGTAAAACTTCATGCTGAACAGTTTTCATCTATGGGTGCTTCTGATATGGCTTGTGATTTTAATGCCTTAAGTGTAGATCATCTTGAATATACAGGTGAGAAAACTATAGAGAAAATGGCAAAGAGTGGAACAGTAGCTGTTTTACTTCCTGGAGCTTATTACTTTCTTCGTGAGACTAAAATGCCACCAATTGAACTTTTTAGAAAATACAATGTACCAATAGCAATAGCAACGGATTTAAACCCGGGAACTTCTGCTTTATGTTCACTTCAACTTATGATGAATATGAGTGCAGTTATATTTGGACTTTCTGTAAATGAGACATTTAATGCAGTTACAAAAAATGCATCAAAAGCTTTAGGGCTTCAAGAATCAAAAGGAAGTTTAGATATTGGTTTTGATGCTGATTTTTGTGTTTGGGATATATCTCATCCTAGAGATTTAGTATGTTCGTATTTACCTACGTCATTGCATTATAGTGTTTATATGGGAGAGCAAGTATATGTATAAAAAAGCTAATAAAAACCTATGGACGGGTAGAGTAGATAGTGAAGATAAACAGCTTGGAAAAAGATGGCATGAAAAAATAAAGTTTTTGCCTTATCCTTATGAAAAGAAATCAGGAATTGCATTTCTTGGTTTTGATTGTGATTTAGGAGTAAAACTAAATAAAGGAAGAATTGGTAGTTCAAAAGGCAGTGATGTACTAAAAAGTGCTATGGGAAATTTTGCTTTTCATTTAGACAATACAAAATTATATGATGCAGGAAAAGTAGTAGCAAAGAATGATTTAGAATCAGCTCAAAAAGAATTAGCCTCTCATATTACAAAACTTCTAAAACAAAAACATTTTCCAATAGTTCTAGGTGGCGGTCATGAAGTGGCATATGCATCTTTTATGGGATTACATAATTTCTTAGATAAAAAAGAAGATATTGCTATCATAAACTTTGATGCTCACTTTGATTTACGATTTAACAAAGTAGCTACTTCTGGAACTCCTTTTGCTCAAAGTGCTTCTTTATGCAAAAAAGATAATACAAACTTCTCTTATATGTGTTTAGGTGTTTCAAAAGCTTCCAATACACAAGCACTGTTTAAAAAAGCAAAAGATTTAAATGTAAAGTATATACTTGATACAGATTTTACAGAGCAAAATATCAAAAAAATAAAGAAAAAAATAGATAAGTTTTTAGAGCAAAAAGAATACATATATATTACTATAGATACTGATGCTTTTTATGCTTCTCAAGTACCAGCTGTTTCTGCTCCTGCTGCAAGGGGAATTGATGTAGTTTTCTCTTATGAAATATTAAAATACCTATTTAAAAACTATAAAAAAAGAATCAAATTATTAGACCTAGCAGAGTTCAATCCAAAATATGATATTAACGATATAGGAAAGAAAACTATTGCTAGATTGGTTTATGATATTGTAGATTTAGCAGAAAAAAATATTATTAATTAAGATAAAAAGCTATTTATTAGAAAAATACACAAAATAGAGAAAATGCTATTGTATAGTGTCTACAAGTGGTAAATAGTGACCACTTGTGACAAAGATAACAGTTATTATTATGAATACTTAAATAATTTTTATCAAGAAATATTAATTATAAATAAAAAAATAAAATTAGTTTTTTTTGTTAAAAATATTAAGTTAAGCAATATTAAAATCCTAGTATAATGATACCAATTATTATAAAGGATATTAATGTTAGCAAGTTTTTTAATAACATTTAGAGAAGGTCTTGAAGCTTTTCTAATTGTAGGAATAATACTTTCTTATTTGGGGAAATTACAAGCAACAAAATACAATAAATTTATCTATTTAGGTGTATTGATTGGTGTTGTGATTTCTATAATTATTGCATATATTTTTCAAGTTGTTATTTATGGAATGGACAATGAAACATATCAGCATTATTTGATGATATTTATTTTACTTTTTGCAACACTTGTTTTATCTTACATGGTTGTTTGGATGGCAAATCAATCTAAACAAATAAAAGGTGAAATTGAAGAAAATATTAAAAAACTTGTAACAGCAGGTAATATCGCAGGAATGGTATTTTTAGCATTTTTAGCAGTATTAAGAGAAGGGTTTGAAACGGTGTTATTTTTCTCTTCACTTAGTTTTAGTGAAAGTATCACTCTTGAAGATGGATTAATAGGAGCTTTTTCTGGACTTGTATTATCTATTGTTTTAGTATATTTCCTTATGAGGGGTGCAAAAAATATTCCAATCAAATCATTTTTCAAATATACAGGATTATTGATTCTTATAATTGCAGGGGGACTATTTGGTAGTGCTGTATCTATGATGCAAGCAGCAGATTTACTTCCTACTTTTATTCCAGTAGTTTATGATATTTCATTTATATTAGATGATAGAGGATTATTTGGAACATTCTTACGAGCACTGTTTGGTTATAACTCATCACCAACATTCATGCACTTAATTTCTTGGGCTGTTTATATGTCAACAGCTATTTTATTATGGAGAAAAACATACTCTTATGCAAAATAGTGATGTAATTATAATAGGTGGGGGAGTTGCCGGTCTTATGGCTGGAATTGAACTTGCTAGCTCTGGGAAAAGTGTAGTTCTTCTTGAAAAAGAAGATGTTGTTGGTGGACAGTGTAAAACTGAAGTTCTAAAAACAAATGATGAAGAGTATAGATTTGATTATGGTGGACATAGATTTATTACGAACAATGAATATCTTTTAGATTTTGTAGAAGATGTATTGCGCGATGAGCTTTTAGTAGCTCAAAGAAGTTCTGTGATTTTACATAAAAATAGAATGTATGAATATCCATTAAATATTAAGAATTTATTAAAAGTTGCTCCCATTTCTTTATTGGCTGGGGCTTTTATAGATACTTTGAAAATTGTATTAAAAATGACAAAACCAAATGATAAAAACTTTAAAACATGGATTACTTCTAGATTTGGTAAGACCTTATACAAAAACTTCTTTGGTCCATATACAGAAAAGCTTTGGGGAATCAAACCCAAATACCTAAGTGCTGATTGGGCAGGGCAGAGAATTTCTCTTGTGGATTTAAAAGATGTAGCTAAGAAACTTTTGTTTAAAAACAAAAAAACTGCAAGAACTTATGCCAAAAGTTATAGATATCCAAAATATGGATTTGGTTCACTTCCTATAAAAATGGCAAAAAGATTTGAAGATTTAGGTGGAGTTATAATCACTAATGCTCAAGCAAGTGAAT
Source organism: Poseidonibacter lekithochrous (assembly GCF_013283835.1). Taxonomy (GTDB): domain Bacteria; phylum Campylobacterota; class Campylobacteria; order Campylobacterales; family Arcobacteraceae; genus Poseidonibacter; species Poseidonibacter lekithochrous. The sequence continues at coordinate 2,087,696 of NZ_CP054052.1, read as the reverse complement.
TTACATACGATGAATCTAAAATCAAATCAGTAAAAACAAAAGATAATGAATATTTCGCTGATAATATAATCTCAACAATGCCATTAAATGAGATGTCTTTAAAACTAGGTTTTGATTCAAAACTAAAGTTTAGGTCTTTAAGATTTTTATGTATTGGTTTAGATATTGAAGACTTCTCACCTCATACTTGGCAATATGTAAGTGATTTTGATTTATTACCTACAAGAATTCAAGAACCAAAAAGAAGATCACCTTCTATGTCTCCAAAAGGTAAAAGCTCAATTATGTTAGAGATTCCTTGTAATAAAGGTGATAAGATTTGGGATATGAATGAAGATGAATTATTAGAAATTGTAAAAAAAGATTTAAATAAATTAAAATTTGATATTGAAGATAAAATTGTAGACTATTTTTCATTTACAACGGAACACGCTTATACACTTATGGATGTAGAATACAATGAAAAAAGAGATAAAACGATTACTTATTTAAATAAGTTTGAAAATCTGATTATGGCAGGACGTCAAGGTACTTACAGATATATTTTCTTAGATACAGCAATGGAAACTGGTCTTATGGCTGCTCAAAAGTTATTAAAAACGAGTTTTATTTCAAAAGAAAAAATATATAACCATAGAAATGAAAAAACAGTAATAGAAACAAAAAGTGTTGCTTAACACAAAAAAAGGATTAACATGAAATTTGTACATAAAATAGTTTTATTTTTGGCTTTGTTATTTATAGGTTCCTCTAACTTATATGCTTATTCGTATGCAGCTGCTGGAAAGGAGCTGACAATTGACTCAAAAGAAGCCATTATGAAAGCTATTAATGCAGATGATTTTGATACAGCAAAAAAGGTATTTATTAAGTATGAAAAAAACTATAAATATTTAAATGATACTTTCATTTCAAAACTTCATACTTCACTAGAAAATGCCATAGAAAATAAAGATAAAAAACAGATTGTTAAAAGTTTAGAATTATCTTTGGCGGCTGAAGTTCAAAGAAGAATCTCTGGTGGTTTAGAAAATATAAAAACATTCAATGTTGCTAAAGTTATGTTAGCAAAAGCAAATAAATTTTATGAATTATTAGCAGTTAGTTTAGATGACAATACAAATAAAAAACTAAAATCTGCTATTAAAGCTTGTATGCTTTCAATTGGAAATCCGGGACTTTTTGGAGTTGGGGCAAAACCTGCGAACAAAGAAGAATATATTAAAAACCAAAAAATCATTGTAGATATAATTCAATCTTTATAATGAACTTCTACAAAATATTAACAAGCATAATTACAATAATCTATGTTTGTTATATTTTTACTTATCCTTCATCTTTTTATAATGATGATTCTTTTTTCTTAGCAAAGGGAATTGATAATTTCTCTATTATAGACTTTTCCCCACATTTCCCCGGTTACGTAAGCATTGTACTTATGGGTAAGTTTTTAAATATATTTTTGAATGATAACAAAGAGTCTTTATTTATATTAACCGCACTTTGTGGGGCTTTAACCCCTTTAGTAGTATTTGCTTATGTAGCTAAACTAAAAGATGAAAAAACTGCCTTCGTAGCTTTTTTACTTACTATCTCTTCTGTATATATATTAAATATCTCTTTGAGTATGTTAAGTGAAAGTGTTGGTTTATTCTTTTTCTTTTTAGGGCTTTATTTTTTTGAAGTAGGAAAATATAAAGGCAGTGGAGTTATATTCTCAATTGCTTTTTTTGCTAGACCTTCTTATTTAATTTTTTATATTGTAGGTTTAGTTTATATATATTTTTTCAAAAAAGATGCTTTAAAAGATATATTAATAGCTTTCTTTTTTATGGCATTTATATTTTTGTTTTATATATTTTTATCTAATGGTATGTTATTTATATATGAAGCAAAAAGATTTATATTTGGTCATTTTACACTTTGGGGTACTGGGCAAAATAGTGATATTTCTTGGGCTTCAAATATCTTTAGATATGAAAATATTGTTTATATTTTATTGCCTTTAGTTTTCATCAAATTTGATAAGAAATTTTTACTTATATTAGTACTATTTATTTCATATTTTTTATGGTTAATATTTGCTCAGAATCCAGAAAATATGCGACATTTAGTGCCTTTAAGTATTTTTGCTTCTATTTTACTTTCATCTGTTTTAATAAACTATCATAAGATTATTATCACTATTTTTGTATTTAATATCTATATTCTTTTCACTTACACAAATAAACACTCACCAATTGATCAAATAATCACAGAAATAAAAGATGAAAAAAAGATTGTTATTTCTAATAGAAGTATAGAAATACTAAGAGCAAGCATTAAAAATAGAGTATTTGATAAATATTATATTAACTCTTCAAAGTATTATTTTCAAAATAAAAAGGTTTATATGATTACTACTATTAGACCAAAAGAGAAAAAGTACAAAGTTTTTAAAGGAAGATTTTTAGGGGAGAGGGATTATTATTTGATTGAAAACTAAAGCTTTAACTTTAGTTTTCAAACTTCTTAACTAGTTTATTTATTTCAACAACTTGTGCATAAGGAATATCTCTTTTAGGAAAGGCATCTCTTACTTTATCTGTTAGTTTTGGAGAGAAGGCTCTAAATAATAGTCTTGTCTCAACTTGAAGTGGATATGTGATATCTGATGGTATATCAAATACTTCATCTCTATATCCATCAGCAGGAATTCTAGTATCTTTTATCATTTTTTCATATCTCCAAAAATGTAATCCTACTGGAACTCCATCTTTATCACCTGCTACTTTTTTGAACTCTCTTGCACCTTTTGGTACACTGTTTCCTTGCATATGTCCATTTTTATAAACTACACTTCCAAACTTATCTTTTACAGTTATTTCTAACCAGATTTGTCTTCTTGCTCCCCCTGGGAATTTGTGACCTGCTTGTATATTGTTTACTCTAATTGTTAATTTATCATCATTTATATTTGCTTCAAGTTTTGTAGCAATTCTTAATAAATCAATAGATAGTTTTCTATGTTCATCACTTCTTAAGCCTGCTAAATAATCATTTGCACCTGTAAAGTGGTGTGTTTTTACATCTTTTTTTAGTTTTCCACCAAGTGTTGAGAATCCTTCTACATCTTTTCCAATACTTGAAATATCTGCTTTCATATGACAATCTATACAAGATCTATGTTTTGTTTTATCTTTTGGATTATTAAACGATGATGCTAACCACTCTCCATAGTTGTCATTTATCTTAACCCCAGTTCCGGGAATAAATTCATTGTGACAAGTCCCACAATAAAGTGAATCTTGGTATAAGTCTTTATTTGTATATGAGTCTTTATGTGCTTTTGGATTTGCATTTATAGATTTTTCATTTGCCCATTTTAGAGTCTCATTAGAAGTATTTTCAAAAAAGTATTTATCTCTATCTTTTAAATTAATACTTAAATCCGCATTTCCACCTGCGTTTCTAGCTTTATTAACTCTATGGCAGAAGAAACATCCAGTTCCTGCTTCTATTACACTTTCGCCTTCTTTTAAAGCTTTTTGTAAAGACATAGCATCTTTTTCAAACATATTGTTTTTAAATTTATATTCAGATGAATCTCTTCCCGTTAATAAAAGTTGCGGCATATGACATCCTCTACAAAAGGCTCTGAACTCTTCTCCTTCTTTTTTGGCTGCAATATTCTCTTGGAATTCATAATATGGATGATCCATAGCAGTTCCGTGAGAAGAGTTAGCCCATTGTTTGTAAATAGTAGGGTGACACTGTTTACAAGAGGCTGAGTTTAACCATTGTGACTTATGAGCTGTTTTTTTATCATCATCAAGTTTCAACCATGTTGACATAAGTGGTAAATTCTCAGGAGCTTGTACATATTTATGTAGTGAAGTTAGCATTTGTTTTACTTCTTTATTTGGTTTTTGACCATCTACTTTTTCTTCCATGATTCCATCTTCACCAAAACCACCTTGAGTTTGTTTGATGATTTTTGTGTAATCAGATATAAAGTTTTTAGAGAAAAAACTATCTAAATTTCTATGTCCTGCAACTGCATCTTTGTATTTATCAACTTTAAAATCTTTTAACATAAATCTATTTGTACTATTAAATCCCTCATAGTGACAAGAAGCACAAGACATCCAAAAATCCCCAACTATTGGGTTGTTTTTATATTTATCACTATTTCCTAAGTTGAATACTGTTTTACCTTCTCGTAACTCTTTTGATAAAGGGTCATTTTTTACAAGTTTTGCAAAAATGTCTTTTTCTATCGTTACTCTTGAAAATGTACCTTTTCCACCAGTGTTTAATTTCGTTAAATCCAAACTCATGGCATTTTGTACATATAAATCTTCACCATTTTCAGAAATTACAATAGCTCTAGGATTGGCTCCTGGAAGATGTCTATATATTTGTACAGCTCTTGCTCCTGAACCTGCTCTTTTTTTTCTGATTCTGTGTTGTCTTGATTTTCTTCTTTTATTTTGTGTTGAACGCTTAATATCCATTACTAATAAATCTTCACTTCCTGCTAGTGTAATAAAAGCTTTATGTCCAGAAGGTGAGAATACTAAATCCCAAGGATTTGAAATAATCAATGTTTTATTTAGTTTATCTTGAATATTTATCTCTTTAAAAAGATGTTTTCTTTTTATTTCTAACTCTTTTTCATTATATGGAGTTAAATCAATAATTGAAATTGTTGGAAAGATAGTACTTTGAAATTGAAAAGCATGGTCAACATTCCATAAAAGATGTGGAAGCCAAGCTTCTTTCCCATCTGGAGTTATCTCAATATCATCTAAATATCTTGGAAGTCCTTGGGATACGCTCTCTTTTTCATTTTGTGTTTCATGTAATGATATAATTGTAATTGGTTTTGAATCAATTGCTTTTTCATTTTCTATTAGTTTAAAAATAGATACTTTTCCAATTAAAGCATGAGATACTAAAAGTCTATTATCATTTGTTAAAGCAAGACCTCTTGGTGTTTCAAGTGTATTTATTTCTTGATTTATTTCTAGTTTCTTGGCATCAATTGAGATGATTTTGTTAGCTTCAAAAGCTGTTACATAATAGTTGTTTTTCTTTTCATCATATACGATTGCATGGGGTTGTGATGGAGTTTTGATAGTTTTTTCTAAGCTATTATCTTTTGTATTTATAATATAAACTACATTTTTTCCATGATCTGTTACTGCGTATTGTGATTCATTTTTATTAAAAGCAATTCTTCTTAAATCTTTTCCTAATACTTTTTCATTTATTACAACGCCATCTTTTAAAGATGTTTTAGTAACAGAGCCTGCATCTAAGTTTGCTGTATATATAAACTCTTGATTTTTTGTGATATATAGGGCATTTGAGCTACTTTGAGCAAATAGATTTACGATTAAAAAGAGTGATAAAAATAAATACCTTAACATGTCTTTTTCTCCTCTTTATTAAATAGTTTTTTTAGTTTTGCTTTATCTTCTTTATTTCCACTTCTTCCTAAGTAATAAGAGTGATATATAATCAAGAAAATAAATAAAAATGAAAGATAAAAATGTAATAGATTTGAAACAATACCGTAGATATCTCCACCTCTATTTCCAAATAATAGAAGATAAATACCAGAACTAAGTAATATTAAAAGTGAAAATCCTATCAATATACCTAAGAATGTTTGTCTTCTTTTTTTATAACTCTTTTTTGTTTTTACTATTGTTTTTTTATGTTTATTTGTATGTGATATAACAAAAGGTATTAGTAATAAACTCATAATTGTTAGTGAGAATAATATATGTGAGATTTGACTTATTTTGTAAGCTTGCCATGTGATATTTAAATCTTCCCAAAGTAGGAAACCACTTAAGAACATAATATATGTTGTAAGTTCAATTAATTTGTATTTTGTCATTTTCTTATCTCTATTCTTAGAATAATATAAAATTATAAATTTAATAATTAATTTTCAAATTTATCTAAAAATAAATTAATCAATCATTAAAAAAGCTCATTTTTATCGTATTTTTTGATAAAAAGTGACATTTTATATTTTTTCTATTTCTTCTGTAAGTACCATATAATAAGCATCCTTAAACTTAACGTAACAAAAAAGTCACTAAATAGTCATTAATGATAATTGTTATCATTTTAATAAATAATTAAGGAAATTTGCTTTACAATTTTGATAATTAATTTCAAAATAACTTAAAAAAAGGGAATACATGAAAAAATTTATTAAGATTTCAGTTATTGCATCTTTACTTGCAACTTCTGTTTATGCTGACTACAAAGATACAAAAACTAAAGTAGTTGATAAGACTTTTAACACAGCAGGAGCAATGCTTGCTTATACAGAATTTGAACTTTCTGGTGAGCCAATGGCTGAAGGACTTGGATTAGATTTAGATACTCTTGATCCAAATGCGATTAACCAACCAACTCAATTTGATTATACTGCGGGTATTGAATCTTACGAGTATTCAGAAGAAGCAATGTATGCTTTAAACTATCAATCAAAAATGGGACCTCATTTAGTAAATGGATTATTAAATGCTAAAAGAGGTGGGGATATGACTTCACTTGCAAAAAGATTTATTAAGTTTGCACAAGTAACTGGAAATGATCCTTCAATTTTACCTCTAAATATGCACCCAACTGCACTTCCATATATTGCAGGTAATCCTGAATTAGCACAAAAACCTGATATGACTATTGTTAATAATGACGAAGTAGTTGTATATAAAGATGGGAAAGAGATTGTTATTAAAACTGCTGTTCCTGCTTATTTAAGAGATTATAAAACACTAGCTTGGCAAGACTCTGGAATGGATAAAACATTTAATGCTGCTGCATTTGGTGCTGCTTTATTAAAAGACACTATGTGGGCTCAGGATTTCTTAGGTGGAATGCACGTAATAGAAAATGATGAAGAAGTAGAAGCTACAAGTTCAACTATGGATCATGATGGTAAACACGCTCTTGGGGTATCTTCTGCTGATGGTGTAAATGGTGCTATTTTAACAGAACTTGCTTGGGAGAGAATCTTATTTATGCAAGAGAAACTTGGATTTGATGGTAAGAATTTAAATACTAAATTTACTCCTTCTTATGATGCAAGTAAACCTGTATGGTTTGCACATAAAGTTGCAGTTACAGAAGGAGAGGCAAATGGAACAAAATCTATTGCTTCTTTAAAAGTAACAGATTCAAAATCTTCATTAAGAGATACATGGCAAGTATTATGGCCAATCTCAGAGTTCTACGCATATTCTGACCAAAGAGTAAACAATGCTAATCAAAACCCTGCATTTTTAAGTGTATTTGATGGTGAGCCTTTCAAAAATGCTCCAAAGAAAAATACTGATTCAAATAGATCAAATGATATTAAAGCTGATGATGCATTTTCAGTTGCAGCAAATGTTCAAAACTTAATGTTTGAAAATATCTCAACTATTCACTTTGATAAAAAAGCTGGAACGTTAGTAGATACTTACAATGGTAAAAAAGGTTCAACAGTTACTACTTATGATGCTGCTTATTCTATTGAAGCTTTAAGAATCTTCCAAAGAGCAATTGATGCACTTCCTGTTGGATATGGTTCTGCTGATGGTGCTAAGTCTTTAGAATCTGCACAAGGTAAAGAGGCATTAAGTCTTATTAAAACTCAAGCTGATTTCTTAGTATCTAAACTAAAAGGTAAAGATGGTTTATACGCTAATACTTATGATATTGCAAAAGCTTCAAAATCTGGAAAATCTGTAGGTACTCAATTTGCAGTTGTTAGAGGTTTAACAGCAGCATATTTAGCTACAAAATCTGAAAACTATAGAGATGAAGCTAGAGCTTTAGTACTTGCTATTGAAAAAAATATGTTTGATAAAAATATCGGTACTTACGTAGATGCTTCAAAAGAGTATACTCCTTATTCAATTGCAGCAGTTAGTGGTGGATTAAGAGATGCTATTAATCATCTTAAAAATGAAGGTGCTGAAAAAGAAAGTGCACTAGAACTTCAAAACTTAACACAAAGATTTACTTCTTGGTTCCAATTAGTTGTTAATGGTAATAAGTTAAACGAGGGTGCTCAATTAGCTGAATGGTTATTAGATTCTGGAGAGTTTGTAAAAGCAAATGATTTAAATGATTCTAATGCAGATGGAGATAATGTTCCTTCAATTGTATCAGCAGGTGGGGAAAATGGAACAGCTATGACAATGGCTGGAAAAGTGAAATTATCTAAATAGATAAAAGAATAACTAAGGATTTAATCCTTAGTTATAAAGTGAAATTATTTTACGATATGTCCTACAAATTTAGACATGTTGTTTAGAATTTTTTCACCTCTTCTAAATCCAAGTCCACAAGCTTCAAAAGCGTAGAAAATACCAGCTTGGTAAGTAACACCATTGGCATCTGTATTTAACTCTACATATTCTTGATAGATTGCTTTATGACCTTCATAAACTCCATCAGTTTCAACATCAATAGAACCATCTTCATTAATGATTTTTGTGTTGGCACCTTCTCTACCAAAACATCTTTTCTCAACTTGTTTTTTACCTTCTAAAGGCTCAAACGAAGTTTCTAATAATAGTGGATGATTTGGGTATAAATCCCATAATACTTTCATAAATCCTTTTGATTGGAACATTAAAGTATATGCAGGATTGAAAATAATAGCTTTTTTCTCTTTGATGATTTCTGCTAAGATTAGAGCTAATTCACTCTCATCAATTGCAATATCTTCCCAAGGAATTAGTTTGAACCAGAATTCAAAACTTTGTTCATTTGCAAAAATACCTTCATCAGCAAACTCTACATTTTCCATATATTCAAAGTCAGTATTAAATCCTGCTTCATCTGCAATATGTTGTAAAAGTTTTGTAGTATTAATATCTTCGCTTGAAGAAGAAATAGAAGAGAATAAAATCTTCCATCCTAGTTTTTCATAATACTCATCAAATTTTTCAATTTCTGAATCAAGAGTAATAATTCTTTTGAAGTTCTCTTTTAGTCCTTCATAAAGATTATTGAATTGTGATGCTTCATCTAATCCGTTTGCTTTTAATAATGCCCATTGAATTACAGCTGTTTCAAATAATGAAGTAGGTGTATCTGCATTAAATTCAATTAGTTTAATAGGTTTACCATCAAGTCCACCTGCTAAATCAAATCTTGAATATAAATGCCAATGAACATCGTTTTCCCATGATTCTTTGATTATTTCTACTAAGTTAAATGGAATATTTAAATCATGGAATAAATCGTTTTCAACTACGTATTCTCCAGCTTCACAGAACATATCATATAGTTCGTTTGTAGCTTCATAATATGCGTCTGCTTCTTCTTCAGAAATTTCTACTACTTCATCTGCTACATACGATGAATTGTCTTCATCTGTATGCCATACAAATCCAATAGATTCTAAATATTCATCTGTTAATGGTTGTAATTTTAATAAATTCATCTATTAACCACCGAAGAAAGAACCAGATTTTTTTGGAGTAGATGATGATTTACTTCCAAAGAATCCGCTTTTTTTACTAGAAGATGTTTTGTTTGCTGAACTTTTTGCTTTTGAAAAAGAACTTTGAGATTTACTATATGTTTGTGGGCTTTTATATTGAGTTTTTCTTTGGTTTTGGTAGTTTTGATTATTGAATAATTTATTACCTAACCATGATCCAATCATAGCTCCTGCAATAGATGATAATAGAACTCCACCAAGTCCCATTCCTCCATTACTTACTTCTGCTTCTGGATTTGTAAGAGGTGATGTACCATTATCGATTTTCACTTCTTCTGCTTTTACTAAAGCATCGATTTCATCTTTTGCAAGGATTCTTTCTGAACCATCTGGTTTTCTTAGTACGATTGTAGTTTTAGAAGATGGGAACTCATCTGCAATTGCATATCTTCCATCAGCTGATTCTTCAATAATTACAAATGCACCTTCTTTTTGAGCAGCACTTGCAAAAGCATCACTTTGTTGAAAGTTTTGTTGATTATTTGATTTATCTTCACATCCTACTAGTCCTGAAACTAGAATAGCACCTAATCCTCCAACCATAGCATAGTTTGAGATTTTCTTAATATGATTTTTCTTTTTCACTTTAAAAACCCTTTTGTTTGTTTCGTTATATAAATTTTAGATATATTACTAAATAGTTGCTATAAAATAGATGAAGAAGAGAGTTTATTTGATTAGAAGCTTTCAGCTTTACACAAATGCTTTTTCTCATTTGCTACTCTTAGACATTTTTTACAAATAAAATGTGGGTGATTTACTACTTTAACAATTTCATCTTTGTATATATGAAAGTCTGCTTTTTTGATACCACAAAGGTTTTTTATTTTTTTCATAATGAATGCTTTTTTCTTATTATATGATAGTTTTGAATAAAGAAATATAAGAAAAAAAAGTTAATTTCCCTATGAATAAAGCTGTAGTTTTGGTATTGTAGATACTGCTTTTATAATATCACTTTTTGATACTATTCCTACTAGGGTATCTTCTTCATCTACTACTGGAATTGCATCTAATTTAAAATCAATCATTACTTTTGAAACTCTTCTAATATCTGTAATTGGATCAGTAGTAATTAGCTGTGGTAGGTATAAATCTCCTACTTTTTTTGATAATATTTCTCTGCTGTTTTCTAAGTCTTCAAGGATTAGATTTAGGATGATTTTTTTGTTTATTAAACCTAGGATTTTTTTGTCATTTGACAGTATTGGTACTTGGCTTACTTGGGCGTCTTTTAGGGTATTGTAAGAATCCATTACTGTAGCATTCTCTAATAAAAAAATGCAATCAACAGTCATAATATCTTTTACATGATATACAGCTTCTGTAGTATCAATATTTGCCATTTGTTTGTAGACATTTAGTTGTTCTTGATTTGCTTTGTTTTGATTGTTTTCTTGTTTTTTACTCAGTTCTTGGAACAAAGTATCATCATCAGGTTTAAGTGATACATCTGATGGAGCATCTGTATTTTTGATTTGATATAAGTTATCCGCGCTACTTCTAATAGCTACACTTCCGTTGTTATATATGGCAAACATCTATATCACATCCTTTTGTAAGTATATGTAATATGATAATACACTATATTAAATAGATGATTAATGAAATAAAGAGTTAATTATAAGTTTTTTTGTTTTTTCTTCTCTTTTCTAAGAGAGTAGATAATTCCACAAATACCCAATACATCAAAAGCTACAGTAAACCAAGCTTGATAATAAAGTGCATAAGTTCCCCAACAAAATAGGGAAATAAAAAGTAGTCTTTTTACATCATAGTTTTTCTTTGCAATTGTAGCTAAGGTAGTAGTAATACCTGCAAGTACCAATAATAATCCAATAGGTTCTTGAAGCTTATAAAACAAATACATTGTAAAAATAGGTAAGAAATACTTCACTATCTTCTCTATTTTACTTAGTTCTAAACTACCTAGGAAAAATAAAGTAGCAATAACTACAGACTGTAAAGCCCCATGTAATCCACCACTATAATATAAATCAGGAATAATCAATACAACAGCAGTACCAATATAAAGCTTTGAGCGAGATGGACAAGTCTGAGCAGTACCAAGACCGTGTAATAATACTGATAAAGTTCCAATGATAGATAAAGTTAGTGCGCTCATATATTCCTATGCTTTTAATTACTTGTGTTTATTTGAATGGAATAATAGATAAGAAGCCCTAAATACTAGCTTTAATCTAAATATCTAGGCTAATCTTTTTTAGATAGTTGCTGATTTTTGGTAGATTGTCTTTTCTACATACTAAACATGTTGGAATATCTACTATATCTTTACTTACTACTGTACTTTTTACTTTGCTTATGTATCCGTATTTTTTCACAATTGATTTTGGTAAGATTGTGCTTCCCATACCTAATTCTACGCAAGCTAGTATTACTTCAAAATTTGCTAGTTCTAAGACTGGATAATCTTCTATTCCTAAATGCTCATAATACTTTTTTGCTCCATTAAAAAAAGCACAAATATCTTGATGTCCCAATATTGTATTACAAGTTTTGTTCTTTTTTGATTCTACAAATAGTAGTTCGTTTTCATATCTTTTTAGTAAAACTATATCTTCATGGCTTGGTTCGTTGTTGATAAAGGCTATATCGACTTTGTATTCAACAATCATTTGTTTTATAGCTATTGTATTATTTGTAATTAGCTCTAATCTTATATCGGGATGGTCTTGATTTAGTTTTTGTAAAAGAGGGATTAATCTCATTTTTGTATTTGAATATGTAGAAGCTATTACAAGGGAGTCTTGCTTTTTGATATTTCTTATTTGGTTTTGGGCTTCTTTTACTTTATCTACTATTTCTATTGCTAAGGGAAGTAGTTTTTCTCCTTCTTTTGTGAGAATTACTCCTTTTGGAATTCTATGAAATACTTCAAATCCTAGGTTTTTCTCTAGCTGTTTTATTCTAAGGCTTACATTTGTTTGGGTTACTTTTAGTTTCTTTGCACCTAGGCTAAAGCTGTTTTTTTGGGCAACGGCTACGAAAACTTTCAATAAATTTGAATCCATATAACTATCCTTTATATAATCAATAATTATGTATTATTTGACATGACTTAACTAATAGTAATACAATTCTTCTTAAATAAAACATACTATATACATGTGAGGATTTATTATGGAAATCAATAAAGTACTAAATATATTAAAAGAAGAAATCGTTCCAGCTTTAGGATGTACAGAACCAATAGCAATAGCTTATGTGAGTGCAAAAGCAAAACAAATATTAGGAGTATTACCTGAAAAACTAGATATTTATGTATCAGGGAATATGATAAAAAACGTAAAATCAGTAACAATCCCAAACAGTAATGGAATGATAGGAATAGAATCAGCAGTAGCTCTAGGAGTTAGTGCAGGAAACTGTGATAAGGAGCTTATGGTAATAAGTTGTCTAGATAATGAAGACATCAAAAAAGCACAAGATTATCTAGATACACATGAAATAAATGTAATCCATGATAATACAGATGTAAAACTATATATAAGAGTTGAGGCTTTTTCTAAAGATGAGAGTGCAATAGTAGAGATAAAACACTTCCATACAAATATCACAAGAATTGAGAAAAATGCAGAAGTACTAATAGACCAAATCTGTAATGATTTTGATTTCAAAACTACAAGTGAAGATAGATCAATGCTTACAATCAAATCTATATATGACTTAGCAAAAAGCATAGATACTAAAATAGTAGAAGCAATCTTTGAGCAAGTAATAGAGCTAAACTCAAATATCGCAAAAGCAGGGCTTAGTGAGAAATTTGGAGTAAATATCGGAAGTCTAATCCAAAAGAATATGAACAATGGTATTTATGGAAAAGACATAAGAAACAAATGTGTTTCCTTCACAGCCGCAGGAAGTGACGCAAGAATGAGCGGATGTAGTCTACCCGTAATGACTACAAGTGGTAGTGGAAACCAAGGTATGACAGCATCTCTACCAATCATCAAATACTCACAAGAAAAAAATCTAAGCAAAGAACAACTAATAAGAGGACTAATATTCTCACATCTTTCAACAATACATCTAAAAACAAATGTAGGAAGACTATCTGCATTTTGTGGAGTGATGTGTGCGGCTAGTGCGGTAAGTGGTGCTATATCGTTCTTAGAAGATGCAGACTATGATACTGTAGCAAATTCAATAACAAACAGTCTAGGGAATATCTCAGGAGTTATCTGTGATGGAGCAAAAGCCTCATGTGCTACGAAAATAGCCACAGGAATCTATGCAGCTTTCGACTCGTCGATGTTGGCACTAAATGACAAATACCTACAAGGTGGTGATGGAATAATATCTTCAAATGTAGAAGATACAATCAAAAATATAGGTGTACTTTCTCAATCTGGTATGAAGAAAACTGATGAAGTTATATTGGGGATAATGCAGAGTAAAAATAAAGAGTAAGTTTTTATATGATTTTTCTAATTGTATGGTAAAATATGGTAAAGGATAATAAATGACTAGAAAAATGACTATTACTTTAGAAGAATCAATATTATCAGAACTTGATACAGTAGCAGAAAATCAAGGTAAAAAGAAAAGTCAAATCATTAGAGAGGCTTTAACTTCTTATTTAAATATTGCTTCAAAAGATGAAAAAGCAGAACAATGGTATAAAGAAAATAAAGAAGCAATAGATGCTTATAATAAAGAAGTAGAAGAAGAGGGTTTAATACTAAAAGATAGTAGGATGTTTTAATGGCTCAATTCGATGTATATAAAAATGGCAATCCACGAACTAATAAAAAAGTACCATATCTTATAGATGTGCAAAGTGATATATTAAAACATCTAAATACAAGAGTTGTAGTGCCTTTGTCTAGGGATAAAAAGATATTTAATGGTTTAATAAAAGAATTAAATGTAAATGATGAAAAGGTTTATTTAATAACTTCACAAATAGGTACAGCTTTAGTAAATGAGCTTAATGAAAAAGTATGTTCTTTAGATAATCAAAAAGAAGATATAAAAAATTCTATTGATTTTTTGATTTATGGGTACTAATAGATGGAAAAGATTAGAGATAAATTAAGTAAGATTAATGAAAACTGGAATAAGTTTTATATAAATAAAGAGTTTTTTCAAAAAAAAATTAATTTTACAGATGAAGTTAAAATTAATTATTATGGAGATTTAAATTTTTATTTGACAGATACTTTATCACTAATAAAAAACTTTGACCATATAGATACTGATGAAGATTATATATCTAATATAATAGTTTTATTGCAAGTGATTTACACACATCAAGATTTAATTGATGAACTTTTATACATATTTAAACTATGTCACTCTGAGTTAAAAGATAAAAATCCAAATAGGCAAATTCGAAATGAACTTATTGGACATCCAGTAAGTAGAGATAAAAAAGGTAAATTAAAATCTTCAGTTCTTTTTGATATCATGAATAAATCAAAAGATACAATAAATTATACAAAATATTCAAGTTTAAATAATTTTAAGCCTTCCGTAGAAACATATAAAGTTGAGGACATTCTTTCTAATCATTATTTATTTTTAAATAAATATTTAGATTTAATTTTGAAAAAGAATGATGAAAATATAAGTGAATATCAAAAGAAATTGAATAAAATTTTTACCATACCTTTAAATAATCAATTTTGTTATATAAAATATTTTGATAAAAATTTAATATCAAATTTAGCATATATATTTGAAAATGAATCGTTAGAATATTATTATATAAATATGAGAAAACACAGAAGATATTTATTTTGTTTAAAACAATACAAAAAGGTTTTGCTAGAAGTTATTCGGGATATTCCTACTAAAACTAATTATTATCATTTGATAAAATCTTATGATTATGAACAATTGAATAAAAAAGATTCAGTTTTTACTATTGATTTTTATTTGGATAAGTATAAAGAGAATAAATTAGTTTACAAAGAATTATTAAATATGAAAAATAATAAGTCTAATAATAAAGAATATTATGCTTCATTGAATTTTTTATGGAATTATGAAAGTAGTAAACCATTCAATAATTAAAAGAAGAGTAACCTTACTCTCCTTTTAACCCTTTCCTCATAGCCTCAACTACATCATCACCAACTTTTTGTTTAGTGAAGTATTCAAAAGCTAGAACCCCTTGGAAAAGTAGCATATCTTCTCCATCTTTTATCTCAAGACCTTTTTCTTGTGCTAGAGCTAAAAATGGCGTAACTTTACCATATACACAATCAAAAGCGTATTTAGCAGACTTGAAGGCTTCTTCTAAGATAGCTTTGTCACATGGTAGATATTCATCTTTTAGTCCTGCACTTGTAGAGTTTACTACTAGGTCGTACTCTTTTGCTTCGAAGTTATCCCATGAGTATGAAGTGATTCCTTCATTTTTGAAAAAATCTAGTTTTCCCTCAGATCTATTTAGTACTGTTACATCTATATTTGATTCTTGAAGGGCTAGGGCGATTGCTTTGGCAGTTCCTCCTGCTCCTAATAATAGTACAGATTTTACCTTTCCAAAAGACTCAATAGCTTTTAAGAATCCTGGAGCATCTGTGTTGTATGCTATTACTTTACCATTTTCATTGATGTAGGTATTTACTGCATGGATTTTTTGTGCTAATCCTCTTACTTCATCAGCATTTGCGAAAGCGTGTTCTTTATGTGGTACTGTGATATTTGCACCTTCATAAGAGTTTTCTAAAAATGTTTGTTTTATTGTGCTTCCATCTTCTAGATGATGTTTGTCATAGTTTCCATTGTAGTTTAGGTTTTCAAAACCTGCATTTTGCATTTGTGGTGATTTTGAGTGTGCTACTGGATTCCCAAATATTACGAATTTTTCCATGGTTTGCCTTATTTATTTTTTTACTATTAGATTAAATAGTGGATAGTATTGTTCATTTTTTAGTTGGTTATATACGATTTCGTAAGCTAGGACTTCAAAGCCTAAGTTTTTAGCAATACTAAAAAGCTCTTCTTTCTCATATCCGTAGTGTTCAACTCCATCGTTGTTTTGGTCTTTATGAAATGACCCATCTTCTTTGTCTAAGTCATTTATACATAAAACACCGCCATCTTTTAGTGCATCATAGGATTTTTTGAAAAACATATTTGTATCTTTTATATGGTGCATTGTTTTTGATGATATGATTAAATCAAACTCTTCTTTTGGAAGCTCTTCTTCATTCATATTGTGTTTGATAGCTCTTATATTATCTAGTTCAAACTCTGATACTTTATTGTTGAATACTTCAATCATTCCGCTTGAATAATCCATACCAGTTACATTGTTTGTTTCGTTTTTTAATGCAAAAGCGATAAACCCTGTACCACAACCATAATCCAAAATACTTGCATTATCTTTTAGTTGTAGATTGGATAACAAATCCTGAACACAGGCATCTGAACTTTCAATACTTACTTGTCTTTTATCCCAAGTTTTTGCTGCTTCATCAAATCTATTCAATTTATATCCTTTAAATTAAAAATGAAATTATATCAAAATCAATCTTTTTAATGTAAAATAAGAAAAAATAAAAGAAGAAATATGAATAATATATTAGCGATGTTCACAGATACAAGCCATGGAAACTTAGCTTATCATGTGGGTGATGATAAAAACAATGTAGATAATAATAGAAAAAACCTAGCCAAAAAACTAAACTACAAATATGAAGACCTAGTATATATGAATCAAGTACATGGAAATCACGTAGAAGTAGTGACAAAAGATTCACCAAAACTAATAGATAATTGTGATGGACTAATCACAAATGAAAAAAACCTAGCTCTTATGGTAATGGTTGCAGATTGTATTCCTATACTATTACATGATGAAAGAGCAGGAGTTATAGCAGTACTTCACGCAGGAAGAAACTCAACTTTCCAAAAAATTGTACAAGTAGCTCTAGATATTATGACAAAACAATTTGATTGTAAATCGCAAGACATAAAAGCAATTTTAGGTCCAAGTATTCAAAAGTGTTGTTATGAAGTAAGTGTTGAGATGGTAAATATTGTAGCATCAAACTTTGGGTCTGAATTTGTTGAGGGAAGATATATAAATTTACAAGGTATAAATAGATCTATTTTAGAAGCAAATGGAGTTACAAATATTGAAATCTCGCCTATTTGTACTCAGTGTTCAAACAAGCCATATTATTCATATAGAAAAGACAATAAAACTGGAAGATTTGCAGGGATTATCAAACTATAAAGAGGTTTTATCCTCTTTATAATTATACTGCTTTTTGTACTTGTAACTCTTCTATTTCTTCTGAATACTCTTTATGACCATTATAAATATCTTCATCAAGTTCATTTTCACTTTTTGCGATTAATAATGAAGTCATAGCATCCCCCGTAACATTTACAGTTGTTCTTGCCATATCTAAGATTCTATCAATTCCTGCGATGATAGCAACACCTTCAATAGGTAAACCAACAGATGTTAATACAAGAGTAAGCATAATAAGCCCAGCCCCAGGAACACCAGCTGTACCAATTGAAGCTAATGTAGAAGTTAGGATAATCACCATAAACTCTTCCATTCCTAACTCAATTCCAAAGGCTTGAGCTACGAACATAGCACATACACCTTGGTAAAGCGCAGTCCCATCCATATTAATAGTAGCACCTAATGGTAATACAAAACTAGCAACTGGTTTTGAAACACCTAGATTTTTTGTTGTATTTTGAGTAGTAACTGGTAATGTTCCTGAACTACTTGTACTTGTAAATGCAACAGTTTGCGCTGTAACAATTCCTTTGAAGAATCTAATTGGATTTAGTTTCCCAATAAATGAAATCCCTCCACCAATAGTAAATAAAATATGAATAATAGCTGCAATATAAACACCAAAGATTACTTTTCCAAGGCTTAGTAATACGTCTGCTCCATAAGATGCTGAAACCCATGCCATAAGTGCATATACCCCAAATGGTGCGAATTCCATTACGATTTCAGTCATTTTATACATAGCTTCTGACATTGAGTTAAAGAATTTTTTTGCTGGTTCGCCTTTTTCACCTGATAGATTAATAGAAATACCTAAGATAATAGCAAAGAATATGATTTGTAATACATTTCCATTAGCAAAACTTGAGAATGGATTTTTAGTAATTATATTCAATAATGTATCTATTAGAGTTGGTGCTTCTTTTACAGTCATAGTACTAGCTGCTTCAAGTGAAACTCCAACTCCTGGTTCCAAAACTATACCAACTGTAAGACCAATGGCAATAGCAATAGCTGTAGTTGCTAAATAAATAAAGAACGTTTTTAGTCCAACTCTTCTCATCTTTTTTAAGTCTTCCATTGCAATAAT
The DNA here is from genome assembly GCF_013283835.1 of Poseidonibacter lekithochrous. Taxonomy (GTDB): domain Bacteria; phylum Campylobacterota; class Campylobacteria; order Campylobacterales; family Arcobacteraceae; genus Poseidonibacter; species Poseidonibacter lekithochrous. Next base: position 2,068,862 of record NZ_CP054052.1, on the reverse strand, counting down.
TCCAGTTACTAAAGTAACAAAAACTAATGGTACAATTAACATCTTAATTAGATTAATAAAAAGTGTTCCTATAGGCTTTAGTGCTTGTGCACTTTCTCCAAAAACAATACCTGTAATAAGCCCTAAAATTAGTGCCCCCACAATCTTCTGCCAAAGCGGAATATTTCTCCAAACTGTAGTCATTTTTTCTCCTTTTGTTTCATACATTTTAAGAAGCTAAAATGACCTAAAAGGGATGTTTTAGGGTATTTAGAAAGAAATTATTAGAAATTTATAGATTTAGTTTATATCCTATTCCTTTTACAATAGTTAGAGCATTATCTGGGATTTTTTTTCTCAATCTTTTCACTAGCGCTCTTATGTTGGTTAGGGTTGTTGGTTCACCTTCCCAAACATAATCTTCTATCTCTTCAAAAGAGAATATTCTTGTAGAATCTTTACACAGTAATTCAAGAAATAGTATCTCTTTTTTTGCTAGTTTCACATCACCTTCTTCATTTTTAAGATGTCTATTTTCATAGTCATAAATAAAACCATTTGTAAAGTCAAAAAATCTCTCTTTTACTTCACATAGTTTTTTTACTTTTTGTATTAATTCATACATCAAAAAAGGTTTTTTTAGATAATCATCACAACCTAATTCATAAGAAGCTTGGATTTTTTCTAATTCATGATTTGCACTTATGATAATCACTGGAATATCTTTGTTATAAATACGAATAGTTTCTAATATAGTAATACCATCTGTAGAAGGAACATTTATATCCAAAATAAAACATGTGTATCCATTATTGATTACTTCTAATGCTTCTTCACCATCACTGAAAGTATCTATTGCATAACCTTCTTTTATTAGTGAACTCTCAATAAAATTACATAGTTTTTCATTATCTTCAAGAACTAATATTTTCATTATCTAACTCCAATTTTATGATAAAGTTTGCACCATCATTTTTATTTGTTACATCTACTAATCCAGACATTTTATCTTCAATAATAATCTTAGTCATATAAAGTCCAATTCCATGACCTTTTTCTTTTGTAGTGTAATATGGTTCAAATATTTTTTTGATATCTTTTTCTTTGATACCTCCGCCATTATCGTTTATCTCAATTTGTACATAGTTTCCGCTATTAAAAATATCTATATTGATTTGACCTTTGAACTTCTTGTTTAACTCTTTTTGTTTTAGTATCGTATCTTTTGCATTATTTACAATATTTAACAAACTTTGCATCAGTTCGTTATGATAACCTGAAACAATAAGTTTTGCATCATCTTTGATGTTTATATTTATATCAATATAGTTATATTTGATATTATGCTCAACTATATTCATCATTTTTACAATTGCATCTTTGATATTAAAACTTGTTTTTTTACTAGATGGTTTGATAAAGTCTTGAAAATCATTGATTGTATCAGTCATATAATATATTTGAAACATTACATCATCTAAATACTTTTTATCTTCTTCTTTTGTTTTTTTCTCAGAACCTACATACTCTTGAACTAGTGTAGATATTTCTATTAGTGGTTCTTTCCATTGGTGAGCAATTGAAGAGATGATTTCCCCGATTTCTGCTAGTTTTGATTGTTGGATTATAAACTCTTGGTTTTTAGCATTTTTTATTTGTAATTGTAGATTATAAACCAATACAACTATTAATAAAAGCAAAATAGGGGAGAATATAAATACAATATTTACAAAATCTCTATTTTTATCCAAGAAAGATAAGGGCGTATTTACATAAGATATTTTTTTATCTAGGATTGTTGGGTCTAGATTGAATTTTTTTACTTTTTCATAATCAAAAATATGAGAATAATTTCTATCAACTTTTATAATAGGTTCTTGATTTTCATCTCTTAATAATCTTAGCAGTAAATTACCAGTAGTTTTTCCAATCTCTTCAATTTGTACTAGTCTTCCCCCTAAAGAGCCTTTTTCAATAAATAAAGAATCCGTAGAAAAAGTAGGAAGATTGAAAGAATCAATCATATCTGCAATCTCATAGTTTTTATAAAAAACTCCAGCTTTACTGTTGTAAAATCGTATAAAAAATATAGCTTCATCTTTTTTATTTATAGCAAATTTCTTTTTTAGAGTTTCTATATCTGAGTATCTTATATAGTTTATTTTAAATTTATTGTTTATTTTTGATATTGCATTTTGTATGAAAACATCCGTGTCATCGCCATTTACACTATAGTCATTAATAATATGTAGTTTTTTTAAATCTGGCATCATCTTATCAATGATGTTGATTATATCCCCTATGGCTCTTTTTTCCATAACTCCTGATGTTTTGTCTTTTAAACCATATTTTTCTACTTCCTTTGGATCAAACTGCTCGATTCCTGAGAATACTAATCTTTCATTAGTAAATAGCTCATCATAGTTTTTAAGTGCGAAGTTATAGGCTACTTTATCTACAAGTAAAACCAAATCATATTTTCTATTTTGTAATTGGACTTTATATAAATCTTTTAATTTTTTGTAGTATTTCAAAGATGAAATTCTTTTTGAATCCATATAAAGAATAGTAGTTTCCACATTGTGTGTAGTTCCAAGAGCAATTTCTACACCATTTATTAGTTCATCACTCCATTGGAAACCCTTGTGGTAAGAGTTTATTATAAGTATTTGTTTTTTAGGTTGTATAGGTTTTGCATAGGAAAAACCTATTACAAAAAGTAGGGTTAATACCAAAACTTTCATATTCATATTAACTCCTTAAGTCTTGAGTTTATTATATACTATTATCTTGAAATCTTTAAATTAATTTATCTTTAGTAATAAGGATTCCATCATTGTCTGCATAAACATAATCCCCATTATTAAAAGTAATACCTTCAAAATTAAGCTCTTCACCTCTTGAAGATAAAGTCTTATCAAAGTTTCTTAAAGGACAAGTCCCAATAGCAAATAATCCAACATTAATATTTCTTGTTTCATCAGTATCTCTTACATAACCATTTAAGATTATTGCTTGCCAGTTGTTTTTTGCTGCAAATGCCATTAGTTTATCACCAATAACACCAAAGAACTCCTGTGCATTATCAACTACTACGATTTTACCTTCACCGTCTTCATCTCTTAGCATTTCTAAAAGTCTGTAGTTGCTCTTGTCAAGTTTTACTGTTTCAATTTGTCCATAGAATCTTTTTAATCCACCGTAGTTTTTGAATTTTGGTGATAATACTTGTATATTTTTATCTTGATTGTCGTCGCATAAATCTGCTGTATGTATGTTATTCATTTGTTCTCCTGTAAATTTAGTATTCTTCAAAATCTATTTCTTTTCTATGGCGGGTGCATAACTTTTCTAAGGAGGCAGGATAGAAAATAAAAAGAAATAAATTCTAAAGATTACGTGACTAAACTAATCTACGAAGTCAGTTTAATCATATAAATACTCTTTTTGAGTACTTATATGATTAAACAAGAAGTAAAACTTCTTATTTAATAAGCTCTTGGTCTTATCATATTATGAGGATGGATAATCTCATCTAATTGCTCTTTAGATAAAAGCTTTTTCTCTAATACTATGTCATATACAGAAGTATTATTATTCAAGGCTTCTTTTGCAACTATTGTTGAGTTTTCATATCCAATGTGAGGATTAAGTGCTGTTACTAAACCAATACTATTTAGAACCATATCTTCACATCTTTGTTCATTTGCTGTTATTCCATCTACACATTTAAAAGCTAAGGCTTCAAATGCTTTTTTTATCATATTTATTGAGTTAAATAAGTTGTATGCAATAATTGGCTCAAACACATTTAGTTGTAATTGTCCACCTTCACTAGCCATTGTAATAGTTACATCAGTTCCTATTACTTGGTAAGCTACTTGATTTACCATTTCTGGAATTACTGGATTTACTTTTCCTGGCATAATTGAAGAGCCTGGTTGTCTAGGGGGAAGATTTATTTCATTAAATCCAGTTCTAGGTCCTGAGCTAAGTAGTCTTAAGTCATTACAAATCTTAGACATTTTTGCTGATACTCTTTTTAGTACGCCCGATATTTGTACAAATGAACCTGTATCTTGCGTAGCTTCTACTAAATCCCTAGCAGTTACAAAAGGTCTATTAGTTACTTCTTGTAGTTTTTTCTCTACAGTTTTTACATACTTTGGATGAGAATTAATACCAGTACCAATAGCAGTTGCACCAAGGTTCATCTCTCTAATTAGTTGTTGTGATTCAATAAGTCTTTGAATATCTTCTTCAATCATAATTGCATAAGTATTGAACTCTTGCCCCAAAGTCATAGGAACAGCATCTTGTAGTTGTGTTCTTCCCATTTTTACAACGTCTTTAAATTCTATAGCTTTATCTTGCATTGATTTTTCTAATATTCTCATAGAATCAACTAATTCAAATATTTTTTCATATAAAGTGATTTTAATAGCAGTAGGATAAACATCATTTGTTGATTGAGAAAGATTAACATCATTATTTGGATGAAGATATTTATATTCACCTTTTTCATGTCCAAGAATTTCTAAAGCTCTATTTGCAATTACTTCATTTGTATTCATATTAGTAGAAGTTCCAGCACCACCTTGAATCATATCTACTACAAATTGCTCATGTAATTTTCCAGCAATGATTTCATCACAAGCTTGGCAAATTGCATTTTTCTTATCTTCTCTTAATTCTTGAAGTTCATAGTTTGCTAAAGCAGTAGCTTTTTTTACTTTTGCTAATGATGTAATAAAAGTAGTGAAGTTAGATAAACTAACTCCTGATACATCAAAGTTTTCTTTTGCTCTAGCTGTTTGAATACCGTAATAAGCATCTTTTGGTATATCTTTATTTCCAATTAAATCATGTTCTATTCTCACTGACATATTAATCCTTTGCTTTGTGTACTGCAATAGTAATATTCAAGAATGACCTAAAAGTGATTTTTTTAGAGAAATGATAAAAGTATGATATTTGTACATAAATTAATACAAATTTTACATTTTTACAAAATTTGTACATTATGTTCATAAAAAAGACATTTAATAAATTAGCAATAGCCCATGGTATCAATCTTGAAGAGTATATTTAATATAGAGAATTCCCATAAAAATTGCATTTTTCAATTTTTGTACACAACACTAGAAAACTTAAGCCAAAATATCTAAAAAATGGTTTTTGTAAAAAATACTATTTTTTATTATAAAACATATAAAAAGTACCAATTAATGGTAGCTTAGAGTAGTAAAAATCTATTTATTAATATTAAATAAATCTTAAGAAAAACAACTAATGTCAAGAACTTACACAAAATTTACACAATTAGCTTAAATTAAACTTGAAAATGAAATTACTTACAAAATTTATTTTATTTAAGTTTCTTTTAGTTACTATTTTGCCATATTTTAACTAAGCAGAAATATTAAAGGATTAAAATGAGTACTAAAGTAACAAAAAATGAAGCACTAGATTATCACAGAGTTCCTAATCCAGGTAAAGTTGCAATTGCAACAACTACTAGATTAGAATCTCAAAGAGATTTATCTCTTGCTTATTCTCCAGGTGTAGCATATCCATGCGAAGAAATTAAAGAAAACCCAGAATTAGCATATGATTACACATCAAAAAGAAACCTAGTAGCCGTGATTTCAAACGGTACAGCTGTACTAGGTTTAGGAGATATTGGTGCATTAGCATCAAAACCTGTTATGGAAGGAAAAGCAGTATTATTCAAAAAATTTGCTGCAGTTGATTCATTTGATATTGAAGTTGACGAAACAGATATTGATAAGTTTTGTGATGTAGTAAAAGCTATCTCACCAACTTTTGGTGGAATTAACTTAGAAGATATTAAAGCACCTGAGTGTTTTGAAATCGAGAGAAGATTAATTGAGGAATTAAATATCCCAGTAATGCATGATGACCAACATGGTACTGCAATTATTACAACAGCAGCATTAATGAATGCGGCTGAAATGATGAATAAAAACGTAGAAGATATGAAAGTAGTTGTAGTTGGTGCTGGAGCATCTGCTATTTCTTGTTCAACTATGTACAAAGAATTAGGTGTAAAAACTTTAATTATGTGTGACTCTAAAGGTGTTATACATTCAGGTAGAGATAATTTAAATAAATACAAAAAAGATTTCATGATTGATGAAGCTTTAACTATGGAAGAAGCATTTACAGATGCTGATATGGTTTTAGGATTATCAAGACCTGGAACTTTTACAAAAGAGCACGTAGCACTTATGGCGGAAGAGCCAATTGTATTTACATTAGCTAATCCTACTCCTGAGTTATTCCCAGAAGAAGTAAGAGAAGTTAAACCAAAAGCTATTATTGGTACAGGAAGATCTGATTTCCCTAACCAAGTAAACAATGTTTTAGGTTTCCCATTCATCTTTAGAGGGGCTTTAGACGTACAAACTAGAAAAATCAATATGACTATGAAGATGGCAGCTGCAAAAGCTATTGCTAACTTAGCTAAAGAGCCATTATACGCTGAATTAAAAGTAGAGTTTGGTGATTTAGCATTTGGTAAAGAATATATTATTCCAGTTCCATTTGACAAAAGATTAATGGTAGAAGTATCAGCAGCAGTTGCAAACGCAGCAGTTGAAACTGGTGTTGCAAGAGTTAAAGAATTTAATTTAGAAGCATATAGAGAAAAACTTTCTTTAATGGTTTAATTAGATTATTTAGGAAGAATACCTACTTAGGTATTCTTTTTAATTAGTGTTTAGATATTAGATATTTTATCGTTTGATAAAATTATTTTGTGTTTATACATATCTGCTTTTATTACAATATCTGAATACTCCACAGGTTTATTATTTTTATCAAATGATAGTCTATGTAAAGACAATAAAGAAGAATTTTCTTTAATACCTAATTTTTTAGCTTCTTCTTTTGAAGCATCTTTGGCTTCTACAGTCTCTTCCGCATTATAAAATTCAATTGAATATTCATCTTTTAAAAATGTATATAATGATTCTATATTAAACTTCTCTTCTAAATTTGGAACTTTTGTTATATCCAAATAGTTAATCATTAGTGCAAAAGGCACGTTATTTAATTCTCTAAATCTTTTTATACATAATAAAGTATCACATTGAAGTAAGTCTTTAACATAATGTTCTTCTTCTATTATGATAAATTCGATTGATTTTGTACTTAGTTTATGATTTTCTTTTGAAAGTCTTTGAGTTAATGAGCCAATAGAGTTTGCATCATAAAGAATCTTTTGTTCTTTAACAAAAGTACCCGAGCCTTGTTTCTTTTCAAGAATATTTTCTCTCTCTAGAAGCTCAATAGCCTTTCTAACAGTTATTCTGCTAACTTCATACTCTTTTTCGATTTGCATCTCTGTTGGTATTAAATCCCCATGAGAATAGTTTTCTTTTATATCTTTTGCTAATTTATTTTTGAGTTGTACATATAATGGGATGCCATTTTTACTAAACAATAATCAAACCTTGTATAATGAATTTTGTAATATCTTACATTATACAATTTTAAATTTGACTTAAAAATTTAGATATGGATTTTATAGATTAGATAACTTTTCGTTAGATAAAATAATTTTGTGTTTATACATATCCCCTCTAATTACAAGGTTTGAATATTCAATAGGTTTATTATTTTGATCATATGATAATCTTTTTAGAGATAATAGGGGAGAACCTTTATCAATATTTAGTTGTTTAGAGTCATTGTCATCTGCAATAATTGCTTCAACAATCTCTTCTGCATTATGGAATTCAATATTATATTCTTCTTTTAAGAATGCATATAATGATTCTAAGTTTAGTTTTTTGTCAATATCAGGAACTGTATTTACATCAAAGTAGTTAAACATTAGTGCAAATGGCACTTCATCTAATAATCTAGTTCTTTTAATACACAGTAATTTTTCACAGCCAAGCATCTCTTTTACGAAGTGTTCTTCTTCTGCTTCGATTATTTCAAATGAAATAGCTTTTGTTGTTAATAAGTGCTTTTGTTTTGAAAGTCTTTGAGTTAATGAGCCAATAGAGTTTGCATCATAAAGAATCTTTTGTTCTTTTACAAAAGTACCTTTACCTTGTTTTTTTATAACAACATTTTCTTTTTCTAACTCTTCAATAGCTTTTCTTACTGTTATTCTACTTACTTCATATTTTTCTTCTAGTTTACCTTCAGCAGGAATAATATCATTAACTTTATAATTTAATTTTATATCTTCTAATAACTTTTCTTTTAGTTGTAGATATAAAGGTATACCATTTTTAGCGAACAAAAGTCAGATCCTTTTATTTAGATTCTTATGAAACATGAAGTTTACATAGTTTTACTTAATAAGTATATACTATAATACAACTTACATATTACATAATTTAGAATTTAATATTATTTTTTGTAACAAAACATGTCACTTATTAAATATAATTATTTAAAATACTTAATGCTTCATTTCTTTCACTTATAATTTTTTCTTCATCCCAATTTAATTCTTTTTGCAAAATACTAAGTACTTCTTCTAATATTTCTTTAGAAGCTTCTTTATCAATTAAAGATAATGTTGTTCTTCTAACTAAAAAGTCTAATGGTTTTTTAACAAACTCATTTTTAATTGTATAAACAACTTCTGCATTTGTTAAAGCATATTCTTTATGTAGTCTTTTAATCTTTTCTACTGATTGTGTAACCTCTAAGGCTTTATCTCCATACATTCTAATTAAATACTCTTTTATATCTTTGTCTACTGTTTTGATTTTAATATTTTCTTTTAGGTTTTCACTTCCAATTAGTTTTAATTTTTTAGTTTTACATTCAGTATCAGCTAAATTAAATTTTGGAATAACATAATCAACTACTTCTTCCGACATCTTTCTATATGTTGTCCATTTCCCACCAATAATACTAACTAGTCCAGAATTTGAACTTGTGATTATATGATCTCTTACAATACTTTTAGTTGAGGCATTTTTAGGAGCTGCTACTAAAGGTCTTATTCCACACCATGAAGATAATATTTCACTTTCATCAATTTTTAAATCAAAATAGATTTCTAGGTGTTCTAATATATAATCAATATCTTTTTTTGAAACTTCTGGGTGTTCATTTAATGTTGTTTTTTCATCTGTAGTACCAACTAAACATTTGCCCATCCAAGGTAAAATAAATAGAACTCTTCCATCTTGTGTTTTAGGAATCATTAACCCTTCATTTGATGGTAAGTATTTTTTATCTAAAACTATATGAATACCAGAACTTAAATCAAGCATTTTTTTAGCTTCTTTATCATCTAGCTTTCTAATATTATCTGAGAATGCACCTGTGGCGTTTATAACAATAGATGAGTTGTATGTGATATTCTCACCACTTATTGTATCTTTTACTTTTACTCCTGAAATCTTTTTCTTGTCATATATAAAAGATTCAAGTTCATGATAGTTTTTACAAACTGCACCATACTTTTGTGCTGTTTGAAGTAATGTTACATTTAATCTTGCATCATTAAAACTTCCATCATAATATTTAATACCACCAACTAATCCACTTTTTTTAATATGTGGAAAGGTATCCATCATTTTACCTCTAGAAACAACTGAACTTCTTCCTAAACCTCTTTTACCTGAAACAAAGTCATATAAACTAAGTCCTGCAAACATATAAGGAATTTCCCACCAATTATATAATGGGGTAACTAGTGTTAATCTAGAACATAAGTGTGGAGCGTTTTTTAAAAGTCGTGATCTCTCTTTTAGTCCTTCTTTTACTAAATTAAATTGATCTTTATCTAATTTTTTAACCGCAGCCTCTAAATAACGAACTCCCCCGTGTACCAATTTTGTACTTCGTGAGCTTGTACCTTCGGCAAAGTCATTTTTTTCTAAAAGTAGAGTTTTAAAACCTCTTGAGGAAGCATCCAAAGCTATACCACTTCCAGTTGCTCCTCCCCCTATAATAATAATATCGAATTTTTCATTTTCCATCGTTTTAATAATCCTTTCATCATAAGGTTATAATGTTATACCAAACATTATAAGGTTATTAATATAAAAAGAATCTTAAAAGTCATTTATTTAGTTACAAATAGTCACTTATTATAGTCAAATATTGTGGTTTTGAATTACTTATTTTTTATGAAATCACTTGTGCATTTTTTAAACTATCTATAAGTTTAAATCTTTTAAAGCCCATAAAATGGGGATGCTATTTTAATGTTATACTTCAAAAACTTGATAGAAAGCTATAATTTATAGAAAATGGTAGTAAAAATTAAGCTTAATTTAAAATTCTATACGTCACTATAAATAACAACGTTATAATGTTATGATGTAAATGAGTAAAAAATAAATATTTTCCTATTTGTACTTATTTATGAAAATTAAAAAGGAGTAAAGGTAATGTCCTTAGAATTAAAAAATATATCTATGCGTGTAGATGGACAAACACATATTTACAACACTAATTTAACACTCAAAAAAGGTACTATGAATGTATTATTAGGTCGTACTTTATCAGGTAAAACTACTTTGATGAGAATTATGGCTGGATTAGATGTTCCAACAACTGGTAGTATTTTCTGGGAAGGTAAAGATGTTACTGGTATGCGAGTACAAGATAGAAAAATTGCAATGGTTTATCAACAATTTATAAACTATCCTTCAATGAGTGTATATGACAATATAGCAGCTCCACTTAGAATTATGAAGAAAGATGAAGCTTTCATAGATGAAGAAGTAAAAAAAACAGCTAAGTTAATGCGATTAGAAAAGATGTTAGATAGAAAACCAAATGAACTTTCAGGTGGTCAGCAACAAAGATGTGCATTAGCTAGATCTTTAGTAAAAGGTTCGGGACTTGTTTTATTAGACGAACCTCTAGCTAACTTAGATTATAAATTAAGAGAAGAATTAAGAGAAGAAATCCCAAAAATGTTTGAAGAATCTGGGGCAATATTTGTTTATGCAACAACTGAACCAGAAGAAGCCTTATTATTAGGTGGAAATGTTGCAACATTATGGGAAGGTGAAGTTACTCAATTTGATGAAACTGCAAAAGTTTATCATACTCCAAATAATGCAACTACTGCAAAAGTATTTTCAAATCCATCAATGAACTTTTTAGATATTAGAAAAGAGGGTGATTATATTTATTATGGAACTAATGAAAAAGCACCTGCTACAGATGTATTAGAAAAACTTGAAGATGGAAAATATTTAGCAGGCTTTAGACCAAATCATCTAGAACTTGATAAACACGCAGGAAATGCAATTAAGTTTTCTACTCATTTAGATGTTACTGAAATTACAGGTTCTGAAACTTTTTTACATATGCATCATGATAATGATAACTGGATTGGTTTAGTTCATGGTGTTCATGACTTGGAATATAATACTAATTTGTCAGTGTATTTAGACACACGTCATATTTTTATTTTTAAAACTAATGGTGCTCTTGTAGAAACTGCATCGTATGTTGAAGAAAGATAGAGGGGAAAATACTAATGGCCAAAATTACTCTTTCAAATTTAGCGCATAGTTATATGCAAGATCCTAAAAATAAAGAAGATTATGTATTACAACCTTTAAATCATGAATGGGATGATGGGGCAGCTTATGCTTTATTAGGACCTTCAGGTTGTGGTAAATCTACACTATTAAATATTATTTCAGGAATTTTAACACCTTCTGAGGGAAGTATTTTATTTGATGGAACAGATGTTACTTTCGCAGATACTACAAATAGAAATATAGCACAAGTTTTTCAGTTCCCAGTTGTGTATGACACAATGACTGTAAGACAGAACTTAGAGTTTCCTCTACGAAATAGAGGTGCAGATGAACAATATATTCAACAAAGAGTTGGCTCAATCGCAAGAGCAATTCAAGTTGAGGATATTTTAGATAAAAAAGCTAGAGGTTTAACAGCTGATGCTAAACAAAAAATATCTTTAGGTAGAGGAATGGTAAGAGAAGATGTAAATGCAATATTATTTGATGAACCTCTTACTGTTATTGATCCTCATATGAAATGGGAATTAAGAACACAATTAAAAGCTTTACATAAAGAACTAAAACACACAATGATTTTTGTGACACATGATCAAACTGAAGCATTAACTTTTGCAGACAAAGTTGTAGTTATGAATCAAGGACATGTTCTACAAATTGGAACACCAGAGGAATTATTCTCAAAACCAGCACATACTTTTGTTGGATACTTTATTGGTTCACCAGGTATGAATGTATTTGAATCAGAAATTGATGGAAATATTGCAAATTTACAAGGTTATGAAATAAAACTAAACTCAACTTACAAAAAGCTATCTGGGAAAATAGAGCTAGGTATTAGACCTGAGTTTATTGAATTATGTGAAGATGGTGAAGGTATAAAAATTGAAATTACTAGAGTTGAAGATATTGCTCATCATAAAATAGTTAGAGCAAAATACAATGATAGAAAAGTAAATATTATTGTTCCCGAAGATGTAAAAATCACACCTACAATGAGTAGTATGAAGTTTAAACTTGAAGGTGTAAATGTTTATGTTGATGATTGGTTAGTAGAAGGAGAATTATCATGAAAAAAACAGTAAATCAAAAAGCTTGGTTTTTAGTACTTCCTGTTCTTTTACTTGTTGGATTTTCAGCTGTTATTCCTTTAATGACAGTAGTTAATTATTCTGTTCAAGATACCTTTGGAAATAATCAATTCTTTGCGGTTGGATTAGAATGGTTTGAAGAAATTTTACATTCTGAGAGAATTCATGATGCCTTAGGTCGACAAGTATTATTTACTTCGATTATTTTAGCAATTGAAATACCTTTAGGAATATTTATTGCTTTACATATGCCAAAAAAAGGCTTTTGGGCTTCGGCTTGTTTAGTATTAGTTGCTTTACCTCTTTTGGTTCCTTGGAATGTTGTTGGTACTATTTGGCAAATTTTTGGAAGAACTGATATTGGATTATTAGGACATACTTTAGCTTCTTTTGGTGTTGATTATAACTATACACAAAATGTACTAGATGCATGGATTACTATTATTATAATGGATGTATGGCATTGGACTTCACTTGTTGTATTACTTTGTTATGCAGGATTACAGTCAATTCCATCTGCTTATTATCAAGCAGCGAAAATTGACCAAGCTTCAAAATGGAGCATATTTAGATATATCCAACTTCCAAAAATGATGGGTGTTTTATTAATTGCAACACTATTAAGATTTATGGATAGTTTCATGATTTATACAGAACCTATGGTTGTAACTGGTGGTGGTCCTGGAAATGCTACAACATTCCTTTCTATTGACTTAGTAAAAATGGCAATTGGTCAGTTTGATTTAGGACCTGCGGCTGCATTCTCATTAATATACTTCTTAGTTATATTATTGGCATCATGGGCATTTTTTACAATTATGACAAATATCGATAAAGAGGAGGCATAATAATGAATAATTCAAAAATTAAAACAGGTTTTTTCTCAAGTAAATCACCAACGATTATGCTTATCTATATTATATTTTTGATGTTGCCAGTATATTGGTTAATTAACATGAGTTTAAAAACAAATGAAGAGATATTAGGAACTTTTTCACTATTTCCTAATAACTTAACATTTGATAATTACATAGTGATTTTTACAGACCCATCTTGGTATTGGGGATATATAAACTCTATGACTTATGTTGCTTTAAATACGGTTATCTCTGTTGCAATTGCTTTACCAGCAGCTTACGCATTTTCTAGATATAGATTTTTAGGAGATAAACATTTATTCTTTTGGTTATTAACTAACAGAATGGCACCACCTGCTGTATTTGCGCTGCCATTTTTTCAACTTTACTCAAGTGTTGGTTTATTTGATACACATATTGCGGTGGCTTTAGCTCATACATTATTTAATGTACCATTGTCTGTTTGGATTTTGGAAGGCTTTATGCGTGGTGTACCAAAAGAGATTGATGAAACAGCATATATTGATGGTTTTAGTTTCTTTGGATTTTTTACAAAGATCTTTACTCCATTAATTGCATCTGGTATTGGTGTTGCTGCATTCTTTTGTTTTATGTTTTCATGGGTAGAGCTACTACTTAGTAGAACATTAACATCAGTTAATGCAAAATCTATTGCAGCGACAATGACAAAAACAGTTTCAGCTTCAGGTGTTGATTGGGGTGTTTTAGCAGCCGCAGGTGTTTTAACACTTATTCCTGGTGCTATTGTTATCTATTTTGTTCGTAATCACATTGCCAAGGGTCTATCTCTTGGACGAGTTTAAGGAGGTTTAGTATGGATTTATCATGGATGGCTTGGACAAGCGGTACAGCGATATTCTTTATAAGTATATTTATAGCTTTAATAGGTATGACTGTTTGGGCAATAAAATGGCCTCAAGCACCACGGGTAGGGATTCTACGAATTGAAACCACCCCAGGTGATAGACTTTTTCTTAGTCTATTAGGCTCGGCATTTATTTGCCTAGCTTGGTTGGCAATGTTTGGTGCTCCAATTTATGGGGGAATGATTGTTTGTTTTGTTTATGCTCTTGCGGTTTTCCGTTGGGTATAAAACTAATTGTAATATATTTAAATTTTAAGGAGAGAAAATGAAAATAAGAAATAAGATTAGTACATCGGTTTTTGCAGCTATATTAGGTTTAAGCGCTTCTTCATTAAATGCGGCGGATATGAGTAAATGGATGGATGAATTTCAACCATCAGTATTAACTAAAGCTGAACAAAAAAGCGAACTTGATTGGTTTGAAAAAGCCGCAATGCCTTATAAGGGTATGACTATTAAAGTTGTATCAGAAGGTATTGGAACTCATGTTTATGAAAGTAAAACATTAACAAAAGCATTCTATGATTTAACAGGAATTAAAGTAATCCATGACATTATCGGTGAAGGTGATGTTGTTGAAAAATTACAAACACAAATGCAAACAGGTCAAAATATATACGATGCTTATATTAATGATTCTGATTTAATCGGAACTCACTGGAGATATAAACAAGCTAGAGATTTAACTGATTGGATGGCTGGTGAAGGTAAAGCTGTTACAAATCCAGGTTTAGATTTAAAAGATTTCATCGGTACTTCATTTACAACTGGTCCTGATGGAAAATTATATCAATTACCTGATCAACAATTTGCCAACTTATATTGGTTTAGATACGATTGGTTCACTGATCCAAAAAATATGGCTGATTTTAAAGCTAAATATGGTTATGAATTAGGTGTTCCAGTTAACTGGTCTGCATATGAAGATATTGCTGAGTTCTTTACTGGTCGAGAAATTGATGGTAAAAAAGTTTATGGACATATGGATTATGGTAAAAAAGATCCATCTTTAGGTTGGAGATTTACAGATGCATGGATGTCAATGGCAGGTATGGGTGATGTAGGTGAGCCAAATGGTCTTCCTGTTGATGAATGGGGAATTAGAGTAAATGATAAGTCTCAACCAGTTGGGTCTTGTGTACAAAGAGGGGGAGCTACTAACTCACCAGCTGCTGTTTATGCAATTGAAAAATATTCTGAATGGTTAAAGAAATATGCACCACCAAGTGCTGCGGGTATGGTATTCTCAGAAGCAGGACCAGTTCCAGCTCAAGGTGAAATTGCTCAACAAATGTTCTGGTATACAGCATTTACAGCTGATATGGTAAAAGAAAAAATTGCTGTAGTAAATGAAGATGGTACTCCAAAATGGAGAATGGCTCCATCACCTCATGGTGCTTACTGGACTGAAGGTACTAAAATTGGTTATCAAGATGCTGGTTCATGGACTTTAATGAAATCAACTCCTGTTAAAAATGCTCAAGCTGCGTGGTTATATGCTCAGTTCGTTACATCGAAAACAGTTGATTTAAAGAAATCACATGTTGGTTTAACATTTATTAGAGAATCATCTATTAATCATAAATCATTCACAGAGAGAGCACCTAAACTTGGTGGTTTAGTAGAATTCTATAGATCTCCAGCAAGAGTACAATGGTCTCCAACTGGAACAAATGTACCTGATTATCCAAAATTAGCACAATTATGGTGGCAAAATATTGGTGATGCTTCATCAGGTCAAAAAACTGCACAAGCAGCACTAGATGCACTTTGTAAAGCACAAGAAAAAGTTCTTAAAAGAATTGAAAGAGCTGGTGTACAAGGTGATATCGGTCCAAAACTTAACAAAAAAAGCGATGCAGAATATTGGTTAAAACAACCAGGTTCTCCAAAAGCTAAATTAGCAAATGAGAAACCAACTCCAATGACAGTTTCTTATGATGAACTAATTAAATCTTGGACAAACAAATAACATTATACAAATAGTTATAGTTGAGAGTTTTTCTCAACTTAGCTATACTAATATCAAAAATACTAACAAACTAACATACTTAAGTAGGCAATCATGAAATATATATTAGCAATAGATCAAGGTACAACTTCAAGCCGTGCTATACTGTTTAATAAACAGATGAAAATTGAAGCAACATCACAAGAAGAATTCCCTCAATATTTTCCAAATTCAGGATGGGTTGAACATAATTCAAATGATTTATTTGAAACAGTGTTAAATTCTTGTAAGAATGTACTAAAAGAAGCAAATGCAAATATTGAAGATATTGTATCTATAGGAATTACTAATCAAAGAGAAACTACTGTTGTTTGGGATAAACATACAGGAGAAGCTATTTACAATGCAATTGTTTGGCAAGATAGAAGAACAGCAGATGAATGTAATGAGTTTAAAAAATCTGGTTATGAAAAAATGATTATTGAAAAAACAGGACTTTTATTTGATCCTTATTTTTCAGGAATGAAATTAAGATGGATTCTTGAAAATGTAGAAGGTGCAAAACAAAAAGCTGTTGATGGAGATTTATTATTTGGAACAGTTGATTCATTTTTAATTTGGAAATTAACAAATGGAGAGAAACATTTAACAGATGCTACAAATGCTGCTAGAACAATGCTTTATAATATCAAAACTAACAAATGGGATGAGGATATTTGTAAATTATTAGATATTCCTATGAATATACTTCCAGAAGTAAAAGATTGTGCTGATGATTTTGGTTTAGTTAGTGAAGATTTTTTTGGAAAAGAAATACCTATAAATGGAGTAGCTGGGGATCAACAAAGTGCTGCTGTTGGACAAGCTTGTTTTGAACCGGGAATGGTTAAATCTACTTATGGAACTGGATGTTTTGCACTTTTAAATATTGGTGAAAAAATGGTTACATCAAAAAATAAACTTTTAACTACTATTGCATATAGAATTGATGGTAAAACATCTTATGCTTTAGAGGGTTCAATTTTTATTGCAGGTGCAGTTATACAATGGTTAAGAGATGGCTTAAAAATTATTAATGAAGCTAAAGAAGCTCAAGAGTTAGCAAAAGATGCTGATATGAATCAACAACTCTATTTAGTGCCTGCTTTTACAGGTCTTGGTGCTCCTTATTGGGATACTAAGTGTAGAGGTGCTATTTATGGACTTACTCGTGGTTCTGGACCAAAAGAGTTTTCAAGAGCAGCTTTAGAGAGTGTTGCATATCAAACGAGAGATTTACTTGATGCGATGAATGATGATTTAAGTAGTTTTGATGAACCGTTAACAAATAAAACAATTTTAAGAGTTGATGGTGGTATGGCAGCTTCTGATTATACTATGCAATTTCTATCAAATATTTTAGATGCAACAATTGATAGACCTGAAATCTTAGAAACAACTGCTTTAGGTGTTGCTTGGTTAGCTGGTATGAAAACTGGATTTTATCCAAATCAAGAGGAATTTTCTAAAAACTGGATTCTAGAGAGAAGATTTGATTCTTCAATGGATAATACTACAAGAGAAAAACTTTATGATGGATGGAAAGATTCAGTTAGACGAACATTATCATAGAATTATTCTTATATTTTATTAATAACTTCTACAAATTTTAAGGATGATATTTTCATCCTTAAATACTTTTTATCTAAAAAACTACTCAAATAAATAAAAATTCTTTTTTTAAATACTATATATATTATTACTTATGTATTTAATTTATAGATTATATATTTGTTATAACATTATAATGATTAAGTTAAAACTAAGATTATAGACATTATAATGTTATAACAAATAGCCAAAAAGGACTACTATGAAAAACTTAAAACAAGAAGAAATATTAAAATCAAACTTTAGAGATACAGTAAGTAATGAACCAATGAAAAATCTTATTGCAGGAGAGTGGAAAGCTAGTCATGAAATAAGTGAAAATATAAACCCTTCTAATACATTAGACAAAGTATGTACATTTTATAGAGGTACATATGATCATATTTTTGACACGATTAATTTTGCGAAAGATGTACAAAAAGATTGGGGGAAATCATCTATTTATTTAAGACAAGAAATCTTAAATGATATTGCCAATAAATTAATGTCAGATAAAGATTATTATGGAGAAATTATTTCAAGAGAAGCTGGTAAACCAATAAAAGAAGCTACAGATGAAGTTGTGAAATCTGCTGAATTCTTTTCTTATTTTGCCTCTGAATCAATTAGAACAAAAGGTGCATTTATGGACTCACCTAGAGATTCAGTTGATATTGAAGTTATTAATGAACCCGTGGGTGTTGTGGGTGTTATTACTCCATGGAATTATCCTTTAGCAATTGCTGCGTGGAAAATTGCACCAGCTTTAGCATATGGGAATTCTGTGATTTTAAAGCCTTCAAGCTCAACTCCTGCTATTGCTTATATCTTAGCAAAAATTATTGACTCAACAAAATTACCAAAAGGTGTATTTTCACTAGTATTTGGAAAAGGTGGAGTTATTGGAAATGCTTTAGCTGAATCAACAAAGGTAAAAGCAATTACATTCACAGGTTCAGTTGGTGTTGGAAAAGAACTAGCAAGAAGATCAATTACATCTATGACTAAACTTCAACTTGAAATGGGAAGTAAAAATTCACTTGTTATTTTAGATGATGCTGATATTAATATTGCAGTTGATGCGGCTATTAAAGGCGCTTATAATGCAAATGGTCAAAAATGTACTTCTTGTTCAAAGTTAGTTGTAACTGAGGGAATTTATGAAGAGTTTATTGAAGCTTTTAAAACTAAGATGAAATCTTTAGTTGTTGGTAATGCAATGAATCCTACTAGCCAAATTGGCCCTTGTATAGATAAAAAACAACTAGATTCTAATCTTGCATATATTAAATTAGGAATAGAAGAGGGTGCTACATTGGTTTGTGGTGGTGAAGCTATTAAAGCTGAAACAGATGGATACTACTTCTCTCCTGCACTTTTTGTTGATGGTAAATCAAGTATGAGAATTAATCAAGAAGAGATGTTTGGTGCTATTGCTTGTGTTATAAAAGTAAAAGACTATGAAGAAGCAATTGATGTATTAAATGATACAGAGTTTGGACTTTCTGGTGGAATTATTACTAACAATTTAAAAAGAGCAATGCAATTTAAACACGATGCTGATATTGGAAATGTAATGATTAATCTTCCAACTGCAGGAATGGATAATCATGTACCATTTGGTGGTAAAAAAGGTTCATCTTACGGTTCTAGAGAAAAATCATATGCTGCGATGGATTTTTATACTTCTACTAAAACAGCATACATCAAATACTAGAAATATTTTCTAGTATTGTAAAGGAGATATTATCGAAAAGAAAACAAAAATATTAGCAACACTAGGGCCAAATAGTGATGACCTTGATACTATAGAAGGTTTAATAAAATCTGGCGTAAATATGTTTCGTTTAAATTTTTCACATGGAACACATAAATACCATTTGAAAACATTAAATACAATTAGAATTGCAATGACAAATTTAGATAAGACTGTAGGGGTACTTCAAGATATTTCTGGCCCAAAGGTTAGAGTTGGAGAATTAAAAGAGAAGTTTGAGTTAAAAAAAGATGATTTAATCACTTTTTTATCTGAAGAAATAATTGGTTATCAAAAGTGCGAAAACGAATATATAGTTTCTATAAATTATCCAGATATTTTAAAGAAAATAAAACTTGATGAATATATATATTTATATGATGGAACAATTAGAGCAAAAGTAATTAAAATCGATGGAGATGTACAAGCAAGAATAGAAAATAATGGTACTTTATCTTCTAAAAAAGGTGTAAATTTCCCAAATACACAAATTGATATTAATGTTATTACTAAAAAAGACGAAGAAGATATTGCATGGGGAGTTGAAAATGCAGTAGACTATTTTGCAATCTCTTTTGTTCAAAATGCAAAAGATATGCAAAAAGCTAGAAGTTTATTAAATGGCTATGATGGAAAACTAATAGCAAAGATTGAAAAATTTGATGCAGTTGAAAATATCGATGAAATAATATCTCATAGCGATGGAATAATGGTTGCTAGGGGTGATTTAGGTATTGAAGTTCCTTATTATGATGTTCCTACAATTCAAAAGATGTTAATTAGAAAATCAAATGAAGCAGGAATTCCAGTAATTACAGCAACACAAATGTTGTTATCTATGACAGATAATGAAAGAGCAACAAGAGCAGAAATATCTGATGTTGCAAATGCTGTTCTTGATGGAACTGATGTTGTAATGCTTAGTGAAGAAACAGCTGTTGGTGAAAATCCAATAAATGTGGTAAATACTATGAGTAATATTATTCTAAAAACTGAAGAGATATACAAATATGAAAAACAAGATAAGTTTGAGTATCTTGATGAATTTGATGTGATACAAGCAACAGTTACAAAACTAGCTGATGATTTAGATGCAAAAGCAATATTATCCCTAACAAGTTCTGGAAAATCTGCTATTAAAATGTCTAGATATAGACCAAAGTCACCTATTTATGCTTTTACTCATAGTAGCAAAGTTTTAAATTCTTTAAATCCTATTTGGGGTGTTGAACCAATTGCTAAGTTTAAAGAAGCAAGGGCTAGTAGAATGATAAAAAAAATGTTGAAGATTTTAAAGAATAGAAATCAGCTTGATGAAAATGGTCCATACATTGTAACTATAGGTTATCCAGCAGGAGTTCCTGGTAGTACAAATACAATTAAAGTACTAAATAGCTCTGAAATAAAATATTATTTAAATTATGTAATAAGCAAAAAAAAATATATTAACTATTAATCAATAAAATGGTATTATTCTCGTCAAATTTAACGAGAATAATATAGGATAATGATGGATAAGTATATACTTTTAATAGATACTGAAGATGCAAAAGGACTTGTTTATAACATTTCAAAAGTTCTTTTTGCAAACAACTTAAATATAGAACAAAATGCTGAATATGTAGATTCAGAAACTAACAAATTTTTTATGAGAACAATTATCTCTGGAAACGTTTCAAAAAATATCTTACTTAAAGAGTTAAACGAAGTTTTACCTCCAAATGCAGAAATCAAACTAAATAAAAAAACTAAAAAAGATGTAGTTATTTTAGCAACTAAAGAAACACATGTTTTAGGTGACTTATTAATCAGATATATTGATGGGGAATTAAATGCAGATATCAAAGCTGTAATTGCAAACCATGAAGATTTAAGAGATTTAGTTGAGAAGTTTGGAATTCCTTTCACTTGTATTAGTGCAGAAGGTATGGAGAGAGAAACTCATGAAGATTTAATGATTGAAGAAATCAATAAATATGAACCAGAATTAATTGTATTAGCAAAATATATGAGAATTTTAACTTCTAAATTTGTAGGAAATTTCCCTAAAAAAGTTTTAAATATTCATCATTCATTCTTACCAGCATTTATTGGTGCAAACCCATATAAACAAGCACACCAAAGAGGTGTTAAGATTATTGGAGCAACTGCACATTATGTAACTAATGATTTAGATGAAGGTCCAATTATCTCTCAAGACGTTGTAAGAGTTGACCATTCATACTCATGGCAAGATATGAGAAAAGCAGGAAGAAACGTAGAAAAAATCGTACTTTCAAATGCTTTCCAATTATTACTTGATGATAAAGTATTTGTTCATGGAAATAAGACGGTGATTTTATAATGTTTAATCTTGTTTTATTAGAACCTAGAATGCCAGGAAACGTAGGTACAATAGGAAGATTAGCATTTGCTATGGATTGTACTTTACACCTTATTAAACCTTATGGTTTTGGTGATATTACAGAAAAAGAAGTAAGACGAGCAGGGCTTGATTATTGGTTTGAATTAGATGTGAGAGAGTATGAAAATATTGAAGAGTTTTGGGAAAAGAATCCATTCTCTCCTAGACACTTCTTTGCAACAACTAAAACAACTCAAAATTACTTTGATGCAGAATTTAATACTGGTGATTATTTTTACTTCGGTAGAGAAGATGCTGGACTTCCTCAAGAAGTATTAGATAAAAGAGAAGAATCTTGTATTACTATTCCTATGACAAATGATGCTAGAAGTTTAAATATTGCAAACTCAGTATCTATTATTGCTTATGAAGCATTAAGACAAAACTTTAAAGATTTTAAATAATTTAAAATCTTTAAAGCTTACTTTTTATTTTAATTAACACATTTTTAACTATTTATAACTATAATAATAAAATATGAATTTAATCAAGGATATTTATTGCATAAGATATTGGTTTTAGAAGATGATGAACTATTTGCAAGTACATTAGAGGACTTTTTGGAAGATGAGGGTTTTTGTGTAGATATTGCTTATGACGGTGAAGCTTGCTTAGATTTAAACTATGAAAATAAATATGACTTATATATTTTTGATATTAATGTACCAAAAATAAATGGTCTTGACCTTCTTGAACAACTTAGAAGTTCAGGTGATCAAACCCCTTCAATTTTTTTAACATCATACAAAGATAAAGAAACTTTGCAAAAAGGTTTTAACAATGGTTGTGATGATTATCTTAAAAAACCTGTAGATTTAGATGAGTTAATATTACGAATTAGAGCTTTATTAAAACGAAATAATAAACAATTTGAAAATATTGAACTAAACAATAATTTAGTATTTAATCCTATTTCAAAAAGAGTTTTTGAAAATAATGAAGATATAAACCTTCCTGTAAAAGTATCAGAATTATTAGAGCTATTTATTGAAAATAGAGGTGAAATCGTAACTAAAGATATGATTATCTCTAAGCTTTGGGCTTGTGATGAAGAGTATAGTGAAGGTTCAATCCGAGTATATATTAATTCAATAAAAAAACTACTAGGAAAAGATTCCTTATCAAATATTAAAGGAATAGGATACAAAATTGAATTCTAAAAAAAGAGATTTTTTAATTTCAATTTCTATTATATTCACTATCACTCTAATTATTATTTTATATGTAAATCATGTTTTAATGGCACTATTTGGATTAAATCAAGAAAACTTTATTTTTCTAATTGTTCCTTTATTAATTTTAGGTCTAGCTCTTTTTCTTAGCTTTACAAATACTATTTTAAAACCTCTTTTTAGAAGTGATGATAACTTAGAAAAAAGTGTAAAAGAAACTATCCATGAACTAAATATTCCTGTTTCAACTATCAAAATGAACACACAACTTTTGGAAAAAAATGTTACAGATGAAAAGAGTGTAAAAAGATTAAAAAGAATAAAAGATGCAAGTAATAATCTTTTGAAATTATATGAAAATATGGAATATAATATTAAAAAAGAGATTGATAAAATTGATGATCAAGAGTTTTATTTAGATGATATGATTAACTCTTCTATTGAGAAGTTTGAAGACATAAAAAAAGATATTGAAATAGAATCTCTTATCCCAAATATAAAGCTTCTAACTGATTTAAATGGTTT
This sequence comes from Poseidonibacter lekithochrous, assembly GCF_013283835.1. Classification (GTDB taxonomy): domain Bacteria; phylum Campylobacterota; class Campylobacteria; order Campylobacterales; family Arcobacteraceae; genus Poseidonibacter; species Poseidonibacter lekithochrous. The sequence continues at coordinate 2,045,108 of NZ_CP054052.1, read as the reverse complement.
TGAAAAGACTTTGGATAATCTAATATCAAATGCCTTAAAATATAATTCTAAATCAAATCCAAAAGTAAATATATTTTTTGAAAACAATGTCTTATCTATTTATAATAATGGTGAGAAAATCGACACAAAAAACTTATTTATAATTTTTGATAAGTATTTCCAAGAAGACTCAAGTAAAGATGGTTTTGGTCTTGGATTATCAATGGTAAAAGAATTTTGTGATAAAAATAAGATTTCTATTAAGATTGATACTTTTGATAATGGAAATCAATTTAATTTGGACTTAAAAAACATAATTATTCACTAACTGTTTACCTAAATATGTTATTATATTATATAAAATATTTAAAGGAAAGTTATGAATGAAACTCTAATATTCCCCATAGCAATAATTATTTTTGTATTAATTATTATTGCCAAAGGGGTAAGAATTGTACCTCAATCAGATTTATTTGTTATAGAAAGACTTGGGAAGTTTAATAAGATATTACATGGTGGTTTTCATGTGATTATTCCTATTGTTGATTCTGTAAGAACTAGACTTACTTCAAGAGAACAATTAGTAGATATTGAAAAACAATCAGTTATTACTAAAGACAATGTAAATATCTCTATTGATGGTATTGTATTTTGTAAAGTAGAAGATGCTAAAGAGGCTACATATAATGTTGTTGATTTCAAAAATGCAATTGCAAATCTAGCTATGACAACACTTAGATCTGAAATTGGAGGAATGGATTTAGATGATACTTTATCAAATAGAGAAAGTCTAAATGCAAAACTTCAAAGCGAACTAGGAAGTGCCGCAGCTAACTGGGGTATTAAAGTAACTCGTGTTGAAATCTCTGATATTTCTGTTCCTGCTGAAATTGAGCGTGCTATGAATATGCAAATGGAAGCTGAGAGAGAAAAAAGAGCTATTGAAACAAAAGCAAGAGCTGATAAAGAAGCTGTTATTAGAAGTGCAGAAGCTTTTAAACAAGAAGAAGTTCTAAAAGCAGAAGCAATTGAGAGAATGGCAGATGCTAAAAGATACGAACAAGAACAAATTGCAGCGGGTCAAAAACAAGCAATGGTTTTTATTAATGAATCAATGGAACAAAATAAAATGGCTGCTGAATTCTTACTTGCAAAAGATAGAGTTGCTGCATTTAAAGCCTTGGCTGAAAGTCCTTCTAATGATAAGATGATATTACCTTATGATGTAACTCAAATGATTGGAAGTACAAGTGTTTTAGGTGATGCGTTCTTTAAAGGAGTTAGTAATGGAAGTGCAAACAACAATGCTACTTGAGATAATTAATCCATATATACTTTTAGGTATTGGAGTAGTTTTAATAGGTCTTGAAGCTGTAATATCATCTTTTATTTTAATCTGGTTTGGATTAGGTTTTGTAATCACTGCTTTAATTAGTATGGTATTTCCTTTTAGTGATGGAGTATGGCAATTAGCAGTAGCATCTATAATATCGCTGATTTTTATTGTTTTATTAAGAAAAAAAGCTTTAGAAAAGTTTTTGTCATCTGAAGAAGAAATTACTGATAATTTTTTACATGAGGGTGGAATAGGGCAAATAAAAAACTCAAAGGTTTTTTTCAAAGGAACTTATTGGGAAATAGATAGTGATATCGATGATAGTGAATTTGTAGATGGTGAAAAAGTTGAAGTTATTAAGACTTACAGAAATTCTGCACAAATCAAAAAAAAGTAAACACTAATTAATATTAGAGAAGTTTATTTAAACTTCTCAAATATTTTCCTTTCTAACTCTTCAATAGTTTCAATAGCATTTTCTTCATGATCTGAAAATCCCCAGTTTACTAATACTGAATCAACACCCGCACTTGATGCTGCCATAATATCTTTGTGAGAATCACCAATTAATTGAGCGTTTTCTTTTTGGATATCATGTTTATTCAGAATTTTTTGTACCATTTCTGGATGTGGTTTTGGATTTACTACGCTATCGTAACCTAAGATTGTAGAGAAGTGTTTTTCAATTCCTACGTGATCTAACATTTTTCTAGCAAAATCAGAATTTGCATTTGTAGCTACTGCTAAAGTAAAATCATCTTTTAAATCTTCTATTAATTTTGTAATTCCATCATAAACTTCTAAGTCATATAAACAATTCTTATTATAGTACTCTTCAAATAAATGTGTTTGTTCATCTGTAAATTCTTGTGTTCCATAGAAGAATTCTGCTGAATTAATACTAGGGTCATTTACTTTTTCTAAAATATAACTTTTTTCAAGTCTTTTGAAGCCTAAATTTTCTCTTACATAATTGATTGTATTTGTTATTGCTTTTGAACTATCTACTAAAGTTCCATCCATGTCAAACATTATTAAATGCATTGTCTTTAATCCTAAAATCTTTTAATTTTTTGTATTATAATGGGATATATATAAAGACTAGATTTTATATATGTACAAAAGTGTTACTTTTCTACAACTTTTATGGAATTTATCTAAATAGGACAATTTTTATCTTGATTTAACAATTAATTAACATTTCGCCTGATATAATTTCTTCATATAGGGTATTTATATTAAATCCTCCTACTACTAATAATTTTAATTAGTATCCTATTGAATTTCGAAATTAATATAAATAATTAACATAAGCTTCGCAAATAGCGAAGCTTTTTTTTTGTCTACTATCCTAATTAAAAGTAATCTTTATTAATAACAGAATATAATACACCCCTTGGAGTTAGAATTTATGGAAACACTTAGTATCGTAACTATTATAACAATCGCAGTTCTTGGGTCCTTTGGCCACTGTGTCGGTATGTGTGGGGGTATTGTAATGGCATACTCAAGCACAAAAATTAGAAGTAATTGGTCAAAAAAAGCTCAAGCTTTTTCACATCTTTTCTATTCAATGGGAAGAATTACAACTTATGTAATTATTGGAGCTATAATTGGGTTCTTTGGAAGTGTTGTTACATTCAATTCTTTAACAAATTCATTATTACTTTTATTAACTGGTGTTATGATGATATTAGTTGGTTTTTCACTATTAGGAAAAATTAAATTTTTATCTATGTTAGAACACTCATGTTCTAAATCTACTCTTTATCAAAAAACATTCAAAAAGCTTTTAGGTTCAGATTCATTAGGAAGTTTTTATTTTCTTGGAGCTTTAAATGGACTTTTACCATGTGGTTTCGTATATGCTTTTGCAATAATTGCTGCTAGTACTGCTAGTGCTTTTTATGGTGCTATGGTTATGCTTATTTTTGGACTTAGTACTTTACCTGCTATGTTCTCTTTAGGTTTCTTTGTTGGTATGTTTAAACAATCTGACTTAAGAGATTTATTTATTAAATCTGCTGCTGTTTTAGTACTTGGATTTGGTGTATATATGATTTTTCTTGCGTATCAATTTTACACAGGCAATGTTGGACCTCTTACAAATATTTCTATCTAATGCATTAATTTAATTGTATTTAATATATAATTCCGAACTTTTAAAGTAAAAATTAAAACGAAGGAATGATATAGTATGAATAAATCAAAAAAATATTTTACTCAATTGGGTATTTTACTAGCTACTACTAATACAAAACTAAACTCTATTTACAGCTTGATTCTTAATCTATTAACTATTAGTTTTCCATCAATTTTTAAATGTCTACTTTTAAAAGAATTAAAACCAATTAATAAAGATTACCCCAATAAGGTAAACTCAGGAAACATAAATGAATAAAATACAAACTTCAAGCCTAGTTGCAGGCTTACTACTAGCAACAAACTTATACTCAAACGAAAACTTATCAGAAATTACTGTATATAGTGCAACTAAATCAGAACAATCAATTAAAGATGTAACTTCAAATATTGATGTAATTACAAAAGAAGACATTCAAGAAAAAAACTTTAATAGTGTTAGTCAAGCTCTTAATACAATTCCAGGTGTTAATCTTACAAGTAATGGTGGATTAGGACAATTAGATAATCTTACAATTAGAGGTGTAAGTGGAAAGCGAATATTAGTTTTAATTGATGGTATTAGATATAACGAAACAGCAGGTTTAAGTGGTGCAAATATTGCTCAACTTTTAATAGATGATATCGAATCTATTGAAGTAGTAAAAGGAGCTCAATCTGGAATTTGGGGTGCAGATGCTAGTGGTGGTGTTGTAAATATTATTACATCAAAGGCAAAGAAAGGTCTTCATGGTAATGTGGCTGTAGAATATGGTAGTTTTCATACAAAGAAAATATCAGCAAATGTGTCAAATAGAACAGAAAAAGGTTATATCAAAGTTGGTGCATATAGAGTTGACACTGAAGGATATAGTGCCTTTGAAGCAAAAAAAGGTTCAGCTGACTATGGAAAAAGAGGTGATGAATTAGGTTATGATAAAGATGGATATTCAAATAATACATATAATATTCAAGCAGGTTTAAATCTTAGTGATAATGATTTAATTGAGCTTTTATATAAAAAGATTGATTCTGAATATAAATATGATAATAGTTCATCTGATGATACAACTAAAAAAGGTTTTTTCAAGCAATATTTAAAATCTGCAAGTTATACTCATAAATCAGATATTTATCAAATTAAACTTAATGCTCAACAATCAAGATTTGATAGAACTCAAGGTACTTTTAATGCTATTAGTTCAGTAAATGAATTTGCTTTACAAAGTGATATTGATTATACAGATAATGGAAAATTATTAGTAGGTTTAAATAAACAAAATTTTGAATACTCTTCTAGTGAACTTAAATTTAATACTAAAGCTGTTTTCCTATCAAATTCAAATAGATTTGGTAATTTAATTTTTGCTCAAACATTAAGATTTGATGATAATAGTAAGTTTAAAGAAAAAATTACTGGTAAAATTGGTGCTAAATATTTAGTATCAGATGATTTAAATGTAAGTGCTAACTACGGAACAGCATATAATGCGCCAACTCTTAGTAATTTAAATTATACTCCTACATTAAAACCTGAAACTACAAAATCTTTAGATTTAAATGTTGAATATAAAAATTTTAAAGTAACATATTTTGAAAGTAGAATTACTGATATGATTCAATACGTATCTGGTTCATGGCCAAATACTCAGTATGAAAACCTAGATGGGGAAACAAAACTTAAAGGTTATGAACTTTCTTATAATAAAGATATTACAGAAAATACATTACTATCTTTAAACTATCTACATTTAAGTGCTAAAGATAATAAAGACCAAGATTTATCAAGAAGAGCAAAAAGAGAATTAGGTTTTGCTGTTGATTATTATGGATTTGACAAATTTCATTTTAATGTAAATGGATCTTATGTTGGAACTAGATATGATGGTGCTAATAAGACAGGTGCAGAAACTGGAAACTATACTGTTTGGAATTCAGTAGTTAATTATGAAATTAATAAAACGTTTTCTACATATTTAAAAATTGATAACTTATTTGATAAATACTACCAAAACATTGATGGGTATGCAACACCTGAAAGAAGTGGATACGTAGGATTAAAGGCAACATTCTAATATGAATAAACTAATATTTATACTTTTAATATCATGTATAAATTTATTTGGAGAGCAGAGAATAATAACTCTCTCTCCTTCAATAAATGAAATAGTATTTGCTTTAGGTGAGGGCAAGAATATTGTGGCTAATACTCAATATAGTGATTATCCTGAAGAATCAAAATCTATTCCTAAAGTAGGTGGTTACGCTACTATCTCACTAGAGAAAATTATAGCTTATAAACCTACTGTTGTAATTACTCAAAATTATGATGAAAAACTTCTTCGTAATTTAAAAGCTTTAGGAATTAATACATTAATTTTTAAAACAGATACAATTTCATCTATTAAAAAAACTATTACTACTCTTGGAAAATATTTTAAAAGAGATGAAAAAGCAAACGAGCTTGTAAAAACAATTGATGAATCTTTAGCTTCACTATCGAATATTGTAAAGAATAAAAAAATCTTAACAGTAATAGGTCCACGAAAAAATCTAAATAATCAAATCTATATTGCAGGTAATAATCTATATTTTGAAGATGTTTTAAAAGCTTCAAATAACAAAAATGCCTACTACTCTGAAAGTACAAATCAACCAGTTGTAAACTCTGAGAAGATAATAAATATGAATCCTGATATAATAGTGCTTTTATCGCCATTTTTAGATGGTAAGATAGAAGAACAAGAAAGACTAAAAACACTTTGGCAAACACTTCCAGTAAATGCAAGTATAAATAAAGATATTTATATTATTGACAAAACATATTCAGGAATTCCTAGTCATAGGGTTATATATTTTATAAGAGATTTTAAAAAGATACTAAATAATGTTAGAGATAAACAACTACAAAAGTGATATTCTAAATAATATTACTTTCCAACTAAATGATAATGACAACTTAATAATCCTAGGTGAAAATGGTGCTGGAAAGTCCACACTAGCTAAGGTTTTATCAAACTTAATAGAAAACCAAGATGTTAAACTTTTTGGTGAAAAACTTGACTCAATTGCTGATAATAAAAGAGCTACTTTAATAAACTACATACCTCCAAAACTAGAAATATTCGATGAATATCTTACTTTACGAGAGTTTATGGAACTAGCTTCTATTACATCAGTTGACAATGAAAAGATTACAAAATTAATCAAACTTTTAAAACTAGAGAAACTAGAAAATAGATATTGTAAAGCTTTTTCTTCAGGGGAAAAACAACTGTTACTTTTAGCTTCAAGTATTATGCATGATGCAAAAATCACTATTTTTGATGAACTTACTGCAAATTTAGATATTAGCAGACTAAAAGAAGTCTATGATATTTTACAATCACCTATGCTTCAACAAAAAATAGTAATTACTCATAATCTTGATTTAGCCTATGCTTTAAAATATAAAGTATTGTATTTAAAAGATGGAGAGATAGAATTTTATGGAGAACATGATGAGTTCTTTTCAAATGAAAATCTAAAAAGGTTTTACAATAATACTATTTCCAAAATAGATGAACACTTGGTGGTAAATCTATGAAAAAAGCACTATTTATTGTAAGTATATTTATTCTACTAATCGCGCCATTTCTAGGAGAAATAGCACTTAACTTAAATGAAATATTTGATTCTTCAAGTATTACTTATAAAGTATTCTGGGATTTGAGAATCTCTAGAGTTTTATTGGCCTTTTTTGTTGGTGGGATTTTAGCTTTAAGTGGTTTAATATTTCAAATCATTTTTAAAAATGCTTTGATAACTCCCTATACTTTGGGAATTGCTAGTGGAACTACTATGTTTACAGCTATTTCAATAGTATTTTTTCCTACTATGTTATTGTCTTTTTCATCTGCTTTAGGTTCATTATTTACTATTACTATTTTGTATTTTATATCACGTAGAATAAATAAAGATTCTATTGCAGTCTCAACTAACTCAATACTTCTAATAGGTATTGCATTATCGTACTTTTACTCTTCTGTGCTACTTCTAGTGTTTTATATGAGTAATTTGGAGCAAAACTACTCTATTGTTAGATTTACCCTTGGTAGTTTAGATACTGTTGGATTTACTAGCTCAATTACAGTATTTGTTACTGCAATGATTATGTATTTTACTATTTATAAAAATAGAGCAAAAATAAAACTTCTTCTAATCTCAAATGATACAGCATTTTTAAAAGGTCTAAATGTACATAAATTAAATCTTTTACTTTTAGTTGTTATCTCACTTGTTGTTGGTATTAGTATTAGTTTTGTGGGACCTATTGGTTTTGTTGGGCTTGTAGTTCCTCATATTATAAAACTTATTTACAAACAAAGTGCAGATAAGCTAATCTTTCCAGTATTTTTCTATGGGGGAATATTTTTAGTTGTTTCTGATTTAATAGCTAGGAATTTAAATACAGCTTCAAGTATTCCAATTGGTGTAGTTACTGCCTTTATTGGGGCGCCATTCTTTGTATATTTACTTATAAAGAGAAATAAAAGAGCTTAAACTCTTCTATTTCTTTTGGGCTAAAAATATACTAATAGGGTATGAAAAGTATATTTTTCCATCTTTTTTATAAGATTCTACTCCTAAAGCATTTGTTTTAATATCTTCTTGAAATATTTTTCTTATTTTATCTTCATCACCTTTATTTGGGAAAGATGCTTCTAATTGTTTTTCTAATTCTAGATTGACTTTATATGAACTTTCTTTATGATTTTTTAACTCACTATTATCAAAAAGATTGTTAAACTCTTCAAATGTTAAAGCTTTAGTATGAGATGGATCTCTTAGTTTTTCCATTTGGTTATAAGCTAATGAAACACTTTGTTTAAGTGAGACATCTACAATAATAATCTTCCCATCTTTTTTACAAACCCTTAACATCTCATCAAATACTTTTTGTGTATCTAAGAAATGATGAAAACTATATCGAGTAAATACTATATCAAAACTATTATCCTCAAAAGGTAAAACTTCAACATTTGAGTTTCTAAAATTTATATTGTTTAGTTCTTTTTCTTTTTGTAGTTTTCTAGCTTGATTTAACATCCCTTCTGTGATATCTAATCCTATTACTTCTTTTGCATGCTTTGCAAACTCACAAGTAACGATACCTGTACCACAAGCGATATCTAGAACTTTATGATATGATTTTAGCTCACACATAGAGATAATAGTATCTACACTATCGTAGTGACCTTCTATTGTTGTAAAGGGTACAGCTTGTTTTGAGAATTGTTCTATGATTTTTTCATTATGTTGTTTTTGTATATTCATACATACTCCTTTGTTTGATAAAAGAAGTTTATAAAATATAAAAATTTAAAGCTTGTACAAAATTAACATTTTAAGAAAAGATGTTTTTTTGATACTCTTTTGGTGTTAGTTGAAAGACTCTTTTAAAAGATCTATTTAAGTGGCTTTGATCGAAGAATCCGCTTCTTTGAGCTACTTCACTTATAGCAATATTTTTAGCTAATAAGTCCTTTGCAATATGTACTTTTTTATTTATTAGATATGAATGAATAGGTAAACCAAACTCTTTTTTGAATATTCTTAAAATATGAACAATTGATAAGTCCATATATTGGGAAATATCTTCTAATAATATATCATCTTCAATATTTTCTAATAAGTATTTTTCTATTTTTTTTGCTTGAATGGAGTTTTTATTATCAGTTTTTTTGAATAAAGTTTTTGAAGTATATTGTTTAAGTAGTGATAATATGAATTCTATTAAATTTTCTTCTTTTTCAATTGAGTCTGTGTCATTTGAGAAAAAGCTTTCACATAAAGAAACAAAAGTCTTATGGACTCTTTTGTCTTTAACTAAAGAAGTATTAAATAGTAAATATTCGATATTATCTTCAAATAAAGAGTTTTGCAAATCACTCATCAATGTATTATCTAAATACATAACATAACAATGTTTACATAAATTATCATGAAGCTGTGCACAATGTATTTCTTGAGGATTTATTATTGATAATTCATTTGGCTTTAATGAATCTGTTTTATTCTCAAAAATAATATCAATACTTCCTTGTTTAATTGCAGTAAATACTAGTTCTTTATGGGAGTGTTTTTTCTCACAACTTCTTACATCGTGTATATATCTTATTTCAATAAAAGGAAGTTTTTCTTTTTTGAAGATTTTATTAGACATTTATATCTTCCAGTGGAAAAGTTTGTTTATATCTGTATTCTCTTTTACTTTTTGTATTAAATCAGGAAAAAATTCTAAGAAGTCTTCTTCTAATTGAGGCATTTTATCTTGTGCTATTTCATAATAAGAAATTGCACTATCTCTTTTTGATAAACGCTCAGATAATCTTCTGTCTAGTCTTACAAAAGCTTGTTTAAGATGATTTAGGTCTTGATAGTTTAGTAAATCCCTTGAAACCATATTTGATACTATTTCTTTTGGTCTACTTGGGTAATCTATTTTTCTTTTTTCTGCATTTTTATAAAAATCATTCATAAACTCATTTAGTTCAATATTGCAAAATTTATCCCAGTTTTTAGCTAATAAATAATCATAAGTAAAATCAACAATAACAGCTTTTAATAAACCCTTATCTTTTAGTCTTTTTTTGCTTTGTTTAAATACAGCATGTGAATCGGTGTAAGAATCTATGATTTTGTGAACTTCCATACCTTTTTTTATATCTTCACTTGCATTTTCCCATGCTTTACCTTTAAGTGGGTCTGATATAAAATTTCCTACTTGAAAATCTATGTTTTGTTCAGATAAAAATACATGAGCTAACCAGTTCATTTTAGTCCTTAGTTAATAAGTGAGAGAATTTTTAGAAGTGTGTAATAGTGTAAATAAGAAAAGAGTTGTACTCTTTCTTATTTAAAAAGAATTATTTCTTTTTAGGTTTATTTTTCTTTTTAGATGCTTTTGCCATTTTAGCTTTTTTCTTAGCTTTGGCTTTATTTAAATCTACGTTTGAACCTTTTCTAGCATTAATTACTTGTTCTGAAACCTCTTTTTGGTTAAAAGAAACTGGAATTTCGTTTTTGTTTTCATTGCTTTTTCTAGCAATCTTGTCACCTTTTGTAGTATCTACACTTGAAGTGTTTTTTCTTGACATAACTTACCTTGATAAATATTTTTCGTATTGTATAGAAATTTTGGTAAAAAATCTATTATAAGGAAGAATATCAATTAATTTCTAGCAATATAAGTTTATGGTAAGATAGAAGTTACTTATATAAAATTTATTTGAAAGAAAACCAAATATGCGTTTACGTTATCTATTTATAGTCACTTTTTCATTAGTAGCATTGATCCCTTTAATACTATTTTGGATGTGGCCATACTCAAAAGCATTAGAATCAGAATATAACGATGTAAAAGAAAGACACTTACTTATTGCCAAAAATCTTGCGGGTGCATTTGAGAGATACTACAAAGATGTGACTGGAGTTCTAGTTATATTAAATGATGATATTGATAAAGAAAGTGAATCTATCAAAACTATATTTAAAAGTTATGGTTATCAATCTGTTCTAGAAGTATCAAAAAAAGGTGATGTACTAAACTGTCTTTCTATAAGAGAGACTATTTGTCAAACAAAAGTTTCACCACATATATTAGAACTTGCAATTGCATCTATAAAAAAAGATCAAATTGTTTTATCAACGGTGACAGAAGATAAGAGTATGAATACTGGACCAATTCTTTTAGGATTAAAAGAAAAAGGTGATAATTTTATAATTGCTTATTTATCAACTGATTATATTGTTCAAATGGGAAAAAAGGTTGCCTTTGGTAAGAAAGGACATGCTGCTGTTGTTGATCAAGAAGGTAATGTTCTTGCTCATCCTTTAGATTCATGGATTAAAAGCCGAAAAAATATATCAAAAGTTAGTGCTGTTCAAAAAATGATGTCAGGTCAAACTGGTATTGAGATATTTTATTCTCCTGCTTTAAAAGACGATATGATTGCGGGATATACTTCTGTATCTGGTTCAAACTGGGGAGTAATGGTTCCTCAACCAGTATCTGAGTTAAAAAATAAAGCAAAAAGTATTGATGAAATGGCAATGTATGTATTACTTCTTGGTTTAGGTCTAGCATTATTAATTACTATTCCAATTTCTTTTTTACTTATTAATCCATTAGAGAGATTATCTTCTGTAATTAGAGCTATTGGAAAAGGTAGAAATGAAACTAAAATTGAGTTTAATACTTCAAAAATAATGCCTTTAGAAATTAGAGAATTAAAAAATGGCTTTATTAAAATGATGGATAAAATTGATGACAATAATAAATCTATTACACGTCTTGCTTATACTGATATGAATACAGGATTACCAAATAGAAACTATTTTTATGAATTAATAAATAAATCTTTTGATAAGATGAAAAAAAACAATCAAAAAGGTGCTTTAGTATTTATTGATTTTGATGGATTTAAAGAAGTTAATGATACCCATGGACATAGAGCAGGGGATGAATTACTATCTATGTTTGCACAAAGACTAATGAAACATTTTTCTTTTTCAAATGAGTCAAAAACTACTTCTATTTATGATATAGAATGCTTACATGATGCTGTTCCAGCTAGGTTAGCAGGAGATGAGTTTGTTATTCTTTTCAGGAATATTAGTGATAAAGATGAAATTAAAAGAAAAGTTGAAGAACTATTCGAAGATGTATTTACTGAATATACTTTATATGGTGATGTAAAGTTAAAACTTTCAGGAAGTGCTGGAATTGCACTGTTCCCAAAAGATGGGGATAAATATAACAAGATTTTAAAATCAGCAGATATGGCAATGTACTCTGCCAAAGCTGCTGGTAAAAATACTATAAAATTTTATAAGGCCTAGTTTAGAACTTTTCCAGTTCTTAAACTATGTGCCCAATCTGCTCTATTATTCTCTTCTGCTTTTAATGCAGCTTTTTCGTAATCATAAGCTACTCTAATTGGTTCTACACTATATTGATTGTCTTCTACGTTTAAAATCACATAAGATGCATCAGGAGTGTTGTTTTCAATAATATGATCATTTGGTACATTTGATTTAAAAGCTTGTAATCCAACAGCTCCTGGGTTAATTATAACCTGTCCTGATGATAGTGTTGTACATCTAGGAAGCCCAGAGTTTCCACACATAACAAATGTAGATTTAATATCATCAATAATTTCTAAAATTTGTTTATCATTTTTAAGTACTGGTTTTCCAGAGCTTACATCTTCTAACATATATAAAGAATCATCCATATATGTTCCATGAATCATATAATAATCAGGTCCTATTAATTTTTCAAATGATAAGTCTTGAATCCAATATAATACATCATCAGCTAATTGATTATATGTATATCTTAATGTTTCATTCTCTTCTAGTTGTGCTGGTGTTGCTTCTAATACTTGTCTGTCTTCATTTCCACTAATTGTAATAAATTGATTTTCTTTTATTAAATTGTATGTAGCTCTTGGTTCAATTGGTCCATAAAATGAATCCCCAAGATTTAACATAGCATCTACTGATCTACTTTTTGCATCCGCAATTACTGCTTCTAAAGCATAAACATTAGATTTAATATCAGATAAAATAGCTATTTTCATTTATTTCCTTGATGGTATATTTTTAAGAATGGATTATAACTAAATGAAGATTTTTTATAAATTAGATAAAAACCTTTGTTACAAAAGTGTCTGTTTGTAAGTTGATTTTTCCATCTTTACAAAACTTTGATACATCTTTGAAATGTTCAGTTTTAAACTTTTCTAAATCATCTTTTGAGAGTTGATTTAACATTCCTTTGTATCCTGCTGAGTTTAATGTATCCCACCATTGCTCAACTGTAATCAATTTTGATATTTCTAATTTTTCAATTTTATGTCGATATTTGCCTGCTGCTTTTACTAAATCATTTATTTCATCTTCTGTTTCTAAAAATAAATTAATACCTTTAGGATAGTTTAAACCATAGTCTTTATGTAAAGAGTCTAGGAAAATATCAGAATAAGGATTGAAGGCTTCTTTTGTAAAAGAAGAGAATGTAAATACTCCATCATTTTTAAGTAATTTCATAAAAGATTTTAGAGATTCATTCATATTAGAGTAAAAAAATAGTCCAAAACCACAAGTAATAATATCAAAGGTTTTATCTTCATAATCAAGATTTTCTACGTCAGCTTTAATGAATTGTACATTTGAAAGTCTTAGATCTTTTGCTTTTTGACTTGCTACTTCTATCATTGATGATGAGATATCAACACCAATAACTTTGGAGTTCTTAAACTTAGATGCTAAAAGAAGGGCTACATTCCCCGTACCACAAGAAAGATCTAATATATTAAGATATCCTTTGTACTCAAGGTTGTTAACCATTTTTTTAGCAGTTATTAAAAAATATTCGTTTATATCATATAAAGAAGATACATCATCAAATGTATCTTCAATAATTTGTTTTATGTCTGTATTATTCATGTTTGTCTTTTATATATTTAATTTATAAGATTATAATTAAATAATTTTAAAAACATCTAATACTTATATTTTAAGTGCTTCATAGTATTTAATACTTGGTTCTTTTTGTAAAAAAGAGATTAGGCTTTGCATCACACCATTTTTTGAAATAAATTCAATATATTTGCCATGGTGAGTTTTTGATTGCCAGTTTTCACTAATTACCATTTCATTTGTTTTTTCATCAAAATATAAATTTACTTGAGAGCATCCTTCAAAAGATCGTACATTTGGTACATTTTTATCTAAAAATTCCATAAACTCTTTTTTTGTGTCTGCTTTAACTGTTAATGTTAAAATCACTTTTGTTTCCATTTAATTCTCCTGTTGTTAAGTTCAGGAAAATTATATTTGAATTAGATTTTTATAACTACTCAAAAAATATAAAAAATACGGTTTTTGTGTCAAAGTTGCTTTTTTGAGATTTGTTTTGGAGTGATATTGTATTTACTTTTGAAAGCTTTTATAAAGTGAGATACGTTTTCATAGCCTATTTCAGAAGATATTTCACTTACTGTTTTATTTACACTTTCTAATTGATTTTTAGAGTATTCTAGTTTTAAATCTAGTAAGTATTGTTTTGGGGTAGTGTTATTGTGTTTTTTAAAATCCCTATGAAATGTAGACAGACTTCTACCTGAAAGTAGGGCATATTCATTCATAGTAAAGTTTGAAAGATAATATTTTTTCATCAAAGACTTAATATTTCTTTTTTCTTTGTCTTTGTTTTCTATCATCAATGATTGAACTAATCTATCATCAATAGCATCAATTATATATAATAATTCTAATAGTTTTATCTCTAAGAATTGTTTTGAATCATATTGATTTTGACTTACTAAAGTCAAAGACTCTATAAATTTAAGAACTGAGTCATTTACATTCATCTTATAAAAACTCACTTTTTTCTCTTCTTTTGATTTTTGTATCTTTTTATCAGCGATAAATTTATCAACAATATCATCATTTATAAAAAACATATAAGCTTCTAAAGATTTATTATTACTTATAAAATCAGAGATTAAATGCATATCTTTAGGTAAAAAAAGAAGTTCTGCTTTCCCTATGTCCACACTAGTAAAATCATAAGATGTAATAGTCTCAACCCCATTGCAGTTATACACAATACAATGGGTATGAGTATAAAACTCCAAGTTTATAAGATTATAATCTAGGCATTTATATAAAATAGTAGAGTTATTTTGATATTTAAATATCTGTTTAACTCCTGCTTGATTATCTAAGCCTTGAGGAATTATAAGTGTGTTTTGTTTTTCATTGTTAATCATGGCTTATTGTACAAATTTTATATTTAAACTATACTACTTTATAAAAATCTTTTATATCTCTCCTTGCCGTATGCTCAGTTTTCTCAGCATTTCCAATTCTAAAAAACATTTGTACCGTATGATTTTCTTTTGTGTTAGTTTCTTTTAAAAATTCTGCTTGTAGTTTATTCATATCTTTATACTCTTGAAGTACTTGGCTCATTGGATGAATAGCAATTCCTAAAGATGTTGTTATTAGATTTAATCTAGAATAGACTCTTCCTATTTTTACTTGTTCTAATCTAGAATTACCTTTTGTACTTAACCATGCATAGGTATTTGTTGATAAGGCTTGATCTTTTGTTATTTTTAATCCTTCATTTGCAAAGGTATGAGGATTTTTTTTTGCATCTTCTCGTGATACAAAGAAGTTTTCTAATAAGAACTTTGTAATTCCGGATTTTCCATTTTGAGCAAAACCAAATCCATCTCTATACTGATTAACTTCACTATCATTAAATCTAAACATTTTGATTGTTTCTAAATCTCTTTGTTTATCTAGGTTTTCAATTCTCATTGCTTCTATTGCAATTTTGCTTAACTTTTGTATCTTCTTTTTGTCACTTGTTATCTTTATAGAAGAATCATTATCTAAAACTTTTGAAAGTTCATTTTTTAAAATAGCTATTCTTTTTTCATCTATTTTCAAATTTTGATATTTTCTTTTATTTGTATGTCTTAAAAGTATAAAGTCAAATAACTCATCTTTTTTAATAGACTCATCTTTGATTAATTTGATATTAGTAATTGCTTTTTCTTCTAAAGTTTCATTTGAATATTCTCCATTTGGAAAGTAGTTAATTTGAGCTTTGTATCCAAAATAAGAAGCACTAATACTAAGATTTTCAAGAAATGTACCTTGACCTATATGTATTTGTCTATAAAAAGGATCAGTTTGAGGTAGTACTCTTGTTTTATCTACGTATAAATCTATGCTCTGATCTTCTTTTAAATCTATAAGCCATGCTTGAGTATTATGAGGATTAGCTGCTAGTATCGAATAAGATAGTACTTTTACTCGTATATCTTGTTCATCTTTATTATGACCTTCCCATGATTTATTTAAGATATTGCTATCACAGTAGTTATCTTGGAAATAATTTTCTTTTGATGCATTTGCTAAACTAGGGGCTAATATAATACCTGTAGTAAGTCCAACTACTTTTATGAAATCTCTTCTTTGTTTATTCATTTTAAATCCATTCTTGTTTATTTTATGAATTAAGTATAAAATAAATGAAAAATGATTTCATTATACTTGGTTAATTTTTTGTATCTATTTTCTTTTTTTTAGTCTACTTAGAGCTACTGGAGTTATGCCTAAAAATGAAGCGATTATGTATTGAGGAATATTCTTGTGAACTAAATGATACTTCTCTATAAAGTTCTCATACCTTTCATCATTTGATAGTGTATTTACATTTATCAAATCATTTCTCATTGATTCATGTATTAGTTGAGTTACTTTTGTATGTAGTTGCTCGAAGGCAGTAGTTTTAGAAGCTAAATATTTTACATCATCAAAAGATATTTCAACTATCTCTGCATTTTCTAATACTTCGATATTTGACATACTTTTTGTTTGAGTTGTAAAACTGTGGTAATCTATAGCAAAGTTATCAATAATATAATCTTCCAAGTTAGTAGAAATTTGACAAGTAAACTCTTTTGCATTTTCATCAAAATAATACATACGAGTAATACCACTATTGATAAATCGTATTTTGTCACAAACTTCTTCATGATTTAAAATATGTTCATTTTTTTTATAAGTAGAAATAGTAAGTTTAGATTCTATTAGATTCCATTCTTCTTGAGTTATATCTATATGTGTAAATAAAAAGTCTTTGAATTTAGTAAACAAGTAATTGTCCTTAAAATGATTTATAAAATTGAAGATTAAAAGCCAAGTGACTTTTAATCTTTCAAAGAACTATTTAGCTTTTAACTCACCAGATAATTCATATTTATTTAAATACCCTCTAGGAGTTAATACTAGATTGTTTTTAGTTAATCTTGCATTTGAGTTACAAATGATGATTAGTGTTGACATAGTAACTTCTGGGTGTTCTATATCTTGATCGATTAAATCTTGAGCAGTTGTGATTGTAATCTTTTCTTTTCCTTCTCTTCCTACATTTGAAGCAATAATTGCGATTCTATCTTGGTATCCATCTTTAAGTGCTGCCATAAAGTTTTGGTAAGGTAAGATTCTCTTCTTTGATTTTGGATTATAAATTCCAGTTACAAAGTCACAATTAAGTGCTGCTTTTACTCTTTTGTCAATTAGGTTAATATCTGTAAGTCTATCAGATAATGAGATAATAGAGAAATCTTGAGATACAGGAGCTCCGGCTTTTGAAGCTGCTGCTAAGAATGAAGTAACACCAGGAAGTGAAATAACTTCGATTTCATCCCATAAATCTCTCTCTTCCATAAGTTCAGTTACAAGTGTAGCCATACCATATACGTTTACATCTCCATTAGAAAGAATACAAGTTGTTTTTCCTTGCTCCGCATAATCAATAGCTTGTCCACATCTTGCAATCTCATGAGTCATTCCAGATGTAAATAATTCTTTACCCTCTATAAGACTTCCCAATTCTCTAGCATATTTACTATAAGATACTACTACTTCACACTCTTTAAGAGCTCTTAGTGCTGCTGGTGAGATATAGTCTAACCCACCTGCACCTGTTGATACGATATATAATTTCTTTGCCATTTTTGTTTCCTGTTTTCTTTATATTTTTTTATATTTCTTTTTTATACTGCAGCTGCAATTGTAATTTTTTTCTCATATACATTTTTTGGAATAATTAATTCATTGTATTTTGATGATAAAATTGAAGAAGGTTCACTAACTCCTTTAAGTCCGAAGAACTTAGTAGCTTGCGATGGACTAAATTCACCTTGAAGCGCATTTATCTGTTCTTCATTATAGAATTGAATATCAAAGTTATATTTCTTTGCAAACTCTAATAATCCTACCTCATCAGCCTTTGCTTCAAAAGATGCTATGTTTTCTATTTGCTCAACTTTTAATTTATGCTCTTTTAAAAACCATAAAAATCCAGCTTCAATATCTTTGCAAGATGTATCTCTATTACATCCAATTCCTAAAAATACCTTAGGTTTAAAAGTAAGAAGAGGGCTATCAAAAGGAGTAATATTCACACATAACTCACTTGTTTGTTCTTCTACTCTTGTTAAGTTCTTTTTATTTGGAATAGTTTCGTAGATAGCTTCACAAGTTAGAACCTCAACATCTTTTTTATTTAAAAGAGAGTTTGAGATTAGAGCTAACTCTTTTAAGTTATGAATTTCTAAATCATTTTTTTTAGCAAACATCTCAAAGGCTAATGTTTTAGTCTGATCCGTTGCTGTTGATACGAAGTTTACACAACCTTCAATTCTAGAAGCGATTGTGTCACTTAGCTCATTTGCTCCACCTAAGTGTCCACTTAGTAATGGTACGATTTTGTCTAATGCTAAATTGATTACGATTACAGCTGGGTCTGTTGCTTTGTCTTTTAAGAATGGTGCAATCTTTCTAACAACTGCTCCCATAGCTAAGATACAAACAATTGCATCATAACCTTCCCATGCTGGTTGCATAATCTCATCGATTTTTCCATATAGGTTTAAATGCTCTAAGTTATGTTCTAAATCTTTTTTTCCAAATACATCTACATGGTAATCATGTAAATATGGTACTAGGTTACAAGCAGCTGTTAAACTTGGCTGGTTGATTGTAACTACTGCAATTTTTAGTTTATCCATTTGCTTCTTCCTTTTTTTTCTTTCTTATCTCTTTTTTAGCTTCTACTTCTTTTACAAGTGGTTTTACATAAAGATGAGACTCTTCTGTTTCTTTTTGATGTAAGTAATCTCCAAATAAAATAAGAGCTACACCTCTAATATGTCCTACTTGTTCGTGAATATTTGAGATAGTTCCTTTATAGATCTTCTCTTCAGCCCATGTAGCTTTCTCAATTACCCAACAAGGAGTATCAGGACTGTAGTCCATCTCTAATGCTGTTTTCTTTAGTTTCTTAAGTAATAAAATTGATAAGTAAAAAGCCAATGATGAATTCTTACAAGCTAAGATATTCTCTAGTTTTTCAGGATTTGGAGTTTTCCCTTCTACTCTTGAAAGTATTACAGTTTGTGAAACCCCAGGAATTGTATATTCGATACCTAAAGAAGCCGCCGCACCAAATGCCGCAGTAATACCAGGAATTACAGAGTATTCAATATTTTGCTCTTTTAAATGCTCAATTTGTTTTGCAATAGTAGAATAAATAGAAGGATCGCCAGTATGTACTCTAGCTACAAGTTTGTCTTGATGTTTTTCTAAGAACTCAAAAATTTCAGGATATTTCATACCTTGAGAATCTTCTACAATAGCATCTTCTTTACACCAAGATAGTACTTCTTTTGGTACTAATGAACCTGTATATAAAACAGCATCTGCTTTTTGTAAAATCTTTTGTGCTTTTACTGTAACTAAATCAGGATCCCCAGGACCTGCACCTATAAAATAAATCATATTTATACTTCCTCTTCTTTATTCTTCTTATATATTTTTAATTGGAATAGTTGACGTTCAGGCTCTACTAGATTTAACTTACCCTTATAAGTAGTAAGAGAAATAGAGTGAGTGTCATATTCTATTTTTGCTTCATTTAAAACACTTATCATTTGGCTCAGGTGTTTTAATGTAATAGCGTTAATTAGCATTATTCCGTTTACATCTAGTCTTTCATATAGATATGGCAAAGTATCAATTACTTTCTCTCCACCACCACCTACAAAGATTCTTTGTGGGTTTTGCTCTAAAGTAGGGTATATCTCTTGTGCTTCACCTACATAAAGTTTACAATCACTTACATGATGAGCAGTCAAGTTTGCTTTGATGAATTCAACTCTTGTTTCGTTCTTCTCAAAGAATATAGTTTTTACTTTGTATCTTTTATATGCTTCTATACCACAAGAACCACTTCCTGCACCTATATCCCATAAAAGCTGATTTGGTTCTAAATCTAAGTTTTGTAAGCTTAAGTGTCTTTTGTATTTCTTTGTAATCATTCCACGTTCAGTTTCAAACTCTAAATCATCACATACATTTTTCTTATGCTCAAAGTTTCTTTGAAGTAGTAATACAAAAGGTTGTTCTAAATCAAACTTTTTATCATCAAAATCAAATAGGTTAACTTCTTCTATAATCTCATCTTCATATCCAAGCTTATAACCTATAGTAGTATTTATATTACCAACTTTGTAAAACTCTATAGCTTCTTGTAATCTTGAAATAGAGTTTTTATCACATACTACAAATGTATATTTTTTATTCATAAACTCAGTCAAGTCTATAGCAGTTCTTCCATGTATAGATACTACACTCACATCAGTCTCAGATACGAATACTTTCTCTAATAGATAAGTCTTAGATGAAGTATTATTTATCATCTTTACTTGATCACGTGGAAGCCTTTTAGCTATTAAAGTCCCCGCAGAGAAAAATAGAGGTGAACCTGTAACTACATATAAGATATTCTCTTTTTCATAGTTTTCTAATATATACTCTTTGGCATCTTTAAACTTTAGTTTTAAAATTGTTCTGCCATTTTCAGTAAAGTTTTGGTCACAAATGATTTTGTCATAATCGCAGAAGTTTAATTCTAGATTAGTGAAATCATAAGCACCCATTCCATTTCCAGCAATAGTTACCATCCAGTAACCTCCCTTTGTTCTAATATAATAGCTTCCACATTTGACTTTGGAAACCATTCTTTTATTTGTTCATTTGCTTTTCTTGTAATCATCGTGTATAAATCATCAATAAGTCCGATTTTGTCTAACTCTTGAGATATACCTTTTACTGTTTTTGTAGATTCAATGTCTACTTTGTATCCCAGTTCTTCTTCTATATGTTTTTGTAATAAGACAAAGTCAATAACCCCAAATCTATTATGGGTATTTTTAAAACCTTGATAGACTTTAGTCATTTTTCCAATACCACATACAAACTTCACTTGTTTAACTTCAAGTTCACTTGCTATTTCTATTGAGTCATATACAAAGTTTGCTACTTCTACTATTTGCTCTTCTACATATCGCTCTTTTGATACTCTAAAAGCAGAGTTTCCAAGAGTAAAAATAAGAGGTTCAAAACCATTTTGTTTTGCAAACTCAATTTCTGTTTTAACAGAATCAATATAAGCAGTACTAGATACTGGTTTTACAATTCCAGATGTTCCTAATATAGAGATACCACCAAGTACTCCTACTTTTGAGTTTGCAGTTTGTTTTGCAATCTCTTCTCCATTTGTAACTGAAACAGTACAATGAATAGTAAGATTATGATATTCCTCTACTTGTCTTAAAAAAACATTTTGTATATTCTCCAGGGGTACTGGGTTAATAGCCGGAAAATCTGGAGATATCTTAAGCCCCTTTTTTGTTACCACTCCAACACCAATACCTGCATAAATATACAATTTATTTGTGCCCACACTTGATTCTTGAGGTTTGTGTTCTACCTCACTTACCATTAAATCAGCTTTTTTATCACTCACATTTATTACTATCTCACAGCCTTTTGTTACATCTAAATCATCGTTATCGATTTTATTTATCATTGTAACACTTGGCTCTTTTGTAATAAGAAATGCTTCTAGTGCTTTTGAAAAAGCTAATGTAGCATGAACTCCAGTCGTTAGACCTTTTCTTAAAACTCTTTTTTCTTCTTCTTGTTTTTTAGGCATTATTTATATGTTGATGGTTCACTTATTGGAACTTGTTTAAATGGTAAATCATCTATATTTTTATTTTCAGCTAATGCATGAAATAATTCAACCCATTGCTCTTTTGTATATTTATGAATATTTCTAAGCCATAGGTTATTGTTTGGTTCATAACCATTAGCTCTTGTATTTTCAAAAATATTAGCAACTGATCTGAATCTACAAGCTCCAAAACAACCTGTTCTAGATATTTTGATTCTTGTTTCACCTTTTGCAAGATTTACTTCTTTTAAAATATCTCTTAACTCTGCTGCTACCTCATCATTTTTATGAGCTCCACCACATCTTCCATCGTTACAAATAAAGATATGTGTTTTAAAGTGCATAATAGGTTTATTAGGTACAAGTTTTTTTGGTTTACAAGCAAATCCATCAACTACTTCAGAACCCATCATATTGATGTTTTTTTCTGTAGTTAAGTCTTGTAATTTATTTTCCATTGTACTTTTCGCTTCCATCATAATCTTTGATTAATTTGAAAATAGCATGAAGTGTTGCAACTGTCATAGTTGAGCTTCCAAATCTTCCTTGCATAATAATTCCTGCAACATCAAAATGATCACAAAATCTTCTTCCATAATCTTTTGACTCAACAACATTTACAAATCCAACAGGGAATAAAAGAAGTGCTACATTTTTTAAATCTACACCTTCTTCTAATAATGTATTAATTGCTGCATAAATAAAAGTAGGAGCATTTCCACAAGCTAATACCATTGGTTCGTCTTTATGCTTTTTGATAGCTTCTACAACAGCAGCATAAGATCTAGTAGTTTTATTTTTCTCAGCCATTTCATAAGTGAATGGTTCATTAATATAACAAACAACATCAGTTTCGTATTGTTTTAAATAGAAATCACTAAGACCAACTTTGATCATGTTTACATCAACAATGATTTTAGCTTTGTTTTTTAATAGTCCTTGAATTTTCTCAATAGAATTATCTGAAAAGTAAATATTGTCTAAAACTTCTTCAAAACAAGTAGTTGTATGAATAAGTCTTGCAATAACTTCTCTTTGTTCATATGAGAACTCATCTGCTTTAGCATAATCTTTTAACTCTTCTTCAATCATTTCAAATGATCTTACTGAAATATCTGCTCCAATATTAATTGGTGGCTCTTCTCTTTTAAATTCCAAAATAATCCTTTATATAATTTGTGTTGTTTCTAAACATTGTGTGTAAGTATGTTCCAAATATTTTATTAGATTTCCAACTCCCATACTCACCTTTGCCCGAAGGCTTTTTACTTAAAATATCAATCCCATCTTTTGTATCTATGGGTTTTGTGTAATGAAATGCATGGCCCTTAAGGCCAGCACTAGAGTAGTAATATCCTAATCTAGTTCTTTTTTGTGTAAGTGTAAATTCAACATCTAATATATTTGACATCTGTTTTTCATCTACGCTTTTACCTAAATACAATAATCCTGCACATTCAGCATATATATGTTTTGATTGAGCATGGGAAATTAGAGATTGTTTAAATTTATTAGAGTTTTTAATTCTATTATATGATTCAGTAGTTTCTACATACCCACCAGGAATATATACAATATCACTGTCTTGGCTAATTACTTCATCTTTAGTAGAATCAATAAATTCTACTTGTTCAAACAATTCTTTTAAGAACTCTATATTGTCATGGTAAATAAATGAAAAGTTTTTATCTTTTATAATAGATATTTTTTTATTAACTTTTGAAAAAGTATCAAAAGGATAATCTGAAGTTTGTTTTGATTGGAAGTGTGAAATTTCTTCTAATTTTTCTAAATCAATATTTTCTAGTATTTCATTAGAAATATTTTCAAGTAATTCTTCATTTGCATCAACTAGGTCTAAACCTAAATGTGTTTCTTTAAGTGCTGGTAAATCTTTTTTTATCCAACCTAAAACTGCAACATCATCAAAATCACTCTCTATTTGTTTTTTAATAAGAGCAAAATGCATAGATGAAGATAGTTTATTTAAAACAACTGCTTTAATAGTATTATCATCTTTATAAGTTTTTAATCCCTTAAGAACTGCAGAAATTGTAATATAAGAACCAGATCCATCTAGTAATAAAACAGTTGGAACATTTAAAGCTTTTGTTACATCATAAGCTGATGAGCCTTTGTCCATTCCATCATAAAATCCCATTACTCCTTCAAGTATTGAAATATCTTGGTCATTGTATTTATTAAAAATCCAATTAACTTGATTTTCATTCATAATAAAAGAATCTAGGTTTACAGAATCTCTTTTTGAAATTGCTTTATGGAATTGTGGGTCAATATAATCTGGACCTATTTTATAAGCTCTTACGCTTTTTTTGAAATTTTGCAAAAGTGCGGTAGTTAGGAGTGTTTTACCTTCATTTGAAGATATAGCACTAACACATAAAGCCTTCATTTTACCTCTTTGTTATTTTTTTTAGTTAAAATACGGGTATGAAGAATCTACGAGGGTATAATAAACGATATTTTAAATTGTCAACAATTGCGATGTTCTCGACAATAAATAAATTATCTAAAATTGAAATTAATATGTTATACCATAAGACAGCTTACGAAAACAAGATAAGCTCGCTTGATCCCCCAATTATTATCAAATAAACACTTTTTTTAACACAATCACACAATTATTGTAATTAATTATTAATAAACAAATTAATTAAACTTTTTTATTATTTTAAACTAAAACATAAGGATTTTCTATGCATATAGAAGAAGGAATCGTACACGGTGCGAAAATGGTTTTAAGTTATGGAACTGCTGCAGTTTCATTTGGTATTGCTGGTAAATTAGCAATTGACAGTATTAAAAAATCTGGATTAGTTCCTACTGTTGCAAAAACAGTTATGGCTACTATCTTAGTATTTATGTTCTTTGAAGTATTCCCACACCAAGCTGTAGGAGTTTCTGAGGTTCATTTAATTTTAGGTTCAACTCTTTTCTTAGTACTTGGAGCTGGTGCTGCTGCATTTGGTTTAGCATTTGGTTTATTAATCCAAGGATTATTCTTTGCACCATTTGATTTACCACAATATGGAGCTAATGTAACTACTTTATTAATGCCTTTATTTGCAATGTCTTACTTAGCGAATAAAATCATTCCTCAAAATATTGCATACAAAGATATTAAATATACTGATGCATTAAAATTATCTGTAGTTTACCAAGGTGGTATTGTTACATGGGTTGCATTCTGGGCATTATACGGTCAAGGTTTTGGTGCTGAAAACTTAACTTCTGTATTCTCTTTTGGTGCTGCTTATATGAGTGTTATTTTACTTGAGCCATTAGTTGATTTAGCTGTACTTGCCGGTGCAAAAACATTAGCTTCTTTACAAAATAGTCCTTTTGTAAATAACAGATTATATAATCCAGCTGCGTAATGAAAAGATATAGACACTATAACAAGAAAAGGGCTATTGTCCTTGCTTGTTTTGGTTCAGTAATAGAGCAACAAAAATATCTTGATTTAAAAGATGTTGTTGAAGATAAATTTCCAGATTGTGAAGTTTTTGTTTCATTTTCATCTAGAATGGTAATCAAAATGCTTAAGAAAGAGAAAAAGGAAGAGTATAAAAACTTGCCACAAACTCTCTCTGATGTTGATATGCTTGGATTTAAACACGTTGTAGTAGCTTCAATTAATATATATCCAACAGATGAACATGAAGTTCTTAAAAAAATTGTAGATGGATTCAAACATTTTTCATTAGCTAATATAAAATGTACTAATGCTCTTTTAACTAAAACAAAAGAGACATCAAACTTTTTAAAAGATCTAAATGAAAAAGTTACACAAGAAGATACTGCAAACTTGTATGTAATTCATGGAACACCTAGACTTGATACTAGTGGAATTGATTCTATTAATTATGCTGCTTCATTTTTAGAAATGATTAGTGAATCTAACTTTACTTGTTCATTAGAGGGTGCTATGCCTTATAATGAAATTAGTGATGCTTTAAAACTTAAGATGAAAAAAGCTGGAGTTAAAAAAGTACAAGTTATTCCAATGCTTTTAGTTAGTGGTAATCACTATATGAAAGATATGCACGAAATCAGAGACGATTTAAGTGATACATTTGATTCGACTATTGCTTCATCTTTATCAAAAGGTGATACATTTAATCTTATTGAACTTGAAAAGACTCAAACTATTATTTTAAAAGAGATTGAAGACTCATTTAAAATGATGGGAATTAAACATAAACAGTTTACTTACTAAGATAGGGTGATAGATGAAATTATATATGGTATCACTTGGTCCTGGAGATTTTGAATTAATTACAGTAAAAGCATTAAGAGCATTAAAAAACTCTGATGCTATTTGTATTCCTACCAAAAGCCCTGACCATAGTTTTAAAAAGTCTATGACTTTTAAAATTGTAAGTAAATTAATGGAAGAGTTTGGTTTTGATAAACCAGTAATTCCAATGTATACACCAATGAATTTCAAAACGGAAGATTGGCAAGCACAAGTTGACAAGATTTATGAATCATTTGGTGAATACGAAACTTTGTCTTTTGTTACATTAGGAGATAGTGCTGTATATAGTACGGTTTATTATCTACTTGATTTAATAAAAGAACAAAATGAATTAATATATGAAAAATCAGAAGTAATACCTGGTGTTACTTCTTTCTCACATGCATCTGCAAAGGTAAAAAAACCTCTATGTGTTGGAGATGGTTCATTTAGTATTGTTCCTTTACATAAAGAAAACGTACCAAATACAACTGTTTATATGCGACCAAAAATTGGAATGCAAACAAACTTAATACCTTCAAAAGGTGATATTTATACTTTCGAAAATCTTAATTATGAAGGTGAAAATATTCATCTTCAAAAGAAAGAACAAGTAGATAAATACATGACTCTTTTTATTGACTTTGTTCAATAATATTTATTTGATATAAGTTTTACTTATATCAAATGAAACTTTCTTTAATAATAATAAGTTATAATTATACTGATAATTAAAAAAAACTGTTTAATTGTGCTTTTAGTTTTTTAGGTAAATGAGCATAAACCATCTCTCTTTTAGCGATAAATTGGTCATTTTCATAAATCTCTGTATCTAAAGTCAATGTTTTTGTTTTAAGATTTATTAATTTTATTATTTGATTTTTTTCTTCAAAAGAAAGATTCATTTTTCTTAAATCTACTAATGATTGCTTCTTTTTTGCCATTTAAAACCTTTTTTGCTAATTATAATAATTTATTCTTAATAGGATTTAATAAATGAATGAAAACGAAAATATTATAAAAATAGAATCAAATAGATTACAGAACTTTCCTGTAATGATGTTTGCAATTGTTATGGGATTAACCGGTTTGGCTTTGGCTTTTCAAAAAGCAGAACATATACTATACTTACCATCATTTATAGGCTATATTCTAGGTGGCTTTTCAAGTATGTTGTTTTTACTTATATTAGTAACATATATAATAAAAATCATAAAACATAATAAAGAAGTAAAAGGTGAGTTCACTCATCCAATAAGAGTAAATTTCTTTGCAGCAATTTCAATATCAACTTTATTATTATCAATGTTTCATAGACATGATTATGAAACTCTTTCATATGTTTTATTTATATGTGGGGCAATGCTACATATCTTTTTTACTTTTTATACAATAAGATTTTGGATTAATAACTCCCTAGAAGTTGTACACTCAAACCCTGCTTGGTTTATTCCAATTGTTGGAAACTTGATTGTTCCTATTGCAGGAAAGGGTTTTATAAATGAACATGTTTTATATTTTTATTTCTCTATTGGTATTTTCTTTTGGATTATATTATTCTCTATAATTTTAAATAGAATCATTTTTCATAAACAGTTTGCACCAAAGTTTATGCCTACACTATTTATATTAATTGCACCACCTTCTATTGGATTTATCTCTTATATTAAATTAATTGGTCATGTGGATTTTTTTGCTCATATTCTTTATAGTTTGGGATTGTTTTTTACTATTTTAGTTTTTGTTATGTATAAGAACTATATAAATATTAAATTCTTTATTTCTTGGTGGGCTTTTACTTTTCCAATGGCTGCTATTACTTTAGCTACTTTGTTAATGTATGAATTATCTCAATATTTTTTCTATTATGTATTAGCTTATATTTTCTTAGTTTTATCATCTGTGATTGTTTTATTAGTAGCTAAAGAAACTATTTCTCATATGCGTAAAAAAGAGATATGTATAATGGAATAATATATATTTAATATGTTAAAATCTTCACTTAAATAAAACA
This sequence comes from Poseidonibacter lekithochrous, assembly GCF_013283835.1. Taxonomy (GTDB): domain Bacteria; phylum Campylobacterota; class Campylobacteria; order Campylobacterales; family Arcobacteraceae; genus Poseidonibacter; species Poseidonibacter lekithochrous. Next base: position 2,016,745 of record NZ_CP054052.1, on the reverse strand, counting down.
AATAAATTATGTAAGGTGTTATTATGGATTTTAGATATATAGGAAAAAGTGGATTAAGAGTATCTTCTATTTGTATGGGAACGATGACTTTTGGTTCTAGTACATCTAAAGAAGAAGCATTTAGAATAATGGATAAAGCTTATGATAGAGGAATAAACTTTTTTGATACAGCTGAGCTTTATCCAGTTCCTCCAAAAGCTAATACAGCAGGTATTACAGAAGACTGGGTAGGGGATTGGTTACAAACTAAAGATAGAGATTCTATTATACTTGCTACAAAAGTTGCAGGAGCTGCTTCTGGATGGTTTGTTCCACCTATTAGGCATGGTCTTACTGCTATAGATTCTTTTCATATTAAAAAAGCAGTAGAAGGAAGTCTAAAAAAATTAAAAACTGATTATATTGATCTTTATCAAATGCATTGGCCTGATGCTGTTGTACCTATTGAAGAGAGCATGAAAGCTTTTGATGAGCTTATCAAAGAAGGAAAAGTAAGATACTTAGGTACTTCAAATGATTCTGCTTATGGACTTACAAAAGCAAATGAAGTTTCAAAATATAATAATTTAGCTAGATTTGAATCTATTCAAAATAACTTCTCTTTATTAAACCCAAGATTTCATGATGAACTTGCAAATGTTTGTGAAAAAGAGAACATCTCACTTTTACCTTACTCTCCAATTGCAGGAGGAGTTTTATCTGGTAAATATAATAATGGACTATATCCTGAAAATTGTAGATTCACTTCTTATATTACAAATAAGAATCCAAGAGTCCAAGCCATGGCACATAGATTTGTAAATGATAAAACTATAGAAGCTACTAAAAGATATATGGTATTAGCTAAAGAGTATGGAATCTCTCCTGTAACTCTTGCAGTTGCTTACTCTAAACATTTTTATTTTGTAGCATCTACTATTATTGGTGCTAGAGAATTAGGACAATTAGATGAGTCTTTAGCTGCATTTGATTTTAAAATTGATGATGAATTAATGAAAAAAATAGAAGAAATTCAAAAAGATATTTTATATCCTATGGGATAAAACATCTTTTTATTCCCAAAAAAATAACGAAATTTCAAAAAATAATTAAATTCCCACTTTAATAATCTTTAAAATAAGAATTATTAATAAATAACTTTGTAGAATACATAAGTTTTTTTAATGGGAGTTGTTATGGGGAATTTAAGTATTGCAAAGAAGTTTTCACTTATTGCTACGATTGTAACGGTATTAATGCTAATTATTGGCTATTTAATACTAAACAAGTATAAAAATGATTTAACTTTAGAAGTTTACACAGGGGTAAAAAATGAGTTGAATAATCTGTCTGATTTAAAGATAAAATCAAAATTTGATGTTGGTATTTCAAACGCAATATCAATATCAAATGACGCTAAAATTCAAGAGGCATTAAAAGAAAATAATAGAAATCTTGCAAAAGAAGCACTTTCAAGTTTATCTATTAATATGAAAAAATCTACGCCTTTTAAGAATATCAAAGTACATATTCATACTAAAGATACAAAATCTTTTTTAAGATCATGGAAACCTGAAAAATTTGGTGATGATTTAAAATCATTTAGAAAAAGTGTATTAAAAGTAAGTACTAATAATATTGCTGTTAATACTTTTGAAGTTGGAAAAGCTGGTTTAAGCATCCGAGCTGTTGTTGCAATCTTCGATTCTATATCTAATACTCATTTAGGTTCATTAGAGTTTATGCAAGGAATTAATTCTGTTGCAAAGTCTTTTGATAAAACTGGTGATGCTTTTTTATTATTAATGAACTCATCTGTATCTATTTCTAATATTAATGATAATAAAAGATTACAAAACTATGTAATTTCTCAAAAGTTTATTAATAATGATTTAGTTCAAGATAGTAAAACTATTGATTTTAATGTTTTAATGAAAGAGGGGTATCTTATTAGTGATAAGTACTTTTATTCATACATTGATGTAAAAGATTTTAATGGTAAAAAATTAGGAATTGCATTAAGTGCAAGACCACTTGAAAAGGTAATGATTGCAGTTGATCATACTTCATCTATTATTTGGACGGCATTGATTATTCTTGTTGTTGCATTATTATTAAGTATGATAGTTTCTTTAATCAATATGAAAAAAAATATTCTAGCACCTATTTTTAATCTAAAAGATTCTATTAATAATATTTCAAAAAATAGTAGTTCTGATTCTCAAAGACTTGAAATTACTTCACAAGACGAAATAGGGGATTTAGTAAAATCTTTCAATGAGTATTTAGACTCTATTGAGAAAGGTGTAAATCAAGATAGAGAAGTGATTTCAGAAGCAAAAGGAATAATTGAAAAAGTAAATGCTGGTTTATTAAATGATACTATCAAAAATAAAGCTCATTCATCAGAGGTTGATTCTTTAGTTAGTGAGATTAATAATATGATTAAAACAATGCATAAAAATTTATTGATTCTATCAGATACATTAGTAGCATTATCAAATGCAAAATATGATCATAAAGTTCCACATATCGAGGGACTTACAGGTATTGTAGCTTCACTAATGAGTGGAACAAAAGTAACTCAATCTACTATTAATGAAGTAATGTGTTTAATTGATGAATCTAATAACAAATTAACTAATAGTGCAGGGGAATTATCTAATGCTTCTATTAAATTAAGTGATTCATCAAATGCACAAGCTGCATCGCTAGAGCAGACAGCTGCTGCTATTGAAGAGATTTCTGCAACTATTAACAAAAGTAGTGAAACTGCAATGCAAATGTCTACTTATGCTCAGAATGTTACAAAGTCAAATAACTCAGGAAAAGCATTAGCTTCAAGAACATCTGAATCTATGGAAGAGTTAGGGGAAGAAGTAAATGCAATTCATGAAGCTATTTCTGTTATTGATCAGATAGCCTTCCAAACAAATATTCTTTCACTAAATGCAGCTGTAGAAGCGGCAACTGCTGGAGAAGCTGGTAAGGGATTTGCAGTAGTTGCTGCGGAAGTTCGAAATCTTGCATCAAGAAGTGCAGAAGCTGCTAAAGAGATTAAAGATTTAGTAGAAAGTGCTACTTCAAAAGCTAAAACTGGTAAAGAAATTACAACTGAAATGATTGACGGTTATAATGAACTAAATGAAAATATCAGTACTACCATTGGTCTTATTGAAGATGTTGCAAATGCATCAAAAGAACAACAACAAGCAATGAGCCAAATTACAGATACAGTAAACTCACTTGACCAAGCTACACAACAAAATGCTTCATTAGCATCAAATATTAGTACTATGGCTCAAACAACTACAGGTTTAGCGCAACAATTACAATCTGCTGTAAATAAAACAAGTTTTGATATGGATGCAAAAAAGAGAATCTGTAATACTGATATGATTTTTGATTTAAATAAATTAAAATCAGATCATATTGTATTTAAAAATACAAATTTCGCTCAATGTAAACAAGGTTTTAGATTTACTGTTAAAAATGATCATGAGTGTAACTTAGGTAAGTGGATTGATGCAAATGAGGATTCAGAGTTTGCACAATCAGCTGAGTGGACACAATTAAAAATCGCACATAAAAAAGTTCACTGTATGGTACAAGATACAGTAGATTTATATGCAGATGATTATGAAAATGGACAGCTTTTTGCTGTTACAGAAAACATAGAGAAAAATATTGATATAGTGTTTGATTTATTAAACAAAATTAGAGAAATTAATTGTAATAAATAGGAAAAATAATGAATTACAGAGAAAAAATATTAAATGATAATGCCTTTTTAGTTAGTGAAACAGATGCTAAAGGAATCATTACATATGCAAACGATGAATTTTGTAACGTTGCTGAGTATAAACTAGAAGAGTTAGTTGGAATGCCTCACAATATAGTAAGACATGATGATATGCCAAAAGCTGCTTTTGATGATCTATGGAATACTGTAAAAGATGATAAAGTTTGGCAAGGTTTTGTAAAAAACAAATCTAAATCAGGAAGTTTTTATTGGGTATACGCAACAGTATATCCATACAAAAATGAAAAAGGTGAGCTATGTTATATGTCTTGTAGAAGAAAACCAAGACAAAATGATATTAGTGAAATAGAAAAAAGATATAAAAGTATGAGATAAACTAAGAGTTAAAACTCTTGGTTTATTTTAATAAATTTAGACTACTCTCCAAAGCTAGAAAAAGCACCTTCTACGTTTGGAATACTTTTATAACGTGTGTTTGTAAGTCTTACTCTTTTTGTTTTTAAATTACATATTGCAATTCTAAAACTAGCACCCATAACTGGCTCTACCACACATATAATTTTATCTTCTATTTGACGTGTTGTATAAATAGTACCTTGTAAAGCAGGGAAAAAATACTTTGGGTAACTCAATGGAGTTATTTCCACAATATCAATAGCTTCCTCATTTTCAAGAGTTTCTGCAATATCAGCAGCTTCTTCATAAGTCTCAAAGTGAATACACCAATCATCAAAATATTTATTAAAATTTTGTAAATCCTCATCTAGGAATCCACCAGCTAAAGATTGTAAAGCAAATATTGACACAAAAAATACCTTTAAATATATATAATTTTAAAAATTGATTTTAGCATATTTTACTTTTAAATTTAAGAAGTGTCTAAATAATAGAAATTCTGTGAACTAAAAAAGGCACCTCTGCATTTTCTTTAGATAAATAAAAAACATTATAGTTCTAGCTAAACTAAAGAGTATAAAGGCAAGCCATAACCCATGATTTCCATAAATTGGTATTAAAAAACTATAAGCTACAAGAAAAACAATTAAAGCTAAAATCATAGAATCTCTTACTGGGGCTGTGAATGTAGCTCCATTGTAAAGTCCTGCATAGGTAAGTCCATGTCCTATTACAATAGGAAATAAAATTAGCCAGAAACTATGGTCTTGTGCAATATCTATTACATTTTTTATATTAGTAAAAAGTAGAATTAATTCATTTGAAAATATTGCTATAATTACAACACAAATTATATTAAGATATATTGTAGAAATATTTGATACTTTTATGATTCTTTTATACGCATCAAGATTTTTTTCTCCTATAGCTTTTCCTGTATACACACTTGAAGCATTTGCAAACCCATCATATAAATAGGCTATGATATATTGTAGTTGAAATAAAACAGCATTTGCTGCAAGTACTTCTTTACCAAATGAACTTCCTTTTGCAATAAACATATTAGTCATAATAAGTAAACAAATTGTTCGAATAAGAAAATCTGTATTTACTCCCATAATTTTAGAAAAAACCTCTTTTTCAAAAAGATCACTATAAATATGGAAAATTTTATTTACTGAAATTTGCCTAGTTATTAAATATACTCCTACAAAAAAGCCAAAGGCTTGAGAAAAAAGTGTAGCATAAGCAACACCATAAACACCCATTTCAAAATACAATACAAATACTATATCAAGAACAATATTTATTACATTCATAGAGACTTGTAGATATAGAGTTTCTTTTATAAGTTTTCTTCCCATTAACCAGCCAAGATTAACATAGGAAATTAATACAAGTGGAGCTCCCCAAATTAATATATCATAATATACAATTGTTGATTCCCATACATTTGAATCTATACCAAAAATAGATTCAGCTCCAATTTTAATAGGGTTTTGTAGTACAATAAAAGCTAAGCCTAAAATAAAAGCAATAATGGCAGGGCGTAAAAAAGCATAAAGTGAATCTTTATCACTTAAGGTACCAAGTGATTGTGCAGCAAATCCTGATGTACTAACTCTTAAAAAACCTAAAAGCCAATATAGAGTATTAAATATAACTGCACCAATAGCAACACCACCCATAAAAGATGAATCATCTAATCTTCCTAAAACAGCAGTATCTACAGCACCTAAAAGTGGTTGAGTAACTGTTGAAATTACAAAAGGAATTGCAAGAGTAAGGTATTCTCTATAGCTTAGTTTAGTACTTGTCATAATTGTATAATTTTATTTGATATTTTTTGTGCTATTTGTAAATCATGTGTTATTAAAAGTAGTGATAACTGCTCTTTTTTAACTATATCTACTAATAAATAAATGATTGCTTGCTGTGTAATTGGATCTAACCTTGACGTGATTTCATCTGCAAAAATAATAGATGGCTTTAAAAGAAGTACTCTGATTATTGCCATACGTTGTAATTGTCCACCAGATACTTCTGATGGTTTTCTATTTAAAAGTTCTCTATCTAGTTTCATTTTATTAAACCAATCATATAACATATGCATACAAAGTTTATGAAGTTTAATAAGATCTTCAAAGCCTTCTAATAAAGTTTGGTGTGGTAAGAATACACTAGGTGGGTCTTGATAGATTTTCTGAAGTTGAATTGGACTAAGAATTGAAGTTATAACTTTACCCTTTGTTGGTTTTTTAATGCCAAGCAAAATATCTCCTAGTGTACTTTTCCCACAACCACTTTTTCCAACTATTGATGTTATCTCACCTTTTTTTAAAGTGATATTTAGGTTCTCGTAAAGTTTATTTTCCCCATAAATTTTAGAAATATTTTTTGCTTCAATAAGAATTTGATTAGATTCTTTTGCTTTTTCAATTTCCCAGTTTGAACTATCACTTTGTAGAAGTTTTTTAGTATAGGGGTGTTGAGGACTTGTAAAAATATTTTTATGTGTATTATATTCTACTAATTTACCATCTACAATTACACCTAAAGTACCTTTAATATATTTTGCAACTTCTATATCATGTGTAACAACAAGAAGTAAACGATTGTCATTAATTTCTTTATTTAATCTTTTTGCAACATTTTTACAAAGTGCCTGGTCTAGACCTTTTGTTGGTTCATCGGCTAATAAAACTTGTGCATTAGAAGCATGAGTAATAGCAATGGTTAGCCGTTGACACATTCCACCTGATAATTCAAAAGGATATGAGTCTTCAAAACTATCTAATGATACATCTTTTAAATCCTTTAAACTGTGTTTATAGCTCTTTTTCTTACCTCTTTTATGAATATATTGATGTACTTCACTAACTTGATTTACAATTTTCATTGTAGGATCAAGTGCACGTGAAGGTTCTTGTGGTAATAAGGCAATTTTTTTACCCCATAAAGCTCTTCTTTGCTTATTTGATAAACGTAATAAATCTAAATCATCTAAGTAGATTTCTCCTTTAAGATTTAATTTACTATCTAAACTACCCATTACAGCATCAATAATTAAAGATTTTCCTGAACCTGATTCTCCTAAAAGCACAAGTGGTTCACCTTGTTTAATAACTAGATTTATATTTTCTAGTAATATTTTATTATCTGTAAAAATAGATAAATTAATTATTTTTAGTTTACTAAACATTTTTATTACCTTTATTTGTAATTAATTGTAATGATAAAACTAATAAAAAGATAATTATCGTGGGTAAGGCAATTAATAATGGTCTGTCATCAAAATATGGAAGAAAATCAACTATCATATTACCAAGTTCAGAAGTTGGTGGTTGTACTCCAACCCCTAGAGCACTTAGTGTTGATAAAGATATAATTGCAGTACTCATGGTAAAAGTTGATAAAGTAATCATTATTCCATAAAGTCCAGGAATAATCTCTTTTCGTAAGATATAAAAAGATGAAAAGCCTAATAACTTAGTAGCTTCAATATATGGTTGAATTAAAATTGTTTTAGTTTTTGCCCGACTAACTTTATAAAACTCAACCCATAATGTTAGTGAAAGAGCAAGATGTAAAAGAATAGTATTTCCTGGAGAAAAAGAGATAACTAATAGAATAAGTAATAATCCAGGTAATGCTAAAATCATATCAGAGAATAATGTTAAGGATTTTTCTATTATTCCACTTTTATATGCTGCAAGTACTCCTAATAATATTCCAGGAATTATAGAACTAAGTGTAATAAAAAAAGCTAATGATACGGAAAGTTGTGTTGCATAGGCAAGTCTTATAAACATATCTCTACCAAACTGATCTGTTCCAAAAAAGTATTGAGATGATATACCTACTAGTGAATTCATTAAGTCTTGTTCATTAGGATCAATATTACTTATTAAGGGTGTAATAAAAGCAAATAGAAGTAATAAACTTAGTATTATAATTCCAAGATATTTTAGATTAGTGATTTTATGCATTTTTTGATTTTAACCTTGGGTCTAAATATTGTGAAATAATATCAATAAAAAGATTTATTAATACAAATAATAATCCTAAAACTAGAACTGTTCCTTGTATCATGGGAACATCTCTACTAAATATTGCTTCTACTAAAGCTTGACCAATACCTGGAAATGCAAAGATGGCTTCTACAACTACAACTCCATCAATTAAATAAATAGACTGTAAGGCTAAAAAAGCAAGAATAGGAATAGATGTATTTTTTATGCCATGTTGTTTAATCATAACTCTATTACTTAATCCTTTATATTTTGCATATTTAAAATAACTTGATTGTGCTACATCACTCATTGATTCTCTAATTACACGACTTGATACTGCACTAAGACCTAAAGCCAAAGTCAATGCTGGCAAAATCATATAAGTAAAATCTTCATATCCCGCAGGTGGCAAAAGTGTAAATTGTATGCTAAGTATAAGTATAAGTATAATTCCTAGAACAAATGGTGGAATTGCTTTTAGAAAAACAGAAAATAATAAACCAAGTTTATCAGCTTTAGAATGAGCATTTAATCCAGTAAAAACACCTATAGGGAAGGCTATTATTAAGCTTAAACAAAAAGCAATAGCAGTTAGATATATAGAATATCCCAGTTGAACTGTTATTGCATCAATTACTTTTTCTCCACTTATTAAAGAATGTCCAAGATTTAAAGTTAATAGATGATAAAGTGAATTCCAATATTGCTCAATTATTGGTTTATCAAGTCCTAATTCAATTGATACACTTTCTGCAATATCAATACTTAGACTATCAGCACCATAGCGACCTGCAGCAATTTGTGTTGCTTGGTCACCTGGTAACATTTGCATCATTATAAAACAGATAGTATGTACGAATAGTGCAAGAGCTAAAGCTTGTACTATTCGTAAAGAGAGAGTTTTTACCATTTAATTTCTGATAGAAAATAGTTTAATTCATATGGATCAACATAGAAGTTTTTTAGTTTTTTATTTGAAACTACAATTAGTTCAGAATATACAACTGGAATAGTAGGTAATTCATTTTGTAGAAGTTCTGTTATCTTATCTCTAATGTCTAATTGTCCACCTTTTTTTAATTCATCTAAGTATTTAAACATACTAGGATTATCCCAATTCATTGCACCCCATGTTGCACCACCTTTTGAGTAGTCTGATAATAGAGTTCCAAGAGGATTTGGTACTAGAGAAAAGTTTCTTGAAATTAGTCCTAATTCTAAAGTATTATCTTTATGCTTATTTACAATTTCTGTGTAATCTCCAATAATAACTTTTAAGTAAATACCAGATTTTTTAAGCTGTGCTTTTATCGCTGTTGCAATATGATTTAGAGATCTACTTGCATAAGTATCTAAAGTTATTTCAAGTTTTTTTCCATTTTTATATCTATAACCATCTTTACCAACTTTCCATCCTTCTTTTTCTAGAAGTGCTTTAGCTTTTTCAATATCGTAAGTTAATTGCTTTATTGAAGTATTGTGCCATCCATTTACTCCTGATGGAAACATTTGTGTTGCAGCTAAAGTTTCATTGTGTAAAAGTGCTTTTGCAATACCCTTTCTATTGATAGATAAACTAATAGCTTCTCTTAAATTTTTGTTATTTAAGTATGGTGATGCAGCGTTTACTTTTAACATACTTGTTCTTGGAATTGCAACAACAGTAGTGTTTAAATTAGGGTTTCTCTTTAGAGTTTTAGCAGAAATTGGCATAATATTGTATGCAATATTTGCTTCTCCACTTTTAACCATAAGAGTTCTTGATTCACCCTTTGGTACTGCTAAATAACTAATATCTTTGATATTTGCTTCTCCATTCCACCAGTTTTCATTTTTTGTTAATTTTACTGAAGATGGAACACTAATTGATTTTATTTTATAAGCACCTGTTCCTATGATTTTTGTAGTTTTTCCATTTGTATCAAATGAGTTTTTTGATAAGATAATTGTACTATAGTGAGCCAGATAAGCAGGTAGAGGACTAAATTGTGAGTTTAGTTTAATTTGCACTTTGTTATCTATTGCTTCAATACTTTTTAGTGGAACTTTTCTTAATACACTTTTTGTTAGTACAACTTCTCTATTTAAATTAGATACTACTATATTAGCATTTAATGAACTTCCATCATGAAACTTTACCTTTTCTCTTAATGTAATATCCCACGTTAAACCATCTTTAGATACTTCAATTTTTTTTGCAAGTGAAGGTATTACTTTTCCTGTTTTATCAACTGTCATTAATGTTTCAGCAACTTGTGTTCTTGAAAAAATATACCCAGACTGTGCAGGTTCCATTCCTGTTATTTTCCATGCACCAACAATTTTCAACTCTTTAGCATTTATTGTTAATGCTAAGGCAGTTAAAAATATAAATTTAAAAAAAATATTAACTCTCATTTTATTCCTTTTTATTGCAACTTAGTTGTATTATTTGTGATTTATACAATAGTGAAGCTTTCATGCAACTTAGTCGCATTGGTGAATAATATAAAATATAATAATAGTTTATGTCATATTTTATATGTGAATATGCTTCTTTTATGTATAATCCATCATAAAATTAATTATAGTTCTAGATTAAAAAGTTGTTATAGGATTTATAAAAAGGTTAATAATGAAAGTAAGAGTCTACTATGAGAATACCTTATTTCTTGTATTTTCTTTAAAATCAATATTTTAAGCTTTTTTATACGTATAGGTTATTCTTTTATTTAACAATACTAAAAGTTTGTGGGCATGATTTTGGGCATTAATCTAAAATTTTAAATAATTAAAAAACATATTTATATAAGGGTATTTTTTGGATGAAATAAATAAAAATAAACAAAATCCAGTTTTTTGGATTTTAATTGGTGTTTTTATTCCTCTTTTAGCAGCAGTATTTCCACTTCTTTTTGATTATTTTAAAAATAGTTCTTCTTTAGAATATACATACAAAGGTCCAATAAGAATTGATGATGCAAATGGTATTAAGGATATAAATGCATATCAAATTATTTTAATTAATGAGGGCAATATAGTTGAAAATGATATAGAGTTTTATTTACCTAATAATGTGAATGAGGAAAAAGTTAAAATTAATTCTAATATGCCTTATAAATTAAAAAATAAAGGTGGATATTCAATTGTCTATCTTAATAAATTAAGACCTTCAGAAAAATTTGATTTTTCTATTGTTAATTTAGAAGGACGTTATTTAAGTGATTATGATTTTGATAAGTTAAGAATTGTTTCAAAAGAAAATACAGCAAAATATGTTGGATTAAGTGAAGAGTTATATATTGTTTTTAGATTCGGTTCTTTTTTATTAATTTTTTTATTAATATTATTTTTTATACTTGCAATTTATTTTGACTTTTTTGAATCAAAAGAAAAAAAAGAGAAAAGAATTTTAGAAGAAATCGATAAATTGAAATAAAAGTAGTTAATTATTCTTTTTTCTCTATAGACCTTACATTTTGATAAGGTATTGCAGTGATTTTTTTATTTTCTTTATTTATAAAAAATACATAATTTGAATTACCATCAATTAATTCTAGATTTTTTAAACTTTTATCTTCATTTTCTAAAGCTACTATATATTTACTTTCATAAGTATCTTTTCTTATATTATCAACTTCATTTTTCATTTTAAAAAACCTTTTTATTTTCATGATATTTTGAACAAAAGATTTAGAGAATTATTATATAATATTGGTATTAAAGATAGAAGTATATATAATCTTAGACATACTTTTGCATCACATATGATCTCAAATATTAAAAATGGAGTAGATATTCTTTTGGTATATAAAACTTTAGGGCATAAAGATGTTTCAATTACACTAAAATTATATAGTAGAAGATGAGGCGGAAAGGTTTAATAAAATCAACCAAATATCTAATCTTATTATTTTTTAATTTTAAAAGGGGAACGAGGAAATGCCAAATAGAAAAACTCTCTTAGAAGTTCTTATCACTCCTGTAGTTGTTGCAATTGTTGGTATAGTGGGAACTTATTTAATTACAAAACAGCAAAATGAATATACTAAAGAATTAAGAGAAGTTGAAATTAATAAGCTTCAAGAACAAGCTGTAATTGATAGAGAATTAAAAATTATTGAAATTTTTGCAGATAAAATCACTAGTGGTGAACCAAATCAAAAAGTTGCAGCATTACAAATTTTAAAAGTTATTGATGGAGAAATGGCAATTAAATTGGCTGAGGTTACTTTAAAAGTCACAAATGAAAATAGTATTGTTGCTGAATCTGCAAAGGATGTTATCTCAAGTATGAAATCTATCGGGAACTCTTTTCCTATAATAATATCTTTTAAATCTCTAAATGATGCAAAAAAATATGTAAGAGAAAATAATAAGGGTTTGAAATATATTTTAACTATATTTCTTTCTGATAATGGTTTTTATGCTGTAACTTTAGGTGGTTATCTATCATATAAAGAAGCCAAAATACGTATAAATTATGCTTTAGATAATAAATTATCAGATGATGCATATGTAAAGACATCAACAAAATTGGGAAAGAACTTATTTTATGATTGACAGAAGAAGCTTTTTTAAAAAAATTAGTTATATATTAATTCTTTTAAATGTTAATATTTTATCGTTGGAAACTAATATAAAAAAGAAACTAATATAAAAAAGAAATTAAAATATTATAAGAAAGTTGATATCTCGGAGGAAAGTACTGAAGGTGGAACAATTACTTTTATATCTGATAATAACAAGCAATTGAAAAAAATTGAAATTATACAATGTTGGAAAAGTGGTAGATTAAACTCAATGGTTTATGTAAAAGAAAATAAGATTTTTAAAATTGTGGAAAAGAAAGAAAACTATAATAGACCATTTAATTATGATAAAGAAACAGCAGAAGAGTTAGGCGATAGAGAATGGTTTGATGAAACTAAATCTATATTCACCGATACAATAGTTATAAGTCATAAAAATAAATGTTATCAATTTATTAATAATGAAGAGTGTAATGCTAGTGCTGCTTTTATTGATTACTACAAACGTTTAATTAATGAATATAATAGTATTGTTTAGACATTATTTTAGTCATTTTAAATATATCAAATTTTAAAAAGACTATAAAGTAGGGGTTATAGAATGAAAGTAAGAGTTTACTATGAAGACACAGATGTTGGGGCAGTTGTTTATTATGCTAATTATTTGAAATTTTGTGAGAGAGCTAGGTCTGATTTGTTTTTCAAAAAAGGTTTATCTCCTCATAATGAAAACGAATTCTTTGTTGTTAAAAGAGTTGAAGCAGATTATATTAAGTCAGCTGTATTTGGGGATATGTTAGAGGTAACTTGTAAACTGATTGAGAAAAAAGCAGCGTCAGTTGTAATGTATCAAGAAGTATTACGAGATGGAGAGGTTTTATTTAAAGGTGAATTTAAATTAGCTTATTTAAAAGATTATAAACCATCTAAGATACCAAAAGAGTTATTTGAGGTATTAGGTGATGAATAAATTTTTTTTTAAAATATTTTTAGTTTTTACTCTTTTTTTTAGTTTTGCTAATGCAAAAGTAGAAAATGAAATTTATTTTTTACCAAATAAAGCAAAAGCTGCAAAAGAAAAAATAATTGATTATATTAAGGATTCAAAAAAGAATATTTATGTATCAATGTATAACTTTTCTTATAAAAAATTTGCAAAACCATTAGTAAAAGCATCTAAAAGAGGTCTAAAAGTAACAGTATTTTTAGATAAATCTAAAGTAAAAAAAGATGATAAAATATATAAGTATCTTCTAAGAAATAACGTTAAAGTAGTAGTTGCCAATAAGAAACTACATACGAAAATTGCTATATTTGATGAAGAGATTATTGTCTTAGGTAGTACAAATTGGACAAAAGATTCATTTTCAGGAAACTATGAAGTTATTTTATTTTCTAATGATAAAGAAATAATTTCCAAATCTTTAAGATTTCTTAATAAACTAGAAAAAACTAACTAATACTATACTTACATTTAAATCAATATTAGCTAGTATTCTCGATTGGGAGTTTATGAAATGAAATATATTATTGCTTGTATTGATAAAGATGTAGAGATATTAGATGAGTTGTATAATAAGCTATCTAGAATAGTAGATAGTGATTATGTTATTGAAAGTTATATTAATGCAGAACAGGCATTAATAGGGTGTTTCAATAACATAATTGCTGGAAATGAAATACTAATTACAATTAATGGAAACAATACATCACAAGTATCTTATGATGAATTTTTGTTAGAACTTTATAAGAACTCTCCAAATACTAAAAATATAGTTTTTAAAGAATCATTATCTTTAGAATCTCTTGAAAACATCATCAATAATGCTTCTGTTTATAAAATTATTCCTAGAAAATTAAAAAAAGTTGATTTTGAATTAATTGTATTAGAAGCTATTAAACTAAATGCCCAAGAGCGAAGACTAAAAGACTATCAAAGGGTTCTAGAAGATGCAGTTGATAAAAGAACAAAAGAGTTAAATAACATAAATGTAAAACTAAATGTTTTAGCAACTATTGATTCTTTATCTGGTGTAAAAAATAGAAGAAGTTTTTTTGAATCTTGTTCCCCAATGATTTCATATAATAGAAGAGAGAAAAAACAATTAGCAACTCTTATGATTGATATTGATAAATTTAAATTAATCAATGATTCATATGGTCATAAAATTGGTGATAATATAATCAAACTAATGGCAAAAAGTACAGAAGCGATTTTAAGAAAATCAGATGTTTTTGGTAGATTAGGTGGTGAAGAATTTGCTGCAGTATTACCAAGTACTTCATTAAGAGGTGCATTAATTGTTGCTGAGAATATTAGAAAAGAGATGGAAGCTTTAGAATATAAGACAGCAAAAAAACAACTTGTTAAGTTTACAGTTAGTGTTGGGGTATCAATGTTATGTTCAACTGATAATGATTTAGAAGCTGTATTACACAAAGCAGATTTAGCTTTATATGAAGCCAAAAAACTTGGACGAAATAGAGTTGAAGTTTATGAAGAAGTTTCTGAATAATAACAACAATAATTTTTACTAAAAATGAAGTAATAAAATAGTATTATAAATCCTTAATTTTAAACAAAAAAAGGATTATTTCGTGTTAGAAATATTTGTAATAGCATACTGCTTATATTTTGCATTTCACATCTACACTTCATTTATGCAAGTGGGATATGTTAAAAATGCAAAAAACTTAGAACCAATTATTTTAGATTCAAGCAAATACAAAGAAGCTGCAAACTACTCAATTGAAAAAGAAAAAATATCTATTGTTTCATCATTTTATGAATTTGTAATTTTCTTTATGTGGATTGGCTTTGGATTATCTGCTTTAGACTCTGTAGTTACAACTACAAACCCATGGCTTAAAGCTGTAATTTTTATTGATTTATTTATAATTATTAACTGGATTTTAACTCTTCCTTTTGATATTTACTCAACATTTAAATTAGATAAAAAATATGGTTTCTCTAATATGACGGCATCTCTATTTATAAAAGATACTGTAAAAACTGGACTTTTATTTATGATTTTTGGATCTTTAGTAATTGCTGGAATTTCATTAATTATTGAAAACTTACCTGCTTGGTGGATTTGGGGATTCGCATTTATCTTTGCTGTTATTATTATAATTAATATGGTTTATCCATTAGTTAGAGATAAAATGTTTGATAAGTTTGAGCCATTAAAAGATAAAGAATTAGAATCAAAAATTGAAAAATTATTAGATGAAGTTGGTTTCAAAAGTTCTGGGGTTTTCTCAGTAGATGCAAGTAAAAGAGACAATAGACTTAATGCATATTTTGGTGGTTTAGGTAGTACTAAAAGAGTTGTATTATTTGATACATTAGTTGAAAAGCTAAGTCATAATGAATTATTAGCTGTATTAGGTCATGAACTTGGACACTTTAAAAATGGTGATATTATTAAAAATATTGGTATTATGGGTGTTGTTATGTTTGTATTTTTTGCTATTTTTGGAAATCTTCCAGAATCATTATTCTTAGGATTATCACTTAATCAAGAACCAGCAACAATTATTGCTGTATTTATGATCTTTTCACCTATCTTATCATTTTTCTTAATGCCTTTAATTTCTATGATTTCTAGACATAATGAATATGCTGCAGATGAATTTGGTTCAAACTTAGCATCTAAACAAGATTTAGTTAGTGCTTTATTAAAATTAGCAAATGAGAATAAATCAGTTCCTTTATCTCATCCTATTTATATTTTCTTCTATTACTCTCATCCACCATTAGTTGAGAGATTCAAAGAGCTTGGTTTCGATGTAAACAATAACTCTAAAGATGCTTTAAAAGAAGATTTTGTAGATGTTGATTAATAGTACTTTTGATATAAATTATCTTAGTATTTCACTTATTATATTTGTCATTGTTGCAGTTCTTGCAACATGGCAAATAGTAAAACAAAAATATAAAACAAAACTTTTAAAACTAGAACAAGAAGCTATAACTAAAATAAACTCTCTAGAATCTAAAACAGATATCTTAAATAATATAAATGAAAATCTAAAAGACAAAATAGACACATTTGAAACTCACTCAAGAGAAAATCTAGAAAACTTAGAAAAATCATATCAATTAAGATTGTCAAAACAAGAAGAGATATTTTCTAATAAAGAAGATCAGTTATATCGAGAATTTGACATAAAAGAAGAAAATTTTAATGAAAAGATATCTTTATTAGAAAACTCAAAAGCTCAATTAAAACTAGAATTTGAAAGTCTTGCAAATAAACTATTTGAAGAAAATCAAAAAAAATCTAATAGAAATCTAAATCAAGTTGTTACTTCTTTTAAAGACCAGTTAGATACTTTTGGAAAAAGAGTAAATGATATTTATAATGATGAAACAAAACAAAGATCATCACTGTTAACAGAAATCAAGAACCTAAAAGAGTTGAATAATCAAATCTCACAAGATGCTCTAAATCTTACAAAAGCTCTAAAAGGTGAAAACAAAACCCAAGGTGATTGGGGTGAGATGATTCTATCAAAGATTTTAGAGCAAACAGGACTTAGAGAAGGAAAAGAGTATTCTACTCAAGGTTCATACACAGATAATGAGGGTAAAAGATTAAGACCTGATGTTATTGTACACTTACCTCAAGATAAAGATATTGTAATAGATTCTAAGGTTTCTCTAAATGCATATTTAAAATATATTGAAACAGAAGATGTTAAAATAAGAGAAGAAGCTACAAAAGAGCTTACTAAATCTCTATATGCTCATATCAAAGGTCTTAGTGCTAAAAGTTATGAAGATATAGATGATGTTAAAACTTTAGATTTTGTATTAATGTTTATTCCTATTGAAGGAGCTTTTATGCTTGCTGCTTCAAATGATAATCACTTATTCAAAACTGCTTTTGAGCATAATATAATGTTAGTATCACCTTCTACATTGTTTGTAACACTTAGAACAATAGAGAATATTTGGCGATATGAACACCAAAATGAAAATGCTTTAGATATTGCTACAAAAGCAGGGTTCTTATATGACAAGTTTGCACTGTTTGTGAAAGACCTAGAAGATATTGGAACAAATATCTCTAAAACACAAAAAGCCTATGATGGAGCAATAAATAAACTCTCTACTGGTAATGGAAATCTTCTTAAAAGAAGTGAAGCTTTACTAGAATTAGGTGTTAAAACAAAAAAAAGAATAGATACAAAAAAACTATTAGGAGATGAAAATGGACTTAGCGATTAGTTTTGCAAATAACTTCTTAGTACTCTTAGATGCATTTTCAATATATGTAATACTAGGACTATTTATTGCAGGTATTTTAAAACAAATAGTTCCAGATGATTTTGTTTCTTCTCATTTAGGAAAAGACTCAACAAGCTCAGTTGTAAAAGCTACACTATTTGGAATACCTCTTCCTGTTTGTTCATGCTCTGTTATTCCACTAGCTCAAGGTTTGAGAAAAGAGGGTGCTAGCAAAGGTGCTGTTCAGAGCTTTTTGATCTCAACTCCTATTACTGGTGTTGATTCTATATTAGCTACTTATTCATTATTTGGTTTTGTATTTACTTTGTTTAGAGTAGTTTCATCTATTATTATTGCAATTACTGTGGGTTTAGTACAAAACTTTTTTGAAAAAGAATCAAAAAATAAAATAGAAGAAAAAATTGAAGAAAGCTCTTGTTGTTCTAGTTCCTCTTGTTGTGATAGTAATACAGAAGAAAAAAAATCCTTTTCAATAATCAAAGTATTTAAATATGGATATGGAACACTATTTTCAGATATGGCAAAAGCTTTATTAATAGGGCTTATTTTAGGGGCTTTATTTATTACTTTTATGCCTGAAGAGTATAGTAAAATACTATTTGATAATCAGTTCTTAACATATATAGTTGTTATGTTATTTGCTATGCCTTTATATACTTGTGCAACGGCATCTTTGCCAATTGCTGCTGCTTTAATGATGCAAGGTATGAGTGCAGGTGCAGTATTTATATTCTTAACAGCAGGACCTGCTACTAGTGCTGTGACTATGAGTATAGTATATAAAATGCTTGGGAAGAAGTCTTTAATCATCTATATAATTACAATTTTCATATTAGCCTTATGTTTTGGTATGGCTTATGATACTTTCTTAGGAGATTTAAGTCTTTTAAATGTATCAATGATTCATGAAGAAAGCACATTAATAGAATCACTTGCTTCTTTATTAATGTTAGTATTAATCTTCTATCATTTATTTAAAAACAAATTTAAAAAAGAAGAACCAATAAAAACACCAATTTTTACAGAAAAAACAGACAATAGCCATATTTCTGTACCTAAAAGTGTAGATTTCACAAAATCTAAGTTTTCTCTTAAAAAAGACTGATTCTCATATTGTCTTATTAACCAAAAGTGTTGTAGTATATTCTATATACACTTTTGGAAGCTATTATGGATAATTTATTACACTACTTAAATCAAAGTCCAACAGTTTTTTTTATTTTAAAAAAAGACGTAAATTGGCGATTAGAATACGTAACAAATAACGTATTAGATATATATGGGAATAAGGCAAAAGAATTTTTAGATAACAAAATCAGACATGAAGATTTTGTTCATAAAGATGATTTGTCAGAATTCCTAACTCAAAGAACTCAAGTCTCAAAAACTTCAAATGATGAATTTATTTATAAACCATATAGGATTGTAAAAAACAATCAAATTATTTGGGTTAGTCATGTTACAAAAATTATTAGAAATGAAAAAGGTGAGTTAAGTCATTATTATGGTTATATTACTGATATAACTGCAGAAAAAGAGTTATATAACCAATTAGAATTAACTGAAAACATCTTAGATACTATTTTCAATAATTCTTTTAACTCAATAGTCTTATTAGATAGAGATTCTAAAATACTAAAAATAAATGACACTTCTTTAAAAATATTAAATCAAAAAGAATCTAATATTATTGGTAAAAAACTATCTTCTTTATCATGGTGGAAAGACTCATGTAAAGAAAATATTGATTTAGAAATATCCATGGCCTCAAAAGGTACAAATCTTCAAAATAAAAAGACCTTCATCGATAGTAATGAAGAAGAGATATATGTAGATTTTTCTTATACACCAATATTTAATGATAATAATGAAGTGATTTATATTGCCTGTGAAGGTCATAATATAACACAAGCAGAACTTACAAGAAAAAGTCTAGAACAATATGTAAAAATTGTAAATGAAAATATTTTGATTAGTATTGCTGACAAAGATGGCTTTATTATTGATTTGAGTGATGCTTATAGTAAATTTACAGGTTATAGTAAAAAAGAGCTAATAGGAAAAAAACACAATATCTTTAAACATCCAGAAAATGATGATTATATTTTTCGTGAACTTTGGGAAACAATTCTAAAAGGTCGCATTTGGAAAGGTGAACATCAAAACGTAAAAAAAGATGGTTCAATGTTTTGGGTTGAAAACTCAATAACTCCTAATGTTGATGATGATGGAAATATTGTAGGTTTTACATCTATATATAATGATATAACAGATAAAAAAGAGATATCAAAACTATTAATTACTGATTATCTTACAAAAATATATAATAGAAGACATTTTAATACAACCTTTGATATTGAACTAAAAAGAAATAAAAGAGATTCTAAAAATATCATATTTATGATTTTAGATATTGATTATTTCAAACAATATAATGATACATATGGACATGATGCAGGTGATAAAGCTCTACATGAAGTTGCGCAAGCTTTAAAATATACTCTAAAAAGATCACATGACTTTGTTTTTAGGCTTGGTGGTGAAGAGTTTGGAATTATTACTTCAGGTGTTGATATTGGTGGTATAGAAGTACTAGCAAAGAATTTAAGAGAAAGTATTGAACATCTAGAAATTGAGCATAAAGAGAATAAGGTTAATGATTTTTTGACAATATCTATTGGTGTAAAAGTAGTTGAAAGTACATCAACACTATCTCAAAAAGAGATATATCAATTAGCAGACAAAGCTTTGTATAAAGCTAAAAATCAAGGTAGAAATACTGCTATTATTTGTAAAGAAAGAGAAGAAACATTTTAATGTTTCTTCGTTAATGTTATTTTAGATCGTTTAATAATAAGATATCTACAAAGTCACCTTTTTTAATATCTTCACTATCGTCTTTTTGAATTAAAAGAGCAGGGCTTTCTAACATATTTGTTAAAATTGCACTTGTTCC
Source organism: Poseidonibacter lekithochrous (assembly GCF_013283835.1). Taxonomy (GTDB): domain Bacteria; phylum Campylobacterota; class Campylobacteria; order Campylobacterales; family Arcobacteraceae; genus Poseidonibacter; species Poseidonibacter lekithochrous. The sequence continues at coordinate 1,995,870 of NZ_CP054052.1, read as the reverse complement.
TTTTTTCTTACCATCAAAGTTTACTTGATACTCATTATTTGTATATTCTACATTACAAGCTGTAAATATTGTTTTTGGCATTCTTCTTGGGAAATCTTGAGAGATTCTAGCTTTTACAATTGGTAATTTTTCATTTGAATTTCTGAATCTATAAATTAATGGTAATACATATAAGATTGCACATACAGTTGATGAATAAGCAAATCCTGGTAATGCAATAATTATCTTACCATCTTTAACAGCTGCTAATAAATGCATTCCTGGTTTAATAGTAACACCATGGAATAAAACTTCTGCTTTTAGTTTATCTTTTATTACATCTTGTACAAAATCATAATCACCAACAGATACTCCACCCGTTGTAATTACAACATCAGATTTATCTAAAGCTGTTTCTAGTAAGTTTGTAATAGAGTCAATATCATCTTCAACAATACCCATTTGTAATGTATTAGCACCAGCTTTTTTAGATAAAGCTTCAATAGTTAAATGGTTTGAGCTTCTTATTTGTGCATCATTAGTTTGTACTTCACCTAAATCAAGGATTTCACTTCCAGTACTAGCAATTGCAACTGTAGGATTAACAATAACAGGTATTTGAACAATATTTAAAGAAGCTAATACTCCAACTTCAGCAAAACCAACTACCGTTCCTTTTTTAATAAGAACTTCATCTTTAGCATAGTTTTCACCAATAGCTCTAGTGGCAAATCCAAAAGGTACTTCTTTTATAATTGTAATTTCATCACCATTAACTTCTACATTCTCAATAGGTATTAATGTATCACTTCCTTGTGGCATTAATGAACCTGTAAATGTTTTAATACAAACACCAGTTTCAACAATTGATTCAACAACAGTTCCAGCAGGATTTTTATCAATAATTTTTATTGTTTTATTCTTTTGATCTTCATGCTTGATTGCATATCCATCCATTCCAGATGTTGGAAATTCTGGACTATTGTGATCTGCAACAATATCACTTGCAATAACACTTCCAATAGCATTGATTAAGAACTCTTTTTGAGTAGTAGGTTTTGATAGATTAATATTGTTTAGTATCTCTAGTGACTTATCATAATTTATAAATTCTCTCATTTCATTCTCCTAAATAGTAAATGAAATATTACCAAAAAATAAATAATTGTTACTTAATTTGTGTGTGAGTAGATATGTAGTTTAGCAAAGCACTAGAAGATATAAAATATTTCTAGTTATTTTGCATTTTGTGTAATAAATTCTTTGTATTTTAACGCAGTATTATAACTTACTTGTGCTTCTTTAGCTACTGAATAAACAGTGATTTTTTGATTAAACATTCTCATCATATTTACAGATGCTTCAATTTTTTTCTTTGCAACTTCTTGTCTAGTTTTAGTAGCTTTTTTAGTTGCTTTACTTTTTTTCTCAGTCAAACTTTTTTGATATTTATCTTCTTCAATATGAAGTTTTTTATATAATTCAGCTTGTCCATGATCTTTACAAAGTTCTTGTAATATTTTTAAATCTTTTACCGTTACTGTGATTCTGATTTGAAAGCCTTTTAAAATTTTTTGGGCGGGAATTATAACGATAAAGCATTAAAACTTGCTAAATATTAGATGAATTTAGAATAAATTTAAATATTTAATATCGATATAACCAACTGAAACATAAAATTTTAAGTTATTACATTTGATTAGAATTGTATTTGTGAACCATGATTTGTTGAAATAACATATCTGCAAAACCTACAGGTAATTCAGGATTTTCATTCTCAACTGTAATAATAATATTTCTGATTTGATCTTCTGTCATATTAACTGCCATAGGCAAAATTGTTTCTGCGATTTTTTCTTTAAAGATTTCTTGTTCTTCTGTTGTCATTATTATTTCTTTGTAGTTGAGATTAGTATGAAATTATATAGTTTTTATCTAAAATCTTAGTAAAAAATTACAATAAATTACATAAAATCTATTATTCTTTGTTCCTTAAGAAAAAAGGCTATTTAATTCAAGTTTATTAGCTTGATTTAGGTGAATAATAAACATTTTTTATAATCAAATATTTTTTTATTAGTAAAAAGTGTAATCTTGAGTACTTTTTAGATATAATTGCAAAAAAATTTAAATAGGATTTATATCTTGATTGAACTAAGTAAAAAAATATCTAAATTAGTGGGAAAAACTAACGCAGAATACGGTCTTGTAAAAGAAGGCGACAAAGTATTAGTTGGATTCTCAGGAGGGAAAGACTCTCTTACATTATTACACTCTTTAAACCATATGAAAAGAGTTGCACCATTTGATTTTGAATTCAAAGCTGTAACAGTAACTTATGGAATGGGTGAACAAGTACAATTTTTAGCTGACCATTGTAAAGAACATGGTATTGAGCATGAAATCGTTGATACTGAAATTTTTGAATTAGCTGGTGAAAAAATCAGAAAAAATTCATCTTTCTGTTCATTTTTCTCAAGAATGAGAAGAGGGTACATTTATTCAACTGCATTAGAGCAAGGTTATAACAAAGTAGCTTTAGGACATCACTTAGATGATGCTATGGAATCATTCTTTATGAACTTCTTCTACAATGGTACTATGAGATCAATGCCTCCAGTTTATAAAGCTGAAAATGGACTTGAAGTAATTAGACCATTAATTTTCTGTAGAGAGAGACAATTAAGAGCATTTGCTGATAAAAATGAAATCAATGTAATTGGAGATGAAGCATGTCCAGGACTTAGATTTGATGTTAAAATGCCTTATGCAAGAGCTAAATCAAAAGATTTATTAGCAAAATTAGAAGAAGATAATCCTCAAATTTTTGTTTCAATGAAAGCAGCGTTCTCAAATATTCAAACATCTACATTCTTTAATAAAGAAGACTTAGATTATTCAAAAGAAGATTAATACATGAAGTTATTAATCTCATCTTGTTTATTAGGTGAAGATGTGAGATATGATGGAGGTAATTCATCTATTGCTATGGGTGCAAAATTTACTTTTTCTCAAAAAGAATTATTTATGGATATTCTTTGTGATAATGAAATTTATTCATTCTGTCCAGAGGTTTCAGGTGGTTTAAGTACACCTAGACCTGCGGCTGAAATTGTAAGTGCAAATAAACCTTTTAAGGTTTTAACAAAAGAGCAAGAAGATGTTACTATTCCTTTTTTAATTGGTGCAAAAAATACTTTGGACTTATGTCTTAAAGAAGGTATTAAAGTAGCTCTAATGAAATCAAAATCACCTTCATGTGGAAATATAAAAATTTATGATGGAAGTTTCTCTGATTCTTTAGTAGATGGACAAGGTCTAAGTGCTAAATTATTAGAAGAGAATGGAATCGTGATTTTTAATGAAACTCAATTAAGTGAGTTAAAGAAATTTATAAAAACTAATTCTTAGTTTTTATAAATAAAATATATCTTATAAATTCTCATTTACAAGATTAGACAGTTTTAATGGATCAAGTGCTCCACTAACTCTTTTTATTTCTTCTCCTGCTTTATATACTACAAGAGTGGGAATAGATCTAATATTAAATTTAGCCCCTAAGTTTTGATGTTTCTCCGTATTAACTTTTACAAATAACGCTTTTAATGGATATTTTTGAGCTACTTCATTAAAAATTGGAGCCATCATTTTACATGGACCACACCAAGGTGCCCAGAAATCAACTATTACTGGAATATCTGAGTTTACAACAACATGATCAAAATTTGATTCATCTAGTTCTATTGGATGTGTTTCTAATAAAGAATTCTTACATGAACCACAATTTGCTTTTGCATAAGAATCTTTTTTTGGAATTGCATTTATTTTTAAGCATGATGGACAAACCACATTTACTTTTGTCATTAATTTAAGCCTTTATATTTAATAGTGTATCTGTAACTGCTTGTTGAGTAATAATCCCTTGTGCATTTGCTTCATAGGCAATTACTTGAGGAATTTGTCCTACAATCGAGTTTATAAAATCTTGAGTTACTTCTTGTGTTTGAGGATCACCTGTTATATTTGCAACTTCTGCTAAATTACTAGCCATTTCATTGACTTGCATTTGCGCTGCAACCATACCATTTAGGTTATTGTTTGTTATTTGCATAATCTTTTCCTTCCTCTTGTTTATTTAGGATAAGCATTTTATTCAAATTAGCTGCTCTTGCTATTGCAGCATCAGCACCACTTAATTCACTTGGAGCACCAGCTGCGTTTGCTAGTTTGTCTAGTTTTGCTAGAGCTGCTTCTTCATCTTGTGGAATTGAAGTATCTAATCTTACATGTCCACCCGTAGCATATAGTTTGCCATCAGGACCTGTTTGATAGTTATATGAGATTGCGCCTTTAGTATCACCAGCAGCAGCGTGTTGTTGTTCATGAGCTTTTGTTTGAGCATCAAGAGTTTTAAACTTTTCTAATACTCTTGTATAATCGTTTTCATCATAATTTTTACCACCAATATCATTACTTAAAGAGATAGTATCTTTTTTTTCAAAAAGAGATTGTTCTTCTTCTTTTTTATCAATAGCCGCAAGTTCAGATTTTTTTGTTGCTATTTGTTGATATATTGATGATACTGATAAATAGTCATTAGCTAGCTGCATAAATCAACCTCAAAATATTCTTAATATAAAGTTTAGCAAAAAATAGTGATTTTGTAAATAAAAGGAAGTTTGACTAATAAAAGCCAAACTTCAAGATGAGATTAGTAGTTTACAGCTACTTTGTAGTTAGGGTCATTTTCTTCATAAGTACAAAATGGACCAGCATTTTTTAGTATTTTTTTACAATCTTCACTTAAGTGTCTAATTGTAAGTTTTTTACCAGCATCTGCATATTTCTTAGTAATAGTATCAATAGCTTCTACTCCAGAAATATCCATAACTCTTGCTTCTTTGAAATCTAAAACAACGATTTCTGGGTCATGTTTAAGGTCAAATAATTCAAAGAATGAAGTTGTTGAACCAAAGAATAATGGACCATCAAATTCATAAATTTTAGTGTCATCATTTTCTCTATAAGTTCTTGATCTAACTTTTGAGTGATTCCATGCAAATACTAATGCAGAAATAATAATACCTGTAATAACAGCAATTGCAAGGTCGGCAAAAATTGTAATTACTGTAACTGCTACCAATACAAATTTATCTGAGTTAGGCATAAATCTAAATCTATTACCACTTTCCCATTCAAATGTTCCAATTGAAACCATAAACATAATTCCAACTAACACAGCAACTGGAATCATTGCAATAAAATCAGATAATACAACAACAAACGAGATTAATAATAGTGCAGCACTTAGTGCAGATAATCTACCCCAACCGCCATTTGAGAAGTTAATAATTGATTGACCAATCATAGCACATCCAGCCATACCACCAAAGAATCCACAAGTAATATTTCCAGCACCTTGAGCTATACACTCTTGGTTTCCACTACCTCTTTTACCACCCATTTCATCTAAAACAGATAGTGTTAATAATGACTCAATTAATCCAACTAATGCAACTAATACAGCTGTTGGTAAAACCATTAATACTGATTCAAAGTTTACATGTAATGTAGGTAAAGCAAAAGTAGGTAAATTCCCTGAAATATCAGCTAAGTCCCCAACTCTTTTAGTATCTAAATCCATACCAATAACAACAGCAGAAATTACAACAATAGCAACTAATCCTGATGGAACTGCATTTGAAACTTTTGGGAAGAATTTAACTAAAATCATTGTTGCAGCAACAAGTGCATACATAATCCAGCTTTCACCCTCAAATAATGGAAATTGAGCCATTGCAATTACAATAGCAAGACCATTTACAAAACCATACATTGCAGGCTGTGGAACAAGTCTAATCAATTTTCCTAGTTTTAAAACACCAATTGTAACTTGTAAAATACCTGCGACTATTGTTGCAAGTAAAATGTATTGAAGAATATAATTTGATAACTCTCCATTTTGTGTTAATTGAGCCAAAACTTCAGGAGAAATTGATTCTTTAACTTTAATTCCTAATGCAACTAATACAACTGCAACAGCACCAGTAGCACCACTAATCATTCCTGCTTTACCACCAATTAATGCAGTGATTAATCCTAAAATAAATGCAGTGTATAATCCAACTAGTGGAGAAACACCAGCAATAATTGAAAATGCAATAGCTTCTGGAACAAGAGCAATAGCAACTACTATTCCTGATAACATATCACTTTTTGCGCTATTCCCTATAAAAGTATCTTTTATATTTAGCAAATTTATACCTTTTTTGTTTAATAATCGCGATTATATCTAAGTGTTTATTAAATACACTTATTAGGAAATTATTTAATAATTTTATTCTTTCTTTTGAAGATAAAATTAATCTAAATTGAATATTTTTTTGATAGAATATCCCAATGAAATATAATTTTCTCAAATCTGTAACATTTAAATTAATTGTATTAGTTTCTATTGTATTACTAGCCTTAATTGGTGCATCTTTATTATTTAACTCACAAATCGATAAATTAAAAAAACAAATTGATAATATCTATTTTGGTAATTTTGTTCCTATTGTAAAACTAGAAAATATCCAAGATAATTATAGAAAAATCATCTCATGTAGAACTTTAAAATATATATGTAATTTCAAAAAAGAAAAAAATATTATTTTAAAAGAGTGGGAATATTATAATAGAGCATATAAAAATGATAAAGAAAAAGAAGTTGTAGGTAGTGTTGATTTTGCAATAAAAGAAACTTTTAGAGTAAATAAACTACACAAGTTCAAAAATGTAGTAAAAAAGATTGATTATTTAATTGAGTACGAAACTCAAATGGCTTACAAACAGAGAAAAATATTTGTTGATGATTATAAAAATATGAAAGACTTCTTATTTTTTAATATATTATTAATTTTAGTATTATCATTTATATTAATAGCATATATTATTTATCAGTTAGTAAAAAAAGATAATCAATTGCGAATTCTAAATAAAAAGTATAAAATTGATTCTATTACTGATTCAATGACAAAACTTTATAATAGAAAATATTTTGATACAATTTTTGATAATATGCCTTTTATTTCCAATGCAAATAGTTGGGATTGTGCTTTTTTAATGTTAGATATTGATTTCTTTAAACAGTACAATGATACTTATGGACATGATTTAGGAGATGAAACTCTTAAAAAAGTTGCTACATTATTAAAGGAATATTTCAATCAAAAATACGAATTTGTATTTAGATTAGGTGGAGAAGAGTTTGGTGTGATTTTATTTGATATTGATGAAATCACAGTAAAGTCATGTCTAGATGATATAAACAAAAAAATTGTAGAACTTGGGATTGAACACAAAGGAAGTAAAGTTCTTGATGTTGTTTCTGTTTCAATGGGTGCAATTATTTATAAACCAAATACATATATATCAGCAAATAAGTTATATAAATATGCAGATGAATGTCTGTATAAATCAAAACAAAATGGTAGAAACCAATACCATATTTACAAGGGAGAATAATGACTTTTTTATTTAATAAAAATAATCATTTCAATTTAGCAAACATAGTTACTTTTTTTAATATTGCATCAGGTATTTTTGCAATATATTTTTTAACTCATCAAGAGTTTTTTGCCGCAGCACTATTTGCGTGGTTAGCTGGAGGATTTGATATTGTAGATGGAAAAATTGCTCGAAAATATAATTTATCAACTGAGTTTGGTATTCAATTAGATTCTTATGCAGATTTTTTATCTTTTGTTATTGTTCCTACAATGTTTATTTATTTTGCGGTAATTGATGGAAAAGAATTAACTCTATTTACACCATTAGTAGTATTTGCATTTGTATATTATGTTATTTCTGGATTAAGAAGATTAATTCAGTTTAATATTGATGCCGAAGAAGGTGAAGTTGCTAAGTATTTCACAGGTGTTCCTACACCTCTTGGAGCAATTTTATTATGGTTAGTTTATTTAATCTCTTTAACAGGGTTTATTTCAGAAACAGTAGTATTAGTTTTAATGATTGTTATTGGATATTTATTAAATTCTAAATTAAAAATTCCTCATCCTTAAGCCTTTTGATGAGTGAAATTGTAAGTATCGATTTAGGTTCAAACTCTTTTAGAGTACTTAAATATAATGGATTAAATGACAAAATTCTAGCTGAATATAATGAAGTAGTTGGTATGGCTGATGGTTTAGTTGATACTGGACTTATTTCAATTGAAGCACAGAATAGAGTAGTTACTGCTATTGAAAAATCAATAGAAATAGTTAATTATGATCCAAGCATAGCAGTTGCAGTTACAACTGCTGCTATGAGAAAAGCTAATAATAATGAAGAAGTTCTAAAATACTTTACAGAAAAAACTGGAGTCAAGTTTAATATTATTGATGGTAAAGAAGAAGCTAGACTTACTTTACTTGCTGTTAAACATGCTTTAAAAAGAGAAAATATTGATTCTTCAAAATTTATACTATTAGATATTGGTGGTGGTTCAACAGAAATCATTGTTAATACAAATGATGATTATGAAGCACATAGCTTTGATTTTGGTATTGTAACTATGACACAAGAATATCTTCATTATCATGATTTAAATAAAGATTTAGATGATAGAAAAAAAGAAATACAGAAGTATTTGGACTCTTTAGATATAAATTTAGATGAGTACACTTTTGTAGCAACTGCTGGAACTCCTACAACAATTGCGGCAGTTAAATTAGGGCAAGACTTCTTTTCTTATGATAAAGATGTTGTAAATGGAACTATTGTAAATCTAGATGATTTAGAGAGTTGTCTAAATATCTTAACTAAATCTTCAAAAGAAGAAATCACAAAACTTGTAGGTCGAGGACGAGTTGAATTTATTGAAGTTGGTATTTTTATTTACAGAGCGATATTTGAAGTGTTAGCTAAAACAGAATCAATTGTATTAGATGATGGTTTAAGAGAGGGTGTTGCTTTAAATGCTTATAAAAAAAGGTGTAAGACTTAAGATAAAAGTCTTACACTTTGTTCTTGCACAATATTAGCTTGAGAAGCAGCTAAATATCCTACATTTGCTGTTACATTTGTTTTATTAAAATCACTTGACTCATTCCCAAAATTTCTATTTTTATTTACTTTCGCTTCGTTATAAAGATTTTGTTGTTCTTGTATAGTACCTCTAGCACTACTTTCAAGTTTATTCCCAAAATCTGTAAATTCACTTGTAATTGTTTGAATTTGTCTTGTAGCTGTTTCAACTTTATCTAATACTTTTTCTAAATCATCTGGTAAATTTAAATTACTTTCATTTAAACCTTCAAATATATCATTTGCAATTTGAGGGGTATTAGGTTTTTCAATTGAAAAATTGTCATTACTTGTACTAATCTCAACATTTTTTTGTTCATCATAATAATCAACACTTAAAATATTTTTATTAGCAAATTTTGTTTCATAAGCTAATTGATTAAAACTTTGTAAATCTTGATTGATTTTGTCTTTGATTTCATTTTTATCTTGTAGGTTTGTATCATCACTTTTTAAAGATTCTAAATTTTTTTTAATATCATTTAAAAAATCTTCTTGTTTATTTAATGAATTCTCCGCAATTTTACCAATTGCAATACCTTCATTTAGTGATTGTACATTAAGAGATAACTCATCTCTTCTTTGATTATATTGATTAACAGATAAGGATAAAGATTCATTATCTACTTTCTCAATTTTGTTATTAGCTCCGGTTTTGTTAAGTTCAACGGAAGGCTGGCTGTTAAGGGTACTTATATTATTGTTAATACTATTTACATCCATAATCACTCCTTATTAATAACACTATCTTAAATTATATTTAAAATAAACTAAAAAGAATCTAAATCAAAATGGGTATATAAAATTATCTAAAGGTTAATTAATATAATTTTCTATATAATATCTGCTTATTTTAAAATGGAGAAATATTATGAAAATGACTGGCGCAAAAATGGTTATAGAATCATTACATCAAGAAGGGGTTGAAGTCGTATTCGGATACCCAGGTGGCGCTATTATGAACGTCTATGATGAAATATATAAACAAAACTATTTTCAACACATTCTAAATAGACATGAACAGGCATCTATCATAGCAGCGGAAGGTTATGCTAGATCTACTGGTAAAGTTGGAGTTGCAATTGTAACTTCTGGACCTGGTTTCACAAATGCAATCACTGGTTTAGCTGATGCTTATATGGATTCTACTCCTTTAGTTGTTATTTCTGGGCAAGTACCAACAACTATTATAGGGACTGATGGATTTCAAGAAATTGATGCGGTAGGTATATCTAGACCATGTACAAAGCACAATTATTTAGTTAATTCTATTGATGATTTACCAAGAATTATTAATGAAGCTTTCCATATTGCAAGTACTGGAAGACCAGGACCTGTGCATATTGATATCCCAAAAGATATCACAGCAGAGTTAGGTGATTTTGTTTATCCTCAAAAGATAAACTTACCAACTTATAAACCAACTGTTAACTACAATAAAAGACAGTTAAAGAAAGCAATGGAAGCAATTTCAAAAGCTAAAAAACCTTTAATTTATGTTGGTGGTGGTGCAATTTTAGCAAACTGTGCTTATGAAGTTAGAGAATTTGCTAAAAAACTTAATATTCCAGCTGTTGAAACATTAATGGCTAGAGGAACTATGGGTGATTCAAACCCATTATTCTTTGGTATGTTAGGAATGCATGGTGAATTCGCTGCAAATATGGCAACTCATGAGACGGATTTATTAATCTCATTAGGTGCAAGATTTGATGATAGAGTTACAGGTAGATTAGATGAATTTGCATCTAAAGCTAGAATAATTCATGTTGATATTGACCCAACTAGTATTGATAAGTTAGTTACACCTGACTTTCCAATTGTTGGAGATTTAAAGAAAACTGTTGAAGGTATGTTAGAAGCAATTTCTGATAATGAATTTAATGATTACTCTAACTGGGTTGAATTATTAACTGAATATAGAGAGAAAGAACCTTTAAGATATAACGATTCAAACGATGTGATTAAGCCACAATGGCCAATTCAAAGAGTTGGAGAATTACTAGGAAGTAAAGCTGTAGTTTCTACTGATGTTGGGCAACATCAAATGTGGACTGCACAGTTTTATCCATTCTCTTTCCCAAGACAATTTATCACTTCTGGTGGTTTAGGAACTATGGGGTTTGGTCTTCCAGCAGCTATGGGTGTTGCAAGAGCAATGAAAGATAAAGATAAAGTTTCTATTAACTTCACAGGTGATGGTTCTATTTTAATGAACATTCAAGAGTTAATGACATGTGTTGAATCTGATTTACCAGTAATAAATATTGTTTTAAATAATAATTACTTAGGAATGGTAAGACAGTGGCAAACAATGTTCTATGATAATAGATTATCTGAAACTGATTTAAGTGCTCAGCCTAACTTTAAAATGTTAGTTGAAGCCTTTGGTGGAATTGGATATAGAGTTACAACAAAAGAAGAATTTGATATTGCATTAAAAGATGCAGTTGAAAAGAAAAAACCAGCAATGATTGAAGTTATTGTTGAAAGAAATGAAGAAGTATTACCTATGGTACCAAATGGGCATGCTTTAAATGAAATGACGTTAATTGAAGGGGCAAAATAATGAATAATTTTAATCACTACTACGATACAGAAACAACTAGGCAAGTTATTTCTGTTGTTGTGATGAATGAGCACAATGTTTTATCTAGAATTGTTGGATTATTCTCTGCTCGTGGATATAATATTGATTCTTTAACAGTAGCTCCTATTGAAGGAAGTGAATACTCAAGAATGACAATTGTAACAACTGGTGATAAAAGAATTATTGACCAGATTGTTAAACAATTAAATAAATTAATTCCAGTACTTAAAGTAAATGAACATAGAAATGTTATTGAAAAAGATACAGTATTAATGAAATTTTCTCTTAACAATAATCTATCTGATATTGATGTAATTGCTAGAGCTTATCATGGTAGTATTCAAAATGTTACTGAGGAAGCAATTATCGTATCAGCAACTGATTCTTCTTCAAGAATCATGAACTTTATTAAAATTATGCAAAAATTCAATCCACTTGAAGTAGTAAGAAGTGGTATTGTAGCAATGGAAAGATAAGAAGACGATCCTTCTTATCTTATCCTATTATTAAGGATAAATATGACTTTACAAGACATAGCAAAAGCATTGAATTTACAATGTGACTCTCAAAAAGAGATTTTAGGGTTAAATACTCTAATTGACTCAAATGAAAATGAACTAACTTTTTTAGAAAATAAAAAATATCTTAGCGATTTAAAAAGTACAAAAGCAGCAGCTGTATTTGTTACACAGGACTTTAAAGATGAAGTGCCTGAGGGAACAATAGCATTAGTTTGTGATGAGCCTTATTTAAATCTTGCTCATACTAGTAAGTTTTTTGCACCAAAAATAGTTGAAACTACAGGAACTGAAGCCGTAGTTGCTGAAAATACTATAGTTATGCCAAATGTATATCTTGGTAAAAACTCAATTATTGGTAAAGACTGTACTATTATGGCGGGAGCTTATATTGGTGATAATGTAAGTATTGGAGATAATACTATTATCCATCCTAATGTAACTATTTATAGAGACTGTACTATTGGAAGTGATTGTTTAATCCATGCTGGAACTGTTATTGGTAGTGATGGTTTTGGATTTGCAAATACTAAAGATGGTAAATATATTAAAATATATCAAAATGGTAATGTTACAATTGGAAATGATGTTGAAATTGGTGCTAATTGTACAATTGATAGAGCAGTTTTCAAATCAACAATTATTGAAAGTGGTGTAAGACTTGATAACTTAGTACATATTGCACATAACTGTAAAATTAGAACAGGATCTATTTTAGTTTCACAAGTTGGTTTATCTGGTTCAACTATATTAAATCAATATGTAATTATGGGTGGACAAAGTGGAACAGCTGGTCATTTAGAAATTGCTCCTTTTACAACAATTGCAGCTCGTGGTGGTGTTACTAAAACAATTACTGAACCAAAAAAATCTTGGGCAGGTTTTCCTTTAATGGGTCATAGAGAATGGCTTAAATTACAAGGAAGAATTGCAAAATTATTAAAATAAAGGCTTTAAAATAGCAAAGAAAATCATATCCTTAATTATTCTATTTATTATAGTATTCTTTGAGTTTTCTACTTTTGTTAGTGCAAAAGAGGTAGTAGGAACTGCAGGTTCAAGTTTTGCTACTTTCTCACAAAAATATTTTGGGTACTTATCTTATGTATATTTATTACTTTTTGTATATCCATTATATTTAGTAAACTACAAAAAAGACATTCAAAAAAAAGATGTTTTTTTAAATATCTCTGTAGTGTTACTAATTTTATTTATATCTTTAATTTTCCAATCACTAATAATAGATACAAAAGCTAATAGTGGTGAAATAGGTAATATTCTAGTTCATGACTTAATTCCATTTATTGGTAGAGCAGGTTTATATATCTTCGTTTTAGTGGGATATATAATCTCTTTCTTAGTTATAAAAGAAAACTCTGATTTTGAATTTAATGGTGTTCAAAAAATGAAAGATAAATTTAAATCAGAAGCAAAACAAAGTAAACCTAAAAGAATAGAAAATAGTAGAAGAACAAAAAGAAAAGAACAAAATGTTGTTGTAAAAGAAGAGGGTGACACAGCTGAAATAATTCTTGAGATGCCTGTTTCTGCTAAGACTAATATAAAAGAAGTAAAAAATGATTCTAATACAAAAGGTGATATAGAAGAGTTTATTTCTAAACCAGATGCTTATGAAGTTATGGAAGAGATAAAATCTGAAGCCATGGAAAATCAAGCTTCTACAAATGAAAAAGAAGAAGAGATATTAGAAGCTCAAACTGAATCACATGGAATCATTGTAGAAGAGTTAGAAGAGAATAAAAAACTTTTAGAAGATATTGAAATTGGTACAACAGAGAAACCAAAAGATTTTGAATTACCTCATACAGACTTTTTCCAAAAAGCTCCTAAAGAGAAAAAGAATAAAGTTAGTGAATCTGAAATTGATCAAAAGATCTCTGATTTATTAGACAAACTTGCTATGTTTAAAATTGATGGTGACGTTGTAAGAACCTATACAGGTCCAGTTGTAACAACTTTTGAGTTTAAACCTGCACCAAATGTAAAAGTTTCTAAGATTTTAAATCTTCAAGATGATTTAGCAATGGCTCTTAAAGCTCAAACAATTAGAATTCAAGCTCCAATTCCTGGAAAAGATGTTGTTGGTATTGAAGTTCCTAATATCGAGATGCAAACTATTTATTTAAGAGAGATGTTAGAGAGTGAGTTATTTCAAAACTCAAAATCTCCTCTTACTATGATATTAGGAAAAGATATTGTTGGAAAACCATTTATCACAGATTTAAAGAAACTGCCTCATTTACTTATTGCAGGAACTACAGGTTCTGGTAAATCAGTTGGTATTAATTCTATGATTCTTTCATTATTATATAAGAACTCACCGGATAATCTAAAATTAGTTATGATTGATCCAAAAATGCTTGAGTTCTCAATGTACAATGATATTCCGCATTTATTGACTCCCGTTATTACAAAAGCAGGGGATGCTATAAATGCATTAGCTAATATGGTAGGTGAGATGGAGAGACGTTATACTTTAATGTCTCAAACTAGAACTAAAAATATTGAGAACTATAATGAGAAAGCTAAAAAAGAAGATTTTGAAGCTTTCCCTTATATTGTAGTAGTGATTGATGAGTTAGCTGACTTGATGATGACATCTGGAAAAGATGTTGAATACTCAATTGCAAGGCTTGCTCAAATGGCAAGAGCTTCTGGTATTCACTTAATTGTAGCAACACAAAGACCTTCTGTTGATGTTGTAACTGGTCTTATTAAAGCAAACTTACCTTCTAGACTTTCTTATAAGGTAGGTCAAAAAGTTGATTCTAAGATTATCTTAGACTCTATGGGTGCTGAATCATTACTTGGGCGTGGAGATATGCTATTTACTCCTCCTGGTATGTCAGGTCTTGTAAGAATACATGCTCCTTGGTCTATGGAAGCAGAAATTGATAAAGTTGTTGATTTCTTAAAAGAGCAAAGAGATGTTGATTATGATATGAATTTTATTAAAGATAGAAATTCATCATCTTCAAGTAATACTTCAACTGATGCAGAACTAGGTGATTTAGATCCTTTATATGAAGATGCCAAACAAGTTGTAATAAATGATAAAAAGACTTCTATTTCTTATATTCAAAGAAAACTAAGAATAGGATACAACAGAGCTGCAACAATTGTTGAACAATTAGAGCAAACTGGAGTACTATCTGAAGCAAATGTAAAAGGTAATAGAGAAATATTACTTTAATAGTTGATTTCCATTTATTTAAGTTTTAAACTTAAATAAATGCGAAATATCGACTTTCCCTATAAAAATAGTTAGATTTTTCCATTAATAGTAAAAAATTTCATTATTTTACAAAGAATATCAAACTTTCTTTCATTCTATAATCTTTTAAAGACAATTAAAACCATGTATAAAGTAAAGTTATAAATACAATAACTAATTAAAGCTAGTGTTTAATACAATTTAATTATAATTGCATAGTTTTTTGTATGGTTTATTTTATTTTATTTATGTTAGAATAAATAAATTATTATTTAAGGAGTTTGTTATGAATACAAGTATTGTAGGAAGACACATAGATTTAACTGAGCCAATTAAAGATTATATTAATAGTTCTGTAGAGATTTTTAAAAAATACAATTTAGATATTATTTCTGTTAATTCAATTATATCTCAAGAAGAAAAACACGGTAAAAAAGCGTTTTCTTTTGAGTTCACTCTAAATGTTGCACATTTAGATACAATTGTTGTTAAACAAAAAGATAAAGACTTATATTCAGCAGTTGATATTGCTGTAGATAGAGTTTCTAAAGTGTTAAGAAGACACCATGATAAAATTACTGGACATAGAGCTACTAAACTTACTGAAGTTGAAGCTAATGTAATTGAAGATCAAATTGCTATTGAATTAGAAAAATTTGAAGATGAAATTACTCCAGTAAGATTAAATTCATATAAACCAATGGATATTGAAGAAGCATTAAAAGAATTAAAAGCTTCTGATTCACAATTTAAAGTATTCTATGATAAAGACGATAACATGAGAGTACTTTATAAAAGTTCTGATGAAGGTAACTTCGGATTATATTAATCCCTAGCTTCATTAGTGAAAAAGGTATTAGTCGTTAATGGCTAATGCCTTTTTTATTTTATACAATTATAATTAGGATTTTAAAAATTTATGAGTAAAGAATTAAAGAAAATTGCACTTATTGGGCAACCAAATGTAGGAAAATCTTCTCTTTTTAATAGAATTGCACAAAAAAGAATTGCAATTGTTTCTGAACAAGCGGGAACAACAAGAGATATTAGAAAACATGAAGTTGAAGTTTTAGATAGAAAAGCATTAATGCTGGATACTGGTGGTATTGATGAAACTGATGATGCAATATTTTCAAATGTAAAAAGAAAAGCAATTGAGACTGCAAAAGAAGCTGATATAATACTTTTTATGGTAGATGGTAAAAATATACCAGATGATAAAGATAAAGAATTATTTTATGAGCTTCAAGCTTTAGGTAAAGAATTAGCTTTAGTAGTAAATAAAATCGATAATGATAAAGAATTAGAAAGATTATGGGAATTCTTTGAATTCGGAATTTCTGATGAAGATCTTATGGGTATATCTGTTTCTCACAATAGAGGAACTAAAAACTTATTTGAATGGATTTATAAACACCTTCCAGAGGTTATTGAACCAGAAATTGAAACTGAACTAGCAGATAATGGTACTGATTCATTAGATGATTTACTAGAAGATGGGGAAAGTGAAGAAGATAACAACAATGAAATTAAAGTTGGTATTATTGGTAGAGTTAATGTAGGTAAATCATCTACATTAAATGCAATCATTGGTCAAGAAAGATCTGTTGTTTCTCCAATTGCTGGTACTACAATTGATCCTGTTGATGAAACATATGAGTATGCTGATAAAAGTGTTACATTTGTTGATACGGCTGGATTAAGAAGACGTGGAAGAATTGATGGAATTGAAAAATTTGCATTAATGAGAACTAAAGAGATGTTAGATAAAGCCAATGTTGCTTTAGTAGTATTAGATGCTTCTGAACCATTTACTGATTTAGATGAGAAAATTGCTGGACTTGTTGATGAATATGGTCTAGGAACTATTATCGTTTTAAATAAGTGGGATGAGAATATGGATACCTTCAAAAAACTTGAAGAAGAAGTTAGAAGAAGATTCAGATTCCTTTACTATGCTCCAATTATTGCAATTTCTGCAAAAACAGGAAGATCTGTTGATAGATTAAAAGAGAAGATTATTGAAATACACGATAACTATACTCAAAGAATCACAACTTCAGCTTTAAATAAAGTAATTGAGCAAGCAGTAATTAGACATGCATTACCAAGTCCTAATGGGAACTATTTAAGAATTTATTATTCAACTCAATTCAGTACTAAACCGCCAAAAATTGCTTTAGTTATGAATAAACCAAGATTACTTCACTTCTCTTATAAAAGATACTTGATTAACTTCTTAAGAGATAAATTCAATTTTGAAGGTACACCAATACATCTAATTGCTAGAGGTAAGAATGATAAGATGGGTGACGAGGAATATCTAGACGAGGATAATTAAACCTAGGAGTTATTTTGAATAGCATAAAAAATAATATATTTTCTGGGGTAACAGCAGCAGTTGTTGCCTTACCCTTAGCTCTTGCTTTTGGTGTTGCCAGTGGTGCGGGTGCAATTGCAGGTTTATATGGTGCTATTATTTTAGGTTTTTTTGCTTCACTATTTGGGGGTACTCACACTCAAATATCTGGACCTACTGGTCCAATGACTGTCATAACTGCAACAGCTGTTGCAGCTTTTCCACACGATTTAATTTCAGTAATGTCAATAATATTTTTATCAGGATTAATCCAAATTTCTTTTGGAATAGTGGGTATTGGTAAATGGATTAAATATATCCCTTATCCTGTAATTTCTGGTTTTATGAGCGGTGTTGGAGTTATTATAATAATACTTCAAATAAATCCTTTTTTAGGAGTTGAAGCTTATGGTTCTGTTATATATACCTTAAGTCAATTACTTGAAACACTGAAGCAAGCTGATGACAGTTCTTTGATTATTGCATATATTACATTAGCTATTATGTTTTTAACACCAAAATTTATAACAAAAATTGTTCCTTCTGCGTTAATTGCTCTAGTAGTAGTTACATATTTTACAATGTATATGGGATATGAAATAGATACAATTGGTGAAATACCAATGGGATTACCAGAAATTATATTTCCTTTTTCTTTTGATTTATTGAAGTTAGACACTATTATTACATTAGCTATTACACTAGCCTTGTTAGGTTCAATTGATTCTTTATTAACATCATTAGTTGCTGATTCTATGACTAAAACTAAACATAATCCAAAAAAAGAGTTAATAGCTCAAGGTATTGGTAATTCTCTTTGCTCATTTTTTGGAGCAATACCTGGAGCAGGGGCAACAATGCGTACTGTTATAAATATTAATTCTGGTGGTACTAATAAATTATCAGGTATTGTTCACTCATTAACTTTGTTAGTTATTGTATTGTTCTTAGCTCCTTTAGCCTCAAAAATCCCTTTAGCTGTTTTGTCAGGAATTTTGATTAAAGTAGGGTTTGATATATTAGACTATAGGTTTTTAAAGATATTAAAAAATGTAACAAGACAAGATTTACTTATTATGGTTACAGTTTTTCTTCTTACAATTTTTGTTGATTTGATTATGGCTGTTGGAGTAGGAATTACGATTTCTTCTATACTAGCTGTATATCATGTTTCAAGGAATACAAAAATAAAAACACATAGAAGTAAAACCTCATTTGATATTGATATTGAAAATAATCATATTGAAGTAATCAAAATTGATGGGTCTTTATTCTTTGGTACTGCATCTGTATTAGATAGTAAACTAGAGAAAGTAAAAGAAAATAAAATACTTATTTTAGATTGTAAACTAGTTTCCTTTTTGGATTTATCTGCAATCTTTACAATCGAAGATTTAATAGAAAAAATGCGTTCAAGAAATATTGAAACAATTTTAGTATTAAAACATGCTCACAAAAGGCATATTTTAAAAGTTGATACAAAAAAAACTTTTAAAGATATTAAGATTTTCCATAAAATTGATGATGCAATAAATTACACACAAGAGATAGAATTAAAATATGGCTAAGAAAATATATTTACTAAATAATTTAAAATATGATGGAGTTGAAAACCTTGAAGTTTTCGGAATTGAATATATATCAAGTGAAATAGATATCAATAAATATGATGCATTAATTTTTACTTCTAAAAATGCTATTTATGCTATAGATTCATTTAACAAGGACTGGAGAGATATTGATTCTTATGCAATTGCTCCTAAAACTGCAAATGTAATTCAAAAATATAATGGCAATTTAGTTTTTACAGGTGTTAGTTCTCATGGAGACAGTTTTGCTAGTGAGCTTTGCCCTTTGTTAAAAGATAAAAAAGTCTTATATGTAAGAGCCTCTAAAACTGTTTCAGATTTAACACAAATTTTAAAAAGTGATAATATTGATATTGATGAACTAATTGCTTATAAAACTTCTTGTAAAAAAGTTGATAAAAAACTTGAAAATAACTCAATTTTTGTTTTTACTTCACCTTCTAGTGTTCAATGTTTTTTGAAAAACTATGATTGGAATGAATCATATTTAGCTGTTTGTATTGGAGAAACCACAGCAAAGTATCTGCCAAGTGAAATTAATTATAAAATAAGTAGTAAAACATCCATTGAAGAGTGCATAAAAGTTGCACAAGAATTACAAATTTAAACTCAGATTTAACATAATTAGCTACAATATTGATATCTAAGTAGTACGGGATTACCATTGTTGAGGGTCCGATACTATATTTTTGTGTGTAATTGTAGTGGTATGGTGTGCAGTAATTCATTGCGTTCTTACTCCTAATATACCTCTCTTACGTGCAGTCGTTGGCTTTTGTGGGCCATTTGATGGTTAACGGCTACTTGGGTAACTCAAACATAAAAAAACTATTATAATACAAGGAATTATCGTGAATATATTGATACTAGGAAGTGGCGGTAGAGAATACTCTATTGGATTAGCAATATATAAAGAAAATGCTCATAACTTATTTTTCATGCCAGGAAATGGTGCGACTTCAGAATTAGGTGAAAATATAAATATTAATGATTATAACGAATTAGCACAATGGGCAAAAGATAATTCTGTTGATTTAACAATTGTAGGACCAGAAGCTCCATTAGTAGATGGTGTTGTTGATATATTTAAAGAGAATGATTTAACAATCTTTGGACCAAGTGCAGCTGCAGCTCAACTTGAAGGTTCAAAAGTTTATATGAAAAACATTCTTAAAAAATACAACATACCAACAGCAGCGTTTATAGAAACAACAAATGAAAAAGAAGCTCATGATTTTATTGATACTATGAATCTTCCAATTGTTGTAAAAGCAGATGGTTTATGTGCTGGTAAAGGTGTTATTATTGCTCAATCAAAAGATGAAGCTAAAGAAGCTGCATCTGATATGTTATCTGGAGAGTCTTTTGGAGATGCTGGAACATCAATTGTAGTTGAAGAATTTTTAGATGGTTATGAATTATCTATTTTTGCTATTTGTGATGGTGAGAATTATAAAGTTCTTCCAGCAGCACAAGATCATAAGAGAATAGGTGATGGTGATACTGGACCAAATACTGGTGGTATGGGTGCCTATGCTCCAACACCTTTAGTAAATGATGATATTTACAAAAAAGTTGAAGAGAGAGTTATTAAACCAACTCTTGAAGGTATGAAACAAGAAGGTGCTCCTTTTGAAGGTGTATTATTCATTGGAGTTATGGTTGTAAATGGTGAGCCAATTATTTTAGAATATAATGTTAGATTTGGTGATCCAGAATGTGAAATTTTAATGCCTTTATTAGAAACTCCGGTTTCTGAATTGTTTTATAAAGGTGCTACAAGACAACTTGATAAATTAGATATTAAAATCAAAAAAGAGTTTGGTGTTGGTGTTGTAATTGCAAGTGAAAACTATCCTTATTCATCATCTA
The DNA here is from genome assembly GCF_013283835.1 of Poseidonibacter lekithochrous. Classification (GTDB taxonomy): domain Bacteria; phylum Campylobacterota; class Campylobacteria; order Campylobacterales; family Arcobacteraceae; genus Poseidonibacter; species Poseidonibacter lekithochrous. Next base: position 1,974,659 of record NZ_CP054052.1, on the reverse strand, counting down.
AACCTGCTGAGATAATAGTAGATAAAATTGTTGATGAAGATTTAGCAGCTAATTCACATATTTCTTATGCAGGTGTTGCTTCTGAAGATGGAAAACTAATGGCTACTGGTGGTAGAGTATTAGTTTGTGTTGGATTTGGATCTTCTATTAAGGAAGCTAGAGATAGAGCTTACGAATTATGTGGGCAAGTTCATTTTGCTGGTAAGAAATGCAGATCTGATATTGCATACCAAGCTTTAAAGTAGGTATATGCAAAATAACAATGAAGATTTACAATTAGCATCAATGAGATCAAGAGCTTTTGCTTTTGTCATTGATGACTTACTTGTAACATTTATAGTTTTAGTGATTTTTTGGGAAAATATTGTTGCAGCACAAGATAATATTGATGCTATGATGTACTTGGTTAAAGTAGATTTAGTTATGCCTTTAATTATCTTAAAAGTTGTGTATCAAACTTTTTTTGTTTGGTATTATGGTGCAACGGTAGGAAAAATTATTACAAAGATTAGAGTTATTGACGCAAATTCATGGGATAGAGTATCATTGTTCTCTTCTTTTTTAAGATCAGGTGGAAGAATTTTCTCAGAAATGTTCTTCTATGTTGGTTTCTTAATTGGATTTTTTAATGATGGAAGAAAGACATTCCATGATATCACTGGTAAAACGTTGGTTGTAAATGCTTAAACATATAATTGCTCCATTAATCATAGCTTCTTCTCTTTCTTTTGCACAAGAAATGAATACAGAAAAGTTTCAATTACTTGCAAAATCTATTGATACTAAGAATGATAAAGTTATCGCATCAGGGGATGTAGTAATTTTTTCTAATAGTTATTATATTTCAGCAAAGAAAATTATTTATGATAAAACAAATGAAACATTTGAATTATTTGATGATGTACTAATTCTTAAAGATAATAGTATTCAAACGCAAAGTGATTATGCTTTTGTTGATATGAAAGAAGATGCATATAAACAATCTCCTGTATTTTTAATTGAAAAAGAGAGTAACTTATGGGCTAACTCACAAAAATCATCAAAAGAAAAAACTGAAATTGATTTAGAAAGCTCTATTATTTCATCTTGTGATTGTATTGATCCAGCATGGAGTATAAGAGTTTCATCTGCTACATATAATACTGAAAATAAATGGATACATGCATATAATCCAAGGCTTTATATTAAAAATGTCCCAGTGTTTTATAGTCCATATTTAGGATTTCCTACAGATAGAAGAAGACGTAGTGGATTATTAATACCTACTATGGGGTATTCTAATAATGATGGTTTTTACTACTCACAACCAATTTACTTTGCACCAAAAGCTAATTATGATTTTGAATTTATTCCTCAGTTTAGAAGTAAAAGAGGATATGGTGCATTTACACATTTTAGATTAGCTGATTCACAATATTCTTTATTGAAATTAAAAACAGGCTTTTTTGAAGAAAAAGGTGAATATCAAAGAGAGTTTAATTTAAAGAATAGAAAACATTATGGTTGGTCTATTGATTATGAGAGAACAAAACTTTTCTCCGATAATAATACACAAGATGGTTTATATGCATCTATTAACTGGTTGAATGATATAGAATATCAAACAATTGAAGATAAAGATAATAGAACATCTAGTGAAAAAAATGTTGAATCAAAATTAAACTATTTTTATAATACACCTGAATATTATGGTGGTTTATATGCTAGGTATTATATTGATACTGAAAAAGATAATAATGATGAAACTTTACAAGAGTTACCTCAATTACAATTCCATTCATATAATAAAGAGTTTTTACTTGACAATTTAATTTACTCAGCTGATGCTAAATTTATCAATTATACAAGATCAGTTGGCTTAAATGCAAATATCTATGAATTATCTTTGCCTATTAGTTATACAAAATATTTTGCTGATGATTATTTATATTTAAATATAGAGAATAAAACTATTGTAAGTAAATATGAATATACAAATTCTTCTAAAGAGTTTAACAATGCTACTTTAGTTCAAAATGTTTCTTCTGTTTCTGTTGGTACAGATTTAATTAAGCCATATGAATCTGTTTTACATACTGTAAATTTCAATGCAAAATATTCTCATCCTGAGAATATTACAAGTGATGGAGATTTATATAATATAACAAATAATGATTCTGATTTAGCTTCTTTTCCATTTGTACAAAGTAAGAAGAATATTTTATTATCATTTAATCAATCTTTATATAACAAAACTGATTTACAACAGATAATTAATCATAAATTGTCTCAATCAATTTTATATGATGAAAATGATAATCCGGAATTACATGATTTAGAAAATTATATTAAATACAATTATGAATTTGGATCATTGACTAATAAAATGATTTATAATGTTCAAGATAAACAATTTATTGAAAATACTAGTAATATTTCATACTCTTATAAAGACGTAACAATAGATTTAGGTTATTATAAGTCAAAAAATACTCCTAATTCTAATAAAGAAAACCTTGAATCTTATAGAATCAATACTACTTATGATATTAGTAAAGACTACACTGTTGGTTATTACGAAAACTACAACTTATTAGATAATATTAAGAATAAGCAAGGTTTTTCATTTAATGTAAATGATAAATGTTGGAATTTAGATTTCAAATTTGAAAAAGAAATCATTCCTTCAACTAGTACAAATACAAACAGTGTTGATCAAGATGTTATATACGTAAATTTAATATTAAAACCATTAGGTGGATTAAAACAGAATTATAAAGTCAAAGGTAGATAATGAATTCTGAAAATAATATTTACTTCAAAAATAGAGAAGTTGCTGGTTATAGACTTTTAGATATTTTGCCAATTGATAAAATGAAATTAGAAAACTGGACAGTTATCTCTAGTTCATATGGTGGATACGAAATAGCTAAAATCATTGCAAATTCATTAGATGCAAAAGTAGATATTATGTTTAGTGATAAGATTATCGCTCCTCAAAATGATGAATGTGAGATTGCAATTGTAACTGAACATGAAGAGGTTTTAATTCATGAGGAACTTGTAAAAAGTTTTGATATTAGTTTAGATTATATTTATACTAAATCAAAACAAGTATATGAAGATTCTATTTTATCTAGAGTTAACTCATTTAGAGATGGAAATAAGATTTCACAATTAGAATATAAAAATGTTTTGATTGTTGATGAAGGTATAAATACAGGTCTAACTATGATGGCTTGTATTAAAACAGCAATTAATTTAGGTGCAAAATCTGTTTCAGTGGCAACACCTATATTACCAAGTGCAAGTATTCAAACTATAGAATCTATTGCAGATGATTTATATTATATAAAAAAATTGGATCATTTTATAGCTATTAATTTTTATTATGATAGTCTAGAAGATATAGAGTTTGAAGATATAGAAAAAATTAAAAAAGGATAAAAATAATTATGTCAACAGTTTGCGAATTTGAATTAAATGAAAAACAAGAGATATTTGAGTTTGGTAAAGTAGCCAAACAAGCTAATGGTTCTGTATTAGCTAAATTAGGAAAAGCAGTAGTTTTAGCTACTGTAGTAAGTGAGTTTGATAACCCAGTATCTGAGGATTTTACTCCACTTACAGTGCAATATATTGAGAAAACTTATGCTGCTGCAAAATTACCTGGTGGATTTATTAAAAGAGAAGCTAAGCCTAGCGAATTTGAAACTTTAACTTCAAGAGTTATTGATAGAAGTTTAAGACCTCTTTTCCCTAAAGGTTATGTTTATCCTACAACAATTACTGTACTGGTATTAAGTGCTGATAAAGATGTTGACTTACAAGCCTTAGCATTAAATGCTGCAAGTGCTGCTTTATATACTTCAAATTTACCAATTAAAAAATCAGTTTCTGGTGTAAGAGTTGGAAAAATTAATGGTGAGTACGTAATTAATCCTACTACAACTGAATTATTAGACTCTACATTAGATTTATATGTAGCTGGTACAAAAGATGAATTATTAATGATTGAAATGAAATCTATTTCATCACAAGAATTAGTTGAAGTTGATATTGAGGCATTTACAAAAGTTCATAAAGCTAATGAAGTAAATGAATCAGATTTAGTTGAAGCTATTGGTGTTGCACAAAAAGCTTTATATGAAGCAAATACTACATATGAATCTGGATTTGAAACAGCAAGTGTTGAGAAAAAAGATGTAGAACTAGTTGAATTTAAAATTGAAGAAGAAGTGATTAATTATGTTAGAGATAATTTCTCTGCTGATATTACTGAAGCTATTAAAAAATTAGCAAAATCTGAGAGAGCAACTGAGCTTAAAGATGTAGCAAAAGCAATTTCTGCAAATGAATATTGTGCTAGTAATGAAATTGAATTTAGTACAATTTATGAAGCAGTTTCTATTATTAAAAGAGAATTAGTTAGAGCAATGATTGTTAATGATAAAGTTAGAGCAGATGGAAGAGGTTTAAGAGACGTTAGACCTATTTCTATTGATACTAATATTTTACCATCAGCTCATTCATCTTGTTTATTTACAAGAGGTGAAACTCAAGCTTTAGTTGTTGGTACAATTGCAGGAAGTAAAGACGGTCAAATGTTTGAAAAACTTACTGAAAAATCAACTTCTATGGATAACTTCTTGTTACATTATAACTTCCCAGGTTTTTCTGTAGGTGAAGCTAAGCCAATGTTTGGTGTAGGTAGAAGAGAATTAGGTCATGGAAATCTAGGTAGAAAAGCCTTAGAATCTACTATTGACAATGATTACACAGAAACAATTAGATTAGTATCTGAGATTTTAGAATCAAACGGTTCTTCTTCAATGGCTACAGTTTGTGGTGGATCTTTAGCATTAAAAGCAGCAGGTGTACCAATCTCTGATTTAGTTGCTGGTGTTGCTATGGGTATGGTTGTTGAAGGTGATAACTATTCTGTTCTTACTGATATTATGGGTCTTGAAGATCATGATGGAGATATGGACTTTAAAGTTGCTGGTACTAAAGATGGTATTACTGCTTTACAAATGGATATTAAGCTTGGTGGTATTGAATTATCAGTATTAGAAGAAGCTTTATTACAAGCAAAAGAGGGTAGGGAACATATCTTAGGATTAATGGAAACTGCAGCTTCTGAAATTATTCCAAGTTCAGCATTACCATTAGTTGAACAATTTGCAATTGATCCTTCTAAAGTTATGGTTGTAATTGGTAAAGCTGGTTCTACAATTAAAGAAATTATTGAAAAATTCTCAGTAGCAATTGATTTAGATAGAAATTCTGGAAATGTTAAAGTTTCTGGTGAATGTAAACAAAGTGTTTTAGATGCTTGTGAACATATCAAGTCAATTTCTAATAATGCTCCAGCAAGAAAAGAATCAAGAAATGTTAACTTTGAAGACTTATATAAAGTAGATGAGATTTTAACTGGAAAAGTTGAAAGAATTGTTGACTTTGGTGCTTTTGTTTCTTTACCAAAAGGTGGAGAAGGATTATTGCATATTTCTAAAATTTCTAAACAAAGAGTTAAGAATGTATCAGATGTATTAAATGCAGGTGATGATGTAGAAATAAAAGTTTTAAAAGTAAAAAGAGATAGAATAGAATTATCTTCTAGTTCTATATAATAAATCCCTCTTGGGATTTATTAATTTTAATAAAAATAATAAAAATAAACTCATAAAAAATCTTTAATAAATACCGTAATACTGAATCCTTTATACTAATAAACATCTTTTTTGTAAAAATATAACTATAAACTTATAATTATTTATGATAAATATAAATTAGCTTAGAAACTAACCAAAAATTAATATTTCTTTCGTTAGTATAGTTTAAATAATTTTTTTAATATATTCAAGGGGTTTTATAATGGCTAAGCTTTTAATCGTAGATGATTCTACTATGCTAAGAGATATGCTAAACTATGCATTAAACGAAGGTGGTTACAATGATGTAACTGAAGCTGTTGATGGTGTTGATGGTTTAGCAAAAGCTAAAGCTGCAGATTTTGATCTAATAATAACAGATGTAAATATGCCAAATATGGATGGTTTGACTTTAATAGGCGAACTAAGAAAAGTACCACAATATTCAAAAAAACCAATTTTAGTACTTACTACTGAAAGAAGTGATGAAATGAAAGCTAAAGGTAAAGCTGCAGGGGCAACTGGTTGGATTGTTAAACCGTTCGTTCCAGATCAATTGCTAAAAGCAGTTAATATAGTATTAAGTAGATAGTAAAGGAGTTAGCATGTCATTTGATATTTCTAAATACAGAGAAATGTTTCTTGAAGAAGCAGAAGAACTTTTTGAATCAGCGGATAATGTACTTTTAGAAGCCGAGAACAATGGATCTTTAACTGACGAAGAAATGGGTCAGTTGTTTAGGGATGTACATACTTTAAAAGGTAGTGGTGCATCTGTTGAATTAACATTATTTGCCGAGTTTACACATGATGTAGAAAACTTAATGGATAAGTTAAGAAATCATCAAATTGAATTTATTCCAGAAATGGCAGGAACTTTAATTGATGGTTTAGACGTTATGAAAGAGATACTAGATCTAGAAGTTGCTGAAGACATAACTAGAGAAGTATTTACAGAAATGACAACTACATTATTAGAAGAAATTAGAGCTTACTCTAGCGGTAATGCACCTGTTTCTAAAGAAGAACCGGTTGTGACTGCACCAGCTTCTGATATTAAGTCTGTTGATCATATTGAAGTTGACAATGATGCTATTGGTTTCTTTGATGATGATTTAAATGAACAAAAAAACTCTAGATCATTTGGTATTTTTGCTGATGATATGTTAGATGAACCACAAAAAAACTATGGTTTCTTTGATGATGAATTAGAAGAAATTGCTCTTAATACTGATGATACTTTAGTTGTTACTGATGATGACAAAGAGGATTTTGGTTTCTTTGATGATGTTCCATCTCTTAGTGCTGATTCTGTTATGGAAAGTAACAGTATTGAAGAAATTAAGACTGTTGAAGTTACTCCTTTGGCACCTGTTGCTAAAGAAGTAACACCTGATATTGTTCAGAAAAAAGCTGAAACACCAGCTGCTCCAGCTAGAGCTGCAAGAAAACCTAAAGAAGAAACAGCTACTACAAAGAAGTCAGCTACTACTAATAACATTAGAGTAAATTTAGATAAAATTGATTTACTTATGAATAATGTCGGGGATCTTGTTATCACTAATGCAATGCTTACTCAATTTTCAACTTCTATTGAAGAAGTAAAGACAAGAAATGCTGTATTAGAGAGACTAGAATTACTAGAGAGACATATTAGAGATATGCAAGATTCAATTATGAGTATCAGAATGGTACCAATGGAATCTATTTATTCTAAATTCCCAAAAGTTGTTAGAGATATATCTAAAAAACTTGGTAAAAAAGTAGAATTTAAACATTTTGGTGATAATGTTGAAATTGATAAAGCAATGATTGAAGGTCTTACTGACCCTTTAATGCATATTATTAGAAACTCACTAGATCATGGATTAGAAACTCCAGAAGAGAGAGATCAATCTGGTAAATCAGACGTTGGATCAATTATCATCTCAGCAGAACAAGCAAATGGTCAGATGATTATTACTATTGAAGACGATGGTAGAGGAATCAATTCTGACAAGGTTGCTTTAAAAGCATTAGATCAAGGGCAAATTGATGAAAATCAATATAACTCTATGAGCGAGAATGAAAAAGCTATGTTAGTCTTTGGAGCAGGTGTTTCTACAGCTGATGAGATTACTGATATATCTGGTCGTGGTGTTGGTATGGATGTTGTAAGAACTAATATTCAAAAACTTGGTGGGGCAATTAAGCTTGATACTAAGTTAGGAGAAGGTACAGTAATTACAATTATGTTACCACTTACTCTTGCAATTCTAGATGGTCTAGATATTGCTGTTAGTGATCAAAAATATATCTTACCTTTAAGTTCTATTGTTGAATCACTGCAACCAACTTCTGATATGATTAAGAAAATTGGTGATGGTACTCAAGACTTATTAATGTTAAGAGAAGAATTTATTCCAGTTGTTAGATTACATCAATTATTTGGTTTAGAAAACAGTTTTGAAAATCTTGAAGATGGAATGTTAATTGTTGTTAAATCTGGAAATACAAAAGTTGCCTTATCAATTGATGAATTCTTAAATCAGCATCAAGTAGTTGTAAAACCTTTAGATAAAAACTTTAGATCTGTTGAAGGTGTTGGTGCAGCAACTGTAAGAGGTGACGGTAGTATCGGTCTAATCTTAGATGTTGTTGGTATTATTAATGCACAAACTAAATTTGAAAAAGGTATGAGTGCATCTAAGAGGGCTTCATAATTAATATGAGTTATACTACTGATGATGTACATAATAGAGTAAAGAAAATTCTTTATTCTCTAACTGGTATTACACTAGCTGAGAATAAAGATATTATGATTTCTAATAGAATTGATAAATTAAAAAGAGATGCTAAATATAAAGGGGATATTATGGATCTCCTTGATTTAGTCGAAAGTGGCTCTAAAGTTACAGAGTTTATTAATTCATTTACTACAAATAAAACACATTTCTTTAGAGAAGATTTTCATTTTCTTGATTTAAAAAACAGAGTTTTACCTGCTTTAGCAAAAGAGGGTAAAAAAGTAAATATGTATTGTTCTGCCTCTTCTACAGGGGAAGAACCATATTCTATGGCTATGACTGTTTTGGAAGCAAAAGAAGAAATTGGTAAGTTTATAGATTCTTCAATTATTGCAACTGATATTGATACAAATGTATTACAATATGCTGCTAATGGTATTTATAGATTTTCTAAATCGTCAAAAGAATTTCCAGATTGGATTAAACCTCAAAAATATTTTAAACGTAGAGTTCAAAAGAATTTAGTTGGGGAAGAAGTTTTAATAAAAGTAAAAGATGAATTAAAGAAACCTATTTCTTTTCAAGTTATGAATTTAAATGATAAATCTTATCCTTTTAGCAAAGGTCAATTTGATGTGATATTTTGTAGAAATGTTTTAATATATTTCTCAGCTGAAGATCAAAATGAAATATTAAAAAAATTATTTTCACACCTTAAAATGGGTGGAACATTATATTTAGGACACTCTGAGAATCCTCATGATTTAATTAATTATGTTAATAGAGTAGGACAAAATATTTTTGTAAAAGAGAAGGAAATAAGTTGATTGTTATTGGACATAAAGATGGAAGTATTGAACGTACCTCTTCAGTTAGATTTACACAAAAAACAAAAGGCTTATTTACTCACACTGTAATTGGTGGTGAATTTGCTGTTGGAAGTGATATTGAAGAAATTGCATTTAAGACATTACTTGGTTCTTGTGTAGCTATTATGTTTTACGATAAAGTAAAAAAAATAAAAGGTATGAATCACTTTTTATTGCCTAAAACAAATAATACTAATGATGATATGAAATATGGTCTTTATTCAGTTGAAGCAATGCTAAATGAAATGTATAAATTGGGTTGTTCTAAAAATAATATGATTGCTAAAATTTCTGGTGGAGCTGACATTATGCAATTAAATGTTTCTGCACAATCAATTGGACACAGAAATGTAGAATTTGCAAAAGATTTTTGTCAATCTGAAGGTTTTAAACTTATGAGTGAACATACTCGTGGTGAGCATGGTAGATTAATTCTCCTTGCAAATGCATTTGAGACATTTATTAAAGTTACTCAGAAAACTGAAACTGATAGTAAAATTGCATCAGAAGAGAGTTCATTACAGAAAGAGATTACAAAAGCACCAGTTATCAAAGAATACGTTGGTGGTGTTGATCTATTTGGTGTTGAAGAAAAAGATGAACCTGAAATGGAAATTGAACTTTTCTAATATTTTTCAGGGAAAGGTAAATAAGTGTATACAGTTTTAGTTATTGATGACTCTCCTTCTATGAGAAGAGTCATAAAAGATATGATAAATTCTATTGATGAATTTGAAGTAATTGCAATGGCTGTTGATGCTTATGATGCAAGAGAAAAAATTAAAGAATATGAACCAGATATAGTTACTATTGATATTAATATGCCTAAAATGGATGGAGTAACATTTCTTCGAAATTTAATGCGACTTCACCCTATGCCTGCAGTAGTAATTTCAGGTGAGGGTGTTAGAGGAAATGATATTTTTGATGATGGTGCTGTTGGGTTTATCCCAAAACCTGAAGTTGGAGAATCTATAGCTTCATTTTCTGAACGAATTAAAGATACATTATTAAATCTTACTTTTTTACTTAAAAGATATACATTAAAAAAACCAAAAGCTCTAAAGAAGCCAAAAAATATTTCTACTCAAATTGAATATAAAGTTCATCCGGATGAAGTAATTCCTTCTAAACCAGCTATTATGCCTGGGAGTAAAGTTATTGCTATTGGTTCATCAACAGGTGGAGTAGAGTCTTTATTAAAAGTATTTAAAAAACTACCTTCTGGTTTACCTCCTATTGTTATTACTCAACACATTCCTTATGGATTTTCGAACTCTTTTGCTCATAGACTTAATGATAACTCAGAAGTAAATGTGCATGAGGCAAAAGATGGTGAAATCTTAGAGAGAGGTTGCGGTTATTTAGCTCCTGGTAATATGCACTTAACTATAGAAAAAGTTGGCAATACTTACAAAACAAAATTATTAGATACAAAAAAAGTTAGTCAACATAAACCAAGTGTTGATGTATTATTTAGATCTATTAATAATAATGTTGGTTCTTCTGCTATGGGTATAATGATGACAGGTATGGGAGATGATGGCTCTATTGCTATGAAAGAAATGTTTGATAACAATGCTTATACAGTAGCTCAAAATAAAGAGTCTTGTGTTGTATTTGGTATGCCTATGAAAGCAATTCAAGCAGGTGCAATAAAAGATACAATTCATTTAGATGATATTGCACAATATATAATTGATTTTTCTAAAGGAAAAAGAAGATAGTAGGGTGCTTACCCTACTAAAATATATCTGTTGTTTGTTTTAATTTATCTTTATCAAAATGAGTATAAATTCTAGAAGTATTAATATCTGCGTGACCTAATGATTCTTGTACCAAAATTAAATCTTTACTTTTTTGATATAACATAGTTGCGAAAGTATGTCGTAACATATGTGCTCCGTTTTTTTCTTTTCTTATCCCTACACTTAAAAGTATTTTTTCAACAATTGAGCTAATATATGCTTGAGTTAATTCATTGCCTTTTTGATTACATAATAAAAGATTATTTTGACATGTTTTGATTTCATTCCATTCATTTAAATCTTTTCCAATAATAAGTTCCTTGATCATTACAACTCTAGGTTTATTACCTTTTCCTCTTACTTGAATAATATATGCATCTTCATCTTTATTAAAATCTTTCATATGAATATTAATAGCTTCACTAACTCTTATTCCCGTATAAAGTATAATCTTTAAAATTAATCTATTTCTTGCTGCTATTTTATTACTAAACTCATATGAATCAATAGCTTGAATAAATTTCTGAACTTCGTCTTTTTTCATAAAAGAGGGTAGTTTTTGACCACTTTTCCCAGATAATCCACCCCAGTTCTTTAGCTCAATACCAAACCTATAAGTATTACCATTTGTTTCTTCATTTTGCTTATCTATGTAATTAAAGAATGTAACTAATGCAATTCTATAATTCTTTTTAGTTGCATCTGATAATTTACTTGTTTGAGTTGCTAAGAAATCACTTAATAATTCTTCATCAATTTCTTTCATAGACTTTGGTCCATAATTAGACATAAACTTAAATAGTTTTCCAAGTGGTATAAAATAAACATGAATACTATTGATTCCAATATTTCTAACTTCTTTTACTGTACTTTTTAATTCTTCTATTTCTTTATAACCAATTGAAAGTTCATGTAAAATTTGAGTTAGTCTATCTTTGTCTTTAACTTGTCTGTTTGATAATGTTGTAATTTTGTTCCTAATGAATCTAGATAACCAAAACATATATGTTTGAGTAAATGTTTCTTCGCAATCTAATGAATATTTCATTTCTAACCTTTATTATATATTTTACTTTTGGAAACTATAATTTCCAAACTATTTTATTTAAACTGAATAAGATCTCTTCTAGTCATTTATAAGTATTATTTTTACCAAAAAGATCCTGTTTCATTGTTATTTACTATTTCGCTGTCTAATTCTAAATAGACATTATCACTATAATCAATGTATAAACTATAATCCCCTATATAAACACTTTGTTCTATCTGGGATTTATTTAAATAAGTGTCTTCACTATATTGACTCAAATCCGATAAATAGTACTCTACCATTGAAGGTGCCATACCATTTACCGCATTCTCTAAGGAGTTGAAATTTTCAACTCCAAAAGTATTATACAAAGAATTTTTATTTAATAATATTGTCATTTTATCTCTAATTAGTTATTAAATCCATTTAATAATGATGCCATTCTATTTAAATCGATTTTATTACTGTTTGAATCTTCTTCTTTTTTTTCTTCTACTTTAACACTTAAGTTATCAAAAGAATTAGGTTCCTTGCCCTCTTCTTGTTTCTCTATCTTTTTCTCTTCAAATAATTTATCATCTTTTTTTTGATGATTGTTGTGGTTATTATTATGTGTATTTTGCACATTGTTATTTGATGAGTTGTTACTAGTTTTTTCTTCACTATCAGAAGTGTTTAATAGCGATTCAATTTTTCCTAGCATTGAAGAGATATTTGAATTATCTTTTTCTGTATGGTCATTTAATTCAGTAAGGTTTGACTCTAAATCCATTTTTGATAATTCTAAATCTTCTTTAGCAGACTCTAAATCTAATACTTCGTCTTCTAATTCGTTAATTCTAGCTTTTAAACCTTCATTATCATTTTGAAGCTCTTCATAAGCTTTTATAAGCGTATTTAATGCATTATTTAGTTTTGTGATTGTCTCTGCATTTGTCATTGTTATTAAATCCTTGTTTCTATTATAATTAAAACGTATTATTGCGAAATTTAGCTAATAATTCCATCAATTTTTAATAAAGAATCAACACTTGGTTCTCTTTGTGCAAACTCATAGAATAATTCGTCCATATTTTTAGAACCACCCTGTGCTAAAACTGCTGCTTTATATTTTAAAGCTAGCTTTTTATTAAAGATATTCTCAGAGTCAATAAACATATAAAATGCATCAGCACTTAGTACTTCAGCCCATTTATATGAATAATATCCTGCTGAATATCCTCCAGCAAAGATATGAGAGAATCCATTTTGGAATTTATTATATGATGGTGGAGTCATAGCTGCAAACTCTTGCCTAACTGAATCTAATAATTCTTGCACGTCATCTTCAGTTTTGTATAACTTCTGATAAAGTTTAAAATCAAATAATGCAAATTCAATTTGTCTAACCATTGCTAATGATGATTGGAAGTTTTTGGCATTAATAATTCTATTAATTGCAGCATCATCTAAAACTTCTCCAGTTTCATAATGTTTTGCGAACAGTTTTAATACTTCTTTGTCATAAGAGAAATATTCTAGGAATTGTGAAGGAAATTCAACTGTATCCCAAGCAACACCAGCAATACCACTTACATAAGGTTCTTTTACTTCACTTAATAAATGATGTAATGCATGACCCATTTCATGGAATAGTGTAACTACATCAGAGTGTCTTAATAATGAAGGCGTTGTATCTGTTGATTGTGGAAAGTTACAAACAATATAAGCAGTAGGAAGTTGTGTTTCACCATTTGACTTATCAAAGTGTGAATGCCAGTTATTCATCCATGCTCCACCTCTTTTGTCACTTCTAGCTTCCAGATCAATATAAATTCTCGCAATAGTTTTATTTTTAGAACTTAAATCATAAACTCTTACTTTCTCATCCCAAGCAGGAGTATTTGCTAAAGTGAACTTTACATCAAAGATTTGATCTAAGAAGTTAAAGAAACCATTTAAAACTGATTCTTGTTCAAAATAAGGTCTATAATACTCTTCATCTAAATCATACTTAGCTTTTTTTAGTTTCTCAGAGTAATAAGCCATATCAGATGATCTAAAGTCATTAACACCATCTTCTTTTGCAATTGCTTTAATTTCTTCTAATTCTTCTTTAGCTTTATCTTTTCCTTTATGTCCTAACTCTTCAAGAAATGAAATAACTTCATCTTCTGTTTTAGCCATTTTTGTTTCTATTGAATATTGTGAATAAGAATCAAAACCTAAGATTTTAACTTTTTCGTTTTTTAAAGTTAATATCTCTTCAATAATTTTTCCATTTTCAGGAGCTCTTGTGCAATATGCTTTATATAATTCTTCTCTTTTTTCTCTAGAAGTACCATAAGTAATGTATGCTAAATAAGATGGAATCTGTAAAGAGAATTTATATTTAGTAATTCCTTCTTCTTCGAATTTTGCTAACTCTAAATCTGAAGCTGGAATCTCTTTTACATCCTCTTCATTATCAATGATCATTTCAAAAGCATTTGTAGCATCTAGTAAGTTTTGTGAAAATTTATGAGATAGTTCACTAAGAGTTAAATTAAGCTCTTCAAGTCTTTTCTTCTTATTATCATCTAAGTGAGAACCAGAAAGTTTAAAGTCTCTAATTTCATTTTCTAATACTTTATTTTGTATAAATGTTAAAGTGCTTTTTTCTTTAGACTGTATATCTTTTAAAGCTCTATAAATATTATCATTTTGAGATATTTCAGTTTCATACTTTGATATAATTGGAAGACACTCTTCATGAACTTTTCTAGTTGTTTCAGAATTCTTAACTGAATCAATATGAAAAATTGGTGTAACAAAATCACTGATGCTCTCCCCTATTTCTTGATAAGGAGTTACAAAATTTTTATAAGTTTTATTCTCTATTTCTAATAAATTGTTTGTTTCTTTTCTACTTGAAGTTAATAATTGTTCTAATTGATTTTTTGAATCTTCTAAGTTTTCTAAATTGAATTCTTTAAACATTTTCTTTCCTTTTTATTTTTTTAATTGTAGAGTAAAACCTCTATCGAACTTTTCATAGTCTTTGTAAAATGATGAATCTTTTGTTTCAAAGTTTTTAAAATACTCTTCAAGTGGTTTCTTTTGGTCATATCCCATTTCACATAATAAATATTCAATGTTACGCTCATTAGTTTGATCAATGATGTCTTTTAATAGTTCATCCCCAATCTTACCACCAAATAAAGCATTAGATGGTTCATATTTTACATTATCAGGTAGTTTATAATCATCTGCAATATAAGGAGGGTTTGATATTGTCATATCTATATCTTCTTCATTTACATTCTCATATAAATTACTAAGTCTAAAATCAATTTTGTGCTCAACATTGTGTTTGATGGCATTTGATTTTGCCAGTTCTAATGCTTTTTCATTAATATCAACTGCAATAATATTAATATCTTTAATAAGTAAAGCTAGCATTACAGATATAATTCCTGAACCTGTACCAATTTCAAGTACTTTTACAGGTTTATTTAAATCTTTAATTATTTCTAGTGCATTATCTACTAAAAGCTCAGTTTCTGGTCTTGGTATTAATACACCATCTTTTACATTAAAGTTCTCACCATAAAATGTAGCTTTATTAATAATATATTCTATTGGATAGTTAGTTTCTCTTTTTTTTACAAGTTTTTCTAGCTCTTTTTCAAGTGAAAACTCATTATTATAATTAAGATGAAGCCATATAGTATTTTGTTCTAATAAATGTAACATTAGAATTTCTACTTCTTTTGCAGGAATATGTGTTACAAACTTTAGTCTTGCACTGTATTTTTTAATTGTTTCTTTAATTGTCATTCTTATTTATATTCCTTTAATAAGTAGATATTATAGTATATCTACTATTATTTTTTGATAATTCTTATTGTTTTATTCTAGTATGTATAGAGCTAATTCATCGGATAATAAGAAGTTATTATTAAATATTCTATTGTTTTCTTTATAAACTTTCTTATATTCAATTAAATCATTAACTTTTTCTAACTCTTCTTTTGAAAAAAGTTCAATTTCTACTCCACAAGATGATCTAAAACCTAGTAATATTTTTTCAGCTTTTATATCATCAATACTTATGTTTTCAAGTTCAATATTCATTGGATTTTGAATATATTCTTCAATTTCTTTAATTGGATATCTTCTTTGATTATTGTAATATCCAACAGCACCTGCTCCAATACCTAAATACTCTTTGTGCTGCCAATATCCATAGTTATGTTTTGATTCATACTCTTTATTTTTTGCAAAGTTTGAAATTTCATATTGTTTAAAACCTGCATCTTTAATATAATCAAATATTTCATATGATAGTTCCTCATCATCTATTTTTACTGAACTTCTATCAAAGAATTTTGTTCCTTCCTCAATAGTTAAAGAGTATGCACTAAGATGTGTAATAGGTAGTGAAAAAGCAGTGTCGAAATCTTCTTTCATACTCTCTAATGTGTCACCTTGTACTCCATAAATAATATCGCAGTTAATACCATTAAAACCTATCCGATTTGCATTTTGTATAGCTTTTATAGCAGATTTACTGTTATGCGATCTTCCTAGAAATTTTAGTTTTTCAGTATGAAAACTTTGTACTCCAAAACTGATTCTATTAACTCCTAGTTTATTCATGTTTTCTTGCCACTCAAAAGATGCAGAATTTGGATTGGCTTCTGTTGTAATTTCAGCATCATGTGTAAGATATGGTTTAATTAATTCAAATACTTCTGTATATTCATGATGTTTAATTGTTGAAGGTGTTCCTCCTCCTATAAATACTGTTTCGATTTTCTTATTATGTTTTTTCACATAATCATTTAATTCATTTTTTAGTTGTAATTTTAATGCTTTCATATATTCTGATTTCAAATGAAATCTATCTGTATATGAGTTAAAAGCGCAGTAAAAACATTTACTGTCGCAAAAGGGTATATGTATGTATAAAAGCAATTTTTAATCCTAGTTTCTATATAATATTCGGCTAATTATAAGGGAAAATATATTTATGACTGATAAAAATGAAAATATAACATCAAATGAAACGAAAAATTACAGACCAAATGTGGCCGCAATTGTACTATCAGCTAAATACCCCCATACATGTGAAATTTTTATAGCTTCACGAACAGATGTAGAAAATGCATGGCAATTTCCACAAGGTGGAATTGATGAAGGTGAATCAGCTAAAGAGGCTCTATATAGAGAGTTAGAAGAAGAAATAGGCACAAGAGATGTAGAGATTATTGCAGAATATCCAAAGTGGGTTTCATATGATTTTCCCCCTGCAATAGCAAAAAAAATGCATCCATACGATGGACAAAGACAAAAATACTTTTTAGTAAAATTAAAAAAAGGTGCAAAAATAAATATTGAAACTGAGATTCCAGAATTCAGTGAATATAAGTTTGTACCAACAAAAAATATATATGATTATATAACTTTTTTCAAACGAACAGTTTACAAACAAGTTTTAAAATATTTTAGAAATGAAGGTTATATTTAGAAAGGGATTAAGATTTAAATGTTAAAAGTACTTAAATTTGGTGGAACAAGTGTAGGAACACTTGAGCGAATCCAAAACGTTGCGAATATTATAAAAAATATAAAAGATGAAGGTCACGATGTAATTGCTGTAGTTTCAGCAATGAGTGGTGAAACAAATAAATTAATTGAATATGCAGAAACTTTTTCAAAGAAGCCAAAGGCTGATGAAATTGATATGCTTTTAAGTTCTGGTGAGAGAGTAACTTCAGCTTTACTTTCTATTGCTTTAAATGAACAAGGGTATAAAGCTACTTCTATGAGTGGTAGACAAGCTGGTATTATTACTGATAATGCACATACAAAAGCAAGAATTGAATCAATTGATACTACAGGTATGAAGAAAGCAATTGGAGAAGGTAATGTAATTATTGTTGCTGGATTCCAAGGAATTGCAGAAGATTCACATAGGGTTTCTACTCTTGGTCGTGGTGGTAGTGATTTAACTGCTGTTGCAATTGCTGGTGCTATTGAAGCTGATGTATGTGAAATATATACTGATGTTGATGGTATTTATACTACAGACCCAAGAATTGAACCAAAAGCAAAGAAATTAGATAAAATTTCTTATGATGAAATGTTAGAATTAGCTTCATTAGGAGCTAAAGTATTGCAGAATAGATCTGTAGAAATGGCGAAAAAATTAAATGTAAACCTAGTATCAAGAAGCAGCTTTACGCCTGAAGTTGAAGGTACTTTAATCACAAAGGAAGAGAATATCATGGAAAAACCAGTTGTTAGTGGAATTGCTTTAGATAAAAATCAAGTTAGAGTTGGAATGTACGGTGTTACTGACAAGCCTGGCATTGCTGCATCAATTTTTACTTCACTTGCTGATGACAATATTAATGTTGACATGATAGTTCAAACTGTAGGTGTTGATGGCGCTACAGATTTAGACTTTACTATTCCTACAACTGATTGGGAAGCTTGTAGAACTGTAATGGATAGATTTGAAGGAGATGCTAGAAAAATTGATTATAATGAATCAATTGCAAAAGTATCTATTGTTGGTGTTGGTATGAAATCTCATACAGGTGTTGCTTCAAAAGCATTTTCAACATTAGCAAACGAAAATATTAATATCAGAATTATTTCAACTTCAGAAATTAAAATTTCAATGATTATCGAAGAAAAATATGCAGAATTAGCTGTTAGATCTTTACACGAAGCTTACGAACTGGATAAGTAGCAGTGCAAGAATTTCTAAATTGGACAGTTGATGCAATCAGGGAAGATAGACTTATCTCTCCTTGGTTGGAAGAAAAAAAATATGAATGGACACCATTAGTATCTAAAAATATTGTAAATCTTTTAGAAAAAGGTTGTTCTGTAATTGTAATTACTGATAAAGAGCGAGAATGGTTTCTAGAATATATTTTAACTAATATTAATTCGACTAAATTAAATAGACCCTTTTTACCTTTTTATGATTTTAAGTCTTTTTATAAGTATATTGACAATATTAAATCAGATGATGATATCTCACATATTAAAGATATGTTAAATATATCTTTTCCTAATGGATATTGTTTTTGGTTTATTGGAAAGAGTCAAGACTCACGTGCGGTAATACCAAAAGTATCTAAGAACTCATTTTTATGGTTATTAGATGAAGAGAAACAAGACGCTTTTAATTTAAGAAGTAATGATGAGGCTTTAGATATGAAACTATTACAGATGTTTAGACTTTACAATAAAACTGTAAGTTCAGCATTATTTGCTGAGATTAACGTAGAGAACTAATATGATTACTAATAAAATTGATAATTCAACTATTTTAGTTGTTGATAATATTGATAGTACTTTAAATGATTTAGTTTCTTTTTATCCTAAACACTTAGTACGAATTATAAAAAATGAAGAAAAAGAAGAGTTTTTAATATCTCAAGCTACTCTTGCTATAAAAGAAGCATATATTGCTTCAAATGAAAAAAAATATATATTTCTATGTGGTACTACATTTAGGAATGAAGCACAGAATTCACTTCTGAAAGTATTAGAAGAACCACCTAGTAATGTTGTATTTATTATATTAACAACTTCTAAGTCTTCTATTCTTCCTACTATTTATTCTAGAATGCCTTATTTATATTTAAAAAAATCACAATTAAAAGATGAATCACCATTAGATATTAAAAAACTTGATTTAAAAGATATTTATAATTTTTTAAAAGAGAATCAAAAAATATCAAAAAATGAAGCAAAAGAAATTATTGAATCTATTTTATTAAAAGTAAAAATTCAAGATTTATCTCTTACTCAAAATCAATTAGAATTTTTCTCAAAATCAATTAAGTTGTTAGAATTAAACTCTAGACCAGTAAATGTATTAACTACCCTACTTTTATCTTTATCAAACCAAAAAACTAAATTTTAAGGGTTTTATATGAACTCATATAAAATATCAATTAATGATACAAAAAAAGTATTCTCACAATTAAACTGTGATACTGGTGGAATATCTATACTTTCAAAAAAATCAAAACTACATACCTTATATATAAAAGATATGCATGTTGGTGCTGCAAATATATTAAAACAAGATGCTTTATCTATTGGTGCTGAATTAGCAGTTCCAACTGGAGTTATTACAGCAAAAGAAAAACATGTAGATGGAATTTTAATTGGTACTACAAAACATTTTGAGATTTTAAGTAGAAAAGAATTAACACAACCTTTTGGATTAAAAGATTTAGCAAAAGATTTAAAAGCTTATGTACAACAAAATTCTAATAAGACTAAAATCATGGGTGTATTAAATGCTAATGAAGATTCATTTTTTTCTGGAAGTAGATTTGATGAGATTCAAGCATCTTCTAGAATTGAAGAGATGATTAGTGATGGTGCTGATATTATAGATATAGGTGCAGTATCATCAAGACCTGGATCTATTGCTGTTGAAGAAAGTGTTGAATTGCAAAGAGTTAAAAGTATTGTTGATGCTATTTATGAAAATAAATATTTTGAGAAAGTAGATTTCTCTATTGACTCCTATTCTCCTTTAGTTATTGATTATGTTTTAAACAAAGGTTTTAAAATTGTAAATGATATTACAGGTTTAAGCAATGATGAGGTTTGTAAAGTATCAGCTAAATATAATGCTCAAGTTATAATAATGCATATGCAAAATGATCCAAGTAATATGCAAGATAATCCAGAATATGAAAATATAATGTTAGATTTAGATAAGTATTTCCAAACACAAATTCAAAAGGCACAATCTTTTGGAATAAAGGATATTGTTTTAGATGTAGGTATTGGTTTTGGTAAGACATTAGAACACAATCTTACATTACTTAATAATATGGAACATTTTAAACATTTTGGATTTGAAGTATTAATTGGTGCTAGTAGAAAATCAATGATTGATAAAATTGTAAGTTCTAGTATTGAGCAAAGACTTCCAGGAACTTTAGCTATTCATTTAGAGTCTATAAAAAAAGGGGCTTCAATAGTTAGATGTCATGATGTTAAAGAACACTATCAAGCTATTAAAGTTTTAGAAGCTATTAATTCAATAAATTAATATATATGAGATACTAATTAAAGTATCTCATGTAAAGTATTTGCTTTTTCCATCCACTGTTTTAAATCATCGTACTCTTCATTTTCAACCATTTTTCTTACTTTTTTCATATGTTCTTCAAATAAGTCAATTGAATCTAATAGATTATCTTTATTTTGTTTGAAAATATCAGTCCACATATCTGGACTTGATTTTGCAATTCTACTCATATCTGTAAAACCACCAGCTGCTAGTGCGATAATAGATTTTGGATCTTCATGACCCATTACCGTATTTGCTAGAGAATAAGATATTGCATGTGGTAAATGTGACATATAACAAGCATGAATATCATGGTTTTTTGAATCCATAAAAACAAGTCTCATTCCAATATCTTGGAATACTTTAATTGCTCTTTGTTCATGTATGTCATCATTATCTTCTAAATTACATAAAACAACAGTTTTACCTTCATATAGGTTATCCATAGCAGCTTTTGGTCCAAATTTCTCAGAACCACACATTGGATGTGCTGCAACAAAGTTTTTTCTAATTTCATTTGGTATATTTTTTACAATAAACTCTTTTGTTGAACCTAGGTCCATAATTGTAGTATTTGCATTAATATCTAATAAGTCTGGTAGTATAGTAATAATATTATCAACAGGTATTGCCAATACTATTAAGTCTGATTTTTCTTTAAGTGTTGTCATATCAACAAGTTCATCAACTAAATTCAATTCAGCAATCTCTTTTTTTGATTGCTCACTTCTTGCATAACCATATACTTTTTTTGCAATGCCATACTTTTTCATGGCTTTTGCAAAAGATCCACCCATTAGTCCTAAACCAACTATTCCGATATTCAAATTTATACCTTTTTATTTATATAATTTTGTGATTATATCTTAATTATTATATAAAGTGAATTTAGCTATATTATTGTCTTATTATTATATTAAGGAAAGTCGTGAAAAATAAAGTAGTACTATTTTCTTTAGCGTGTGCAACAGCATTAAGTGCAAACACGATAAAAACAATTGAATATAAAAATTTAAGTAAGATTTCACCTAAAATTGTAAATGAAACATTAGATATTAAAGTTGGTGATGAACTAGACAATAAGAAGTTAAATAAAGCAATTAAAAAGTTTTATGACTTTGGTTATTTTGATGATATTGCCATTTATGAAAATAATGGTAATTTAGAATTAAATTTTAAAGAGAAACCTTCAATTGCTAAAATTGAAATTAAAGGTTATAAGAGTAGAGAAGATGATATTGAATCTTTAAAATCTATTATAAAACTTAGAAAAGGATCTATGTACACTAAAAAAAGAGTACAAGATGCTAAAAGTACATTATTAGATATGTTAGAAAATGATGGATATATTTACTCTGTAGTTGAAACTGAAGTTGAAAAACTAAATGAACACTCTGTTAAGTTAACATTTAATGTTAATAAGGGTGATGAAATCATTATTAAGAAAGCTAACTATTATGGTGCCGATAATTTAGATCAAGGTGATTTTGATACGGTTACTGCAAATAAAGAGGAAGAATCAGTTTCTTGGTGGTTTGGTAGAAATGATGGTGAAGTAAATATTGATCAGTTAAAATATGAATCAAGAAGAATTAATGAATTATATTTTGAAAAGGGATATTTAGATGCTGAGGTTAAAGAACCATTTCTAAATATTGATTTTGCATCTAATCAAGCAAAATTAGACTTTTTTATTACAGAAGGTAAAAAATATAAAACTGAAGATATTAAAATATTTTTAGACTCAAGTATTGTTGATCCAGAAACTATTTATCCTGAATTAAAATTAATTGTTGGAAATACTTTTAATATTAAAAGGTTAAGAAAAGATCAAGAGTATATTAAAACTCAAGTAGCAAATAAAGGTTATGCTTTTGCTGTTGTTAGATTTGACATTCAAAAGAATGAAAAAGATGGGAAAGTAAAAGTAGTATTCAACGTAATTCCTGGTAAAAAAGTATATATCAATGATGTAAAAATTGCTGGTAATACAAGAACACTAGATAGAGTTATTAGAAGAAACGTATATTTAGCTCCAGGAGATTTATTTAATCTTACTGATTTTAAAGACTCTAGATCAAAGCTAAAAAGAACAAGATTTTTTGAAGATGTAAAAATTGAGCAAAAAAGAGTATCTGAGGATAAAGTTGATATTTTAGTTGATGTAACAGAAGCATCTACTGGAAACCTTATTCTTGGTGGTGGATATGGATCTTATGATAAATTAATGATTAGTGCATCAGTTAGTGATGCAAATATCTTTGGATCAGGGTTATCATTAGGTGTAAGTACAGATTTATCAGCAAGAAAAAGTAAATTTGCCATTTCTTTAAAAAATCCTGCTATTAATGACAGTGAATATAATGGACAAGTAGAAATCCATAATAGTAAATCTGAAATTAATAGAGACGAATATGATGTAGATAAGAAAACTCAAGGTTTCTCTGTATCTGTTGGTAAACAAGTAATTAGAGATATGTATGCCGGTTTAAGATATAGGTTTGATTTAATAGATGAAAATTATAATTATGATAAAGCTGGTAGAGAAGGCAATCCTCTTTATTTCCAAGATACTGATTATATTACTAGTTCAATTACACCTTATGTTAATTTTGATAATACAGATGACTTTTATCTTCCAAGAGAAGGATATAAAGCTCAAACATCTTTAGAAATAGCTGGAGTTGGTGGAGATTCAAAGTATTTAAAATCTACATCATCATTTAAATATTTTTACTCAATTGAAGATTTAACAGAGTTAGATTGGATCATTAGATATAAAACTCAATTAAGAATATTATCTGATATGGGACAAATTAACCAAGGTGATTCATTATACTTAGGAGGACCTAAGACTTTAAGAGGATTTAAATCTTATGCCTTTGGACCAAATAATGATCAAGGTTTAGTAGAAGATCCATATAAAAAATCATGGACAAATTCTGTAGAGGTTAACTTTCCTCTAATAGAAAGTGCAAAAATGAGATGGGGATTATTCTATGATTATGGAATGATTGGTCAAAGTACTTTTGATGAGATATCAAGAATGAGTACGGGTGCATTATTAGAATGGAATTCTCCTGTTGGACCATTACAATTAATTTTTGCACAACCTTTAAATGATAAAGAAGGTGATGATACATCTTCATTTGAATTCTCACTAGGATCAAGTTTCTAATATGACAAAAATAATGAATGAAAATAAAATTGACAGAGAAATTCTTAATAGAAGAATTACAAATGAAGAAGCATTAGATTTAATTAAAAATGCTTCTCTTTTAGAATTAGGAGAATTAGCAACAGAAAAAAAATCTCAATTACATCCAGAAAAAACTACATCTTTTATTGTTGATAGAAATATTAACTATACTAATGTATGTTGGGTTGATTGTAAGTTTTGTGCTTTTTATAGACATGGACGAGATGAAGACTCTTATGTATTAAAATTTGATGAAATTGACCAAAAGATTGATGAATTACTTGAAATTGGTGGGACTCAGATTTTATTCCAAGGTGGTGTTCATCCTAAACTTAAAATTGATTATTATGAAGAATTAGTTTCTCATATTCATACTAAGTATCCTCAAATTACTATTCATGGTTTTTCAGCTATTGAAGTAAAATACATTTCAAAAGTATCTAAAATATCTATTTTAGAAGTTTTAAAAAGATTACAAGCTAAAGGTCTAAGTTCAATTCCAGGAGCTGGAGCTGAAATTTTATCAGATAGAGTAAGAGATATTATTGCTCCTAATAAAATGGATAGTGAAGATTGGATAGAAGTTCATAGACTTGCTCATTCAATTGGTATGAAAACTACTGCTACAATGATGTTTGGAACTGTTGAAACAGATGAAGAGATTATTGAACATTGGGAGTTACTTAGAAAACTTCAAGATGAATCAGGTGGATTTAGAGCATTTATTATGTGGTCATTTCAAGGAGCTAATACAAAATTATTAGCTGAAATACCAGATATTAAACCCCAATCTTCAAATAGATATTTAAGATTACTTGCAGTTTCTAGAATTTATTTAGATAATTTTATGAACATGCAAAGTTCTTGGGTAACTCAAGGCTCTTATATTGGGCAAATGGCTTTAAAATTTGGAGCAAATGATTTAGGTTCAACTATGATGGAAGAGAATGTTGTTAAAGCAGCAGGAGCTTCAAATAGAATGAATCAAGATGAGATGATCAGGCTAATTAAGGATGTTGGTGAAAACCCAGCAAAAAGAAATACAGCATACGAGATTTTAGAAAGGTTCTAGACCTATGTTAAAAAAATACTTATTTGCATTACTAGTTATACAAGGAAGTTTAATGAGTGCTATTATAAAGCATATTGAAATAAATGATATAAAAGTACCTGTTGTTTTTGAAGAACAAAAAAGTTTACCAACACTAAACCTTCAATTAGTTTTTCAAAATTCAGGATATATTCAAGATAAAAATAAAAGTGGTTTAGTTAGTTTATCTTCAAGACTTTTAAATGAAGGAACTAAAGAGTTAGGTTCAACTGAATTTGCTCAAAAGTTAGAAGAAAATGCTATTTCTTTAACTGCATCTAATGGTTTTGAAACTTTTGTTATTGAACTATCTAATTTAAAAGATGTATCAGAAAAATCTATTAAATTACTAACAAAACTTTTAAAGTCTCCAAATTATAGTGAAGACACATTGAATAAACTAAAAACTATTCAAATTGGTGCTCTTAAAAGAAAAGAAAATGATTTTGATTATACAGCTAAAAACTTATTGAAATCTACACTTTTCAAAGATACTCCTTTAGAGAATCCTTCTTCTGGAACAATTGATTCTCTTTCTAAAATTGAATTAAAAGATGTAAAAAAGTTTTTAAATAAAACTATTAACCTTAACAATTTAATTATTGTTGCAGGCGGTGACTTTGATTATAAAGAATTTACAAAACTAATTACTCCTTTATTAAAAACTTTAGAAGCTGGAAAAAAACAAGAGATGTCAAAAATATCTCTTAACTCTAAAAAACAAGAAGAAACTTTAATTAAAGATACTCAGCAAGCGTATATTTATTTTGGAAGTTCATATAATGTTGATGTTAAAGATTCTGATGCTTATAAAGCTAAAGTCGCTTCATTTATTTTAGGTGGCTCTGGTTTTGGTTCAAGACTAATGGAAGAAATTAGGGTTAAAAGAGGTTTAGCTTATAGTGCTTATGGTTATGTATCTATTAATAAATCACATTCTTTCTTCTCAGGATACTTACAAACAAAAAATGAAACAGCGAAAGAAGCTCAACATTTAGTTAATGAATTAGTTGCACAGTTTGTTAAAAAAGGTGTTACGCAAGATGAACTAGATGCTGCGAAGAACTTTTTAACTGGAAGTGAACCTTTAAGAAGTGAAACATTATCTCAAAGATTAAATAGAGCATTTACTCTTTATTATAGAGGTCTAGAGCAAGATCACTCTACATTAGAGTTAGAAAAGATTCAAGATTTAAAACTTGATGATTTAAACGAATATATAAAATCTCATAAAGAGATTAATAATTTAACATTCTCAATAGTAAGGAAATAAATTTGTTAAGATTTGCACCAAGTCCAACAGGTGATATGAATATTGGTGACCTAAGAGTTGCTATTTTAAACTATATTGTATCAAAGCAATTAAATGAAGGTTTAATTGTAAGAATTGAAGATACTGATGGTGAAAAAATTATTGAAGGTAAAGATAAAGAAATATTACAAATATTAAGTCTTTTTTCAATTGATTATGAAAGAGCCGTACATCAAAGTGATTCATTAAAATACCATCAAAAAATGGTAATGCAATTATTAGCTAAGAAAAAAGCATTTTCTTGTTTTTGTGGTGACGCTAAACTTAAAGAGTTAGAGGAAGAAGCTAAAGCTAATGGTAAAGCAAACAAATATGATGGTTTTTGTGCTACATTATCTGATGAAACAATTCTTAATACAAATTCGCCTTTTACAATTAGGATTAAAGAATCGAAAGAGGATATTAACTTTGTTGATTCAATAAAAGGCGAATTAAACTACTCTACTTCTGATATGGATTCTTTTATTATTTTAAATCATGATAAAACTCCAACAGCAAATTATGCTGCTGCTGTTGATGATATGATTTTAGATATTTCAACTGTTATTAGAGATGAAAAACATATTTCAAATACTGCTAATCAAATTTTTATTAGAAAATCTTTAGGATATGATAAAGAGATAAGTTATGCTCACTTATCAAGTATTACTAATAGTGATATTACAGTTCAGTCTTTGATTGATGATGGTTTTATTCCTAGTGCTATTGCAAATTATTTAGTATTACTAGGAAATGAAACACCTAGTGAAATATTCACTTTAGAAGAAGCTATAGAATGGTTTGATATTAAAAATATTTCAAAAGAATCTGTTAACTTTGATATGAATAAATTAAAAGCTATTAACAAAATTCATTTAGAAAAATTTGATGATATGAGATTATCAAAAATTTTAGGATTTGCTGATACTGATATTGGTAAATTAGGAAAGATTCTTTTAAATGAATCGTCTACAATTAAAGAAATTAAATCAAAAATTGATTTAATCTTTGCTCCTAAAATCACTTGTGAAGGTTTTGAAAAAGAATTTGTAGAATTAAAACTTTGTATTCAAGATGCACCTTATCTTGATAATTATATGGAACTTGAAAAATATCTTATAGAAAAAACTGGTTTTAAAAATGAAAATTTATTAAAGCCATTAAAATATATTTTAACAGGTAGAGAAGATGGCGCAGAAATTTCTGAAATTTATCCATTGATCAAAAACTATTTAGGAGAAATTGCAAAATGATAGATGCTTTATTAACATCAATTTTTACTGTAGTTCTAACAATTATCTTTTTATACAAATGGGTGATTATTATTTCAGCAGTATTATCATGGGTTAAGCCAGATCCATATAACCCAATAGTTCAAATGTTATATAGACTTACTGAACCTGCTTATGCATTAATTAGAAAATATATACCAACTGTATTTGGTGGTATGGACTTAGCGCCAATTATTTTAATCTTTGCATTAATATTTTTAGAAACTTTTTTAAGAAGTTTAGCTTTCTAATTTAAATTTCAACTATATGTATTTATTTTAATACATATAGTTATTTTATTTCTTGAATTTTATTTTTGTACTATTAGTACTATTTGTAAATTCTAAATCTAAATCATATACTCTTTTGATTTTTTCAAAATCAACTAGATAATATTTAGCCCAAGGATTATTTTTTAGTAGAGGTTTATAAATAGACGTTTCTTTATCTATTTCTTTTATAGAATCTGCATCTCTATCATTTAATAATAACTTATAACCACTTTTTCTAAAATCTTGTTTCTTAGTATCTGTAAAATAGACTGAAACTATAAAAGTTTCTTTTTCTAAATTAAATTGATTATTATTTATATTATTTAGGTATGTTGACCAAATAATAGCTTCATGATTTTTATTCACAATTAAATCAGCTTTTTTTGTATGTTGTATTGAATTAGCTTCTAATTCGTTTGCCTTAAAATATTTTAAAGCATTAGTTGATGAACAACCAATAAAAAGAGATGATATAAGTGAAATTAGTATTGTTTTGTACATTGTTTCTCCAAACTTAATTAGAATTCAATTTTACTTGAAATATCTGAAAATGATATTAACTAACAATAATTATATACAAAAGTTCAATAATTATTGTATTATTTCTTTTCAAAAGGATTATATATGAAAACATTAGTAATTGTTGCTCATGGTAGTAGATTACAGCAGTCAAATGATGAAGTAATTAATTTTACAAATAAATTAAAAGAATTAAACAAAAATGAAATAAATATTAAATCTGCTTTTTTAGAATTAACTAAGCCAAGCATAACAGAATGTATTGAAGAAATAATAAATAATGATAAATGTTCTGAAATTCAAGTTTTACCCTATTTTCTAGCAGAAGGAAAACACGTTAAAGTGGATATTCCAAATGAGCTTGAGCAGTTAAGAATTAATAATAAAAATATTAAAATAGAACTATTGCCTCATTTAGGTAAGTTTGATGGTTTAGCAAAATTTATTTTAACTAGTCTTGAAGATTAAAGAAAATAGATTTATTATTAATTAATAAATCTATTCTTATTCCCTTGTAGCTTGTAAACTCTTTTATTTTTTATTTTTTCCCATTTACTTATAGGATCTTGTTTATTCCAAATTTTAAACATTTTTATATCTCTTTTTGATAATTTTACATTATATCTTTCGCTCATATAAAAATATATTCTTGCAATATCACCTTTTATATCATCTGAAACATAAGCTTTTTTTCCTTTGAAATCAACTTGCACCATACACTTACCATACTGCCCTACTTTTGGACTACCGGCTCCATATCTATAATTAGATCTATTTGCATTTACTTCCCCAATTGCTGGAACTAAATTATGCATATCTGCTTCCATTTTTTTGAATAGTTTATCTTTTTTACAAGCTTTTCTACCTCCATTTTGCCAACATTTTAGTTGTCTTCCAAAGTTATAAGCAGGCATTACATGTTCCCATTCAACTCTTTTTGCTCTAGTATTAATTTTCCCAGATTTATAATATTTCTTTCGTGGAGTATAAAAATCATCATTAGGAATGATAAGAGTTTTATATCTCTTATTTACTTTTTGTTGTTTATATGGGTTATTACAATAAAAAGTATTTTGATTATCGTAATATATTTTTTTAGTCAAAATCTTTTTTGATTTACTAAACGATGTTGCGTTTATAAATGATGTTATAATTAATAACATTATTAAGGTCTTTTTCATTGTTATCCTTTTAAAAAAATAACAATTTTATGTTAACTTTACTGTACTTACAATTAAAAGACTAATAAATAAATGTGAATTAATATTTCTTCTTTTTTCCTAAAATATAAGCTCTTCTTTTTTCTTTTTTATATAGTAATTTTAATTACTATTCTAAATATAATTTAACAACAATTTTGATACAATCACGACTATGAATAAAAAAAGATTAGCAGTGGCATTTTCAGGGCCATCAAATAGTGGAAAAACTACGGCAATTGTTAAGGTATCTAATATCCTTCAAGACAGAGGTTTTAAAGTTTGTATTATTAAACATGATCCAAAGGATAAAGCTAGATTTGATAAACCAGGTAAGGATTCTTATAAGTTTAGTGAAACAGGTGCTGATGTTGCAGTTGTTAGTCCTAATAAAACAACTTTACTAAAAAAAGATACTTCAACAATAGATGAGATGATTGAGCTTTTTGATAACTTTGACTATTTGTTAGTTGAAGGATTAAAAACATTAGATTTACCAAGAATTTCTATATTTAGAGATAGATTAGATGAAACATATTTTTCTGTAACTAATGCAATCGCAAGTGATGAGACTATTGATAAGAATGAAATACCTTCTACTATCGATAAATTAGATTTAAATAATCCAGATGAACTTATTGTTTGGATAGACAAAAACGCAAAAAGAGTATAATCATGCAAGAAATATTAAAAGCAATTGAAGAAGCTAGTATTAAAATTAAAGATTTAATAGAAACTGGTGATACTGGTAAAAGTGAGCAAGAAAACTCAACAGGTGATACACAATTAAAACTTGATATTGCAAGTGATGTAATTATTGAAGATATTTTTAAAGAGATACCATCAATTAAAGCAATTGTTTCAGAAGAACAAGAAGCTATTGTTCCTTTAAATGAAGATGGTGAGTATTTAATTGCTTATGATCCATTAGATGGATCTTCTTTAGTTGATGTAAACTTATCTGTTGGTTCAATTTATGGAATCTATAAAAATGAATTTAATGCACAAAATATTGTTGCTTCAGTATATGTTGTATTTGGACCTAGAGTAGAAATTGTTGTTGCTACTGATGATGTTAAAATGTATAGATTAAAACATGGTAAGTTTGAATTTATTCAAAATATTGTTTTAAAAGAAAAAGGTAATTTAAAAGCTCCTGGTTCAACACAAAATTGTTGGGCTCCATATCATAAACAAATGGTTGATGATATTTTCAATGATGGATATAGATTAAGATACTCTGGTGGTATGGTTCCTGACTTACACCAAATCTTACTTAAAGGTGGTGGTTTATTCTCATACCCAGGTACTACAGATAGACCAAAAGGTAAATTAAGACAATTGTTCGAAGTTTTCCCATTTGCTTATACTTATGAAAAAGCTGGTGGACAAGCTATTGATGGTTTTAAAAGAGCATTAGAAGTTGAAACTACTCATATTCATGATACTACTCCTTGTTTCTTTGGTTCAAATAATGAAATCAATAGAGTATTAGAAGTATATAAGAATAATGGCTAAAACCGAAGATATAGTTATTGATGAGTGGGATATAAAACTTGATCAAAAACTAAATGAGTTAAAAAAATGTCAAGAAGTAAAAGGATTAGCTTCATGTAATCCTTGCGATCAATTTTTTGGTTGTGAACTAAGAAAGAAATATGTAATTGCTGTTTATGAGTCGATGAATAAAGGCTCTGGCGGTGGATTCGAATTTTAAAATTATTATAAACTATAGAAGAGGTAGAGAATGGAAGAATCTTGCAAAAATGTATATATAACAACACCAATTTATTATGTAAATGATGTAGCACACATCGGTCACGCATATACTACAATTATCGCAGATATGTTAGCTAGATACTCTAGATTAACTGGTGCAAACACTTATTTTTTAACAGGAACTGATGAGCATGGTCAAAAAATTGCTCAAAGTGCAGAACAAAGAGGAAAAACTCCAAAAGAGTATGCTGATGAAGTTTCTGGAAAATTCAAAACATTATGGGATGATTTTGATATTTCTTATGATAAATTTATTAGAACTACTGATGATGAACATAAAACAGGTGTTCAAAAAGCATTTGAAACAATGTATAACAAAGGTGATATTTATAAAGGTGATTACGAAGGTTATTACTGTGTATCATGTGAGACATTCTTTACAGAAAAACAACTAGTTGATGAACAATTTTGTCCTGATTGTGGAAAACCTACAAATATTGTAAAAGAAGAAAGTTTCTTCTTTAAATTATCTAAATATGAAGATAAATTAATTGAATGGTATGAACAAAATGAAGATTGCATTTTACCAAGAGCTAAAAAGAATGAAATTGTTAACTTTGTTAAAGGTGGATTAAGAGATTTATCTATCTCTAGAACTTCTTTTGATTGGGGAGTAAAACTTCCAGAATCTATTAATGAACCTGATCATGTAATGTATGTTTGGTTAGATGCTCTAATGAACTATATTACAGCATTAGGTTATGGAACAGATGATAAAAATATGAATCACTGGCCTGCATCTACGCATTTAGTAGGAAAAGATATTTTAAGATTCCATGCTATTTATTGGCCAGCATTTTTAATGTCTTTAGATTTACCATTACCAAAGCATATTGCAGCTCACGGTTGGTGGACTAGAGATGGTGAAAAAATGTCTAAATCAAAAGGTAATGTTGTAGATCCTAAACAAGTTGCGGATGCTTATGGTTTAGATGCATTTAGATACTTTATGCTTAGAGAAGTTCCTTTTGGTCAAGATGGTGATTTCTCACAAAAAGCATTAATGGATAGAATTAATTCTGATTTAGGAAATGATTTAGGAAATCTACTTAATAGAATTTCTGGAATGAGTGGAAAATACTTTGATTTTAAAGTTACTTCTAAAGATGTAGTAAAATTCCATAAAAAAGAGCTTGATGAAGTTGAAGCTATTTTAGAAAATATCGAAGATTACTTATATAAAATGCAATTAAATAGATATTTAGAAGATATTTGGAAAGTATTAACAATTGCAAATAAAGCAATTGGTGATTATGAACCTTGGGCAAAAATGAAAGAAGGTAAAGAAGACGAAGCTATGGCTTTAGTAGCTTTAATTACTAATATCATGGCTAGAGTTTCTCTTCTTTTAGATTCTGTTATGCCAGATAAAATTGGAAAAATTGCAGCTTCTTTAGGAATCACTATAGATAATGCTACTTATGTTTCATTAATTAAAAATAAGGAAATTATTGCAGATACAACTATTACAAAAGTTGAGCAATTATTCCCAAGAATTGAAGAAATTTTATTAGAACAAGCTAAGCCTGCTGTTGTTTCAAAAGCAGTTGCTGAAGAAAAATGTAATAAAAAAGAAGAAAAAAGTGAAGAAGATGATAACTTAATCACTATTGACAAATTCTTTGAAACTTCTCTTAAGATTGGAACAATTGTAGAGGCTGAAGAAGTTCCTAAGTCTAAAAAACTTTTAAAGTTACAAGTTGATTTAGGTGAAGGAAGAAATAGACAAATCTTAGCAGGAATTAAAGAATTCTATAATGCTGCTGATTTAGTTGGAACACAAGCTTGTGTTGTTGCAAACTTAAAATCTGCAAAATTAATGGGTATGTTAAGTGAAGGAATGTTAATGGCTGCTAAAGATGAAAATGGCTTATCTTTAATTAGACCAGAAGCTCCTAAAAAAATCGGAACAAAAATAAGCTAGTGCAAATTTCATCATTAATTGATATCATTGATGGGCGATTATTAAATCACCCATCAATCTCTTTTATTTATTCTTTCAAAACTGATCCTTCTAAAGTAAAAGAAGGAGACTTATTTATAGCCAAAAATTTAGATGATATTGAAACTGCTGTTAAAAACGGTGCATTTGCAATTATTATTGAAAATTTTTATCCAATTATTGATAAGGAAATTGCATGGATAAAAGTTGATAGTATCAATAAATGTTTTATTAATTTAATTAGATTTAAATTGGCACATTTTGAATTAGAAGCTTTTTATTGTGATAAAGTTTCTTATGATATGATGAATATTTTTGCTTCATCTACATCAAAAGATATAAAATTTATTACAGATGATTTAGAAGACTTTATAAAAGAGTTAGAAGATATTAAAAATGATGATATTCTTATTTCTAATGATCCTAAATTATTAGATAAAATTTATCCAAATAATAAAGACTTTAATAATAAGACTTTTAAGATTGATAATTTAACTGAACATTCATTATTCGAAGTTTCATTTACATATAATGATATATATTTCCCGAAATTAAAATTAGCAAGTATTTATATTCATCAGTTTATTAATATTTATTCTTTTTTAGAAGGAAAATTTGATATATCGAAGTTAAAAAGTTTTAATAATTTAAAACCACTTTTTTTAGATAAAAATTTAGAAATAACTGATTTTGGTAGAAGTGATAGATTTATCATTTCACAAAATGACGAAAATTTAATCAAAGAAGAAATTGAATATTTAAATAGTAAATACAAGTATGCAAAAACAATATTTATAACTTCTTATTATAATACTACACTCAGTGATAATCAAATTATAATTAAGGATATTCGAGAATTAAAAGAAACATTAAAAAATAATTCTTTTAATGCTGCTTATTTAATCGGTTTTGATTTTTATGATATAAATACTAATTTAATTAAACTAGAAAAGCAAAATTCACTTTTCTAATTTTAATTTTTAATAAACCATTCCAAAAGAACTTATTACTTTTCCTACTACTTTTATATCAGCAGCAGATAAAATTTGTGATGGGTAATCTTTATTATCAGAAATAATATCTAAATTCCCATCTACTCTTTTTTGTACTCTTTTTACAAATAGACCATGAACTGTTGTAAAAGCATAAATTCCATCTCTTGCTGCATCATTTCTTGTTTTGTCAACAAAAATAATATTGTCATTATTAAGTGTAGGCTCCATTGAGTCCCCTACTACATTAATTGCATCAATGTTTTTAAGGTTTTCTTGTCCACCTAGCATATTAATAAAATATTGTGGAACTTCTAAAGATTCAAAATTATCTTCTGATTCATAGGCACCACCTCCCGCACTAACTGCAACAGAAGGATAGTACTTAACCCAGTATTTATCTGTAGAATCTACAAGTGATCCAGGGTTTTGATTGTATAGTAACCAGTTGATAGATATTTTCTTAATTGCACAAAAGTTTAATATATTCGAATAAGGAATTTTTCCTCTATTCTTCATAGTTGCAAAATTTGCTTGGCTTAACTCCAATGAAGTAGCAACATCTTTGTCAAAAACCTTACCATTTTTGCCATCTGAACTGATAATATCTTTTAATTTATCTATAATTTCACTTACATCAAGCATTTTTTCTCCTAATACATACTATTTACACAATTATATTACAATTTGCAATATTTTTCAAGTCTTTTGATAAAAAAATATATAATTTGGGATACTTTTAGAAAAAGGATGCAAAATGGCACGAAAAATCAAAGAAACTAGAAATAATGTTATCAATTTTTTCCAAAAACTTGACATAATGATTTATGAATTAGGTGATAAGATATTATAATTTAATATATTTGTTCAAATTTTTAAATTTAATAAAAATTGAAGATAAGTATAAATGTTAATAAAGGTTCTTTTATATATTATTACATTAATAATTACATGGTGGTAACCACGGAGAGTATTATGGAAGTTAACTTAGTCACAGAGGCATTCAAGTTCATGTTGTTGGGAATGGGAGTAGTTTTCTCATTTTTAGTAATTTTGATTTTCGTGCTTAAAGCTCAAACAGCTTTAATTACAAAGTATTTTCCTGAGAAGGAAAAAAACATTGCAAATAAACCGCAAAAGTCTGCAGCATCTAACGATTCTGCAAAAACTGCAGCGATTATTGCAGCTGTACAACATCACAAAAATCTGAAAGGTTAAGACAAATGGCTAAAAAGTATATAGATGTCATGGATACAACTTTTAGAGATGGATTTCAATCTGTCTTTGGAGGTAGGGTTTTAATGGATGACTTCTTTCCAGCTGTAGAAGCTGCGAAAGATGCTGGTATAACTCACTTTGAGTTTGGTGGAGGAGCTAGGTTTCAATCTCTTTTCTTCTACTTACAAGAAAACGCATTTGAAATGATGGACAAGTTTAGAGATATTGTTGGTCCAGATGCAAACTTACAAACACTAGCTAGAGGTATCAATACAGTAATGTTAGATACAGGTTCTAGAGAGCTTATCGATTTACACGCTAAAATGTTTGCCAAACATGGTACAACAACAATCAGAAACTTTGACGCTTTAAATGATGTACAAAATTTAGAATACTCTGCTGAGTGTATTAAAAAGTACGGCTTAAATCATGAAGTAGTTGTTACATTAATGGATTTACCTCCAGGATGTACAGGTGCACATGATGTAGCATTTTATGAAAAGACGTTAAGAGGTATTCTTGATAGTGGTATTCCTTATGATTCTATCTGTTTTAAAGATGCATCAGGTACATCATCACCTCAAAAAGTATATGAAACAATTCAAATGGCTAGAAAACTAGTTGGTGATGAGTCTCATATTAGATTACATACACATGAAACAGCGGGTGTTTCTGTTGCATGTTATCTAGCTGCTTTAGAAGCAGGTGCTGATGGTATTGATTTAGCTGCTTCACCTGTTTCAGGTGGAACATCTCAACCAGATATTTTAACTATGTTACATGCTGTAAAAGGTAAGAACTACGATTTAGGTGGTTTAGAAATTGATAAAATATTAAAATATCAAGAAGTATTAAATGATCAATTAAAAGATTATTTCATACCACCTGAAGCTACACAAGTATCTCCTTTAATTCCTTTCTCACCTATGCCAGGTGGAGCATTAACTGCTAACACTCAAATGATGAGAGACAATGGAACTTTAGATAAATTCCCAGAAGTTATTAAAGCAATGAGAGAAGTTGTTGAAAAAGGTGGTTATGGTACATCTGTAACTCCTGTATCTCAATTCTACTGGCAACAAGCATATGCTAATGTTATGTTTGGTCCATGGAAACAAATTGCACCAGGTTACGGTAAAATGGTACTTGGGTACTTTGGTAAAACTCCTGTTGAACCAGATGCAGAAATTGTAGCTTTAGCTGCTGAGAAATTAAAACTTGAACCAACAAAAGAAAATCCTTTAGATATTGCAGATAGAGACGATAAGAAAAAAGTTTCTGTTTGGAAACAAAGATTAGAAATTGAAGGTATAGAAACAAGTGAAGAAAACATTTTCATTGCAGCTGCTTGTGATGAAAAAGGTATTGCTTTCTTAAAAGGTGATTCACCTTTAAATGTTAGAAAAAATGATGAAACTACACAAGGGGAAAATAATAGTATGAGTAATGCAACTGGAAACTACACAGTAGTTGTAGACGGACAAAAATTCAATGTAAGTATTGCTGAAGGTAATGCTGATATCCAAGTAACTCCAGCAGCTGCAGCTTCAAATGAAGCTACTCCAGCGCCTGTTGCCTCAAATGGTGAAGGAACTGATGTATCTGCTGCTGTTAATGGTGCTGTATGGAAGATTCTTGTTAAAGTTGGTGATAAAGTTGAACAAGATCAACAAATTATGATCTTAGAAGCTATGAAAATGGAAATTGATATTAACGCTCCTGTTGCTGGAACTGTAACTAGTATTTTAGTTGGTCAGAATGATGCAGTTGATGAAGGACAAACATTAGCCGTTATCGGTTAATAGTTATTGGAGTAATGATGAAAAAAAATCTATTTCTAATTTTATTTACTCTTTTTGCAGTATTTTCTGTAAACTCTTTTGCAGCATCAGCTCCTGTTGATGTTTCAGAAGAAAAAAAAGAGTATGAAGCGAAATCAATGTCTCAATTAGTTGATTCATTTTATAGTACAACAGGTTTAAAAGCAATTTTAAGTCCACAAGAAGGATTAAAAGGTCCTCATGGTGAAGAATTAACTACATTTGCACAAAGCTTTGGTAGAATTATTATGATAGCAATTTGTTTAGTTCTTTTCTATCTAGCAGTTACTAAAGGTTTTGAACCATTACTATTAATTCCTATTGGATTTGGTGGTATTTTGGCTAATATTCCAATTGCTGAAATTGCTGGTGCAGATGGGATGTTAGGTATTATTTATAATATGGGTATTGCAAATGGTTTCTTCCCTCTTTTAATTTTTATGGGTGTAGGAGCAATGACTGATTTTGGTCCTTTATTATCAAATCCTAAAACTGCATTACTTGGTGGTGCAGCTCAATTTGGTATCTTTGGATCATTAGTTGGTGCAGTTGTATTATCACAAATGGTTCCGGGAATTGAGTTCTCATTAGAACAAGCTGCAGCTATTTCAATTATTGGTGGGGCTGATGGTCCAACATCAATCTTTATTGCAACTGCTCTTGCACCTGAGTTACTTGGAGCTATTGCTGTTGCTGCATATTCTTATATGGCACTGGTACCAGTTATCCAACCTCCAATTATGAGAGCACTTACAACATTAGAAGAGCGAAAAATTAGAATGAAAGCAAGTAGAAGGGTTTCTAAAGTTGAAAAAACTATATTCCCTATTGTTGTTGTTCTTTTAACAATGTTAATTTTACCAGATGCCGCTCCATTAATTGGTGCATTTTGTTTTGGTAACTTTGCAAAAGAGTCTGGTGTTGTAGATAGATTATCTGATACTATGCAAAATGCATTAATTAATGTTGTAACAATTTTCTTAGGACTAGGGGTTGGTTCTAAGTTAGCATCTGAGCAATTTTTAGTTGCAGAAACTATGGGAATTATGGCTATTGGACTAGTTGCATTTGCTTCTGGTACAGCTATGGGTGTAATCATGGCTAAAATCATGAATATGCTTAGTTCAAAAGAGAATCAGATTAATCCATTAATTGGTGCTGCTGGTGTATCAGCTGTACCAATGGCGGCAAGAGTTGTTAGTAAGGAAGGTCAAGTTTATGACAAGTCTAACATTCTTTTAATGCATGCAATGGGTCCAAATGTTGCTGGAGTTATCGGTTCAGCAGTTGCAGCAGGTGTGCTGTTATCAATATTTAAATAAAAAATTAAAATTAGTAGGAAAAATAAATTATGTCTGAGATTAAAGACACATTAGGTCTAGAAAACGTTGGAAATGTAAGAAGAAATCTTGATGTAGATACATTAATTAAACATGCAGTAGAAAATGAAGGTGCTAAACTTTCTTCTACTGGAGCATTAATGATTGATACAGGAATTTTTACGGGTAGAAGCCCAAAAGACAAGTTTTTTGTAAATCAAGATCCATCAAATAAATATATTGCTTGGGGAGATATTAACCAAAAAGTTTCGAAAGAAGTTTATGAGGATTTATTAAGTAACTCTAAAAAGCAATTAAGTAATAAAGATCTATATGTAACTGATGTATATTGTGGAGCTTCTTTAGACTCTCGAAAATCTGTAAGATTTATTACTGAAGTTGCTTGGCAAGCACATTTTATTCAAAATATGTTTATTGTTCCTCAAACTCAAGAAGAAATTGATAATTTCGTTCCTGAGTTTACTGTTTTCAATTCTTGTAAAACAGTTGATATGGCTTATGCAAGTCATAACTTACATTCTGAAGTATATGTTATCTTTAATGTTGAAGATAATGTTGCAATTATTGGTGGAACTTGGTATGCTGGTGAAATGAAAAAAGGTGTATTCTCTATGATGAATTACTGGCTTCCATTAGAAGGTAAACTTCCAATGCACTGTTCTGCTAATATTGGTAAAGATGGAGATACTGCTTTATTCTTTGGACTTTCAGGTACTGGTAAAACAACTTTATCTACAGATCCAAAAAGAGCTTTAATTGGTGATGATGAACATGGTTGGGATGATAATGGTGTATTCAACTTCGAAGGTGGTTGTTATGCTAAAGTTATTAATCTTGATGGTAGTTCTGAACCAGAAATTTTCAATGCTATTAAAAAAGGTGCAATTTTAGAAAATGTTGTAGCTGATGAAGATGGTGTTGTTGATTATACAGATGGTTCTAAAACTGAGAATACTAGAGTTTCTTATCCATTAGACCATATTCCAAATCATACTCCAGATATGAAAGGTGGACACCCTACTAATATTATCTTCTTATGTGCTGATGCATTTGGTGTTTTACCTCCAGTTGCTAAGTTAGATAAGCAACAAGCAATGTACTACTTCTTAAGTGGATATACTGCAAAAGTTGCAGGAACTGAGAGAGGTATTACTGAGCCAGTTGCTACATTCTCATCTTGTTTTGGAGAAGCATTTTTACCTTTAAACCCTACAGTTTATGCTGAGTTATTAGGTCAAAAAATTGATAAACATGGTGTTAATGTATATTTAGTTAATACTGGATGGACTGGTGGTCCTTACGGTATTGGTTCTAGAATGAGTATTAAAAACACTAGAGCTTGTATTGATGGTATTTTAGATGGTTCTATTGAAAAATCAGAATTTGAAACTTTACCTGTATTTAATTTATCTATTCCAAAAACTTTAAATGGTGTTGATACTGAAGTATTAAACCCTAGAAACACATGGGTAGATAAAGATTACTACGATTCAACTAAGAAAAAATTAGCTGGTATGTATATTGAAAACTTTAAAAAGTATTTAACTTTAGAGAGTGAATATGACTTTACTGCAGCTGGACCAATTTTATAAGAAGTTTCTTATAATTTATTTTTAAAAAGGAGTGAATTTATTCACTCCTTTTTTTTATTCAAAAAAAAGGAGAATATATGAAATTAATAGATTTTTTAAATGATATTAAAGAAAATGAGAAACAAGTAATATATTATTGTTGTAAACATCTTTTATCAAAGAAATATAATATTGAAGAAGGTTCATTAGATGATGAAGATCTAAAAGAGTTATTTATTAATTATGATACGTTTAATAAATCTTTAAATGATAGTGCAGGTGTTATTTATAGACAATATGAAGCAGAGCTAAACGATGTATATAAGGAAATTTGTAATAAATTTAATGTAGACTTTGATAATAAATCTTTATATGAATTTAGGTTAGCAAGAGTTGTAAATCAAGATCCAAGACAGTTTTTAGACATTGAAGATAAAGATACTCAAGAAGTTGTTGTACAAAAATTAGAAGATAAGATTAATGAAATTTTAGAATCGAAGTATTACAATGAGAATAAAGATGTTTTATCAAAAGATTTAGAACTTCCAATTAAGACTTTGGATTTAATTAAATCAGCAGCAGGTTTAATTTAATATTTTATTCAAATAGAGTTTAACACTCTATTTGAATCTCTTCTATAATTTCAAGACCAAATCCATTTAATCCTACAAATGAATGTTTTCCACCACTTGTCATTAACTTGATTTGTTTAATATTTAAAGTATTTAAAATTTGTGCCCCTATTCCATAATCTTTTTGTGATTCTCTTTTTTTCTCATCTGATAAGAAAATAAGAACACCACCTTTAGATGATAAGAAATTAATTGTTTTTATCATTGAGTCTAATTTTTCATTATTTAAAAACAGTTCAATATCTGGAATTACTGTATGAAATTTAACATGTGTAACTTCACTTGGTTCTCCAAAGATAATAGCAGTATGTACATTTCCTAAATGATCTTGGAATTCTTTCTTTTTAACTTTAGTATTAAAGAATAATGCATCATCATTTGATACTTCTTCTACTAACTTTTCATGTGATAATCTATACTCAACTAAATCAGAAATATAAATTTGTTTCATATTATGTTTATCAGCGAAGATATCTAAATCATCTCTTCTTGCCATAGTTCCGTCTTCTTTCATGATTTCACAAATTACTGCTTCACCACTTAGACCTGCAAGTTTACATAAATCAACACTTCCCTCTGTATGTCCAGTTCGTACTAATACTCCACCATCTTTAGCAATTAATGGGAAGATATGTCCTGGTCTTACTAGTTCCGTTGCTTTTGATACAGGGTTTGCTAAAATTTTAATAGTATCATCTCTTTCCCCTGCACTAATTCCTGTAAGAGCATCAACAGCATCAACAGAAACTGTAAATGCAGTTTCATAAGATGATGTGTTTGAGCTAACCATTGGATTTAATTCTAATTTATCAGCAGTCTCTTTTGTTACTGATACACAAATTAATCCTTTTGCATGAGTAGCCATAAAATTAACTTTTTCAGGAGTACTAAGTGGTGCTGCATAAACTAAATCACCCTCGTTTTCTCTATCTTCATCATCAAGCATAATTACCATATTACCTTTTTGAATCTCTACGATAGCTTCTTTTACTCTTTGTATTGCGTTCATTTTTTCTTCTTTACTATAATTTATTTGTATGTGCATTATTATATCAGAAATTTTAAAATTTATTCTAAAAAGTCTTGACAAAAAAAACATTTTTTACTATAATTTCGGCACTTAAACGGTTGGGGTATCGCCAAGTGGTAAGGCAACGGCTTTTGGTGCCGTCATTCGAAGGTTCGAATCCTTCTACCCCATCCATTTTTAGGTACTTTTATAGAACGCGGAATAGAGCAGCACGGTAGCTCGTCGGGCTCATAACCCGAAGGTCACTGGTTCAAATCCAGTTTCCGCAACCAATTAGCCTGTGTCAAAGTAGCTCAGCTGGCTAGAGCGCTGGTCTCATAAGCCGGAGGTCGAGAGTTCAAGTCTCTCTTTTGACACCATTTTTATACACTGTTGCTGGTGTAGCTCAGCTTGGCTAGAGCAGCTGATTTGTAATCAGCAGGTCGGGGGTTCAAGTCCCTTCACCAGCTCCACTACTTACAAACTTTTTTTCACAAAGTTATATTATAAATACAAACAACTATTCGAAAGCGCGAAATTTTCATTTAATACTTTGTTCTCATTTTGGGGATACACTCCCCAAAATTAGTTCTAATCAGCAGTCGCGTCGTGTATTGCTTCTTTTGTATTTTTGTAAGCTTTTGAAGTACCCTCTTTTGTTGCTTCCCAAGCAGTAGAACTATCTTCTTTAACTCCACTCCATGTGGCACAACCTGTAAATACTATAGTACTTAATAGAATCATTGAGATATATCTTTTCATTTTATTTTACCTTCTATAAGTCTGGATTTTCAAAGAAAACATAAGTTGAATAATCTGATACTTCAAAATATACTTTTTTCTCATTAGCATCTTTTTTGAAGTTTAAATTGGCATCTAAGAAACCATATCCATATCTATAAGCTCTTTGTTGCTTTCCTTCAGTTGCTACAGCAGTTGATAATTTATCAATTTTGATAAATCTTTTAACTAACTTTTCTCCTGCGTAAACTTCAAGTACTCCATTTACACCTGTCCAGTTTTGTAAGTATCTATTAATTTTATTTTGTTTTTCTTCACATCCATTAAATAGCAAAGCTGCTGCAATTAATGAACTTGTTATTAATATTTTTTTCATTTATTAATCCTCTATAAGTCATTTTAATGCAGTAGTCTACAACAAATGTACTAAAATCAAAATATGAAAGAGTTTTTACTTGTTTATATAATGATTGGTACTATTGATGCTAATAATAAAATTGCCATAACAGTATTTATTTTTTTTATAAACTTTTCATCTTTTATAAATTTTTTTAATACTATTCCTCCGAACAACCATGTATATACTGTTATTATCATTGCAATTAGTGTTATAAATACTATTATACTAATTTGCCAAAAACTCTCTTCTTGTGAAGTTACAAAAATTGATACTGCTGATGTATAAACAACCCATGCTTTTGGATTTAATATTGTATATGAAAAGGCTTGTAAGAACGTAAAAGGTTTGTTTTGAACATTATTGTTAGTATCATAAGAACTATTGTCTTTTAAAATTTTGTATGCCATCCATGATAAGTATATTATTCCAATGACTTTTAATATTTGCATTAAACTTGGATATTGTATTAAGAAAAGTCCAATCCCCATGCCTGTAAATATCATTAATAAAGGATAACTGATAATACATCCAAACATAAAAGGCATACTTTTTTTATAACCAAAATTTAGAACTGATGACAAAAGTATTATATTTGTGGGTCCTGGCGATATATGTGTTGTTAATATAAAGACTGATATTGAAATTATCATTGATATTGTATATATATCATTCAAGTTTAATCCTTTTGTTATTTGTAGGAATTATATCTATAGATTAAAATTTATTCTTTATCATTTTTAATAATTTATTTGTCTTTTTATATTTATAAAAGTGTTCATAATTAAACATAAAATTGTTTTTTATGTTAGAATATATTATGCAAAAAAAAAATACACGTGATATTCACATAAAAATAGCAAATGAAACAATGTCTTATATTTATCAAAATATAGATACATCAATAAATATTGATGAATTAGCAATAAGTTTTAATATTAGTAAAATTCATTTACATAATGTATTTAAAGAACAGATGGATATTAATATTTATGAATTTATAAAATCAATTCGTCTTCAAAAAGCTTCTAATTTATTATTAACAAATAAGTATTCAACTATTACAGAGATAGCTAATATTTGTGGGTATAGCTCTCAATCGTCATTTATTAAAGCTTTTAAAAAAAGATTTGAGAAGACACCAAAAGAGTGGAGAAATAGAGGATACGAAGAATATTCAAAAAAGATATTTGAAAATTCAAAATTAATTAACTATTTACCAAATTTTGATAAATCAAAAGTAAAGATTGTAAAAACTGAATCAAAAGTGATTTATTATATTAGGCAAAAAGGTTATAAAACAGAAGAAGCAAAAGAAAAATGGCAACAACTGCAAGCATGGGTATATACTAATAGTTTGGAAAATTATGAACAAATAAGTATTTTTCATGATAATCCCGCTATTACTCCCCATAAAGATTGTTTTTATATTGCAGCTATTAATCCCAGTTCTAATAAAAGAATTGAAAATACTAAATTGCCTTATACAATTTTGCCAAAAGGATTGTATGCAACTTTTGAAATTTATGGGGATCAAAGTGAAATTGGTTGGTTTATAAAATGGGCATATCAAGAAT
The DNA here is from genome assembly GCF_013283835.1 of Poseidonibacter lekithochrous. Classification (GTDB taxonomy): domain Bacteria; phylum Campylobacterota; class Campylobacteria; order Campylobacterales; family Arcobacteraceae; genus Poseidonibacter; species Poseidonibacter lekithochrous. The sequence goes on along the minus strand of NZ_CP054052.1, from coordinate 1,929,715 downwards.
GGTTGCCAAATAGTGGTTTTGAAACTACAACTGAACCTTCGTATGCAATTATGCATAAAAATCATTTTTTAGAAGAGAATGGAGTTGATGCGACTTATTATTTACCTATTAGGAATTTGTAGGTTTTGTATATAGATAGAAAACATAAAGAGCTATTTATTGGCTCTTTATGAATATTTGTATTAGATTGTAATTTCTTTAATATCAGCGATTTTTCTGAATTCTTGATAAACTAATCCAATAGTGTTTTTTCTATTTGTTTTAATAGCTTCATCTTCATGATTTACAAATACATTATCAAAGAAGTTATCTAATTGTGGTTTTAATGCGAATAATGCTTCTAATTCATCTTCGTAACAAGTATAATCTTTTGATGTTACTGTTGTAAATGCAGAGTATAATTCTTTTTCAGCTGCATCTTCTAATAATGAATCATTTACATTTAATTCAGAGTTAATATCAACATCTTTGATGATATTAGCAACTCTTTTAAATGTAGTTGTATATTCTTTAAAGTTATCACTTTGAACAACTGGGTTTAAAGCACATAGTTTTTTAGAGATTTTGAAAATATCAGTTTCTCCAGAACCTAATACTGCTTTTAATACAGATGGATTTACTTCAAAGATTTTAAATAATCTTTCATTAAAGAATTCTACTAATTGTTTTTTGTCTAGTCCTGGGTATGAAGCGGCTAATGCATCAATGATTTTTCCTAAATCTACTGGAAGTTCATGTTCCATTGCAATTTTTACAATTCCTGCGGCTGCTCTTCTTAATCCAAATGGATCTTTTGAACCTGATGGAATTTTTCCTACAGAGAATAGACCCATTAAGTTATCTAATTTATAAGAAAGTGCAATAATCGATGAGAATTTATTTGATGGTAATTCTGAATCTTCACCATCTGGTAAATACTGCTCTTTAAGTGCTGTATATACTAATTCATCTTCTCCTGCAAGTTTTGCATAGTAGTATCCCATAAGACCTTGTAATTCTGTAAATTCGAATACCATTTCAGACATTAAGTCAGCTTTACTTAACATTACAGCTTTTTCAACTAAGTCTTTTTGTTCAACATTGAAAATATCAGCTAAGAAAGATGCAATTTTTGCTTCTCTTTGTGACTTTTCATACATAGAACCTAAACCTTCTACGAATGTTAATTTCTTAAGCCCTTCATTGCTAAGTCCATTATTAATATCATTTTTGTAGAAGAACATACCATCAGCAAGTCTTGGTCTTAATACTTTTTCATTACCAGCAATGATATATCCAAAGTCTTCAGTTTTTGAGTTAGAAACTACAATGAAGTTGTTTGTTAATTTTCCATCTTTATAAACAGCAAAATATCTTTGGTGTTCTTTCATAGATGTTACAATTACTTCTTCTGGTAATTCTAAGAATTCTTCATCAAATTTACCAATTAATGCAGTTGGGTATTCAGTAATAGCAACAACTTCTTCTAATAGTTCTTTATCTAATTCAATATTAACACCGTGTCTTTGCTCGATGTCTTTCATTTGATTTAAGATTCTACTTCTTCTATCTTCTGGATATAAAATTACACCATTATTATCTAATTTTGCAAAGTAATCTCCAGCAAAATTATAAGTAAATGGCTCATAAGAAACCATTCTATGTGCGAATGAGAAGTTAGATGATTTTACGCCGAATAATTCGCCCTCAACTACTTCTTCACCTAAAATCATAGATAAAGATCTAATTGGTCTAATGAATGTATCAGTTCTTGATGCCCATCTCATTGATTTACCAAAGTTTAAAGAGTTGATGAATTCATTAACCATATCGTTTAATAAATCTTTTGCATCAGTACCTGCTACTTCTTTTTTGAAATAAAGTACTTCTCCTCTACCTTGATCAATTTTGTCTAATTCATCAACACTAACACCACATTTTTTAGCAAAACCTAATGCAGCACCAGTAGGTTCTCCATCTTTAAATGCAATCTTAACAGGTGCTCCAAATTGTTCTTGAACAGAATCTTCTTGTTTAACTTGGAACTCTCTATGCCATAATACTAATCTTCTTGGTGTATAGTAAAAATCAAAATCACATAGTAATCTGTTTTTTTCTAAAATGTCACTCCATTTTTTTTCAATGTTTGGTAATTCTTTTAAAAATGGAATTGCTGGTAGTTCTTCAACACCAATCTCTATTAATAATGGTTTATTCATCTGTTGTATCCTTAGTCGAAGTCTTCTTTTCGTTATCTTCAAATTTATCTGTTTTATCTGTATGTTTTTTTATTTGTTGTCTGTTGAAGTTTATGATAAACAAAGCAACCATAATAACAAACATAATAAGTATTATTGTGTCTAATATATCTTTCACATTTATCCTAATGTATTCATATTATAAAAGTGGCTATTTTATCTAATGCTTGCTTATTTTTTGGTTATATTTTAATTGTTATTTATATAAGTTAATGGTGTATACAAAGGAATAATAAAATACTAAAGAGTTATAGTATTTATTTTCCTAATAAATCCATCATATTTGAGCTATTATCAATACCAGGAGATTTAAACAAGTCTTCTTTATTGATATGACACTCTTTACAAGTGCTTAGATTTTGGTGCTCTACTCTATTAGATTTGATTAGCTTATTTTGTGAGTGACAAGCAAAACAATCTCCACCACATTCAGTCATACCTTGAGGAGTAGTTGTATGACATTTAATACATGAAGTTAGTATTTGATGATGTTGTTTTTTTATAGATTTTTCTAAAACTGGATGACATTGCATGCAGTCTCCACTACATGCAAAGCAGTATATAGAAAGGCTTATTAGTAAAAAAAGAATTTTTTTCATAGTATTAACCTAATAGTGTTTTAAAGATTACTCCATCTATTTCATAAGATGCAATTTCTTCTATTTCTTCATTTGATTCAATAATTGCTAAAACTTTCGAATCAAACATATAGTTTTCAGCAGTTTTTTGTATATCTTTTGCTAAATTTTTATTAGCAATAATATATTTTGCATTTAAAGCATTTGCATAAATAGACTCTTTTATTGAGTTTACAATAATGGCACTATTTAAGTCATTTTCAAAAGAATATTTCATTATCTTTTCGTTGTATCCAAATGCAATAGTACTATTAGCTTTTGTTGTTTTAATATCTTCAATATTTAATATATTAGAAATTTCTTCAAATGGTACAAGTTTATCACCTATTAATATCATAGTAATTCCTATTTATTATTAAGGCAGTCTTTTGAACAGTAAAATTTACCATTACTAAGTATTGCTTCATTTTGAGAAACATAAGTTCCACATGATGGACACTCTACCATTTCATCAGAGATTCTTTCATTTTTCTTTTTAGTATTTCTCTCTACTTCTTTTTCTCTTCCTTTTTTGAAGAAAACTAAATATACTAAAAATAAAACTACTAATATCGCTATTATTTTAAAAATCATTATTTGCCTTTGATATAAAGATAATTTCTATCTTTTCTATTTACTATCGTATAATTATTAACTTTTGCATCTTCTACTTCATCATTTACTAATGAACCTTTGTAGAAAAGGTATGAACTAGTATCTTCTTTAATATTATCTGTAATATCTAAAAGTAAGTTAGTATTAGTAACTGCTCTTGAAGTAATTAAATCTACGTTTAAATCTTCTACTTTTTCAACTCTATTACAAATAACTTTAAGATTATCAAGTTTTAAACTTGCTTTTACAAAGTTTAGAAAAGATACTCTTTTAATTCTAGGCTCTATTAAATATGCTTTTGTATCTCTTAGTGCCATAGCAAGAATAAGACCAGGATACCCTGCCCCTGTACCTATATCTGCAAAACTTTCATGTTTATCTATAAACTTTAGTGGATATACTGAATCCAAGATATTCTCATTTATATCGTCAACTTGTAAACTACCTGTTAGATTATGAATTTTACCCCATTGTCTAAGTAATTTAGTGAAAACTTCACAGTCCTCATAAAACTTATCATCGAATTTTAAATCATTAGATTCTATTAATTGTTTTAAACTCATTACAGCATGTGTCCCATTTGATCTTTTTTTGTTTGTAAATAGTCTTCGTTATGTTTATTTGTAACTGTGATTGCTGGAACTCTTTTAACTATATCAATTCCTATACCTTCAACATATTCAATTTTTTTAGGATTGTTAGTAATAAGTTTAATTTTCTTTATTCCTAAATCTTTAAATATATAGTCAACTACTCTATAATCTCTATCATCTTCTCCGAAACCTAATTCAATATTAGCTTCAATAGTATTTCTTCCTTTGTCTTGTAAAGAATAGGCATTTACTTTATTTAGTAATCCTATATTTCTTCCCTCTTGTCTATGGTAGATTATAAGTCCACCCTCTTTCGAAATAAAATCTAATGCTAAATTTAATTGGTTTTGACAATCACACTTTAAACTTCCTAGTGTGTCGCCTGTTAGGCATTCTGAGTGAATTCGCACAAAAGGTGCTTCTATATTTTCAAAGTCTTCACTCATAATGGCTAAATGTTCTTGATTTCCGTCTTTATATGCTTTTATTCTAAACTTTCCATGTTTTGTAGGTAGGTTAGCAATATTTGATTGTATTATATTCATTCGTTTTTAAACCTTATATTGTTAGAATTCGTGATTATAACCAAAAGAGGTAAATAGAATGTTTAAACGATTTAGAAGATTAAGAATAAATGAAACACTTAGAAACTTGGTACAAGAGACACATCTTTCTTGTGATGATTTCATATATCCACTGTTTGTAAGAGAAGGTGAAGGTATTAAAACTGAGGTTTCTTCAATGCCAGGAGTATTCCAAATGAGTATTGATGAAATATTAAAAGAGTGTGAATACTTAATGAGTATTAATCTTAAGTCTATTATATTATTTGCTATTCCAGATGTTAAAGATTCAGTTGGTAGTGAGTGTTTATGTAATGAAAGTATTATTGCAAGAACAGTTAAAGCTATTAAAGCTAAATACCCAGAAATGTTTGTAGTTACTGATTTATGTTTTTGTGAATATACAGACCACGGACATTGTGGAATTTTAGATCCAAAAACTGAAACTGTTGATAATGATAAAACATTAGAAATTTCAGCTCAACAAGCAATCGTTCATGCAAAAGCTGGTGTTGATATGATTGCTCCTTCTGGAATGATGGATGGTATTATTACAACTTTAAGAACTGCACTAGATGAAAATGGATATGAAAACTTACCAATTATGGCATATTCAACTAAATTTGCGAGTGGTTATTATGGACCATTTAGAGATGTAGCTGAATCATCACCATCATTTGGAGATAGAAGAACTTATCAAATGAATCCTGCAAATAGATTAGAAGCTATTGAAGAGTCATTAGCAGATGAGGCAGAAGGTGCAGATATCTTAATGGTTAAACCAGCACTTGCATTCTTAGATGTAATTAGAGATATTAGAAATGAAACTAAATTACCATTATGTGTATATAACGTAAGTGGTGAATATGCTATGCTTAAAAATGCAGGAGCTGCAGGTCTTATTGATTATGAAAGAGTAATGATGGAAACATTAATTGGTTTCAAAAGAGCTGGTGCTAATATGATTATTACTTACCATGCTAAAGAAGCTTGTGAATTATTAAGAAAAAACTAGTATGACTACAACTTATCAAGATGCAATTGAAAACTCTAATATAGTATCTAAGACAGATATTAATGGAATAATTACTTTTGTAAATGATGAGTTCTGTAAAATATCAGGATACTCTTACGATGAATTAATTGGTCAAAACCATAATATCGTGAGACATCCTGATGTATCACCTACAAATTTTACAATGCTTTGGGATACTATTCTTTCAAAGAAACCATATAAGGCTACAGTTAAGAACTTAAGTAAAAATGGTAATACAGTTTATTTAAATACTACAATAACTCCTATTCTTAATATACATGGGGACATAAAAGAGTTTATTGCTATTCGTTATGATGTTACTAAAGAAGTTGAGTTACAAAAGAGTTTAGAGTTAAAAGAAAAAGAGTTAGAGTTTCTAAATAAAACACTAGAGCATAGAGTTGAGCAACAAACAAAAGAATTAAAAGATTTAAATGCAAATTTAGAAAAAAGAGTTAAAACTGAAGTAGCAAAAAACAAAGAAAAACAAAAAATCCTATTTTGGCAATCAAGAATGGCAAGTCTTGGTCAAATGTTAGGTAATATTGCACACCAGTGGAGACAACCATTAACAGAGTTATCTTTAGTGATGTTTAATATGAAAAAAGCTTCAGTTCAAAATGATGATCAGAAGGTATTAGAGTTATATACTGATAGTAAGAACTTAATACAGAATATGTCTAATACAATAGAAGATTTTACAAACTTTTTTAATCCAAAGAAAGAAAAAAAAGTTTTTATGGTAAAAGATGCTGTAGATGAATCTATTAATATTTTGAATAAGATAATATTACAAGAAGATATTAACATTAAGCTTGTAATAAAAAATGATTGTAAAGTATTAGGTGTTTCAAATGAGTTATCTCAAGTAATAATAAACCTAATACAAAATGCAAAAGATGCCTTTATAAGCAAAGATATTAAAAATAGGCATATTGATATTACATTAGAGCATAAAACTCTCTCAGACAAGAGTTATGCTGTTTTAAACATATATGACAATGCTTGTGGTATATCAAAAGAAAACATAGATAAAATATTTGAACCATATTTTACTACAAAACATAAAAGTCAAGGTACAGGACTTGGATTATTTATGTCAAAGATGATTATAGAAAAAAGTTTAGATGGAATAATTGAGCATAAAAACTATAAGAATGGTTCAAAATTTACAATTAGCATACCAATGGAATAATATAGATGGATTACAATTTATTAAAAACACTTAAAATATTGATAGTTGAAGACGAAGATAGATTATCAAAACTTTTAAAAGACGCAATAGGAGAGTTCTTCTTCTCAGTTATCATAGCAAGAGATGGAAATGAAGGACTTAAGAAATTCAAAGCAAATAAGCCAGATATCGTAATAACAGATATTATGATGCCTAATTGTGATGGATTAGAAATGACTCAGAGTATTAAAGATATAGATGAGTTAATACCTATTATTGTTCTTAGTGCATATTCGGATAAAGAGAAACTATTAAAAGCGATTGATATAGGAATTAATAAATATTTTATTAAACCTTTTGATCCAGATGAGTTAATAGAGCATATTAATAAAATCGCTCCTAATTTAAATAAAAGAAGAAAGATTAAACTAAAGAATTCATATACTTTTGATAATAACTCAAGGTCTTTGTATAAAAATGATAAGTTAGTTAATCTTACAAAAAGAGAAAAAGAGTTTTTCTATATTCTATTAAAACATAGTAATGAAGTAGTAGATTCCCAAAAGATAAAAGATATATTATGGGATGATCCTGTAAGTGATGAAAGACTTAGAACATTTATCAAAAGACTTAGACTTAAAACTTCTAAGGATATTATAGAAAATGCTTCAGGACAAGGATACTTAATTTCTCCATTGTATATCTAGACCTTTTGCATTAATTAGGCTTTTGTCTAAGTCTAAACCCTCTTTAATATTTCCAATATTTGATGAGGTAAGTAAAAAATTTTGTAAATAATAGGTGTTTTTATAGCCAAGTTTTATTAGTACATCGATCATTCTATTTATATCTTCTTCATCTAAAAGAAGTGAATTTACAGTAGTTCTTAATTCAAAATCAAAATCTATACTTATTAAATATTGAATAGTTTTTATGAATTTATTATATAAATTCTTTTTTGTTATCTCATAAAACTTATCTTCATGGGCTTTAAAATCTATTGCCATATAATCAAGCAAGTTTAACTCTATAAGTTTTTGTATTTGTTTTAAATCTGTAGCATTAGTATCTAGTTTTATTTTAAAGCCTAAAGCTTTTACTTCTTTACAAAAATCTATTAAATCATGTTGTGTTGCTTCTCCACCTGAAATAACAACAGCATCCAATAGTCCAGTACGTTTTTTAAGAAATTCTAAAACATCATTTAATGTATGATTTGCAATTTTGTTAAAGACTAAATCATTATTATAGCAATACAAACATCTAAAATTACATCTATTTAACCAAACTACACAAGACAAATGTCCTGCATAATCTGTAGTAGTAAATTTAGTTAGACTATAAACATTTTTTAGATTCAACAAATTTAATTCTTTGTTCATGTTCACCTTTTTTACCAATGTTAAAACTTTCGATTGGTCTATGGTAACCCATAACCCTAGTATAAACTATACATTTACTTCTTTTATGAGAGTTTTTCTCAAGCACTTCTTGTTTTTGCATTTTCTTCTTCCTCCTTTTTTAAGATTTCTTCATCACATTTTGGACAAAATTCATGTTCTCCAGTTATATATCCATGTTTTTGACAAACAGAGAATACTGGAGTAACTGTAATATATGGCAATCTAAAGTTAGTGATTACACTTTTGATAAACTTTCTACAAGCTTCTGTTGAAGAGATTTTTTCTCTCATGTATAAGTGTAATACAGTACCACCAGTATATTTACATTGTAATTCATCTTGTAACTCTAAGGCTTCATATGGATCTTCTGTAAAGTCAACAGGCAATTGAGATGAGTTTGTATAATAAATATTCTTTCCACTACCTGCTTGAATAATATCTTTGTATCTTTTCTTATCTTCTTTTGCAAATCTATAAGTAGTACCTTCTGCTGGTGTTGCTTCAAGGTTATATAAATTTCCAGTTTCTTCTTGATAATTAACAATTTTTTCTCTCATAAAGTCTAATACTTCAATACAAAAAGTATTTCCTAATTCTGATGATAAATCTGTTTGATCTTCAAAGTAGTTTTTAACCATTTCATTCATACCATTAATACCAATAGTTGAGAAGTGATTATTAAAACCTGTTAAATATCTTTGTGTATATGGGAATAATCCTCTATCATATAAATCTTGAATAAACACTCTTTTTTTCTCTAAAGTAGTTTTTGCTAATATCATTAACTCTTCAAGTCTTTCTAATAGTCCATTAATATCATTTTTATATAAGAATCCAAGTCTTGCCATGTTGATTGTAACAACACCAATACTTCCTGTCATCTCTGCACTACCAAATAATCCACCACCACGTTTTAGTAATTCTCTTAAATCTAATTGCAATCTACAACACATAGATCTTACATGACCTGGTTTATATGCACTTTCATTTTCAACTAACTTACCGTTTTCATCTCTTTTATATTGGCTACCAATAAAGTTTTGGAAATAAGAAGAACCAACTTTTGCAGAATTTTCAAATAATAAATCAGTATTTTCTCCATGCCAATCAAAATCCTCAGTAATATTTACTGTTGGAATTGGGAATGTAAATGGTTGCCCTGTTTTATCACCTTCGGTCATTACTTCATAATAAGCTTTATTAATCATATTCATTTGTTTTTGAAAATCTTTATATGTTAATTCTTCAAATGAGTCATAACCCTTATCTGCTATTAATTCTAATAATTCATCATCATTTGTGTCTTTTAGTAAATGGTTTTGATTTCTTGTTGGAATTTGATCTTTTAAATCATCTGGAACAATCCAATCAATTGTAATATTTGTAAATGGACTTTGTCCCCAACGTGCTGGAACATTTAGATTATAAATAAAACTTCTTATATGTTTTTTTACTTCATTAAATTCTAATTTGTCCTTGAATACGTAAGGTGCTAAATAAGTATCAAATGATGAAAAGGCCTGAGCTCCAGCCCATTCACTTTGTAAAATACCTAAGAAGTTAGCCATTTGACCAAGAGCCTCTCTAAAGTGAGAAGGTGCAGTACTCTCAACTCTTCCACGAACTCCATTAAATCCTTCATCAAGTAAAGCTCTTAAACTCCAACCTGCACAATATCCACTAAGACAATCTAAGTCATGAATATGATAATCAGCATTTCTATGTGCATAACCCTCTTCTTTTGAATAAATCTTATCAAGCCAATAATTTGCAATTACTTTTCCTGCACTATTGTTAATAAGACCTGCATGTGAGTATCCAGTATTTGAATTAGCATTAATTCTCCAATCAGTTCCATCTATATATTCTTGAATAGTTTGTGTTGAATTTATATATGTAGTATCTTTATCAATTTGTAGAACTTGTTCTCTTTGGATTTTATGTAAATGTCTATATAACATGAAAGATTTCATTACATCAAAGTATCTAGCTTTGTATAATTCTTTCTCGATTATATCTTGTACATCTTCAACTGTAATTACTCTTTTTTCATTTATTACATCTAATATATTAAAAAAAATAGCTTGGCTATATTTTGTGTTTACACTTTTAAACGCTTTTTTTATTACATCTTCTATTTTAAATGATTCAAATTTCTTTTTTTTACCATCTCGTTTTAAAATCTCTTCTACCATTAATTTATCCTTAAAAATATTTGTAATTCTAAAGCAGAATCTCTTAATGTCGTATAATATATTTTGTCACTAAAGTGTCATTTTATGGGCATTGTAGCTAATAATGCGAGGCTTGATAGCCATCAATAATTTCTAAAAATAAATATAAAAAGAATAAAATTTAAGTTAGAAGTAAAGCTAAATTAAATAGAATGTTTGTTTTTATTAATTTACAGAGGAATAATTATGAGACATTTCTTAACATTAGCAGACTATTCAAAAGAAGAGATTCTTGAAATACTAGATTTAGCTAAACAAATCAAAGATGAGACGAAACGAAGAGAATTTAAAGATTATATGCCAAAACAAACTTTGGGAATGATTTTTGAAAAAAGTTCAACTAGAACAAGGGTTTCTTTTGAAACTGGTATTTACCAATTAGGTGGAGTTGGACTATTTCTTTCATCAAATGATATTCAACTAGGACGTGGAGAGCCAATGAGCGACACTTCTAGAGTAATTTCAAGAATGGTTGATATGGTAATGATTAGAACTTTTGAACAAAGTAAGCTAGAAGAATTTGCACATCATTCAAAAGTTCCTGTAATTAACGGGCTTACAAATGAATATCATCCAGTTCAATTAATGGCTGATTATATGACTATTCAAGAAGCTGGATTAGATGAAAACTTAGTAGTTGCATATGTTGGTGATGGAAATAACCTAGCACACTCTTGGCTTAATATGGCTGCAAAATTAGGTTTTGAATTAAGAATTGCAACTCCTAAAGGTTATGAAGTTGATGCTGATATTTTAGCTACAGCTTTAGAGTTTGCAAAAGAATCAGGCGCAAAAATCATTATTGGTAATGATCCTAAAGCTGCAGTTGAGGGTTCAACTGTTGTTACAACTGATACTTGGGTATCAATGGGACAAGAAGATGAAAAAGAGCAAAAAGTAAAAGAATTTGATGGTTATATTGTTGATACTGAAATGATGAATAAAGCAGATGATAAAGCTATTTTCTTACATTGTTTACCTGCATATAGAGGTTATGAAGTAAGTGAAGAAGTTTTTGAATCAGAAAGAAGTTTAGTATTCCAAGAAGCTGAAAACAGATTACATGCACAAAAAGGTGTAATGGTTTGGCTAGATAAAAAGAGAAACGTATAATGATTGATTTTTCAAAATTTAAAAAATATTCAAGACCAGGACCTAGATATACTTCATATCCTACAGCTCCTGAGTTTAGCGAAGAGTTTACACAAGTTGATTTAAAAGAGTATTATAAAAATCAAAGTGATGATAGATCTTTATCTATTTATATTCACATGCCATTTTGTAGAAGTGCATGTTATTTCTGTGGATGTAACACAATTTTCACTTCTAAAGAAGAGAAAAAAGTTGAATATATTACATACTTAAAAAAAGAATTAAATATATTAAAAGATCATCTAAATACTAATAGAGAAGTAACTCAAATGCACTTTGGTGGAGGAACTCCTACGTTCTTCTCTCCACAGCAATTAGAAGAAGTTATTAACGCTGTAAAAGAAGTTTTCCCTAACTTTAGAGCAGATGCTGAAGTATCATGTGAAGTTGATCCTAGATTCTTTACTAAAGAGCATATGGATGTTCTTAAAGCTGGTGGATGTAATAGATTAAGTTTTGGAGTACAAGACTTAGATGAAACTGTTCAAAAAACAATTCATAGAATTCAACCATTTGAATTAACTCAAAATGTAATTAAAATTGCTAGAGAAGCTGGAATTCACTCTGTTAATACAGACTTAATTTATGGACTTCCTCATCAAACTAGAGAAAGTTTCAAAAGAACATTAGAAAAGATGATTACATTAGATACTGATAGATTTGCAGTATTTAATTATGCTCATGTTCCATGGCTTATGAAAACTATGAGAAAGTTCGATGAAACTACTTTCCCTCAACCAGAGGAAAAACTAGAGATGTTAAAAGATACAATAGACTTCTTTACATCTAATGGTTATAAAATGGTAGGAATGGATCACTTTGCAAAACCTGAAGATGAATTATTCAAAGCTATTGAAAAAGGTGAGTTACATAGAAACTTCCAAGGATATACTACTAAAGGTGGAGCTGATTTAATTGGAATTGGTTTAACTTCTATTGGTAATGGAGTTGATTATTATGCTCAAAACTTTAAAGATATTCCAACTTATGAAGAAGCTTTAGATAATGGTGATTTACCAGTATTCAAAGGTTATAGATTATCTGATGATGATCAATTAAGACAATTTGTAATTATGGAACTTATGTCTAACTTCTCTTTAAATATCAAAAGAGTTGAGGAAGAATTTAACGTAAACTTTAATGAATATTTTGCAGATGCAATTGAAGCACTTCAAGAATTCATTGAAGCTGAACTTGTTGAAATTACTGAAGATAAAATTCAAGTTTCACAAACAGGAACTATGCTTATTAGAAATATTTGTATGCCATTTGATGCGTATTTAAATAAAATTCCTGAAGATAAAAGAAGATTTTCTAAGACTATATAGTCTTAGAATCTCTTTTTCCTTTCCCCTTATAAATCTCTTTTCAAAATTTAATCACACCCCTGTTTTGCTACCATACTGCTACTATTTATAAACTATTAACACAAATTATTGTATATTAAATTGCTTATATTAAATATAAATATTTATAAATTAAGGGTTAAGATAAAGTGGCAACAACAAATAAATTTAATTATAATGCAATCGTAGATGATTGTGTAAAGTGTGGTAAATGTAAACCAGTTTGTACTATTTTTAATATTAATCAAGATGAAACAACAAGTCCAAGAGGATTTATTGATTTACTTGGTGCTTATGAAAATGATGAATTAGAACTAGATCAAAATGCTAAAGATATTTTTGAATCATGTTTCTTATGTACTAACTGTGTTGAAGCCTGTCCAAATGATTTACCTACGGATATGGTTATTGAACAAGTAAGAAGTGATATTGCTAAGAAATATGGAATTGCGTGGTACAAAAGACTATTTTTCTACTTACTAAGACATAGAAAAACTATGGACTTATTATCATCTCTTGGATGGATGTTCCAAACTTGTGCATTAAAAATCGATAAAACAAAACAATCAGGACTTCCAAGATTCTCTCTTCCAATTGTTAAAAAAGATAGAGTTTTACCTTTTGCAGATATGAGAAGTTTCTTAAGAAAATATCCTGAAAATATTTTTGCAAAACATAAAAAAATTGAAGAAAATAAAAAGAACAAAGTGGCAATTTTTATTGGTTGTATGAGTAATTATACATATACTAATACTGGTGATTCACTAGTTAAAATTCTTAAAAAACTAGAACTTGATATTATGATTCCTAAAAAACAACTTTGTTGTGGAGCTCCTGCATATTTTACAGGTGCTTTTGATACTGTTGATTATTTAGTAAAAGAAAACATTCAATATTTTGAAACTTGGATTGATGAAGTTGATGCTGTTATTATTCCAGAAGCTACATGTTCTGCAATGATTAACCAAGACTGGGAACATTATTTACATGATCAACCAGAATGGAAAGAGAGAGCTGCTAAGATTTCTAAAAAAATCTTTATGGCTACAAAATGGTTAGATCAAAATACTCAGTTAGCTGCTCTTTTAGCTAAATCTGAAAAGAAATTTGACGAAACTATTACTTACCATGATCCTTGTCATGCTAAGAAAATGCAAGGTGTTTGGCAAGAACCTAGAAATCTATTAAAACAAAATTATGTATTAACTGAAATGAGTGATTCTAATAGATGTTGTGGATTTGGTGGTGTTACTATGCAAACTGAGAAATATGATTTCGCAAAAGCTGCAGGTGCTCCAAAAGCTGCAATGATTAAAGAAACTAAAGCTCAAATAGTTAGTGCTGAGTGTTCTGCATGTAGGATGCAAATAACTAACTCTTTATATCAATCTGATGTAGATGTTAAGTTTAAAAATCCTATTGAATTAATTGCGGAGGCATTAGACTAATATAATGGAATATTGGCAAAATATATATTCAAACTTTGACCCAGTGGCGTTTAGCCTTGGGTCTATTTCTGTACACTGGTATGGAATTATGTATGCGCTTGCCCTACTTTCAGCTATTATGATAGCAAAGTGGTTTATCAAAAAAGATAAATTACCAATATCAAATGATTTATTTGATTCTTATATTTGGTGGGCAGAAATTGGTGTAATCTTAGGCGCTAGAATAGGATATATATTATTCTATGATCCTAATACAATGTATTACTTAACAAATCCATGGCAAATATTTAATCCTTTTGTTGATGGAACTTTTACAGGTATCTCAGGGATGAGTTATCATGGAGCTTTTATTGGGTTTATTTTAGCTTCTTATTTATTCTGTAGAAAAAATAAAGTTTCTTTTTGGTTCTTAACAGATATTGCAGTACTTGGTATTTCAGCCGCTTATGTTTTTGGAAGAATAGGTAATTTCTTTAATCAAGAATTAGTAGGTAGAGTTACAGATGTTCCTTGGGGAATTTATGTAGGAAATACATTAAGACACCCTTCACAGCTTTATGAAGCAATATTAGAAGGTTTAGTTGTATTTGCAATTTTAGCTTACTTCAGAAAAAGAAAATCTTTTGATGGACAATTAGCTTTAATGTATGGAATTCTTTATTCTGCAATGAGAATTACAGCAGAGTTTTTCAGACAGCCTGATGTACAGTTAGGGTTCTTATATAGTGATTGGTTAACTATGGGAATTTTACAGTCAATGGGTGTATTACTAATATGCTTAGCAACATTTTTTTACATTAGTAAAAGAAGTAAATTAAAAAATAATTAGAGATAGTAGTTAACAATATATGTTAACTATTCTCTTCAATGTAACCTGACTCAATAGCCAGTTCATCAATCTTTTTCTTTAATAAATCTAATCTCCAGCCATGTCTGTTAGCAAAATTTTCGATTTCAGTTTCTCTTTGTTCTGGTGTACAAAAAACAAATATTCTTTTTAAAAATGGCTTTGGAATTTGAATAGCGATTAGTTGAAAATAGTTTTCTTTACAGCTTCTTGAACAAAAAGCCTTACTCATAGCAATCTTCTTTTTGCAATAAGGACAATGCGACATTATTATTTACCTTTTTGAATTAATTTGTAGAACTTAGCATTTGTTACGTCTTGAAGGAATTTAGGATCAACATCATGTAAAGCAATAATTTCTACTTCTTTACCTTCCATTAACCATCCTCGACCAGTATCTTCGATAGTCTGATCTTCAAACAATTGGACTAATTCTTCTTTTGAAACGATTAGTTCTTCCATATTATAACTTTTTTATTAATATTTTGCAAATAGGCAATCTTATTTTTTAAGATTGTCTATTGTATACCCTTTGTTAGAGTGGTTTTTAATAATTTCATAGTAAGTTTTTTGTCTAATTTTATTTACGATATTTCTCATCGTATAAATTGACATATCCTTACCTTTCCAAACTACTTCTTTAATCATATCATAATCTGTTATATCATTTCGCTTAGTAATTAATAATTTAAGGAATGATTTTTCTAATCTTGTAAAGTCAATTAGAACTCCACCTGATTTAAAAAATTGGTCTCTATACTCATCAAAGTAGATACCATTATCAAATTCGATTTTATCGCCTCTTTTAGTTTGGTTTAAACACATAATAACAGCTAATTTAATATCTTTAGCTCTTAATGGTTTAGAAAGAAAAGTATAAGCACCATTATTAATAGCTGAAACGATGTTTTCATTTTCATCAGAATCAGAAATTACAATTTTTGGTAATGTTGGTGCTAACTGACCTAATTCAGAACATAATTCTGAAAAAGATACATCTTTGATATTAGTATCAATAACAGCCATATCATAACTGTTAGAACATGCTAATTCAAGCGCGTCATTAATATTTGTTGCAATTTTTAATTCTTTAAAATAATCATCAAACTCATTCTCAATCGTTTGTTGTACGTTTTCGTCACTACTAATAAAAAGTAACTTTGCGTTATATAATTTTCTTATATTTCTAACTGTTTTTAACATGTAAATACTCTTTATATATTGATTTAAGACATAATAATAACAAATATTTCTTTATTTGTCAAAATAATAGTAGGATATTTTACAATATTAAGTTAGCATTAAGCTTATTTTAAATCCTGCCATGTCATTCCTACACACTTTGACACCTCTAAAGGTACTTTTAACTCTAAAATATTCTCCATAATACTAACTAAATCTTTAGTTATTTCTTCAATCATGTCATCTTTAATCTCAAAGATAAGTTCGTCATGGATTTGAAGTAGCATTTTAATATCTTGGTTATTTTTGTATTTTTTATCAATTTCAATCATTGAAAGTTTAATTAAATCGGCTGCACTTCCTTGAAATAAAGTATTAACTGATTCTCTTAAATATGCTGCTTTTTGCATTCCATTTGCTGAATCATAGTCAAATAATCGTTTTCTATTTAATAATGTTTTTACAAATCCATGCTCATATGAGTACTCTTCAATTGATTTAAGATAATTTTTTACACTAACGAATGCATCAAAATATGATTCAATATAAACTTTTGCTTCTTTAGAAGGAATTCCAAGAGTATCTCCAAGTTTTTTTGAACCCATACCATATAGTAATCCAAAGTTAATTGATTTTGCTATTGATCTTTTTTCATCTGCTAATTCTTCACCGAAAATTTTAACGGCTGTTTGTCTATGAATATCAAGGCCACTATTGAATGCATTTAATAAAGCTTCATCTTCACTAAAGTGAGCAAGAAGTCTTAATTCAATTTGAGAGTAATCAATACCAACAAGTTTGTAGCCTTCTCTTGCAATGAATGCTTTTCTTATTTTCCCACCTGCTTCACTTCTTACTGGAATATTTTGTAAATTAGGATTTTTTGAACTTAATCTACCTGTTGCAGTTCCAGTTTGTAAAAATGAAGTAAAAATTTTATTTTCATCATTTTTAAGCGCAAGTTCTAATAATGGTTCAATATAAGTTGATTGTAGTTTAAAAGCTTCTCTATATTGTAATAGTAAAGGAATAATTTCATGTGAATCAATTAGTTTGTGTAATACCACTTCATTTGTACTATACCCAGTCTTTGTTTTTTTAACTACTGGTAGTCCTAGTGTTTCAAATAATATAACTCCTAATTGTTTAGGCGAGTTAATATTAAACTCTCCACCAGCTGCTTCATATATCTTAGAAGTTAATTCTTGAACAAATGCACTATTTGATACTTTTAAGTCCTCTAATTGCTTAGTATTGATCTTAACACCGTTATCTTCCATATTCGCTAATACATTAATAAAGTCAAATTCAGTACTAAATGCTAATTCTAATAAAGTTTCATTTTCTGTCTCTTTAAATCTCTCTAAAAGCTTATTAAATAGCTTTAATGTCATTAAAGCATCTTCAGCTGCATATTCGCAAGCTTTTGATAATTCTACATTAGAGAAGTTTTCACCTTTTTTTACTACATCTTTAAAAGCAATCATTTTATGGTCAAAATATTTATCTACTTGATAATCTAATCCCACTTTTTCACTTGTATTTAATAACCAAGCTAAAATCATTGTATCTGCGTATAAAGTTAATTCTATATTTAAATTCTTTTTAACAATTACATAATCATATTTGAAGTTTTGTAAAACTAATTTGTAGTTATTTAATAATTCAATAGCTTTTTTTGCACTATCTAAACTTATTTGATCTTCTACTCCTAAATAAAAATGCCCTATTGGTGCATAATAAGCTTTATCATCTTCCCATGCAAATGAGAATCCTACTATTTTTGCACTTTTAGTATCTACATCTGTAGTTTCTGTATCAAAAGCTACAATAGAATCTTTTGGAATTGAATTAATTACTTTGATTAATTCATTTTCATTATTTAGAAGAATATAATCTCTTTTTATTTCTACTTTTGGTGCAGGAGCATCTGGAAGTTTTGTTTTATAATTCAAGCCATTTTTATTTACTCTGTCAATAATTCTATGTAAATCATATTCCATTAAAGTATCAGAGATTTTTAAAATTGGATTCTCATTGGGTAATTGAAACTCATCTAAATTATCAATACAATGACAATCTGTACTTAAAGTAACTAATTGTTTTGAAATATAAGCTAATTCTTTACCATCTGTTAATAAAGTTTTCCATCTTTTTTTCTCAATATTTTCTAAGTTTTCATAAATATTATCAAGTGTCCCGTATTCTTTGATTAAAGCTTCAGCTGTTTTAGCCCCTACTCCTTTAACTCCAGGAACATTATCCGCGCTATCCCCTAATAATGATTGATAATCAGTAAATTGGCTAGGATAAACTCCATACTTGTCATAACATTCTACTTCTGTAATAACTGTTTTTTTAATTGGGTCAAATAAGAATATATCTTCTTGTATTAGTTGGTATAAATCTTTATCATGTGATACAACTCTTACTTCTAAACCTTTTTCTTTTGCATCATATGCAATAGATGCGATAAGATCATCTGCTTCAAAACCTGTTTTAATAGCTGATTTAAAGCCCATTTTTTCAATGAAATCAATTGCAATTGGTAATTGTTTTAATAAATCTTCTGGAACATCTGGTCTATGAGATTTATATTCTGGATATATATCACTTCTAAAAGTATCACCTTTAGAATCAAGTGCAAATACTATATAGTCTGTTTGAAAATCTTTACCTACATTTGAAACAAAATTCATAAAACCAGTTAGTAATCCTGTTGGGAAACCAGTTTTTGATTTTAATGGAGGTAGAGCATAATAAGCTCTAAATAAGAATCCAAAAGTATCTATAACAGTTATTGTTTTTTTCATTAATTTCTTCTTTCATATAGTTATTTAAAGATTTTATAATATAATACATCTACTTTAAATAAGGTTTTACAAGAAGGAATATAAATATGATAATCATCCCTGCAAGATTGAATTCAAGTAGATTTGCTAATAAAATATTGGTTGATATTTTAGGCTTACCAATGGTAATCAAAACAGCTAAACAAGTTAGTTCATTAGATAAAGTTGTAATTGCAACAGATTCACAAGAAGTTATAGATTTAGCAAAAGAACATGGTTTTGATGCTGTAATGACATCAAGTGAACACCAAAGTGGTACGGATAGAATTAATGAAGCAGTAAACAAGTTAAATTTAGATGACAATGAAATTATTATTAATGTTCAAGCTGATGAACCTTTTATTGAAACAGAGGTAGTTCAAGCTGTAATAAATAGAGTTAAAAAAGTAAATGAAGATAATGAAGATGTAATGATTGTATCTTGTCATAAACAAATTAGCTCAGAACTTGCTGATGATCCAAACCATGTTAAAGTTGTACTGGATGAAAATACTAATGCAATTTATTTCTCCAGAGCTAAAGTTCCTTATCATAGAGATCACTATGAAAATGCAATTTATAATGGCCATTTAGGTATCTATGGATTCACTAAAAAATCATTAAATAATTTTTGCTCATTATCTCCTTCTAAATTGGAATCAGTTGAAAAATTAGAACAACTAAGAGCAATTGACAACGGAAATATAATAGCAATGGTTAAAGTTGAATCAAAATCTTTTGGTATTGATACTCAAGAAGATTTGGATAATGCGTTAAAAATTTTTAATAAATAATAAAAACAGAGTAAAAATAAGAATATAAAGTAATATTAAAGCAATTTTATGGAAAACTATAAAAATTATAAGTTTAAGGTAAATGATGCGTTTCAATGTATTAATAGCTGATATTAGTCTAAAAGATTTCAAAGATTTCAATCAGTTTATTAAAGATAAATTAGATGATATTAATATAAGTTTTTCATCAAATGGTGATGAAATTCTATTTAATATTGAAAATAGTAATCTTGTTTTGTTAAGTACGAGTATTGACAATCATAGTGAGATAATAGAGAAATGTAATGATTTAGGTATCTATGTAATTCTTTTAGCAAATGAACTACCCTCTGGTAGTTCATCATTAAGAGAAATGGATATTTTAATCAAACCTTTAAACTATGAAGAAATTCTTTCAAAATTTGAATATTACACACGAGCATTCAAAAAAGATAGTTTCTTACAAAAAGAACATGAACTTTCAAGTTCAGTAATCAAAAATATAAATAATCCACTTTTCATAACAGATGGTTTTAATGCCATTTTTACAAATGATCATTTTAATAAACTTACTGGTTGTGAAAATGAGAATGAAGTTAATAGAAAATACAATGTAATTTCTAATGCTTTTGAAATTGAAGAAACATCTACAGTTACTAAAGAAAATAAAGACTGGTTAAAATATTGTGATGAAAAAGGCACAAAAGTTTGTATTATTAATGAAAATGATGAAAAGAAATTTTTCTCAATTCAAAGAATTAATTTAACACATAACAATACAAGTATTATTTTACTAACTGATATTAGCCATGAAATAAAATATAAAAATGATCTAGATAATCTTTTATATACAGATAACTTAACAAAGTTACCTAATAGAGCAAGATTAATTGAACAATTACAAAGTAATAAAGATTTAATATTAGAATCAATTTCTATTTTAGATATTAACTCATTTAAAGAGATTAATGACTTCTTTGGTCATAAAATTGGTGATTCCATACTAAAAGGTGTTGGAGAACTAATTTATGCAAGTATTGAAAACTATCCAGATTTAAGTCTATATAAGTTCCCTGCGGATACTTATTGTGTTACTAATACAACTTTAGAACAAGATAAATTTCTTGAGATAATAAGAGATATAGTTGATTCTGTATATAAAAAAGTATTCCATTTTGATCAATATGAGATTGATGTAAAACTTACTTGCGGAATCTCTTTTTCTCATAAGAATAATAAGCTAATTACTGCTGATATTGCATTGCAATCAGCAAAAAAAGATCATAAAGATTACTTAGTATTTTATGATGAACTTGACAAATTTCAAGAGTATGAAAATAATATGCTTTGGACTAAAAAACTAAAAGCTGCATTTATTAATGATAAAATTGAAGTATTTTTTCAGCCTTTAATTAACAATAATACAATGAAAGTTGATAAGTATGAGTGTTTAGTAAGACTAATTGATGAAGAAGAAAAGGTTATTTCACCATTCTTTTTCTTAGATATTTCAAAAAAATCTAACCAATATACAAAACTTACAAAGATAGTAATTGAAAAATCTTTTAAAAGATTTGAAAATTTACCATTTGAATTTTCTGTAAATATTTCTTATGAAGATATTGAAGAACCTGGGTTCTTAGATTTTATTAAAGAAATGCTAAGAAAATATAAAGTTGGAAATAGAGTTGTATTTGAAATTCTAGAAGATGAAAATGTAAAAAACTATAGTTTTTTAATCTCTTTTATTGATGAGATTAAAGCATTAGGTTGTAAAGTTGCAATTGATGATTTTGGTTCAGGATACTCAAACTTTGAGCATTTATTAAAAATGAATGTTGATTATTTAAAAATTGATGCATCATTAATTAAGAATATTGCAACAGATGAAAACTCATATAAGATTACAAAAACAATTATAGAATTTGCAAAAAGTTTAAACTTACAAACAATTGCAGAGTTTGTTGAGAATGAAAAGATATTTGATATTATTAAAGATTTAGGAGCTGACTTTTCACAAGGTTATTATTTCTCTGCACCAATATCAAAACCAGATTTATATGAATTTCCAGGAGATACAAATGAATAAAGAAATATTACAAGACATTTCTGTTTTATATGTTGAAGATGAAAATGATGTAAGAGAGTTTACATCAAAATTATTAGGATCTCTTGTAAAAAAAGTATATTCTGCTGAAAATGGATTAGTAGGATTAGAAACATTTGAAAAACATCAAGATCAGATTGATTTAATTGTTTCTGACATTAATATGCCAAAAATGGATGGCTTAGAAATGTGTACTAGAATTAAAAAAATAAATGATTTAATTCCTATTGTTATTACAAGTGCTCATAATGATCCAAATTTTCTAAAAAAAGCTATTGATGTAGGTGTAAATACTTATGCTATGAAACCAATTGATTTATACCAATTAGTTGAGAGTATGATTAAAGCAATTGAGCCTATTATTTTAAAAAGAAAACTTGAACAACTAAATATTTCATTAGAAACTAGAGTTGAACAAGAAATTCAAAAGATAAAATCAATTCTTGATGCACAAGATAATATTGTAATTGTTACAAACAATGAAACTATTACGAATGTTAATAAGAAATTCTTAGATTTCTTTGAAGTTAATTCAATTGATGAATTTACAGAAAAGACTGATAATATTTATGATTTTTTCCAAGAAGAATATGGCTTTGTAACTAGAACTTTATTAATAAAACAAGATTGTTGGATTAAATATATTAAGAATCTTCCAGAAGTTGATAGAGTTGTAAAAATAAAAAATAAAAATAATGAAGAGAGAGTTTTTACTGTAAATATTGATAACTATGATAATAAGATAGACTATTTTGTTATCTCATTAACTGATGTTACAGAATTAAAAGAAAAATCTAATTTATTAGAGTATCAAGCAAGTCATGATTCTTTAACAGGTTTAAATAATAGAAATAAATTCAAAGAGTTATTTGGTAAAGAAATAAGAAGAGGTATTAGATATAAAAATGATCTATCACTTGTTTTATTTGATTTAGATCTGTTTAAAAATATAAATGATACTCATGGACACCAAATTGGGGATGAAGTTTTAAAAGATATTTCTCAAATAGTATTAGCAAGTGTTAGAGAACATGACACTGTTGTACGTTGGGGTGGAGAAGAATTCTTAATCTTATTACCAGAAACTGACCTTGAAGGTGCAAGAAATGTTGCTGAAAAAATTAGAGAGGCAATTGAAAATAAAAAGATAAGTTCTTTAGATCTTTCTATTACAGCTAGTTTTGGTGTATCTGTACTAAAACTTGAAGATGAAGAAGATAGTTTTATTGCTAGAGTTGATGATGCTTTATATGAAGCAAAAAATCAAGGGAGAAACAAAGTAATAACTATGTAGTTATTACTTTTTGTTTTAGAAACTAAAGTCTTCACCTAAGTAATGTTCTCTTACTTTTGTATCTTTTTTAATCTCTTCACTTGTTCCACTAACTAATAAAGACCCTGCTTTCATAACATAAGCTCTATCACAAATTTCTAATGTTTCTCTAACATTATGATCTGTAATTAAAACACCAATATTAATTTTAGTTAATTGATGAATAATTTCTTGAATATCTTTTACTGCAATTGGATCAACACCTGCAAAAGGTTCATCAAGTAATAAGAATTTTGGATGAGAAACTAAAGCTCTTGCTATTTCTGTTCTTCTTCTCTCACCACCAGATAAAGAAACACCTTTTCTTTGTCTAATTGGTTCAATATTAAAGATTTCAAGTAGCTCTTCAACTCTTTTGTGTTGCTCTTCTTTATCATCTGTAACAATTTGTGCTGCTAACATTAAGTTGTCTTCAACAGATAAGTCTTTGAAAATTGAAGACTCTTGTGGTAAGTAACCAATACCTTTTAGGGCCCTTTTATGTAAAGGTAATGATGTAATATCTTTATCATCAAAATATACATTTCCAGTTGATGGTTTTACAAGACCACATACAGTATAAAATGTTGTAGTTTTTCCTGCTCCATTTGGTCCAAGTAAGCCAACAATTTCACCTGATTTTACTTCTAGTGAGATACCATGTAAAATTTGAGTTTTTTTAATTGATTTTGTAATATCTTTTACTTCTAGTCTATGATTCAATTTTATATTGCCTTTTATTATCTCTTTTTGTGATTTTTACTAGTATTACGTTATAACCATATTCAAGTAAAAGTTTATGAAGTTTTTCATCACCCCACTCTACAAAATGAATACCAGATTTTTCAAACTCTTCTAGCATTCCTAATGCAATAAATTCTTCTAATGATTTGTTATATACATCATAATGAAATATCATTTCTGAATAAATTGATTGTAGTGAAAAAGTAGGAGATGTAACTAAATCATCTATTCCTAGAGATTTAACATAGTTTTTAACTAGTGTCGTTTTTCCACTTGCTAAATCTCCTCTTAGTATTACAATACAATCTTCATTTGAAATAGTCTCTTTTAAGGATTGAGTTATTGTATCAATCTCTTCTAATTCTAAAATAAACTCTTTTTGCAAAACTATCCTATCTTATAATTGATTAGAAATTTTGATAATTTCTTCTAATTTAGTTTTAGCTCTTCCACTTAGAATGGCATCTCTTGCAATCTCAATTCCATCTTGGAAATCTCTAGCTTTTTCATCTACTATAAGTGCAGCAGCAGCATTAATTAGAACAATATCAAGTTTTGCATCATTTGTTTTATTAGATAAAATATCTTTTGTTATTTGAGCATTAAATATTGCATCTCCACCAACAATCTCTTCTTTAGGAGCTAATTTTAATCCATAATTTTCTGGATTAATTTCAAAGTCTTCAACTTTTCCATTATATAAAGATGTTGCATATGTAATATCCGAAATTGAAATTTCATCCATTCCATCTTTAGATGAAACAATAATAGATCTTTTTGTATCTAACATGTCTAAAGCATAAGCAATTTTATTGATAAATGATTTATCAAATACTCCAATTAATTGTTTTGAAACAGTTGCAGGATTTGATAATGGTCCTAAAATATTAAAAATTGTTCTATGTGGAATTGATTTTCTTATTGGCATAATATGTTTCATAGCCGGGTGATGTTTTTGTGCAAACATAAAACAAAAACCTGCATCTTCTAACATTCTAGCTGAGTTTTCTAATGTCATATCAAGATTTATACCTAATGCTTCAAGCATATCAGCACTACCTGATTTACTAGTAATACTTCTATTACCATGTTTTGCAACATAACAATCACAAGCTGATAATAAAATCGAAACAGTTGTAGATACATTAAAAGAGTTTGATTTATCTCCACCTGTTCCACAATTATCAATTAGTTTTTCTTTTAAATCATAATGAATTGGTAAAGGTATAAGATGATCTCTCATAGCACTAGCTGCACCTGCTATTTCAGCTGCATCTTCTCCTCTTTCATATAATTCGATTAAATAGTCTTTTACTTCTTGTTCCGGAAGTCTATTTTCAAAGATATCATCAAATTTTAACTTTGCTGAATTAAACATTATTTATCCTTCAATTTTCTTAACGTATTCATCCATTTTAGATTTTGGAGTTGATTTATTTGTTGGGATTTGTAAAACTTGAAATTTGTCGGTTTTCTCAAGATATTTAATCTCAACCATGTCTCCAACTTTAACTTCTTTGGCTTTTTTCACTGCTATGCCATTTATATGAACAACTTTGTGTTCCAGCATGTCTTCAGCAACTGCTCTTCTTTTTGTAATATTTACTGCATTTAAAAATTTATCTATTCTCATAATTAAGATTATAGCTAATATTAGATAAAATAATTACCTTAAAATTTATTAGATGTATAGGATAAGTTAAATGAGTAAAAAAGATGTTAAAAAAGTAGTACTAGCTTACAGTGGTGGGCTTGATACTTCTACAATTTTAAAATGGCTTCAAGATGAGTATAATGCTGAAGTTATTACTTTTACTGCTGACCTAGGTCAAGGCGAAGAAGTAGAACCTGCAAGAGAAAAAGCATTAGCTTGTGGAATTAAACCAGAAAATATTTTTATATTAGATATTAAAGAAGAATTTGTAAAAGATTACGTATTCCCAATGTTCAGAGCGAATGCTATTTATGAAGGTGAATATCTATTAGGAACTTCTATTGCTAGACCGCTTATTGCTAAAAAACAGATTGAAATTGCAAATAAAATGGGTGCAGATGCTGTATCTCACGGTGCAACTGGAAAAGGTAATGATCAAGTTAGATTTGAACTTGGATATTTAGGATTAAATCCTGATATTACTGTTATTGCTCCATGGAGAGAATGGGACTTAAACTCTAGAGAAAAATTACTTGCATATGCAAAAGAAAATGGAATTGAAATCGATAAAAAACATATTGATGAAAATGGTAATCCAGCTGTTAGCCCATATTCAATGGATGCTAACCTTTTACATATCTCTTATGAAGGTTTATCTTTAGAAGATCCTAATGCTGAACCTGAAGAATCAATGTGGTTATGGTCTAATTCTCCTGAGAATGCACCTGATGAAGCTGAATATATCACTATTGGATACAAAAGTGGTGATCCTATTTCTATTAATGGTGAAGAAATGTCACCTGCAACTATCTTAGAAACATTAAACACTTACGGTAACAAACATGGTATAGGAAGAATTGACATTGTTGAAAATAGATATGTTGGAATGAAAGCTAGAGGTTGTTACGAAACTCCAGGTGGAACTATCATGTTAAAAGCTCACAGAGCTATTGAATCAATTACTCTTGATAGAGAAGCTGCTCACTTAAAAGATGAGTTAA
Source organism: Poseidonibacter lekithochrous (assembly GCF_013283835.1). Taxonomy (GTDB): domain Bacteria; phylum Campylobacterota; class Campylobacteria; order Campylobacterales; family Arcobacteraceae; genus Poseidonibacter; species Poseidonibacter lekithochrous. The sequence goes on along the minus strand of NZ_CP054052.1, from coordinate 1,902,846 downwards.
TGCCTAAATATGCAAAGTTAATCTACCAAGGTTACTGGTTCTCTCCAGAGAGAGAAATGATGCAAGCTGCAATTGATACTACACAACAAAATGTTGAAGGTACAGTTAAATTAAAACTTTACAAAGGTAATGTAGTTGTTGTTGGAAGAGAATCTGAAAAATCATTATTCTCTGAAGCTCACTCTACTTTTGAAGAAGATGAAGTTTATAACCAAAAAGATGCAGAAGGGTTTATTAGACTTAATGCATTAAGATTCATCATTTCAGGTGAAAATAAAAAATATTATCATTTATAAAAACCACAGAGATAACTCAGAATAAATAATTAATTTATCTCATTCTTATAAAAGGGAAAGTAGCATTTTTGCTACTTTCCCTTTTTTTTTATAAAAAAACTTTTTTTCTTCCAAAATGCTACTAAATTGTTACCATCTCATGTTATTTTATAAGTTGATTTTATGTTATAATCAAAGAATGTAATTTGCAATAAAATTATTTATAGTTATTTAATGCAAATTTTTCATAGTGTTATAGTGAAATATTTTACTTATTGGATATCAAATGGGCTATTTAGAAGATTTAGAAAAAATAGTTATTATTAACTCTCATACACAAAATAAACATGGCGTTGACGAAGTTGGCAATGTTATGTCCTCATGGCTTTTAGAATTAGGTTTTAAAAAAGAAACTTTTAAAAGAGAACTAATTGGTGATCATTTATTATTTAAATCTAATCAAAAAGAAGGACCTAGAATTTTATTATTAGGTCATAACGATACAGTATTTCCAAAAGGTTATTTTGAAGGTTTTACCCAAGATGAGAACTGGATTTATGGTCCTGGGGTTTGTGATATGAAAGGTGGTAATGTTGTTGCTTTAGAAGCTTTACGAAATATTTTTAAAAATAATGGAGAAATATTTAATATTGATTTTTTACTTGTTTCAGATGAAGAAACAGGAAGTGATGATTCCAAAGAAATTACATCAGAACTTGCTAAAAACTACGATTATTGTTTTGTATTTGAAGCTGCTGGAAAAGACTTAGAATTAGTTACTGCAAGAAAAGGTGTTGGAAGATATATTATAAAAATTGAAGGTAAAGCTTCACATGCTGGAACATCTTATGAAAAAGGTATTAATGCTAATTTAGAAGGTGCAATAAAACTACAAAAATATTCTGAATTAATTAATTTGAAAGAAGGCTCCATTGTCAATGTTGGTAAATTTGAAGGTGGAATTGGAATTAACACTGTTTCTCCCCATTGTGAAATGATGATGGAGTTCAGATTTGACAAAAAATCTGAAAAAAAACGAATTATGAATGAAGTTGAAAAAATCACTAACACTTCTTTTGTTGAAGGCACAAAATCAACAGCTGATGGAATAATCCAAAGAGATGTTATGGAAGAGAATGAAAAACAACTTCAATTAGTTCAGTTTTTTGAAACACTTACGAAAAGTAAAATACCTTTAGAATCAAGAGGTGGAGTGAGTGATGCAAATATTGTTTCTTCTTTTGGAGTAACAACACTTGATGGTTTTGGTCCCTATGGCGATGGAGATCATACAAAAAAAGAGAGAGCTTTGAAAAGTTCATTTGAGCAAAGAATTGGGATGATGACAACAATATTGAGTCATTATCAAGAAGTATTTTTTAAGGATTAGAGGGAATTATGGCTAGTAGAAAAATTGGAATGTGGATGTATCAAAATGGTGGTGGTGATGAAATTCAAAAGAAAATTATCGAAAAATTGGAAGAGAGAGATATTAAAGTAATTCCAAATATTAATTTAAGAGATGCAATTGCTAAAAATGGTCATATCTTATATGATGATATGAAACTGGATAAATTAGATTTGTTTTTCTCTTATAATGCAGGGGAACAAACTCAATATCAAATGTATTTATATAAAGCATTAAGTCATGTTGTACCTATGATTAATTCTTATGATGCATTTGAATTAACTGAAGATAAATTTCAAACATCATTTTTATTAAGAAAGAATAAGATTAATACAGCAGATTATAAACTTTGTCATAGAGATGATACTTTTCATTTAAAAGCAATTATGAAAAAATGGGACAAAATGGTTTATAAACCAACTGATGGTTGGGGTGGTGTAGGACTTACAAAAATTGAAAATCAAGAAACTTTAGATATGTTAATGCCTTTTTTAAATCAAATGGACTTAAGATATTTTTACGTTGAAAAATTTATTGATTATGATAATACTGATTATAGAGTAGATATTGTAGATGGTAAATATATTGCTTGTTATGGACGAAAAGCTAGTTCTGAAGATTGGAGAACAAATGTAACAAGTGGTGGAAGCGTGTTTTTAAGGGATCCAGACGAAGCTGTAATCGATTTGGCGCTTAAGGCTGTTAAAGTTACGGGCTTAGATATAGCTGGTGTTGATATTATTTATGATAGAAAAAAAGAAGAATATGTTGTTTTGGAAGTTAACGGAATACCTGCTTTTGCAACACCAGAACAAGAAAAAATGGGATTAGATTTTAATAATAAAAAAATCGATGCTATTGTTGATTTAATTGATAGAAAAACTAAACAAACTATAAAGGAAGCATAATGACAAAATTACCTAAATTGGGATTTTTATATCTTGATTACGTATTAAGATTTTTTGATCACTCAAATTTTAAAGGATGGCCTGACAAAATTGAAGAAGTTGTATATCATTGGAAAAATGATAAAAAGAGATTTATAAAAGAAGTTAAAGCAAAGAATATCGATGTATTAATTGGTAATATTCCTGCAACTGCTTATGATACTTTTGTTGAAATCTCGAAAGAACTACCTCATGTTAGATTTGTACCATCTTTAGAAACTCAATTTCCTAATAAGTCAAAAGAGAATGTTACTTTATTTTGTGATAAGTATAATCTATCTGCACCTAAAACAAAAATCTATTATGATAATGAAAAAGGATACAAGTATTTAAAAAATAAAGCTAAATATCCTCAAATTATTAAAAGATCTTATGGTCCATCTAATTATGGTGGTTATTATGTACATAAAGCTGATAATTTTAAAGAAGCTTTTGAGCTGTTAGAAGATAAAAAATACTCTCCTATATATACTCAGGATGCAATTGATTTAAAATTCTCTGGGGATTTAAGAGTTATGTTAATTGGACATAAACCAATTTGTGCATTCTGGAGATTCTCTGGTGATGGGGAGTGGATTACAAACACTTCTCAAGGTGGTTCAATGTCTTATGAAAATGTACCAATGAATGCTTTAGAATTGGCAGTTGAAGCTTCTAAGGCTGCAAAAGCTGAGTATTGGGCTTGTGATATTGCTATTTGTGCAAAAACTGATAAAGCTTATATATTAGAGTGTGCTACTGCGTTTGCTGCATTCCCTTATATTAGAGATTGGATTGGTCAATATTTAATGTGGGACTTCTCAAATGGTAGATTCCCTATGCCTCATGTTCCATTATTCTCATGGGAAGAGTTAGGTAAAGTTGATTCATCATTACTTAGAACTATGAGACATATAGGATTTAGTAAATACAAACCTTCTTGTGATGGTACTTGGTATATTAATGATCCAGAAGATAAGTTTGATATGGAAGAAGCATTATTAAGTAATCCAAATGATGTTCCTGCTTCAATTGCACCAGAGAAGTTACCTATAAAAAAAGATTTATTAAAAGATACAAAAAAGAGTAAAATTGAAGTAAATAAAATTAATTTTAACACAGCTTCTTTAACTCAAATAATGACTTTACATGGAATGGAAGAAGAATTAGCATTAGAAATCCAAGAGTACTTATTAGATAATGTTGTTACAGATTCAAGTGATTTATTAGAATTAGAATCTGTAGATGAGCAGTTAATAAAAGTATGGGATGATAGTATTGATGATATGAGAGTTAATATTAATGATGCAGATGAAGATACTTTAAAAAAGATTAAAGGTATTGGTTCAAAGTTAGCAAAAATTATTTTAAACTTCAAAGAAGAAGTTAAAAAGTTTAGCGATTTAGATCAATTAAAAGAACTTGATGGGATTGGAAAAAATAAATTAGCTCAATTAAAATCGAGATTAAAAATAGGAGAGTAATCCTTGAAACAACTTTATAGATCATATGATGAATCAACAGCGATATTTAAAGATTTGCAGGAAAGATTTCCTGCACATTTTTCTTTAGAATCAATTGGACAAACTTGGGAAAAAAGAGATATTAATTTAATTACTATCTCTAAAGATATCAAAACAGCCAATAAAAGACCTGCCCTATTCTTTACAGGGACTATTCATGCTAGAGAATGGGTTGGGCATGAGTTAGCTATTGAATTTGCTAAATATGTTCTAGAAAATTATGAAAATGATAGAACACTAAAAGCTTATTTAGATACAACAACTATATATATGGTTCCATGTGCAAATCCAGATGGTTATGAATATTCTAGAAACCATTTTTCTTTTTGGAGAAAAAATAGACGTGTTAATGCTGATGGAACCTATGGTGTTGATTTAAATAGAAACTTCCCTATTGGTTTTATTAAATCAACTGCTACAACTTCTAATGTTTATGGAGGACCTGAACCTTTTTCAGAACCAGAAACAAGAGCACTTAAAGATTTTGTAGAAAAAAATGTAGATCATATTACTATTGCTTTAGATTATCACTCTCAAGGAAATGTATTTTTCCCTGCTCATGATTTTAGACATGAAGATACTATTGATACAACTGATATGAATACTTTATGTGCAAATATGGCAGAAGAGATTAAAAAGATTTCAGGTAGAGAGTATGGAATTCACCAAGGTAAACCGCCTTCAAAATTAATTTCAGGAAGTGGTAGAGAGTTTTATTATTCAAAGGGAATAATCTCTAGTGTTGTTGAAGTAGGTACAAGAAATATTTCTGATTATTTAGATGATATGAATGAAAATTTAAGAGAACATATTCCTGCTTTATTAGCTGCTGTTAAAGAAGCACCTTATTATTGCAAGAATAACATTGTAAAAAGAGTTAACTCTTTTGAAGTAACAGAATTTGGTTCAAACCATGTAAATCTTAAATGGGATTATGATATATCTAAAAATGATGTATTTTTTGAAATTTATAGAAGTTTAAAAGATAAAACTTATTGTAATAATAGTAATTTAATTGCAAAAACAAAAAGTCTAGAATTTTCTGATATAAACCTATCATCAAATAAAGACTATTATTACAATATTAGAGTTGTTCATAAAGATAATTTCCAAAAATCACCATTTTATCCTCAAATTAAAGTTCGAACAACAGTTGAATATGATGAATTTAGTAGAACATATTATGCAAGTGCTAAAGAGACTGGTTATGTTTCTGAAAATATTAATAATAATGCTAAACACTTTGGAATAAACTCTTTATTTGTAGGTGTTGATGAAAATAAGGGTGTTTCTTATGCTGTTGTTACTATTAATCTAAAATCTTTACCAAGTAATGCACTTATTAAATCTGCGGATTTTAATTTGTATCCAATTAATAGAGTATCAACTACTATTGAAAAATATGGTGAGTGGAATGTTGCTATTGTTGATCAAACAAAAATGGGTGATATTACATCTTTTGATGATGTTGAAAATATGGAATTATTAAAATATGTAGGAAGACCAACTGCTTCGCATCAATTAACTCAAGGTATTTGGAGATCTTGGCATTTCTCTGGAATTGAGTGTGAATATCTAAAAAAATCTATTGTTGATGAAAAAATTGTATTAAGAATTGAAGGACCAAAAGAGTTAAGAATTGGTCGAAGTAGACAAATGATGCAATGGGATATTGGATATGGTAAGTTTGGTATGGGTTTACCATATAGACCAAGACTTGAATTAACATATACTGAAAAACCAAATATTTCAGCTCTTTATCCAAAAGCTGTTTATACAGTAAGTAAAGAGAATGTAATTACAGATGAAATCACAGCAGGTTTTGATGAATCTGGTGCTCCAATCTATTCTAGTTTTGAATTTGATTTATCAGCCCTGCCTCCATATGATGAAACAATGATTACAAAAGCATATTTTGAATTAAACTCTACTCGTATTTATATAAAAGATGATATTAGATTCCATCTTGAGTTTGTAGATACTAGTATAGATCAAGATTATCAAAATATTACAAATAGAGAAATTATTCAAAATGTTGGTTATGATGTAAGTGCAACTGAACTTAAAAATAATCAAACTCAATATTTTATGTTTGATTCTTTCTCTGAAATTACATTAAATGAAAAATTAAAAGAGAAAGCTACAGTTGCTTTTGTTTTAAAACCAACTTCTGCAAAAAGAGCTATTAAGGACAAAAAAGTTTCATGGGAAATTAAAAATCTTTCTTTATCTCCTAAATTAATTGTTGAGTATATTCCTAAAAGAAGATTTCCTTTAGATAAGCCTTCAAATGGAAAAATAATCAATGACAGTGGTCGTATTAAACTTACTTGGGATAATCCAGATCATCCTGATTTTAAGGGTGTTAAGGTTATTAAAAATGCCTATAGAAAACCTCTTTCTTCTCATGATGGACAAAAACTTTATGCAGGTAGTGATGATTATACTTATGATGATTTTGGAGCAAAAGATATAGATAAATATTATGCAATATTTACTTATGATGATGTTCCTAATTATTCTGAACCTATTATTGTTGAATACAAAGCAAATAAAGAGTAGTACTCTTTGTTTGTTTTACCTTGCCTTTTTAAATACTACTAGATATAATAATTCTCAAAATTTTATAGGAAGCAAATATGATATTAAAATTTAAAGAATTCTACCCAAAGATTGATACAAAAGCATGGATAGCACCAAGTGCAGATATTATTGGTGATGTTGAAATTGGTGAAGACTCATCAGTATGGTTTCAATGTGTTATTAGATCAGATGTAAATAAAGTAAGAATTGGTAAAAATACTAATATTCAAGATTTATCAATGATTCATACAGATACTCACACTTCTACAGTTATTGGTGATAATGTTACTATTGGACATAAAGTAATGTTACATGGTTGTAAAATTGAAGACAATTGTCTTATTGGTATGAGTGCTACAGTTTTAGATGGTGCTGTTATTGGTAAAGGTAGTATTGTTGGAGCTAATTCATTAGTTACATCAGGAAAGAAATTTCCACCAAGATCATTAATCATGGGAAGTCCAGCAAAAGTTGTAAAACAATTAACAGAAGAAGATGAAGCTGGTTTAGTTACTCATGCAGCTCATTATGTAGATTATAAAAACGACTATAGCTAAAAAGAAATCTTTTTAGCTATGTGATTTATTTACAAGTTTTATAAGCTTCTTCTAGTTTATTATATAAAATATCAAAACTTACACTTTCCATTTGTTCTAAAATAGCAACCATAACTACGTTATCTTCATCGCCATTCCAAATTTTAATATAAGTACCCTCTTTATATCCATTGTCTTGTCTAAATTTATTTAAACAGTTTTTACCAATGTATAATTTTTGTAACCAAGTAAATGATAATCCAGAAATTTTACAACATCTAAAGAATTGATCAATAAATCTTTCAATTCCACTAAATGAAGGCATGTTACCAGTTTCAATTGCTAATGCAATATATGATAATTTTTCTGATTCTTTAATCATTGGTTTTACATCTACATCTTCAACTGCTTCATAAATACAGTGAGTATTTACTAATGATACAGCTTTTGGTACATTTGTTTCTTGTAAAATATAAGACATTAAGAAGTGCCAAATATCAACAAGTTCAACATGAATATTATTCATATCAGGTTCTGCATTAATATTCTTCCAGTGTTTCCATGGAGTAGAATCAATTAATTCTGCAACTTCCATATGGATACATCTAAGCCAGTTAATTTCTTTTCCAAATTTGTTTGCACCTAATTCCCAATTTTTACCATTTGTTGAGTCATTTAACTCTTTTTGTAATAAAAACATTTCTTCTAATTTATGAGGGAATGAAGATGCTTCTTCTAATAGTTCAGCTAATGGTAAACACTCTTCAACCATACTGTCTAATGATAAAGTATTTGGTAGTTCTTTTTCACCTTTTAATAAGTGAATGATTAGTGAGATAGTATAAGGTACATCATCTTTTTCTTCCCATTCTAATACATCTGATGATGTTACTCCAATATATTGAACAAAATCTTCTATAGATACAAATCCAAGTGATTTAATGCTCTCTTTTAAATCTTTATATAACAAACTTATCTCCTATTTTAATGCTTATATGATTTTTTATCATACTATTTAATCTCGTATATTATCCAAATTTCCATGAATAGTTCTTTGATTTTCATAATAAATTTTAGCTTTTTTTATTTTTTATTTTTTACAAGCACATTTTTTTATTATTTTTTTATCAATAATTCAAACAATTTTATTATTTTTTATCTAAAAGATAAAAATTATTTACTAATATTTTTTGAAAAATCTATTTAATTTTGTGATTTTTGTTGATAAAAGTTACAATCTGCACCACTTGATCTTTTTACAACAACTGATGGTATTGCTTTAGATTTAAAGGCATATGCATTGCAACCGTGGGGGTTAGATGGTTCCCATGTAACATAATAGTGTATACATTTTTGACAAATTATTCTTTTTTCCATAATAGCATTTTATCTAAAAGTAACTATAATAATAGTTAATAAAAAATATGTAATCAATTATAAATTGATTTAGGAGAATTATGTTTACAAATATTAGTACGAATAAAAAGTTATTACTTAATATGTTAATAACACAACTAGGATTTGCTTGTATTAGTATTATTGCTATTATGACTACTTCTGACATGATTGCAATCATTGCAATAAACGTTGTATTTGCGGTTTTAATTTTTATTACAACTAACGCTGCGGCAAAAAGAATTGTAGGTGGAATCAATAGATTTAAGAGATATCTAAATGATTTAGTTAATTTTACTTTTATGAGAAGTAATAGTGTTGAAAAAGCTCAATATATGAAAAATGATGAGATTGGTTTAATATTAAAAGAGATGAATCTTTATTATGACACATTTGATAGTATGCGAAAAGAAGACATGAAAGTTTTAGGTGAAATTATTCTTTCATTAAATAAAGTTGAACAAGGTATTTTTTCTTGTAGAGTAAAATCTGATTCGTCTAACTTTATGATTCATGCTTTAAAAAATGCTTTAAATGGTATGTTAGATGTTTTAGAAGAAAATATGACTTCAATTAGAACTGTTTCTAATTCTTACACTAATAATGACTTTACTCAAAAAATTGATATTCCAGATAACATGAAAAAAGATATGTTAGATCTTATGGAGTCAATTAATATGTTAGGTGATTCTTTAGGCTCTAATGCGAAACTGAATTTAAACAATGGTCAAACATTAGAAAGTAATGCCTCAGTTATGAAAAGCTCTATGGAAAACTTATCAACAAAAGCAAATGAACAAGCGGCATCTCTTGAAGAGACTTCAGCTACTGTTGAACAAATTACTACAATTACAAGAAACAATACTCAAAATGCAACTAAAATGGCTACATTAGGTCAAACAGTAAGAACTGCTGTATCAAATGGACAAGATTTAGCTTCTAAAACTGCGGATTCTATGGAGGAGATTAATACAAAAGTTTCTTCTATTAATGAAGCAATTACTGTTATTGATCAAATTGCATTCCAAACAAATATTCTATCATTAAATGCAGCAGTTGAAGCAGCAACAGCAGGTGAAGCTGGTAAAGGTTTCGCAGTTGTTGCTCAAGAGGTGCGAAACTTAGCATCAAGATCAGCAGAAGCTGCTAAAGAGATTAAAGACTTAGTTGAAGATGCAAATACAAAAGCAAACGAAGGTAAAATTATTTCTGATGAGATGATTAATGGTTATAAAGATTTAAATACTCATATTACACAAACTATTGAAATTATTGATAATGTTAGTTCTTCATCAAGAGAACAAATGACAGGAATCGAGCAAATCAATGATGCAATTACTATGCTTGATAGAGTTACTCAAGAAAATGCAAGCGAAGCTAATCAGATTTCAGGAATTTCAAATGAAGTATCTGAAATGGCTAATACTTTAGTAACTGATGCTCAAAATAAAAAATTTAATTAAAAAGGAAAATTATGGCAAGAGGACAAGAAACAGTTTTAGATGATTATGCCTTTTTAGTAAGTGAAACTGATGCTAAAGGAATTATTAGGTTTGCAAATAATGATTTTTGTAGTATTGCAGAATATACTTTGGATGAATTATTAGGGCAACCACATAGTATGGTAAGACATCAAGATATGCCAAGAAAGGCTTTTAAATCTTTATGGGATACTGTACAAAAAGGTGAAATTTGGACAGGTTACGTAAAAAATGCTACTAAAAATGGTGGATTTTATTGGGTTTTTGCAACAGTTTATCCTTTTGAGTCATGTGATGGAACAAATGGATATATGTCTTGTAGAAGAAAAGCAAGTGTGAAAGAAATTTCTGAAGCTGAAAAGTTATATAAACAATGGAACGAAGAAGAAAGAAGGTAGAGATTTAAATCTCTACCCTACTTTGTATTGCTTTTGATAGTGATAAAATATCTACATTTTCAAGGCTAACACCTGTTGGCACACCTTGAGCAATTTTTGAAAATCTAATATCTTTATTTTTTAATTTATCTTCTATATATAAAATAAATGCATCATTTGCGATTGATGGAGTAATGGCAAATAGTACCATTTCTACTTCATTATCATCAACAAAATTTGTAAGAGCATCTATTGCTTCTTGATCTAATTCTTCAATTACAAAATATTTACCATCAAACTGCTTAGAGTCTTCAATAATAAATATATCTTTTGCACTTTGAACTATACATATTTTTGTGCTATCTCTTGAATCATCCAAACAAAACTCGCAGATTTCATGTTCGCTCATTGAACCACACTTCACACATTTTGTAATGTTTTTTAAAGCATTTTCAATACTATGTGCAATTTTAATTCCACAATAATTGTCATTCATAACAACATGATAAGCAAGTCTTAAAGCTGATTTTTTACCTATAGTAGGCAATGATTCAAAAGCTTCAACTAATTCATAAAATTTTTCTAATCCTCTTTTCATTTTGGGATTATAACCAAATTACTAGTAAAAAGCTATAAGTCATGTTTTTTTGGTACTTTCATTTAAATATATTTTTATAATCAATTAGGTAGAATCGCGTATATATAATATACAAAAAATTATTTAGGAGATATATAGTTGACTGATCAAGACTATTATGAATTATTAGGTGTAGATAGAAGCGCCGATAAAAGTACAATTAAAAAAGCTTATAGAAAAATGGCTATGAAATATCATCCTGACAAAAACCCAGGTGATCATGAAGCAGAAGAGAATTTTAAAGCTGTAAATGAAGCATATCAAGTTTTAAGTGATGAAGAAAAAAAATCAATTTATGACAGATATGGAAAACAAGGTTTAGAAGGTCATGGTCAAGGTGGAGGCTTCGGAGGCGGAGGCTTTGATGATTTAAGTTCTGTATTTGAAGAGATGTTTGGTTCTGCTTTTGGTGGCGGAGGTAGAGGCTCTAGAAGAGAGAGAAAAACGTATAACTATAACTTAGATGTTGCAGTTGATGTTAATCTTGAATTTAATGAAGCTGTATTTGGATGTAATACAGAAATTGATTACAAATATAAAACCGCTTGTAAACCTTGTAAAGGTACAGGTGCAAAAGACGGTAAATTATCTACTTGTAAAACATGTGCTGGTCAAGGTCAAGTTCATGCAAGACAAGGTTTTATGACATTTGCTCAAACTTGTCCTACTTGTGAAGGTTCTGGTCAAGCTGCTAGTTCATCTTGTAAAAAATGTTCTGGTAAAGGTTATGATGAAGTTAAAGACTCATTTAAAGTTGATATTCCTGAGGGTGTTAATGACGGTATGAGAATTAGAGTTTCTAATAAAGGAAATATTGCTCCTGATGGAACAAGAGGTGATTTATACTTACAAGTACATGTAAGAGAAGATTCTCACTTTGTTAGACATGATGATGACATCTATTTAGAAGCACCAATTTTCTTCACACAAGTAGCACTTGGAGCGACTATTAAGATTCCAGGTCTTAGAGGAGAATTAGAACTTGAAATTCCATCTGGAGCTAAAGATAAACAACAGTTTAAATTTAGAGGAGAAGGTGTTAAATCTGTTCAAGGTTATGGAAAAGGTGATTTAGTTGTACAAATTACAATTGAATATCCAAAATCATTAAATGCTGAACAAGAAGATTTATTAGAAAAATTACAAGAAAGCTTTGGTGTTGAGAGTAAGCCAAGTGAAACTAACTTTGAAAATATGTTTGACAAAGTTAAAAAGTGGTTTTCTTAATAATAATTTGACTTTTTAGTCTTTTTTATAAACCTTATCACAGTATAATAATTTTTATATGCGTGATAAGGTTTGTTATGTTTAAATATTTATTTTTATTCTTTTTATTTCTCTCTACTGTTTATTCTAATTCTGTTGATTTAACTATTAAAGAAAAAGAATTCATTAAAACTAATCCTATTATTAATGTTGGTGCTGAAACTAACTGGCCACCTTTTGATTTTGTTGAAAATGGGCAATATACTGGTATTGCTAGGGATTACTTAGATTTAATAGAAAAAAATACTGGTCTAACTTTTAACTATATTACCTCAGATTCTTGGGATAACTTATTAAACCTATCAAAAAATAAACAAATTGATCTCTTACCTGTTTTAGTTAAAAATGATGAAAGAGAAGAATATTTAACTTTTACTAATGATTACATTTCAATTAGAGCATACTTATACTCAAAAAATAATTTTAAAAATCTAGATGAATTAGAAAATAAAACAATAGCTATTCCTTCGGGTTATTCCCAAGGTAATTTTTTAAATGAAAATTATCCAAACATTAAAATATTAAAAGTTAATAGTATTCTTGATGCCTTAGATAGTGTAATTACTAACAAGGCTGATGCTTTAATATCAAATCCTGCAATAATTAATTATCTAATGCAAAAAAATTCTTTAACTGGTGTTCATGCAGATTTTTCTCTAAAATTTAATTCTAATAAACTTCATATGGCTACAAGAAATGATATGACAATTTTAAGAGATATTATTCAAAAAACATTAGATAACTTCTCAGAAAAAGAAAAAAGAAAAATTATAAATACTTGGATTGGAAATTTACCTGTTGAAACTAAATTAACTCAAACTGAGAAGAACTATATTGCAAATAATAAACAAGTAATTGTTGCAAATGAATTAGATTGGGTGCCTTATGATTATAATGAGAATGGTAAACCAAAAGGTTATATAATTGATTATGTAAAACTTATATTTTCAAAAGCAGGTTTTGAACCAGTATTTGTTACTGATACATGGAAGAATTTATATAAGGGCTTTAAAGAAGGTGATATTGACTTATTACCTGTTCTTACATATAATGAAAAAAGAGAAAAAGAGTTAAGATTTACAAATTCTTATTTAAAACAAAATCACTCAATCATTACAAAGTTATCCAATACAGATATATTAAGTTTAGATGATTTAAATGACAGAAAAGTTGTATTAGTAAAAGGATGGAATTCCACAAATACTTTAGTTTCTAATTATCCTGAAATCAATTTTATTTTAGTAGATAGCTTGGATGAAGTTTTTTCTGCTTTAATAAATAATGTTGCTAGTGCTACAATTCAAAATAAAATTTTATCTCAATATACTATTAACAAGATGTATAGTGATAAACTAAAAATATCAGCAGATGTAGTATTTAATGATTTTAAGAATGAACTTTATATGGCTGTCCAAAAAGAGAATAAAATCCTTGAAAGCATTATCAATAAAACTATGTTAAAAGTAAAAGAAGATGAACTAAACGCAATTGAACTTAAATGGATTAGAAAATCTAAAGAGATTAACTTTACAGAAGAAGAGTTAGGTTTTATTGATAGTAAAATTGTAAATGTTGCTTTTACACCAAACTGGGCGCCTTTGAGTTTTATTTCTGATAATAAACCTTATGGTTTAGGCTTTGATTTTTGGTCATATATTGTAGATAAAGCTAATTTAAAAACTAATAACAATTCACAAGATACATTTTCATTAGCTTTAAATAGTATTAAAAATAAGAATAATGATGTAATTATTACTACCTCTGAAACTAAAGAAAGATCAAAATATGCTATTTTCTCAGATTCATACTATAAAGCTCCAATGGGAATTGCTACATTAAAAGATCAGAACTTTATTCCTGATGCATCTTATTTAATTGGGAAAAGAGTTGCTGTTGGTAAAAACTATACTGCTCATCATTTACTAAAAAAATCTTACCCTAAAATTGATTTTGTTCCAGTTTTAAATATTGAAGAAGGTTTAGAGTTATTATCACAAAATAAAGTATTTGCATTAGTTGATAATATGCCAATTCTTACTTATAATATAAAGAAAAATGGTTTTAGTGATATAAAAATATCTGGTAATACTGGGATTGATTTTAATTTACAAGTAATGATTAGAGATGATTATGAAATATTACAATCGATTATAAACAAAGTATTAAGAAGAATGAGCCCTAGTGAAAAAGAAGAAATATTTAATAAATGGTCTTCTGTTGAATATATTCAAACTTTTGATTATTCAACTTTATGGAAATACTTTTTACCTTTAGGATTAATTATAATCATAATTTTATATAAAAATAGACAATTGTTAAATTATCAAAAAACACTGAAATTAACACAGTTAGAATTAGAATATTCATTAAATAGTTTTAAAACTTTAGTTGACTTAACAATAGAAGGTATATTCATTGTAAAAGATAAAAAGATTGTTTTTGTAAATAAAGAGCTTTTACGAATATTTAATATAGATAGTGAAAATGATGTTTTAAGTATGAATATAAATGATTTTTTTGTTGAGAAACAAAAAGAAAATATAAATGAAATTATATTTAATTCTGATTCTAAAACTTATGAAATAACGGCACTTCGTAATAACGAAGATAAGTTTCCTTCTATTATTAAATCTCAAAAAATTATGTTTGAATATAACAAAGCAGATATTATTCTAATTATTGATATGAGTGAAATAAAAAATAAAGAGAATTTATTAATACAACAATCTAAAATGGCAAGTTTAGGTGAAATGATTGGTAATATTGCTCATCAATGGAGACAACCTCTTAGTTTTATTTCAACAGCTGCAAGTGGTTTAAAACTACAAAAAGAGTTTGATCAATTAAATGATCAAATATTTGTTGAAACATTAGATGGTATAAATGAAACAACAAAATTTTTATCTCAAACTATTGAAGATTTTCAAAACTATTTAAAAGAAGATAAACAGAAAAATGAATTTAATATTAATTCTTGTGTTGAAAAAATTCTAAATATTGTAAAAGGTTCATTTATAAATCACTCTATTAATGTCAAATTAGATTTAGATGAAAATTTAATTATTCATAGTTATGAAAATGAGTTAAATCAAGCACTTTTAAATATTCTAAATAATTCTAAAGATGCATTATGTGGTATTGATATGAATAATAGATATATATCTATTAAAACAAAAGAGGAAAATAGTAAATATCTTATTGAGATAATTGATAATGCTGGTGGAGTTGATAGTAATATTATTGATAAACTATTTGAACCTTATTTTACAACAAAACATAAAAGTCAAGGAACAGGTCTTGGTTTATATATGACACACAAAATAATCACAGAAAGTTTGGAAGGTGAAATTAATATTTTTAACACTTCTGAGACTTTTGAAAATGTTTATTATGACAAATGTACAAAAGTTTTAATAAGCTTGCCTTTATATTAATCTAATGTATTGATATTTCATAAGAAATTAAAATAAATATAATATAATAATGCCTATTTAAAATGGATATTATATATAAAAGGAAGCATAAATGGGTATGAGTTATTTAGAATCACATCCTGATGAAAATGGTTATTTTGGTAAATTCGGAGGATCTTTTATTCCTCCTGTTTTAGAACAACCTTTCGCAGACATTACTAAGGCATATGAAGAGATTAAAAACTCTCCAAAGTTTTTAGAAGAACTTAAGTATGTTAGAAAACATTACCAAGGTAGACCTACTCCTATCTCTTTTGCTAAGAATTTAACTGCGCACTGTGGTGGCGCAAAGATTTATTTAAAAAGAGAAGATTTAAACCATACAGGTGCACATAAACTTAATCATTGTATGGCAGAAGTAATTTTAGCTAATCATTTAGGTAAGAAAAAAGTTATTGCTGAAACTGGTGCTGGACAACATGGTGTTGCACTTGCTACTGCTTCAGCATATTTTGGTTTAGAATGTGAAATTCATATGGGTGAAGTTGATATTGCTAAAGAGCATCCAAATGTAGTTAGAATGAAAATTCTAGGAGCAAATGTAATTCCTGCAACTCATGGACTTAAAACATTAAAAGAAGCTGTAGATTCTGCTTTTGAATCTTATTTAAATGATCCAGAAAACTCAATTTATTGTATTGGTTCTGTTGTTGGACCACACCCATTCCCTATGATGGTTAGAGACTTCCAAAGTGTAATAGGATTTGAATCAAAAGAGCAATTTTCTGAACATGAAGAAAATCTTCCTGATAATGTTGTTGCTTGTATTGGTGGTGGATCTAATGCTATGGGTATCTTTGCTGGATTTATTGACGATAAGGATGTGAATCTTTATGGAGTTGAGCCAATGGGTAGAGGTGAAGACTTAGGTGATCACGCTGCTTCTTTAACTTATGGAGAAGAAGGAGTAATGCACGGTTTTAATTCTATAATGCTAAAAGATAAAAACGGTGAACCAGCACCGGTTTATTCAATTGGTTCTGGTATTGATTATCCATCAGTTGGACCTGAACAAGCGCATCTTAAAGAAATTGGTAGAACTAAAGTTGGTTTATGTAATGATGAAGAAACTGTAGATGCATTCTATAAATTATCTCAATTAGAAGGAATTATTCCTGCTTTAGAATCAGCTCATGCAGTAGGTTTTGCTATGAAATTAGCTAAAACTTTACCAAGTGACAAAACTATATTAGTTAACTTAAGTGGTCGTGGTGATAAAGATATTGACTTTGTTGTTGATAATCACCCTATTCCAAACGCTAAATTCTAATAAGACTAAAAAGGAATCTTTTCCTTTTTAGTAAATAAAACTTAACTTTTATTTTTTAACTCCCTATTTACAGCTCATAAATAGTAAATATTTATTTACTTTAAATCAAAAAGTCATACTAAAGTCATTTTGGAACGTAATAATTTCTCATATTTATACAGGAGTATATAATGAAAAAATATTTGTTCTTAATGTTGGCGCTCTCTTCTGCCCTTTTTGCTTATTCAACGGTAAGTGAAGCTAATCAAGAAATTATCAATAATATGTTGTCTTATGAAAAAGATGGAAATACACATCTTGGAGATTTATTTGTATATCTTCAAACTAAACTTTTTGAAAATGCATATCTTTTTGTAATTGTTTTAGTTCCTTTAGTATTTTTTATTCACTATATGATTATTGGACCAAAGAAGTTTAAGCATGACGGTAAAAAGTATTATGTATTTACTTTATTTAATAGAATTATTCACGGTATTGCTGCTATTTCATTTATTATCATTATTCCAACAGGTCTTATAATGATGTTTGGTTCTACATTTGGTGGTGGTGAGTTTGTTAAGGCATGTAAAGAACTCCATGCTGTAGCAACAGTATTATTTATGATTAGTGTGATTCCTATGTTTTTAATGTGGCTTAAAAGTATGTTATTTACAGGTGAAGATATTAAATGGTTTATGATATTAGGTGGATATTTATCAAAAGAGAAAAAGCCTGTTCCTGCTGGTAAGTTTAATGCTGGTCAAAAAATGTGGTTTTGGGTTTGTACTATTGGTGGAGTTATGATGATTTTTACAGGTGCAACATTATATGTTCAAGATTTAAATCTTGCTGTATTAACTATGTTTGGATTAAGTAAAATTGAAATGTTAAGATTATGTATTATTGCTCATAATACTGTTGGTTTAGCAATGGTTGCCTTATTCTTTACTCATGTATATATGTCTATATTTGCTATAAAAGGTGCAATACTTAGTATTATAAATGGATATAAAGAAGAAGAGGAAGTAGCAATTTTACATAGTTCTTATTACAAAGAGTTAGAAAAAAACAAGAAATAAAAGAGTTTTTCTCTTTTATTTTTATATCAATTTATTTGATGTTAATGCTTTGCGTACTAAAATTATTGTAGATTAATAATTTATTTATTACTTATGTAAAGGAATATAATGAAATTAGAATATGCAGGTTTAAAACCTATTATAAGTGAACATGGGATAACTTTTAAAGATGGGAAAGAAGATAAATATAAATACTTAAAATATGCAATTGATATTTTAACTGCAATTAACCATGATTATGAGAAAAAAAGAAAATATTCACACAGTCTTAATGAAGAGCGTCTCTCTTCACATGATATTGTCGATATTCTATTAGGATTTCATCCTACTCTTGAACGAACTATGAATACAGAAATTGATTCTTATTTACTCCATTTAGATAAAGAAGAAGAGAGTGTTCGTAATAACTTACAACTTAAAGAATTAGAAAAAGATGCTTTTGTTAATAATCTTAAAATAATGAGAGAGTATAAAATTCAAAGAGCTAAAAATAAAATTTTTTATATTCACTGTATTGAAACTATTGTAGAGATTATACAAAAAAATAAAATTAAAGAAATTGAAACACCTTTTTCTGAAAGGTTCTGGCATATACTTCAAACTATACAGGGAAATTTATCGTTAAATAAGATTAATTCTAGTTTAAAAACTAGTCAATCTGACAAATTTAATGCAGTACTTGATATAGACATATTTTAAATAAATTATTTTTTTATTAAGTTTTTATTTATAAATCCCTAGATAACCATGTTTATGATCAAAAATACTTTGATTTAATAATTATTTTATTTTTTTAAACTTTTAAACTTAATTTAATTTTAAGATTCGTTTAAAATTGCTGGGAGTATACTAAGAGTAAAAGATTTACAGTCTAATTAAAATAAGGAGCATATCATGAAAGCGATAGTGACTTCTGCTTTAATACTTTCAGCAGTTTCAACAATAAATTTAAATGCTTTAACATTAAATGAAGCTTTAAATGACGCATTACGAACTAACCCAGTTATTCTCGAGCGTTTGAAAAATTATGATAAAACAGCTTATGATTTGAAAATCGCAAAATCAGAATATGCACCTACTATAGATTTTGTTAGTAGATTTGGGTATGAAAAAACGTATAGTAAACATACCACCACTGGTTTTGAAGAAAAAGGGCTTCATATATATAGAAACTCTTTAACTTTAACACAAAATTTATTTAATGGGTTAGCAACACGTTACAAAATTAAATATGAAAAAGCAAGAGTAATGGCAGCCGCATATAATTATGTTGAAAAAACAAATGATGTTGCTTTTAATGTTGTTAAAGAGTATTTAAATGTTTTAAAATATGATCGTTTATATAATCTTGAACAAGAAAATATTCTCTTAACTCAAGATATATTAGGTAAAACACAAGAACTTAGTGATTCAGGTGCTGGACCGCTATCTGATGTGAAAAAAGTTGATTCAAGCTTACAACTTGCTGAGTTTAACTTTCTAACACAAAAAAATAATCTCTTAGATTCTGAATTCAACCTTGGTAAATTACTTGGTAAAAAAGTAAGACATGTTGAATTAAGTAAACCAGATTTCAGTTATTCATTACCAACTTCTTTAGAAAATGCTACAAAACATGCAGTAAACTTCAACCCTTCTATGTTAGTTACTAATTATAATATTGGTACTGCAAAATATGCACTAGATCAAAGTAAAAGTAAATTCTCTCCTACTTTAGATTTTGAGTTTGCTTATAACTTAGATAAAAATACTAGTGGAGAAGAAGGACATTCTAAAGGATATACAGCATTATTAGTATTTAAACATAATTTATACAGAGGTAACTTTGATGTAAATACAATGAGAAAAAATAGATTAAATGTAATGCAAGAATATGAAATCCAAAGAGAAATAAAAAGACAAATTATTGAAGGCTTACAACTTTCGTGGTCAGCATATTCAATGATTGAAAAACAATTAGTTTTCTTAAACTCTTATCAAGAAGAAAGTAAAGCTACATTAGATTTATATAGAGAAGAGTTTGAAGATGGTTCAAGAACTTTAATAGATTTATTAACAGCACAAGATGATTATATCTCAGCTAGAAATAAATTGATTATTGCTCAATACGATTGGTTATTTTCTAAATATAGAATTTTAGATTCTATGGGTGAGATGGTTAATTCATTATTTGATGATGCAACAGCTAAATATTATAAACCTGTAATTGCAGAGTATAAACCAGTTTCTAAAAGCGATGAACCTCATAGTTTTGATAGAGATGGAGATAATATAAAAGATGAAATGGATCTATGTGATAACACAACACTAGGTTTAGCCATTGATATGTATGGGTGTTCAACAGGAAAAGAGGATATGAATAAAGAGAATAATAGTAGTTCAAATACTAATAATTCTTTTAAAAATAATTTCTTTTCAAAAAATGATGGTTATACTTTAAGTTTAGCAACTTTTTCTTCTAAAAAAGAAGTTGATAAGTTTTTAGCAAATAGCAACATAGTGAATAATTATTTAGTTATTCCATATACTACTAAAAACACAAATAGACAGTTGTACAAAATTGTTTCTGGATTATATGATAATAAAGAAAATGCAGTTATTGCAATGTCGAAATTATCAAATGTCGTGAAAGTTAATAAGCCTTATATGGATAATTTAGAAAATGTAAAAGATTTATATTTTAGTTACAATTAAACACAACTTTAAATAAATTTATTTAAAGGGGTTCACATGGAAAATTATAATAATGAAGAAGGACTAAACTCTTTACTTGATTGTTTGGTTACTTATACGAAATTTTATCATAAACCTTATACTAAAGAAGCCCTTATTTATGGGCTTCCTATTGAAAAAGGTAAAGAAGATCCTATTCTTTTTTCAATTAGTAGTGCAAAAGGACTATTTTCAAGAGCTGCGTCACATGCAGGATTAAAAACAAAGTTTATAAAAAGAAAACTTGAAAATTTCTCAAAACTACAATTACCTGTAATATTATTATTGAAAAATAAACATTGTGCCTTACTAGATTCTTTTTCTGATGATAGATCAAAAATTAAAATTATCTCAGAACTTGGTGGAGAAGTAGTTGAGCAATGGTATGAAGTTGAATCAATCAATGAAGAATATTTAGGTTATGCAGTTTTAATTAAAAAAGGTTTTAATTATAAAGAATCAGAACTTGATAAAAGTTTAAATATTGAAAAAAAACATTGGTTCTGGAGTACTTTAAAACTTTCAAGAAGTATTTATTTTGATGTAATTTTTGCTTCTTTTTTAGTTAACCTTTTTGTTTTAGCAACTCCTTTATTTACAATGAGTGTATATGATAGAGTAATACCTAATAATGCAATTGAAACCTTATGGTTTTTTGCTGCTGGTGTATTTGTTGTATATATATTAGATATCTTCTTAAAATTAGTAAGAAGTTATTTTCTTGAAATTGCAGCACGAAAAAGTGATATTATTATGTCATCCCTAATTTTTGAAAAAATATTAGGTTTAAAATTAGAGAATATACCAAAACCAATTGGCGCATTTGCTAATACATTAAAGAACTTTGACATGATTAGATCTTTCCTTACAAATGCAACATTAGTTTCTTTTATTGATTTACCTTTTACATTCATATTTTTAGCTGTTATTTATTATATTGGTGGAAATATTGTTATTATTCCTGCTGTTGTTATATTTCTTATATTAATTACAGGTTTAATTTTAAAAAGTCCAATCCAAAGAAATATCAGAAAAATAAATGAAGTTGTTTCAAAAAAGAATTCAATATTGATTGAAGTCCTAAATAATATAGAAACATTAAAAAGTTTAGGTAATGTAAACCATATACAATGGGACTGGGAAGAAAGTAATGGAAAGATTGCTCATAAAGGGCTTACATCAAGAATGCTTTCATCATTTATTCCTCAATTTACTGCCTTTTTAATTCAATTAAATACTGTAGGTGTGATTATTTATGGTGTTTATTTAATAAATAACTTTCAACTTTCAATGGGTGCTTTAATTGCTGTTGTTATTTTAGGTTCCCGTGCAGTTTCACCTATGGGGCAAGCTGCATCATTAATTACAAACTATGAGGATGCCTCAAATGCATATAATATGTTAAATGATGTTATGCATAAAGAAGTTGAGCGACCAAGTGAGAAAAATTTTGTATCTCATAGCGGATTTGAAGGAAAAATTGAATTTAGAAATGTATCTTTTTCATATCCAAATACGGATGTAGAAGTTTTAAAAAATGTTTCCTTTGTTATTAATCCAGGTGAGCAAGTAGCAATACTAGGGAAAATTGGATCTGGTAAGAGTACTATTTTAAAACTAGTATTAAAACTTTATGAACCAACATCAGGTTCAATTTTTGTTGATGATATTGATTTATCTCAAATTGATCCTGCTGATTTACGTCGTAATTTGGGTTATGTTTCTCAACGAGTATCTCTATTTCATGGTACATTAAAAGAGAATATTACCTTTAGAGCATCATTTGTTAGTGACTATGATATGGCAAAAGCTGCAAAACTTTCTTGTGTTGATTCTTTTGCTAATGCACATCCAAGAGGTTATGAAATGGAAGTTGGTGAAAATGGCGATGGACTATCAGGTGGACAGATACAAGCTGTTGGTATTTCAAGAGTATTTTTATTTAATTATCCAATAATGATATTTGATGAACCAACCAGTTCAATGGACAAACAAACAGAAAAAAAAGTTTTAAATAATATGAAATTTAACTTATTAAATAAAACAATGATTTTAGTTACTCAAAAAATGTCTTTACTAGAATTAGTTGATAAAGTGATTGTTCTTAATAACAACTCTGTTTATATTAATGGTGATAAAGAAGAAGTAATTAAACTTTTATCAGAAGGAGGAAGTTATGAATAAATATAACTATACTCAAGAAGATTATGAATTTATGAATAGTTTTAGTGCTGCTATTCTAGAGCAAAGTCCAAAAAAATTCAGATTATTTTTATGGTTTTGGATTGTTACCGTAATTGCCTTGATTTCATGGGCTTATTTTGCACAAATCGATGAAATTGTGCGTGGTGAAGGAACTGTAGTTCCTCGTAGTGAGAACAAAATGGTACAAAACCTTGAAGGAGGAATTGTAGAGAAATTACTAGTAAAAGAAGGTGATGTTGTAAAAAAAGGACAAATATTACTTAAAATTGATAATGGTAAATCTCAATCTGACTATGAAGCTACAAATTTAAAGTCATTAGAACTTACTGCAAAAATAGTTCGATTAGAAGCTGAAGTTAATAATAAAGAATTTAATGCGGAAGAGTTTTCTTCTAATGCTATTAGTCAATATATTATGAATGAAAAAAAACTATACATAATCAATAAGAATAATATTGAATCTGAAATATTAGTTTTAGAAGAGCAGTTAAAACAAAAGAAAAATGACTTATCTTCGGCTAGGTCTAGTATTGGATATTTAAGAAATGAATATAATCTTATCTCTGAAGAGGTACGAATTGCTAAGCCTTTAGTGGCAAGAAAAATTAGATCAAAAGTTGATTTTCTTAAATTAAAAAGAGAAGCTAATAATATTAGAAAAGAGTTAGCTAATGTGAGAATTTCTATTCCAAAAACTCAATCTTTGATAAATGAAGTAAAAAAGAAAATGGTTGAAATCAGAGATAAATTTAGAAAGGTTTCTCAAGAAGAATTAAATAAAACAGTTGCTGAACTTGAAAGAGTTAATGCAAATGTAAATAATTTAAAAGATAAAGTAGTAAGAACGGATGTTTATTCCCCTACTAATGGGATAGTACAACAAATATTTTTTAATACAATTGGTGGAGTTATTAAACCAGGTGAAAACCTAGTTGAGATTGTACCTACAGGTGAAACACTATTAATAGAAACAAAAATAAAACCTGCTGATATCGCTTTTATATATTTTAAACAAAATGCGAAAGTAAAATTCACAGCATATGATTATTCTATTTATGGTGGATTAGAAGGAAGTGTTATTAAAATTAGTGCAGATACAGAAATGGATGAAAATAAAGATAGTTTTTACACAGTTCACATACAAACAAATGAAAATCATTTAACAAAAGGTGATAGAGAATTATCTATTATTCCTGGAATGGTTGTTAATGTTGATATTTTAACTGGTAAAAAAACAATTCTAGATTACATCTTAAAGCCAATTTTAAAAGCAAAACAATATACATTTACGGAAAGATAAAATGAAAGTAATACTATTCTCAAATGATGTGACATTTACTGATAGATATAAACATTTATTAATGAATTTTTCATATGAAATAATAAAAGATTACGATCAACTTTGTGTTGAAGCACAAAAGCGTAATCTAATTATAATTATGGATATTGATGAATGTAAAGATGAATTATCTATGTTTTTAAATCCATTAATAGAACAATATTCTTATCTTATAATTCTTGATTCCTACCCTACTTATGAAAAAGGTAAAAAATTGATTTCGGTAGGAATAAGAGCTTATGGAAATCTAATGATGGATGATATTCATTTAAAAGAAGCAATTAATAGCGTAATGGATGGTAATATTTGGCTTTACCCTGAGTTTATTAATGAAACAGTATCTAGAATGAGATATGAATCTAACCCTCATACGATAGAGTTAAAACTAGATATCCTTACCCATAGAGAAAAAGATGTTGCTCTTTTAGTCATAGAAAAATTGTCATATCAACAAATATCTGAAAAATTAGATATCTCATTAAGAACAGTAAAAGCACATACAAAAAATATTTATGAAAAGTTTAATGTATCAAATAGATTAGCTTTTTTACTTTTATTTAATCAATAAATACACTTCCTTGCACCAAAGTACAATAGATTTTCTCATACTAAAAATATATACTTTAGTTAATTATAAATAATAAGGAGTTTATTATGGCTCAGGTTATTGGAAAAGTAAATGAACTAGATGGTTCATTTTTTGTCAGAAATGCAGAAGGTAAAATCAGCGTTCTAAATGAGGGAGATACTCTTTATGATGGTGATGTTATCTTAGGTAGTGGTTCAAATAGTAATTCTAATTTTGCAAAAGTTTTACTAGCTGATAACTCTAAAACTATTAATGTTTTTGGTGATTCACAACAACTATTTGATGAAACTATGCTTACTTCTGAACTAAGTAGTGAGACTGTAGTTTTAGATGATGAGCTTAATGAATCATTATTATTAGAAGCATCCGGTGAAACATTAGTTCCCGAAGATGGACAAGAACAAGCTACATTAACATTAGAAGAAATTGAGAATTTAAGTGAAGCAGCCGCTGGTGATGAAACAGCTGAAAATACAGAAGTATTAACTGCTAGACTTGAAAATAGAACTGGTGGTGAAGTTGATGTAAATACAGATTTACGTGATTCTTCTACTTTTGGAGGAGGATTATTAGTTGATGATCCTGAAGCTGAAGTTATTGAAGATGAATTAGCTAATCCTTCAATTTCAATAGCAGCGACTAAAAGTACAGCCTATGAATCTAGTTTTTTCCTTTCTCGTCAAATTGAATCAGAAGAAGAACTTGATAATTTAGAATTTACAGTATCTCAAGATGTTGTATCAACATTAGATGTTTTAGTAAATATTAATCTAAATCTAGGTGAAGCAGAAGTTGAAGACTTCGCATTTATTGAATATACAAATAGTGCAGGAACTTTAGTTACCCTATCCTCTCAAGTAGATATACAAAATTTTGTTGATAATGGTGCAACAATTTCAATTCCAGCAGGATCTACTACTGCTCCTCTTATTTCATTATTTGTTAAAAATGACATTATATATGAAATAAGTGAAGAACTTAGTATGACTATTTCTAGTCCTGTAAATGGAATTTTAGGAGTTACTGAAGCCTTTGGTACAATATTTGATGATACAGATGGTAATGAAAGCGATAAACCAATAGTATCAATAGAAGCTACAACAGATACTGCAAAAGAAGGTGAAACTACAGGCGTTGTATTTACTGTCTCTCAAACAAATGAAAGTAACTTTGATACAGAAGTAGACTTCACAGTAACAATGAATGAACTAGAACTAGCAGATATAGCCTCAATTAGTTACACAGATTCAACAGGAACAACAGCAGTAACAGATATAGCAGACTTTATCGCAAATGGAGTTATATTAAAAATTGGTGCAAATACTACGGATACTCCAACAGTAACAATCGTACCAGTAGATGATGATATTCATGAAGTAATGGAAAACTTCGCTGGAAATATTGCATTAAGTGCTGGTGAAACAGATGCTATCTTAGGAACATCAACAGATACAGCTAAGTTTGTAGATGAAGGAGATACAAATGAAGGTGATAAACCAACAGTATCTATAGAAGCTACAACGGATACTGCAAAAGAAGGTGAAACTACAGGCGTTGTATTTACTGTCTCTCAAACAAATGAAAGTAACTTTGATACAGAAGTAGACTTCACAGTAACAATGAATGAACTAGAACTAGCAGATATAGCCTCAATTAGTTACACAGATTCAACAGGAACAACAGCCGTAACAGATATCGCAGACTTTATCGCAAATGGAGTTACATTAAAAATTGGTGCAAATACTACGGATACTCCAACAGTGACAATCGTACCAGTAGATGATGATATTCATGAAATAATGGAAAACTTCGCTGGAAATATTGCATTAAGTGCTGGTGAAACAGATGCTATCTTAGGAATATCAACAGATACAGCTAAGTTTGTAGATGAAGGAGATACAAATGAAGGAGATAAACCAACAGTATCTATAGAAGCTACAATTGATACTGCAACTGAGGGTGAATATCTTAATTCTGAAAAAGAATTATATATGAATGATTCCTATTTTGAACAAGAATTATATGATCAAGAAGAGAGTTATGGAGAACTAGAATCTGTATTATTTACTATATCTCAAGATAATGAAAGTAATTTCGATACAAGTGTTGATTTTACACTTGGAGATTTAGAAATTGAAGCTGCAGATATATTAAGTATTACATATACGGATTCAACTGGAAGTACTACATTAACTAATCCTACTGATATTTCAGATTTTGTTTTAAATGGAGTTACATTAACTATTGGAGCAAATACTACAGATACACCAACTGTTAGATTAACACCAGTAGATGATGATATTTATGAAAGAGAAGAAACTTTTACTGGTAATATAGCTTTAAGTGCTGGTGAAACTGATGTTATGCTTGGTGTTTCTACAGATGAAGCTAGATTTATTGATGAAGAGGACAAAGAAGGAGATAAACCAACAGTAAAAATCGTAGCAACAGATGACTTAGCCGTAGAAGGTGTAGCAAATGATACGATAGTCTTTGAAATCTCACAAGATAATGTAAGTAACTTTGAAACAAAAGTTGTTGCAAAACTTGATTTAGATGAAGTAGAATTAGCAGATATAGATTCTATAACATATACAGATGCAGGAGGAACTGCAACAGTATTAAGTGCAGGACAAATAACATCACTTACAGATGGAACTGGATTAGAAGTATTAATTCCAGTAGGAAGTTCTGGAAAACCAAGCTTTACAATAACAGCAGTAGATGATGATATTTATGAACAATCAGAAGAATTTGGAATGAATATCTCAGGAGCAGTAAATGCAGATCTTGGAGTATCAAGTGATACAGCAGCAATAGAAGATGAAGAGGACAAAGAAGGAGATAAACCAACAGTAAAAATCGTAGCAACAGATGACTTAGCCGTAGAAGGTGTAGCAAATGATACGATAGTCTTTGAAATCTCACAAGATAATGTAAGTAACTTTGAAACAAAAGTTGTTGCAAAACTTGATTTAGATGAAGTAGAATTAGCAGATATAGATTCTATAACATATACAGATGCAGGAGGAACTGCAACAGTATTAAGTGCAGGACAAATAACATCACTTACAGATGGAACTGGATTAGAAGTATTAATTCCAGTAGGAAGTTCTGGAAAACCAAGCTTTACAATAACAGCAGTAGATGATGATATTTATGAACAATCAGAAGAATTTGGAATGAATATCTCAGGAGCAGTAAATGCAGATCTTGGAGTATCAAGTGATACAGCAGCAATAGAAGATGAAGAGGACAAAGAAGGAGATAAACCAACAGTAAAAATCGTAGCAACAGATGACTTAGCCGTAGAAGGTGTAGCAAATGATACGATAGTCTTTGAAATCTCACAAGATAATGTAAGTAACTTTGAAACAAAAGTTGTTGCAAAACTTGATTTAGATGAAGTAGAATTAGCAGATATAGATTCTATAACATATACAGATGCAGGAGGAACTGCAACAGTATTAAGTGCAGGACAAATAACATCACTTACAGATGGAACTGGATTAGAAGTATTAATTCCAGTAGGAAGTTCTGGAAAACCAAGCTTTACAATAACAGCAGTAGATGATGATATTTATGAACAATCAGAAGAATTTGGAATGAATATCTCAGGAGCAGTAAATGCAGATCTTGGAGTATCAAGTGATACAGCAGCAATAGAAGATGAAGAGGACAAAGAAGGAGATAAACCAACAGTAAAAATCGTAGCAACAGATGACTTAGCCGTAGAAGGTGTAGCAAATGATACGATAGTCTTTGAAATCTCACAAGATAATGTAAGTAACTTTGAAACAAAAGTTGTTGCAAAACTTGATTTAGATGAAGTAGAATTAGCAGATATAGATTCTATAACATATACAGATGCAGGAGGAACTGCAACAGTATTAAGTGCAGGACAAATAACATCACTTACAGATGGAACTGGATTAGAAGTATTAATTCCAGTAGGAAGTTCTGGAAAACCAAGCTTTACAATAACAGCAGTAGATGATGATATTTATGAACAATCAGAAGAATTTGGAATGAATATCTCAGGAGCAGTAAATGCAGATCTTGGAGTATCAAGTGATACAGCAGCAATAGAAGATGAAGAGGACAAAGAAGGAGATAAACCAACAGTAAAAATCGTAGCAACAGATGACTTAGCCGTAGAAGGTGTAGCAAATGATACGATAGTCTTTGAAATCTCACAAGATAATGTAAGTAACTTTGAAACAAAAGTTGTTGCAAAACTTGATTTAGATGAAGTAGAATTAGCAGATATAGATTCTATAACATATACAGATGCAGGAGGAACTGCAACAGTATTAAGTGCAGGACAAATAACATCACTTACAGATGGAACTGGATTAGAAGTATTAATTCCAGTAGGAAGTTCTGGAAAACCAAGCTTTACAATAACAGCAGTAGATGATGATATTTATGAACAATCAGAAGAATTTGGAATGAATATCTCAGGAGCAGTAAATGCAGATCTTGGAGTATCAAGTGATACAGCAGCAATAGAAGATGAAGAGGACAAAGAAGGAGATAAACCAACAGTAAAAATCGTAGCAACAGATGACTTAGCCGTAGAAGGTGTAGCAAATGATACGATAGTCTTTGAAATCTCACAAGATAATGTAAGTAACTTTGAAACAAAAGTTGTTGCAAAACTTGATTTAGATGAAGTAGAATTAGCAGATATAGATTCTATAACATATACAGATGCAGGAGGAACTGCAACAGTATTAAGTGCAGGACAAATAACATCACTTACAGATGGAACTGGATTAGAAGTATTAATTCCAGTAGGAAGTTCTGGAAAACCAAGCTTTACAATAACAGCAGTAGATGATGATATTTATGAACAATCAGAAGAATTTGGAATGAATATCTCAGGAGCAGTAAATGCAGATCTTGGAGTATCAAGTGATACAGCAGCAATAGAAGATGAAGAGGACAAAGAAGGAGATAAACCAACAGTAAAAATCGTAGCAACAGATGACTTAGCCGTAGAAGGTGTAGCAAATGATACGATAGTCTTTGAAATCTCACAAGATAATGTAAGTAACTTTGAAACAAAAGTTGTTGCAAAACTTGATTTAGATGAAGTAGAATTAGCAGATATAGATTCTATAACATATACAGATGCAGGAGGAACTGCAACAGTATTAAGTGCAGGACAAATAACATCACTTACAGATGGAACTGGATTAGAAGTATTAATTCCAGTAGGAAGTTCTGGAAAACCAAGCTTTACAATAACAGCAGTAGATGATGATATTTATGAACAATCAGAAGAATTTGGAATGAATATCTCAGGAGCAGTAAATGCAGATCTTGGAGTATCAAGTGATACAGCAGCAATAGAAGATGAAGAGGACAAAGAAGGAGATAAACCAACAGTAAAAATCGTAGCAACAGATGACTTAGCCGTAGAAGGTGTAGCAAATGATACGATAGTCTTTGAAATCTCACAAGATAATGTAAGTAACTTTGAAACAAAAGTTGTTGCAAAACTTGATTTAGATGAAGTAGAATTAGCAGATATAGATTCTATAACATATACAGATGCAGGAGGAACTGCAACAGTATTAAGTGCAGGACAAATAACATCACTTACAGATGGAACTGGATTAGAAGTATTAATTCCAGTAGGAAGTTCTGGAAAACCAAGCTTTACAATAACAGCAGTAGATGATGATATTTATGAACAATCAGAAGAATTTGGAATGAATATCTCAGGAGCAGTAAATGCAGATCTTGGAGTATCAAGTGATACAGCAGCAATAGAAGATGAAGAGGACAAAGAAGGAGATAAACCAACAGTAAAAATCGTAGCAACAGATGACTTAGCCGTAGAAGGTGTAGCAAATGATACGATAGTCTTTGAAATCTCACAAGATAATGTAAGTAACTTTGAAACAAAAGTTGTTGCAAAACTTGATTTAGATGAAGTAGAATTAGCAGATATAGATTCTATAACATATACAGATGCAGGAGGAACTGCAACAGTATTAAGTGCAGGACAAATAACATCACTTACAGATGGAACTGGATTAGAAGTATTAATTCCAGTAGGAAGTTCTGGAAAACCAAGCTTTACAATAACAGCAGTAGATGATGATATTTATGAACAATCAGAAGAATTTGGAATGAATATCTCAGGAGCAGTAAATGCAGATCTTGGAGTATCAAGTGATACAGCAGCAATAGAAGATGAAGAGGACAAAGAAGGAGATAAACCAACAGTAAAAATCGTAGCAACAGATGACTTAGCCGTAGAAGGTGTAGCAAATGATACGATAGTCTTTGAAATCTCACAAGATAATGTAAGTAACTTTGAAACAAAAGTTGTTGCAAAACTTGATTTAGATGAAGTAGAATTAGCAGATATAGATTCTATAACATATACAGATGCAGGAGGAACTGCAACAGTATTAAGTGCAGGACAAATAACATCACTTACAGATGGAACTGGATTAGAAGTATTAATTCCAGTAGGAAGTTCTGGAAAACCAAGCTTTACAATAACAGCAGTAGATGATGATATTTATGAACAATCAGAAGAATTTGGAATGAATATCTCAGGAGCAGTAAATGCAGATCTTGGAGTATCAAGTGATACAGCAGCAATAGAAGATGAAGAGGACAAAGAAGGAGATAAACCAACAGTAAAAATCGTAGCAACAGATGACTTAGCCGTAGAAGGTGTAGCAAATGATACGATAGTCTTTGAAATCTCACAAGATAATGTAAGTAACTTTGAAACAAAAGTTGTTGCAAAACTTGATTTAGATGAAGTAGAATTAGCAGATATAGATTCTATAACATATACAGATGCAGGAGGAACTGCAACAGTATTAAGTGCAGGACAAATAACATCACTTACAGATGGAACTGGATTAGAAGTATTAATTCCAGTAGGAAGTTCTGGAAAACCAAGCTTTACAATAACAGCAGTAGATGATGATATTTATGAACAATCAGAAGAATTTGGAATGAATATCTCAGGAGCAGTAAATGCAGATCTTGGAGTATCAAGTGATACAGCAGCAATAGAAGATGAAGAGGACAAAGAAGGAGATAAACCAACAGTAAAAATCGTAGCAACAGATGACTTAGCCGTAGAAGGTGTAGCAAATGATACGATAGTCTTTGAAATCTCACAAGATAATGTAAGTAACTTTGAAACAAAAGTTGTTGCAAAACTTGATTTAGATGAAGTAGAATTAGCAGATATAGATTCTATAACATATACAGATGCAGGAGGAACTGCAACAGTATTAAGTGCAGGACAAATAACATCACTTACAGATGGAACTGGATTAGAAGTATTAATTCCAGTAGGAAGTTCTGGAAAACCAAGCTTTACAATAACAGCAGTAGATGATGATATTTATGAACAATCAGAAGAATTTGGAATGAATATCTCAGGAGCAGTAAATGCAGATCTTGGAGTATCAAGTGATACAGCAGCAATAGAAGATGAAGAGGACAAAGAAGGAGATAAACCAACAGTAAAAATCGTAGCAACAGATGACTTAGCCGTAGAAGGTGTAGCAAATGATACGATAGTCTTTGAAATCTCACAAGATAATGTAAGTAACTTTGAAACAAAAGTTGTTGCAAAACTTGATTTAGATGAAGTAGAATTAGCAGATATAGATTCTATAACATATACAGATGCAGGAGGAACTGCAACAGTATTAAGTGCAGGACAAATAACATCACTTACAGATGGAACTGGATTAGAAGTATTAATTCCAGTAGGAAGTTCTGGAAAACCAAGCTTTACAATAACAGCAGTAGATGATGATATTTATGAACAATCAGAAGAATTTGGAATGAATATCTCAGGAGCAGTAAATGCAGATCTTGGAGTATCAAGTGATACAGCAGCAATAGAAGATGAAGAGGACAAAGAAGGAGATAAACCAACAGTAAAAATCGTAGCAACAGATGACTTAGCCGTAGAAGGTGTAGCAAATGATACGATAGTCTTTGAAATCTCACAAGATAATGTAAGTAACTTTGAAACAAAAGTTGTTGCAAAACTTGATTTAGATGAAGTAGAATTAGCAGATATAGATTCTATAACATATACAGATGCAGGAGGAACTGCAACAGTATTAAGTGCAGGACAAATAACATCACTTACAGATGGAACTGGATTAGAAGTATTAATTCCAGTAGGAAGTTCTGGAAAACCAAGCTTTACAATAACAGCAGTAGATGATGATATTTATGAACAATCAGAAGAATTTGGAATGAATATCTCAGGAGCAGTAAATGCAGATCTTGGAGTATCAAGTGATACAGCAGCAATAGAAGATGAAGAGGACAAAGAAGGAGATAAACCAACAGTAAAAATCGTAGCAACAGATGACTTAGCCGTAGAAGGTGTAGCAAATGATACGATAGTCTTTGAAATCTCACAAGATAATGTAAGTAACTTTGAAACAAAAGTTGTTGCAAAACTTGATTTAGATGAAGTAGAATTAGCAGATATAGATTCTATAACATATACAGATGCAGGAGGAACTGCAACAGTATTAAGTGCAGGACAAATAACATCACTTACAGATGGAACTGGATTAGAAGTATTAATTCCAGTAGGAAGTTCTGGAAAACCAAGCTTTACAATTGCTGTATATGATGACAATGTATCTGAAAATGCTGAATCTTTAGCAATGAATATTTCAGGTGTAATGAACGCTACTTTAGGCGTATCTAGTGACACTGCAATCATTATTGATGATGAAGCGAAACCAAGTTTAACTATTAATGATAGAACAGTAGATGAAGATGCCGGAACAATGACATTTACAGTAACATTAAGTGGAGAAGCAGATGCAGATGTAACATTTACTTATGCAACATCAGATGGAACAGCAATAGCTGGTTCAGATTACACAGCAGTTGGAGGAACTGGAACAATTACAGCAGGAACTACAACAACTACAATTGAAGTTCCAATTCTAGATGATAATGTATATGAAAATACAGAATCATTCAATATGAATTTAAGTGCTCCAAGTGTAAATGCAACAATTGCAGATGGATTAGGTGTAGGTACAATTACAGATGATGAAGCGAAACCAAGTTTAACTATTAATGATAGAACAGTAGATGAAGATGCCGGAACAATGACATTTACAGTAACATTAAGTGGAGAAGCAGATGCAGATGTAACATTTACTTATGCAACATCAGATGGAACAGCAATAGCTGGTTCAGATTACACAGCAGTTGGAGGAACTGGAACAATTACAGCAGGAACTACAACAACTACAATTGAAGTTCCAATTCTAGATGATAATGTATATGAAAATACAGAATCATTCAATATGAATTTAAGTGCTCCAAGTGTAAATGCAACAATTGCAGATGGATTAGGTGTAGGTACAATTACAGATGATGAAGCGAAACCAAGTTTAACTATTAATGATAGAACAGTAGATGAAGATGCCGGAACAATGACATTTACAGTAACATTAAGTGGAGAAGCAGATGCAGATGTAACATTTACTTATGCAACATCAGATGGAACAGCAATAGCTGGTTCAGATTACACAGCAGTTGGAGGAACTGGAACAATTACAGCAGGAACTACAACAACTACAATTGAAGTTCCAATTCTAGATGATAATGTATATGAAAATACAGAATCATTCAATATGAATTTAAGTGCTCCAAGTGTAAATGCAACAATTGCAGATGGATTAGGTGTAGGTACAATTACAGATGATGAAGCGAAACCAAGTTTAACTATTAATGATAGAACAGTAGATGAAGATGCCGGAACAATGACATTTACAGTAACATTAAGTGGAGAAGCAGATGCAGATGTAACATTTACTTATGCAACATCAGATGGAACAGCAATAGCTGGTTCAGATTACACAGCAGTTGGAGGAACTGGAACAATTACAGCAGGAACTACAACAACTACAATTGAAGTTCCAATTCTAGATGATAATGTATATGAAAATACAGAATCATTCAATATGAATTTAAGTGCTCCAAGTGTAAATGCAACAATTGCAGATGGATTAGGTGTAGGTACAATTACAGATGATGAAGCGAAACCAAGTTTAACTATTAATGATAGAACAGTAGATGAAGATGCCGGAACAATGACATTTACAGTAACATTAAGTGGAGAAGCAGATGCAGATGTAACATTTACTTATGCAACATCAGATGGAACAGCAATAGCTGGTTCAGATTACACAGCAGTTGGAGGAACTGGAACAATTACAGCAGGAACTACAACAACTACAATTGAAGTTCCAATTCTAGATGATAATGTATATGAAAATACAGAATCATTCAATATGAATTTAAGTGCTCCAAGTGTAAATGCAACAATTGCAGATGGATTAGGTGTAGGTACAATTACAGATGATGAAGCGAAACCAAGTTTAACTATTAATGATAGAACAGTAGATGAAGATGCCGGAACAATGACATTTACAGTAACATTAAGTGGAGAAGCAGATGCAGATGTAACATTTACTTATGCAACATCAGATGGAACAGCAATAGCTGGTTCAGATTACACAGCAGTTGGAGGAACTGGAACAATTACAGCAGGAACTACAACAACTACAATTGAAGTTCCAATTCTAGATGATAATGTATATGAAAATACAGAATCATTCAATATGAATTTAAGTGCTCCAAGTGTAAATGCAACAATTGCAGATGGATTAGGTGTAGGTACAATTACAGATGATGAAGCGAAACCAAGTTTAACTATTAATGATAGAACAGTAGATGAAGATGCCGGAACAATGACATTTACAGTAACATTAAGTGGAGAAGCAGATGCAGATGTAACATTTACTTATGCAACATCAGATGGAACAGCAATAGCTGGTTCAGATTACACAGCAGTTGGAGGAACTGGAACAATTACAGCAGGAACTACAACAACTACAATTGAAGTTCCAATTCTAGATGATAATGTATATGAAAATACAGAATCATTCAATATGAATTTAAGTGCTCCAAGTGTAAATGCAACAATTGCAGATGGATTAGGTGTAGGTACAATTACAGATGATGAAGCGAAACCAAGTTTAACTATTAATGATAGAACAGTAGATGAAGATGCCGGAACAATGACATTTACAGTAACATTAAGTGGAGAAGCAGATGCAGATGTAACATTTACTTATGCAACATCAGATGGAACAGCAATAGCTGGTTCAGATTACACAGCAGTTGGAGGAACTGGAACAATTACAGCAGGAACTACAACAACTACAATTGAAGTTCCAATTCTAGATGATAATGTATATGAAAATACAGAATCATTCAATATGAATTTAAGTGCTCCAAGTGTAAATGCAACAATTGCAGATGGATTAGGTGTAGGTACAATTACAGATGATGAAGCGAAACCAAGTTTAACTATTAATGATAGAACAGTAGATGAAGATGCCGGAACAATGACATTTACAGTAACATTAAGTGGAGAAGCAGATGCAGATGTAACATTTACTTATGCAACATCAGATGGAACAGCAATAGCTGGTTCAGATTACACAGCAGTTGGAGGAACTGGAACAATTACAGCAGGAACTACAACAACTACAATTGAAGTTCCAATTCTAGATGATAATGTATATGAAAATACAGAATCATTCAATATGAATTTAAGTGCTCCAAGTGTAAATGCAACAATTGCAGATGGATTAGGTGTAGGTACAATTACAGATGATGAAGCGAAACCAAGTTTAACTATTAATGATAGAACAGTAGATGAAGATGCCGGAACAATGACATTTACAGTAACATTAAGTGGAGAAGCAGATGCAGATGTAACATTTACTTATGCAACATCAGATGGAACAGCAATAGCTGGTTCAGATTACACAGCAGTTGGAGGAACTGGAACAATTACAGCAGGAACTACAACAACTACAATTGAAGTTCCAATTCTAGATGATAATGTATATGAAAATACAGAATCATTCAATATGAATTTAAGTGCTCCAAGTGTAAATGCAACAATTGCAGATGGATTAGGTGTAGGTACAATTACAGATGATGAAGCGAAACCAAGTTTAACTATTAATGATAGAACAGTAGATGAAGATGCCGGAACAATGACATTTACAGTAACATTAAGTGGAGAAGCAGATGCAGATGTAACATTTACTTATGCAACATCAGATGGAACAGCAATAGCTGGTTCAGATTACACAGCAGTTGGAGGAACTGGAACAATTACAGCAGGAACTACAACAACTACAATTGAAGTTCCAATTCTAGATGATAATGTATATGAAAATACAGAATCATTCAATATGAATTTAAGTGCTCCAAGTGTAAATGCAACAATTGCAGATGGATTAGGTGTAGGTACAATTACAGATGATGAAGCGAAACCAAGTTTAACTATTAATGATAGAACAGTAGATGAAGATGCCGGAACAATGACATTTACAGTAACATTAAGTGGAGAAGCAGATGCAGATGTAACATTTACTTATGCAACATCAGATGGAACAGCAATAGCTGGTTCAGATTACACAGCAGTTGGAGGAACTGGAACAATTACAGCAGGAACTACAACAACTACAATTGAAGTTCCAATTCTAGATGATAATGTATATGAAAATACAGAATCATTCAATATGAATTTAAGTGCTCCAAGTGTAAATGCAACAATTGCAGATGGATTAGGTGTAGGTACAATTACAGATGATGAAGCGAAACCAAGTTTAACTATTAATGATAGAACAGTAGATGAAGATGCCGGAACAATGACATTTACAGTAACATTAAGTGGAGAAGCAGATGCAGATGTAACATTTACTTATGCAACATCAGATGGAACAGCAATAGCTGGTTCAGATTACACAGCAGTTGGAGGAACTGGAACAATTACAGCAGGAACTACAACAACTACAATTGAAGTTCCAATTCTAGATGATAATGTATATGAAAATACAGAATCATTCAATATGAATTTAAGTGCTCCAAGTGTAAATGCAACAATTGCAGATGGATTAGGTGTAGGTACAATTACAGATGATGAAGCGAAACCAAGTTTAACTATTAATGATAGAACAGTAGATGAAGATGCCGGAACAATGACATTTACAGTAACATTAAGTGGAGAAGCAGATGCAGATGTAACATTTACTTATGCAACATCAGATGGAACAGCAATAGCTGGTTCAGATTACACAGCAGTTGGAGGAACTGGAACAATTACAGCAGGAACTACAACAACTACAATTGAAGTTCCAATTCTAGATGATAATGTATATGAAAATACAGAATCATTCAATATGAATTTAAGTGCTCCAAGTGTAAATGCAACAATTGCAGATGGATTAGGTGTAGGTACAATTACAGATGATCAAACAATTCCAGTTGTTAGTATTATTGCAAGTGATGACTTAGCAATAGAAGGTAGTGTTGGAAATACAACATTAGAATTTACAGTATCACAAGATAAACTTAGTGAATTTGATACAACTGTAGATTTAGATCTTACACTTGGAACTGTTGAAGTTGAAGATATTGATACAATAACTTACACAGATTCTAGTGGAACAATTGTTGTATTAAACTCTACTAGTGAAATAAATGATTTTGTATCAAATGGTGATACACTAAAAATTGAAGCAAATAGTTTATCAGCACCTTCTATTGTGATAACAGTTGCTCAAGATAATATTTATGAAGCAAGTGAAGTCTTAACAATGGAGATAAGTAACCCAAGTAATGCAATTTTAGGTACTAATAGTGATACGGGTACTATACAAGATATAAACACTTTACCTACATCAGTTGACGAAGAACAAACACTTACATTTGACTTTAATGGCTCAGCAACTACAAATATTGTATTAATTCTTGATACTTCAGGTAGTATGGGTAATTCAGCAGGTAATGGTCAAACTAGATTGTCTTTAGCAAAAGATGCTTTAGAAAATCTAATCACCGCTTATGATAATATTGGTGATGTAAATGTACAATTAGTAGAATTTGCAGGAAGTGCAACATCAATCAACTTTACAAGTGGTGATGCTGCAATTGCTGCAATTAATGCTCTTACAGATGGAGGTTCAACAAATTATGAAGAAGCAATTGAATCAGCCATAGATAATACTACTTTTACACCTAGTACAGATCCATCTGTTAATACATTAGGTTTCTTTATTACAGATGGAGAACCTACATCTGAATCAGATGATCCAGATTCTGATTTATTAAGTCCAAGTTTTGTTAGTGATTGGGATGATTTTATTAATACAACTTTACAAGTAGATCAACTAAATGTAATTGGTGTTGGTACTGGTATTTCATTAACATATTTAAATGAATTAAAAGTAACATCAGATCCAGTTGTTATTGTAACAGATCCAAATGACTTAGATGCAACACTACAAGATACGATTGTTGATGGCTCTGTAAGTGGAAATGCATTAGATAATATTGACTTTAACTACAATGGTGCAGGACAAATTGATTCAATCATAATTGATGGAACAACATATAATAATTCATCACCAACAGAACTAGAAGAAACAACAGCGGAAGGTGCTACGTTTAAATTCAATTTTGATACGGGCGCATATACTTATGAAGCAAATTCATCAAACTTCATGGCTGATGTAAGTGAAGTTATTACAGTAAATGCTTCAGATGCCAATGGTGATATTACAACTTTTGATATTACAATTAATGTTGATGTTGATGTTATTGCATCTCCTGCTATTTTAGATGTAAGTTTAGGTAATGAGACATTAATCCCAGTTGCTGGAAGTGTTATAGATGTAACGAATAATTTCAATTCAAATCTAGAAGGTTGGACTGGGGATATTAGTAGAAGTAGTAATGAAATGGAAATAGAATCAGGAAATAATTCTGAAGCTATAAAAACATTCTATTTTGATACTGCTTATGTTGGACAGCCCCTAACAATTAGTTTTGATACTGATATTGATACTAATGGAGGAAGTAAATGGGACAGTGGAACAGATGAATTTGTAGTTGAAATTAATGGTACAGAAGTTTATAGTGAAAAAGACAGTTCAGATTTAAATGAGGAAACTCATACCTTGACAAATGTCTTCTTAAAACCAGATGGTAGTTTAGATGTTAAGTTTATAGTACACTCTGGTGGTAATAGTGAATGGGTGGAAATTGATGACTTTAATATTGTTGGAACATTTGCTCCTATAACAAATATATATCAATATGATATGACAATAAATGCAGGTTTACTTGATAATGATGGAAGTGAAGTATTATCTGATAAAGTAATCTTAGATAATTTACCAAGTGGAATCACTCTAAAAGATAGCAATGATGTTGAAATTGTTGCTAATGGAGATGGGACTTATAGTGTAGAAGTTGATGCTAATGGTGATGCAACAGCAACATTAATTAGTGATACACAGTTAGCAAATGGTGATATAGATGATATTACAGCTAGCATTGATACAACAGAACTTCATGGTAATGATACAGAAACAGTTACAGTAAATGTAAAAGCTGAAATTGATGGTACAGCAAGTGCTGAAACAATAAATGGTACAGCAGCAGATGAACTAATTGATGGTAAAGCGGGAGCTGACACTATTGATGCTGGTTTAGGTGATGATACACTTGTATTTGATCCTAATGATCTAAAACTAGATGGAGGTTCTAATAGCTCAACTGATAATGATACTTTATTATTAGAAGGGAATGATGGAATAGACTTCTCTACTTTAGATAATAGTGCTCTAAAAAATATTGATACCTTAAACTTAAGAGATGGGGATCATACTCTAGAAAAACTATCTTTACAAGATGTAATAGATATGACAGATAGTGCAGATAAAACACTAAGAATTACAGGTGATTCTTCTGATAATGTAGAATTAAAAGATGGTACAGGAGCTTGGACTTCTACATCTACACAAGAGATTGATACAGTAACTTATGATGTATATACAAATAGTGAAGATTCATCATATAAAGTACTTGTACAACAAGAAATAGCTGACACAGTAGTAATATAACATCTAACTTCGGTTAGGTGTTATACCTCTATTTAATTACACAAAATATACTTGATTTTTAACTGACATATTATTCCTACAAAAAACTATATATAAAAGCTAAACTAACATAATAAGAAATATTAATAACTTTGTTCTAAAAGGACATATTATGAAAAAGAATATATGGATTATAGGTAGTAGTAGTGGCATTGGACTAAACTTAGTAAAAGAATTTTTAAAAGATGGTTCAAATGTAATTGCAAGTGCAAGAAGCGCGGAAAGCTCAACTGCTTTAAATGAACTAAAAAAAGAGTATGAAAACTTACTTTTACTTAATGTTGATGTTTCAAATATTGAATCAATTATAAAAGCAACAAAAGAAGTATTTTCAGCCAATGATCATTTGGATACAGTTTTTTTTAATGCTGGTGTTTATGAAAGTATGAAATATAATGAATGGAATATAAAAGACTTTGAGAATATGACAAATATAAACTATCTAGGAGCTGTTAGAGTTCTAAATACTTTAATACCCTATTTTGAAAAACAAGGTTTTGGACACTGTGTTTTTAATGCAAGTTTATCTACTTATTTTGGTTTACCTTATGGAGGAGCATATAGTGCTTCTAAATCTGCATTAGTAAATTTTGCTCAATCCATTCAACCTGAATTATTAGCAAAAAACATACAAATACAAATAATAAATCATGGTTTTGTAAAAACAAGACTTACAGCAAAAAATGATTTTGATATGCCTGAATTAATGGATCCAGAAGATGCAGCGAAACAGATATACAATAATTTAAATGATACCTATAAATTTGAAATTAGATTTCCTTATAAATTATCCCTATTTCTAAGATTTTTAAATCTTCTTCCTTACAAATTATCCCTATCAATTACTAAAAGGTTTTTAAAATGAGTTATGAAAAAAAACTTGAAGAGTATATAAACTTCTTTGAGAAACTAAACAAAGATATAAAAATCGATAAATATGCAGAGATATATGAAGAACATATATATTTTGAGGACCCTTTTCAAAAAACATATACATTAAATGCTTTATATAAAATATATGAAGAGATGTTTCAAAATTTACATAAGCCAGAGTTTAAAATTAATGAATGTGCAATAAATCAAAATATAGCATATATTCAATGGACTTTTTCCTTTAAAATGAATGAGAAATCTTCTTTTGAGAGTATAACCGGAGTAAGTA
Source organism: Poseidonibacter lekithochrous (assembly GCF_013283835.1). Classification (GTDB taxonomy): domain Bacteria; phylum Campylobacterota; class Campylobacteria; order Campylobacterales; family Arcobacteraceae; genus Poseidonibacter; species Poseidonibacter lekithochrous. The sequence goes on along the minus strand of NZ_CP054052.1, from coordinate 1,860,567 downwards.
GAGTTGAATTTGCTGAAAATGGAAAAGTAATATCTCATATAGATTATTGGGATAGTTCTAAAAATGTTTTTGAAAAAATACCAATATTAAAAAATATATTAATATTTATAAAAAATAAGATAAAAACATGAAAAATTTATTAAGAGTATTAACATACGGAATATTAGCAATACCAATTGCTTTTTTAGGATTACCACTTTATATATATTTACCAAACTTTTATGTAAATGAAGTAGGTATGAATGTAGCTGTTGTAGGAGCTGTTTTATTTATAGCACGATTATTAGATATGCTTGCTGACCCTTTTATTGGTAGATTAAGTGATACTCGAATAAAAAGAAAAAATATGATTCTAATTGGTTCGGTTTTAATTCTAATTGGATTTTATTTTCTAACACACCCTACTTCTAGTAGCTCAATACTGTATTTATTAGTTTTCTCCGTATTAACCTATATTGGATTTAGTTTAGTTAACATTCCATATCTTGCATTAAATGCTCAACTAGGAAAAGACTATTATGATAATACAAGATTATCTTTTTCAAGGGAGATATGTTCAATCTTAGGTATTTTAACTGCTTTATTATTACCATATTTATTCAATGTATCTGAAAATTCAAAAGAGAGTTTGGATTTAATATATACTTCATTATTAGTGGTTTTACCAGTAGTTTTAGTTTTCTTTCTACTTAATATAAAATCAATAAAACAAGTAGAAGTAAAATACTCATTTCTAGAAACACTAAAAAAATTCTACAAAGATTTTAGTAAATCAAAAAACATATTTATAGCTTTTATTTTGAATAATCTAGCAAATGCGATTCCTGCAACACTATTTTTGTTTTATGTTGAATTAGTCTTAAAAAGAGAAGACTTAACAGGAATATTACTAATTGTTTATTTTTTATCTGGAGTATTGTCTTTGCCTATATGGATATATTTATCAAAAAAAATATCTAAGCAAAAAGTATGGATAATTTCTATGACAATGGCATCTGTTGTTTTTTGTTTTGTACCTTTTTTAAATGAAGATGATTATATAGCCTTTTCAATTATATCAATACTTACAGGAATGAGTCTTGGAGCAGATATGGCAATACCTACATCAATACAATCAGATATTGCTAAACGATCTGAAGTTTTAGGCAATCAAGTCTCAGGCTTATTATTTGGATTCTGGGCAATGATTACAAAATTTTCTTTGGCCTTTGCCGTTGTAATTACATTTGGGATATTGGAACTTGTGGGTTTTGATAGTAAAAATCCTGATGATTTATCTTTAGTAACTATTTCCCTACTCTATTCAATACTTCCTGTAATCTGCAAAATTATTGCAATAATCTTTGTTATAAACTATAAAGAGTTGCATTAGTTTATTAACTAACATTTTATATATATGAACAATCCTAAACAGTAGATATCATTAATATAAGAACAAAAGGAGTTAAAGATGAAAGCTTTATTTATTTTACTTATAGCCTTTGTATCACTTTATTCAAATTCTCCTAAAGCTGTTGATTATGTAAGCCCTGAACGATTCAGTGGTTTATGGTACGAGATAGCAAGAACATATAATAGTTTTGAACATAGCTGTGTTGCTTCTACTGTTGAGTATCAATTAAAAGAACAAAATGAATACAAAGTATTTAATAGATGTTTTGAAAATGAAATTGGTGGTAAACGTATAGAGTTCAGAGGTGTAGCAAAAGCTCAAAGTGAAAACTCAATGTCAAAACTAAAAATGACTTATTTTTGGATTTTTTCAAATGAATATAAAGTTATCTATTTGAATAACTATAAAAGTGCTGTAGTGGTTGATGATGATATGGAGTATGTATGGATAATGAGCAGAACTCCAAAAATGCAAAAAGATGAGTTTGAAATGATAATTACTTTGTTAAATAAGTATATGAATACAAATGAATTGATTATAACACCTCAAGATGAGAAAGGAAGATACAGATGAAAATTGCAGTATTAGGTGCAGGTATTAGTGGATTAGGTTCTGCCTATCTTTTAAGTAAAAAACATCAAGTTGACCTGTACGAAAAAGATAATAGATTTGGTGGACATGCAAGAACTACACAAGTTGAAGAAGATGGTAAAACATTTGGAGTTGATACTGGTTTTTTAGTATTTAACCATGAAACATACCCTTTATTAACAAAACTATTTGAACAATTAGATGTGAAAATTGAGAATTCAGATATGAGTTTTGGATTTTGGGATCAAAAAAATAATATGGCATACAATGGGCAATCTATTGGAGGTTTATTTTTCCAAAAAAAGAATTTATTTTCATTAGAACACTATTTAATGATTAAAAATATAGTGAGATTTAATAAACAAGCTAATATTGATTTAGAAACTAATGAATTAGATTTATCTTTAACATTAGGAGAGTATTTACAAAGCTACTCAGAAGTTTTTAAACAAAGATATATAATTCCTATGGGAGCTGCAATTTGGTCAACACCTAGTAATAAAATGAATGAATTCCCTGCTCTAACTTTTTTAAGATTTTTTAAAAACCACGGTTTATTAGGCGTTAGTACTCAGCATCAATGGCTGACGGTTAGTAATGGAAGTATTAATTATGTAAATAAAATTCTTCCTAAAATCTCAGGAAAAGTAATAAAAAATAGTAATATTATTTCTGTAAAAAGAGTTGATAATAAAGTATATTTAATAGATAAAAATGGTGAAATCAATATCTATGATAAGGTAATTTTAGCTATGCATGCACCTGAAGCATTAAAAATACTTGATGACAGTTCCCCAAAAGAGCAAGAAATATTAGGTGCTTTTTCTTATAAAGAGAATAATGCTGTTTTACATACTGATAAAAATGCTTTATATCCAAACAAAAATATTTATGCTGCTTGGAATTATAAAACAAGTGGAAAATCTAATGATGTGACTTTATCTTATTGGATTAATAAACTACAAAACTTAATCACAAAAAAAGACTATTTTGTTTCTCTAAATGAAACAGATGAAATAAAAGAAGTAATAGAAAATATCAAATATTCTCATCCTCAATTTGATCTAAATGCAATAAAAATGCAAGCTAGAAGAGATGAAATAAATGGAGTGAATAATACATATTTTGCTGGGGCTTATTGGAGATATGGTTTCCATGAAGACGGCCTTTGGAGTGCTAATACTATAGCTGAAAAATTAGGATGTGAGTTATGAAACATACACTATATGATGGGGTGATTTATCATAAAAGATTTCACCCAAAAGAGCATAACTTTTCATACAAATTTTTTATGTTAGACATTGATCTTAAGAATTTAGATGAATTAAAAAATAAATGGTTTTCAAATAATAAATTTAATTTATTTTCATTTAATACAAAAGATCATTTTGGTTCTAGTGAAGATTTCATAGAAAATGTAAGAACTTTATTAAAAAAGTTTGAGCTTAAAGAAAGCTCAAAAATGAGATTTATCACCTTACCTAGAATACTAAATTTTGTATTTAATCCTATTAGTTTATTAGTGATATTTGATAGTGAAAATAAACCTGATTTTCTCTTAGCAGAAGTGCATAACTATAATGGTGGAAGAGTGATTTATCCTATAAAATTAAATAAGAATAATAATTCATACAAGGGTGAAATTATGAAAGACATGTATGTATCTCCATTTTTTAATAGAGATGGAAAATATGATTTTTCATTTAAATACGATGAAGAAAACGTATCTTTAAAAATAGATTTATATGAAGAAAATAAAAAGATGTTAACAGCTTCTTTTTCTGGAAATTCATTACATTATAATGAAGAAAATTTAATGAAACTATTTTTAAAGCATACTTTTTTAACTACATTTGTAGTAATTAGAACGGTATGGCAGTCTTTAAAACTATATCTAAAAGGTATAAAGTTTAGAAAAGCAGAAGAAATAGATACAAAAAGGAGACACTGATATGGAAACTTTATGGCATAAATTTGGTGACAATTTCTTATCAAAATTAACTTACGGAAGATTAAAAGTTAAATACCCTAATGGTCTTATAAAACATTATGGATCAGATAATACAGAGGAAGTAAACCTAGAACTTTATAATTATGATTTTTTTTATAAAATCTTACTTTATGGAGATGTTGGTTTTGCAGAAAGTTATATGGATGAAGATTTTAAAACTAATAATTTAACTAAATTAATAGAAATAGCACTGTTAAACTCTAATGAATTAGGAGTAAAAAGTGAAGATAATGGGAAAAATAGTTTTATAAATATACTACCAGTTTTTAATAAAATCAAACACTATTTTAGAAAAAATACAAAAGAGAATTCTAGAAAGAATATATCAGATCATTATGATTTATCTAATGACTTTTATAAGTTATTATTAGATGATACGATGATGTATTCATCAGCAATTTTTAGATCAAAAGAAGAGACTTTGTATGAAGCTCAAAAAAGAAAAATCAGTCATTTGGCAAATAAATTGAATTTAAAAGATGGAGACAATGTACTTGAAATAGGCTCTGGATGGGGTTCTATGGCATTACATTTAGCTAAAGAGAAAAACTGTAATGTTACAACAGTTACGCTAAGTAATGAACAGAAGAAACTATGTGAAGATAAATTTAATAAACATAATATTGAAGAAAAAATAGATATTTTTCTTAAAGATTACAGGGATTTAAAAGGTCAATTTGATGCAATAATTGCAGTAGAAATGTTTGAGGCAGTAGGACGTGAATATTTTGATATTTTCTTCAAAAAATGTGAAGAATTACTAAAACCTAGTGGAGTATTAGTATTACAAATAATCACAATGCCAGATAATAGATATGAAGATTATTCTAAGGGAACAGATTTTATTCAAAAGTATATTTTTCCAGGTGGACATTTGCCTAGTGTTTCAAAAATTCTTGAAACAACAAGTAAACATACACGATTAAACCTTTTACATATGGAAGAATTTACAGAAGATTATGCAAAAACATTAAATATTTGGCATGAAAATTTTCTAAATAAATTAGATGAAGTAAAAGAATTAGGGTTTGATGAGTATTTTATAAGAATGTGGAAAATGTATTTAAGTTATTGTGAGGCAGCATTTTTAACTAGGAATGTGAATCTTGTTCAAGTTACATTTACAAGAGATCAGAATATAGAATTAAATAAAGGATTAGTAGCATGAAAACTTTTAATATAATACTCATCTCTTTTTTTATTATTATTTTTACGGGGTGTGGATCAATGAAACTAAGTGATTTTAAAAACAAAACTCCAATTTTGGATGTAAAAACATATTTTAATGGTAATTTAAAAGCTTATGGTTTAGTAAAAGATAGAAGTGGAAAAATTATTAAAACCTTTAAAGCAGATATGTTTGGTTCTTGGGATAAGAATGGTATTGGTACTTTAGATGAACATTTTGTTTATGATAATGGAGAAAGACAAAGAAGAATATGGACTTTTACTCCAAGTGGAAATGGCGAGTATATAGGAACTGCAGGAGATATTGTAGGTGATGCAAAACTAAAATCTACTGGTAATACAATAATGATTGATTATACAATGCGAGTTCCTTATAATAATTCAACACTTGATATAAATGTAAAAGATTGGCTTCATTTGCAAGAAGATAATGTGATAATTAATCACTCTAAAATGAAGAAATTTGGTTTTGAGGTTGGTGAGTTAGTAATAACTATAATTAAAGAGTAGTTCTTATTTGAACTGCTTTATAAAATTATTATTTTCTTCTTCAAGATTTTTATATTTATAAATTAGTTCATTATATTTTGAATAATAGTCATTATATAAAAATGAATAATCATCTTCATCCTCGTACCTGTCATACTGATCTTTTGATGTATTTCTCATGGCATCAAGAAATGAAAAAGAATTTATTTCTAATAAAATTTCATCAAGTTTTTCTTGTGATATTTGATCTGTAACTTTTAAACTTTTATTGTTTATTCTATCCGTAATACTATCGTGAAGTAAGTCTGATAATTTGCTTTTACCATTTAGTGATGAAAAGTAATTATGTTTATCATTGTATCTATCATTTAAAAAAGAGTATCCAACATCAAAGGGATATCCCAATACTGTATTAAATAATGCTTGAGATAATTTCTCATCACTTGTAAATAAAGTTGTTAATCTTAAATTTTTTGCCATTTGCTTATCATTATCATTTTGAAATAAATGTTCAATTTCTTGAATGCTTATTCCTTTAATATTCGAATAAGATAAACTGCTAGTTTTATTAGTAGTAAATTCTTCATTAGCAGAATCTTTTAAATCTTTTATAAAATCAATATTTTTATTATTTAAATTATCTTTTTTGATATTTGCCAATAATTCAAGCTCGTTTATATTTGAAGTAATCATAATTAACCTTTTTATAGAAAATATACTATATAAACATTGTTTATTTGTGAATTTGGCCTACAAGGGCTTTTTATACTTATTAACGTATCATTACACTACAAAAACAAACCTCGTCCAAATATAGAGTTAAGTAAAATATAAGATATGAACTTACATTTTATAACTACTAAAGTATAACAATATTTTGTAAAATAAACAAAAAAGGATAATTATGAAACTTTATCTATTACCAGTATTAATAATCTTACTTTTTGTTTCTTGCTCAAAAAAATATGAAAATCTTGAAACCGTAGAAAAAGTGCAAATAGAAAAATATTTAGGCTCTTGGTATGAAATTGCTAGATATGAACATAGTTTTGAAAAAGATTGTAAAAATGTAAAGGCCACATATAGTATTAACGATGATAAAAAAATAAAAGTAATAAATGAATGTGTAAATATAAATACAAATAAAAAAAAGGAAGCTTTAGGTATTGCATATACTACAAATGAAACAAATAGTAAATTAAGAGTTAGTTTTTTTAGACCTTTTTATGGTGACTATTGGATTTTGATGTTGGGTGATAATTATGAATATGCCTTAATAGGTGAACCATCAAGAGAGTATTTATGGATATTATCAAGAACTAAAAAACTAGATGAAAAAATAAAAAAAGAGATTTTAATAAAACTCCCAAGTTTAGGCTTTAATGAATCAAAACTTATATGGACTATTCAAGAATAATTATTAATTAATTTTGTTATTTCATCATAAAAATTTCATTAAGTTACAATAATTAATCTCTTATTTATTTACTTATAATAATATTCTGTTTAATAATTAAATAAACAAATAATAATTTGTTTTAATAGGATATTTGATGCAAGAAATTGAAATAAGCGTAGATTTTGAGGATAAAGAATCTTTAAAATCTTCTTTAAAAACTTTAAGTAAAATGATGTCAAAAGTTTTCAAATTTACAGAAAATAACGGCTACTTTATGATAGAAAACTATCTTCCCATTATTAATAATCAAGGTAAAAGCATAACAAAAGAAGAGATGTTTAACAATGATATATTAGAGAATGTTATTCATTTATCAGCTGATTTATCAAAAGATAATCTTTTTAAAACAGATGAGACTTATATAGATAATTCATTAAACGTATTTACACAGTGTTTTCTAATCCATAAAGCATTAGAGCATGGATTGGAAGATGAAGTTTTAAAGTTTGTAAATAAAATAATTTCTTTTAGTGTAAAAATAAATGATTCGAGTGATTTATGGTATGACGAGTGCAATGTTTATGGAATCGATATCATAACAACTCTAGCTCTACACAATCCCAAATATATTCATTTGATTTCAGAATATATTATTCCTTATTGGGATGATGAACATGCGCCTTATATTTTTGACTACCTTCCTTATTTTATGAAAAAACATGGTTTTACAAAAGATATATTAAAAGCTTTTGCTTATACTCATAGTATACAGAGTTTTTTTGCTTGTTTTATGCAGTATGATGAGGAATATGGAGAGAATACAAATGGAGAGCTTTTCGAGCATTTTAAAAACAATCATAATGATTATCTGTATTTTAAAGAGGAGTTTTTAAACTATCTTAGAAAATACCCAAGATCAAATGAAGATGAAGATTTTGTACATTTAAGTACGAAGATATTTAAAGTAATTATCGATGAAAACCTAGAAGAAAGATTTGAAGAAAGATTTGAAGAAGAGTTTACAGGCAAAACTATAGAAGAAGAGCTTGTTATATTCTCTGATGAAATTGATGAAGTATTAGAGGATTTTACAGAAGAAGATTATCCTTTTATAAGAGATGAAGATGGTGAGTCTGAAGAGCTTGAAGATTATGAAGAAGATATTCATGATACTATAAGAATAAATACAGAGTTTTTTACAAAAGGTTTTGATAATGGTGAGAAAATCTATGACTATGTGCTATATGGGAAAAATGAAAATCTTTTAGCTAATATAAAAAAAATAAAAGATTTTAAATATTTTGCTGCAAAAAATGACTTAGAAATACTAAAAAGATTTAACTACTATGGTGTAGATTTTTTATCAGATATAACAGAATCTTTTATCAATCAACAACTAGAATGTGAAGTAAGACAATCGTTTATAGGAAAGTTTTTTAGTAAAAATGATATTAGTCCAAAAGAGCGAGCTTTACGAGCTGTTGATGTGTTATTTAGAGCATATGGACAAAACTTAGATGAGTTTAGTATACGACAATTAACGCAAGAGTATGAACTATGTGCGTTAGATGAAGTATTTAAAAGATATACACTTTTTACAAATAAAAAAGATCTTATAAAACAAATACAAGGTTTAATGAATAAGTTCTATGGGGGAGAAACCTCAAGAGAAGACTTGGAACAACTTAACGCCCTATTCTTACAAGATAGAACAATGTGGGATGATATTTTATCTTCAGTTATGCACAATAAAGCAGTTGGTGTTGATGAGGATATTGTTCAAGTGATGCCAGGATTAAGTAGATCTGATATAAAAGGTGCATATTTAGCAAGTGTTGCATTTGTTATACATAAAAATTTTGATCCTAAAGATGAAAATATTCAAACACTTATAAATTTTTATAAAAATAATATTTTTGTAGTATTTGCTTCAATTTTAAAAGAGTATGGAAAAACAAGTTATTATGTAGGAAATGACACAGTTGATCAATCTCATTTAGCAGATGAAGTATTAGAGTATTGTATCAATTCATCTCATGGTTTAGAAAAAATTAGAGAAAATTTAAATGAACTTTCATTTATAAATGAGCAAGAAGTAGATACGAAGTTTGTTGGTCATGAGATGGGTATTTATATGATAGGACTATTTTCTAGTGATGAGATGCAAGGATTATTGGCTTCAATAGCATATATGTATAAATATGTATCAAAAGATATGCAAAAACAAATTTCTAGAATATATACATTGATCCTTGATTTAGCTCCTGTAAAAACAATAAATGAAACTTCTAAATCATTTTTTAATCAACACGCAAATGAAGAGTTGGGGAAAAACCCACATGTTTATTATAATTTTATAGAGTTATTAGAAAGTATGGGTGTAAAAAATGAGTATATTATTGCTTGGGAGATAAATAGAGTAAATAGACATAAATATGAAGATTTTTGTGTTAAAAGACTTGAAAATCTAAGTAAAGATTATTTATCAAATAATACCGAAGTAGTAAGAGACAGTATTCAATATTTAGACTTTGGAACAAGAAGAGAGTTTTTAAAACTTGTAAATGATATTGAACCAATAGATGAGTATTTTATAGATTGTAAAAAACAGTTTGATAGAATGAATTTTTCATTTGCAAAAAGATTAACTGTTTGGGATAATCCAGATTGGAATATGGATGAAAAAGAGAAATTAAGATACAAAGAAGCCATAGAAGTAAATGCTCAACTAATCGAAGACTTTTTATTTAACAACAGTTCTTTTGATAAAATACAAGAAAATATAGTAGACCAAAAAGAACACTATACGCCTGATGATTTATCTGAAATTATTCCTTATTTTGATGCGGATATACAAGATAAATATCTTTATCTGATATGTAAAATCGGATATATAAGTAGAGTCTACGATCATATGAGAGTAGCTTACGAAGATGAGTTTGAAACTTATGGATTAACACATAAGCTTTTTTATAAAATAACTAGTTTAGGAATAGATGAAAGTTTTGCATTGATGTTTATTTTATCTCAAGCTACAAGAGAAGCTCAATATGCCGAAGATGAGGAAGACAAAAATTTCATAAAAGCATTGATGGATATTTATACAAAAATTGATTTATATAATGCATCAAAAGATTATAAAGAAAATAAAATAATTTTTCTTTTAAGAGAAATAGCAAATGATAATAGAGAAGAAACTCAAGAGAAGAAAAAACAAATATTAGAAGAATTCTCTAGTCATTCTAAACTAAAAGTACAAAAAGTAGCGAAAAGCTTTTTAGAAAGTATTCAATAAACAATATAATAAACTAACAAAAAATACATACAAATAACACTTCTTTTCTTATAAACTAAATAAAAAAGGAGATGTTATGTTAAAGGAACTGATTTTTACAGGTCTTGGAGCAGGAGTACTATTAAAAGAAAAAGTTGAAGATGAACTAAATAAGTTAGAAGAAAAAGGAAAAATCGACTCTTCTGATATTAAAAGCTTTATCGAATCCTTAGAGAAAAAAGGTAAAGACGAAGAGATAAACATTAAAAAGCATATAAAAGAGAGTCTTAAAGAAGCTATTGATGAATTAGGATTAGTTACTAAAGATGATTTAGAAAAATTTAAAAATGATATAAAATGAAAACTTTATTTAATATCCTAAGACTTTACTCTCTAGGAAGGGTCTATAAAGTTTTTAGGTTTTTAATGACAATTTATTTAGTAATTAAGAAAAAAGATAGTTTTCTTTGGATTAAACCTCTTTGCCCTATTGATTTAAAAAATACAACTATACACTTAGGTGCAAGCTTTATAAAACTTGCCCAAGTTTTAGCTACTAGAGCTGATTTTTTTGGTGAAGATTATTTACAAGAACTTAGACAATTACATGATAAACTTCCTACTATGTCAAATGATAGTTTCAAAAGAGTGTTTGATAAATCATTTAAGAATACTCCTTTTGAATATTTTGATAACAATGCTCTTGCCTCCGCATCAATTGGACAAGTGCATATTGCAAAGCTAAAAACAGGTGAAAAAGTTGCTGTTAAACTAAGACGAGAAGGCATCAAACAGCGTGTTTTAGCAGATATTCATATAATCAATTTCTTTAATACTATATTTAAACCATTATTTTCTTTTTATACAAAAAATTCAATTGAAGCAGTTGTTTCAGAGTTTTCTTCAATGATAAAAGAAGAAATAAGCCTAAGTATAGAATTACAAAATTTAATAAAATTCTCAAAAACATATAAAAACTCAGAAATAAAATTTCCAATTCCTTATGCTCAATACTCTTGCGATGATGCACTTGTTATGAGTTATGAAGAAGGTTTTAGATTTGATGATAAAAAATCACTCTTTAAACATAATATAGATTTTAATAAGATCATTTCAAAACTAGTTGGGTTTTATACAACACAGATGTTAATTAATGGATATTTTCATGCTGACCCACATCCTGGCAATTTACTAATTACAAAAGAAGGTGAAATTATACTACTTGATTTTGGTATGGTAAAAACAGTTTCTAATGATAAAAGAGTTGCTATTATCGAATTAATCAAAGGTGCAAATGAGCAAGACTATGAATTATATATAAGTGCAAGCAAGAGATTAGGAACAATAGCCTATGAAGCCCCTACTTCAGAATTGACACAATTTACTTCTAAAATGTTTGATATCTTTTCTAATGATAATTTAGATAGTGAATCAATGCAAAAGTTGGCCTTTGATGTATTAAGTACGACTAGAGATATGCCTTTTAAGTTACCAAGTGATGCTATTTATATCTTAAGAGTAAGTGCAATAATTGAAGGATTAGGCACTACTTATATTGAAAACTTTAATGGTGTAAAAGACATATTACCAATCTTAAAAGATAATCTTCCAAAAGCTTTAGGTGCAAAAGAATCCATAGTGGAAACAATAATTGATGAATTAAAAGATATACCATTTACTATAAAGGATTTTAAAACAGCAGTAAAACAAGCAAGTGTTGGAGAATTAAAAGTGGAGTTATCATCTAATCAATTAGAGTATCTACAAAAAGAAATAAAAAGCTACTTAGCACCAAAAATATTCTCTATTGTTTTAATGCTCTCATCATTGTATTTACTTAATTTAGATAAGGATTACAAAGAAATATCTATTGCATTATTTGTTTTTGCCTTTGCTAGAATAATATATAAGTAGAATGGCATTAAGAGACATAATATATCTATTAAAAGATTCTTTTATCTTATAAAATAAATAAAAAAGGATAATTATGAAAACTTATATATTATCTATATCAATAATTTTATTTTTTTCTGCTTGTTCATCAAAACATGAACCTTTAGATACTGTATCCAAAGTAGTTTTAGAAAAATACTTTAATAACTACAACAAGAAAAAAATACAAAAGAGTATTTAATCTAGATAAAACTCATCATTTGCTTTTACATATTTATATCTAAGAATAATATTATTCTCTAAGATATATTCTAGTGTTGTATGTGATATATGCATTAAATATCCATTTTTTACTTTTAACTCATCTAAAATATCACTTGCTTGAATATAATTTAAGTGATTACCAGTATTCTTTCTCTCATCATAACACGCATCGATAAAAGCATAGTCAATTTTTTTATTTTTTAAAAACTTCATTGATTCTATTGGAAGACCTGAACAATCTGTTAAATAAGCAATATTTACATTTTTAGTTTCAATGAAATAACCAAAAGTATTTTTAGAATGTTTTAGAGGAATAGAAGTAAATTTAATATTTTCTACTATTATAGATTCAAACTCTTTTATTTCGTTATAACCTATAGAATGTTTGTGTTTAAATAAATCAGAAAAACCATTTTCATCTTTTGGATGATAACAAGGTATATAATCATTTGAGTGTCTAAGTCGTAATAATCCCAAACAATGATCAGCATGAAAATGAGTAAGAAAAATAGATTTTATTTTTTTGCCATCAAAAATATTAGAGATATTTTCAATTCCAGCATCAAGTAATATATGAGAATCATCAATTTTAATATATGCAGAAGTAGAGAGATTTTGTAAACCTTTTTCTCTATGATAAACACATACATTACATAAACAATTATGTACAGGAAAACCCGCACTATCAGCAGTACCTAAAAATTTTAGCTTCATATTTAACCTTATATCCTAAAAGAATTTATTAAGCAATAATGATCACTATACTCTTTTAGTATGATTTTTGATTTTATACTTTGTGGTGTATTTTTTGTTTTATAAAAGATATAATCTATAATAATACCATGTTCATGGCTTTGTTGAATATTCTTATCTTTAAATCCCATTTCTCGTATTAATTTAATCTCTTTTGAGTTTGGTTGAGCATTAAAATCTCCACATAAAAATGTAATATCATATTCATTATAATTTCTTAAGTGAGTTAGAATTAATTGCATTTGATCGTATCTAGTTTTACTATTAATATGAGATAAATGTGTATTTACTACTAAGACTTTTTTGTTCTTTATATTTACTTCAATAATTTGAAAAGCTCTCTCTTGGGGTCCATCTTTATCAAAATAAATCTCTTGCAAAAGTTTTGTATCATACTTTGATAATATAGTAAGATTGGAACTACTATTTTTGCCATTTCTTATTTTTGTTCGTGTTGATGTAGAAATATAGTTAAAATCAAGTTCAATATTTAGAAACCTACTACTAGAAAAATCTTTTGAATTATAATCTTCTTGTAAACAAATAATATCAAATTTATTGTTTTTTAATTTATTTGATAAATTATAGATTCTATTTGGAAAGTCACCATCATCTTTCCAAATATTATATGTAGCAATGTTTATTCTACTCACTATCAATCTTTTTTAATACTTTGACAAAACTTTCTATAGATTTTTCAATGTCACCAGAGTTATCGAATTCTATTAAGTTTCTTGCATTGATTTTTTTGTAAGTTCTATTTAGTCTTTTTTCAATTTCTTCTTCTGTTTCTCTTTTTCTAATAAGTAGTCTACTTCTTAATTCTTCTTTAGGAACAGTTATATTTATAGTATAAACATCTTTATATACCTTTTCAAAATCTTCAATTTTTGATCTCGATATAGAGATTATATTTAAACCATTTTTAATTGAATTTTTAGAAATACCATAAAAATTTTCATGTGCATTCCATGTTGAAACAAATAAACTATTATGTTTTAAAATTTCAAAAGCATATTCATCCAAATAGTAATTTTTTTCACTTTTATCAGGCTTTCTTGTAATATATCTTTTTACAAAATTTATATCAGTTTTTAATTCTTTTTTTGCACCTTTAATTAGTGTATCTTTACCAACTCCACTTGGACCTACGATTAATATAATTTTTGTTTTCATAATTTTCTTCTTTTTGAATATTTGTATAAATTTAATGCTTAAACATTATTATTTATTAGATTTACTATATCGAAGAAAAGTTCTTCTTTGGTTACAATTTGAAGTATTTAAGAGGATTTAGAAGAAACACCTAAGAGTAATTCTTAGGTGTTAATAATTGAGTTTAGAAGCTTTCCCATTCATCATCAGATGAACTATTTGCTTCTATAACTTTGGGTTTATTTTTTTGTTCAAAAGCAGGTGCTTTTTTAGGTTCATATTTAACTTGAGGTTTCTTCTGTATAGGAGTTTTATTAATCATTGGAGGAGTTTCTTGTTTAATTGAATCCTTACCAATAAATTCTTTTTTATCAACGTCTAGTAGAATATCTTTTGCAATAGTTGAAGTATGAGATGCAATATCTTGTGTTTCACTTGCAATTCTAGCATTTTGTTGAGTTTGTTGATCTAATAAGTTAACTGCATCATTAATTTGTACAATACCAGTTTCTTGCTCTTTTGCTGCATTTGTAACATCTGAAATTAATTCAATAGTTTTATTAATATCACTATTTAAACTAGTATAACCATGAATCATTTTATCAGCAATGTTTTTACCTTCATTAGCTTTAACATTTGCATTTTCAACTAAGTCTTTAATCTCTTTAGCAGCTTCTGCGGATCTTGAAGCTAGGTTTCTAACTTCTGCTGCAACTACTGCAAATCCTTTACCAGCTTCTCCAGCTGTTGCTGCTTCAACTGCTGCATTAAGTGATAGAATATTTGTTTGGAATGCAATTTGGTCAATTACTGTAATTGCATCATTAATAGCAGTTACTTGAGAATTAATCTCGTCCATTGCTTTTGTAGTTTTAGAAGCTAAATCTTCACCTTCATTTGTTGACTTAGTAACTTCATCAGCTAATACTGACATTTGATTAATTTTTAAAGTTGTTGAACTTACATTACCTGTAATTTCTTCTAGTGCTGCAGCTGTTTCTTCTAGTGAAGCTGCTGCTTCGTTTGAACTTGTATTTAATTTATCAACATTACTTAATAAAGTATTTGCTGAAGTATCAAGTGTTAAACCATTCTTTTTATTATCAAGTAACATTTCATTAATTAATAATATTACTTCATTTAATGATTTTTCAATTTTACCTTCTGGATTGGCAATATTTTGGCTAAAGTCTTGACTAGATAATTTTACTAAAACAGCTAAGATTTTATTTGTATCTTTACCAACACTTGATTCTAAAGTATCTAACATTTCATTTAAATTTGTTTTTAATTCTTCAAAACTTTCATTATTTGTATTGATATCAATTCTTGAAGCTAGATCACCATTTTTAATATTTGAAACAAGTCCTTGTACTGCATAGATAAACTCTTTATCTTCATCAATCATTGTTTTAGTTCTACCAATATACTTATTAACAGCTGTTGACATTTCACCAAATTCATCTTGTACTGAATCATTTAGAAGTTTTACATCATTTGTTTCTTTACCTAAATATTTAAAGAATCCTCTAATGCCCATTCTAAAATCATGTATTGTTTTATTAAAATATTTTATTACAATAATAGCTGCTATTATTGATAATAATAGTGCAATTGCTGCTATTATTTCAATTATAAGTAATACTCTTTCTTCATCATGTTCTGCTGTTAAAGCTGATTCTTCTAATAAAGTAGTTAATTCTGTAAGAAGTTTTTCAATATTATGATCCATTTGTTTAAGTTCAGCAATTAAGATTTTTTTCTCTTTTAAAACTTGGTCATAATTACCATCTTTTAAAGCATGAATAAATTTAGATAACTCTTTTTTAAAGATTTTTTGTTCTTTTTCAAGTGTTTTTAACTCTTGTAAAAAATTATTATATAAATTTTTCGTTTCAATTGTATCCGCGTGATCAACTGCTTTTTTAACTAAATCCTCAGCATGAATAATAGCTTTATCCGTTTTTACTTCAAGCTCTTCAATATTAGTTTTTGCTTTTTTAAATTCATCACTATTTATATTTTTACTTGCAATAAATAGTTCATAAGTCAGGATTTCCTCTTTTAGGATATCTTTCTCTAGTTCGATAGTCGCTTTATTTATTGGAATTTGGTATTCCGCAATTTCAACCAATTCCTTTCCAATTGAGCTAATTCCTACATAAGAGGAAAAAGAAATAATTGCCATTCCTATTATTGAAATAAGCATACTAGAAATTATTTTTGTGGATAAATTTAAACTTCTCATAAATTTCCTTGTGTTTTATTTAATGATAGTAATTAAATAATAAAACAAAGGTTATAAAGGTGGATAAAAATTGTCTTTTATGAAAATTTATAAAGAAACTCACGAATATCTTTAAAATTATCTAAATTATTTTTTATTTCTTCATATTCCCAATTCCACCAAGAAATTTTTTCAAGTTTTTTTATAATCTCATTTGAGAATCTATATTTAAGAATTTTGCCACTTACACCAACTACAATTGCATAAGCAGGTACATCTTTTGTTACAACACAATTTGATCCAATAATAGCACCATTAGCAATTTTTACTCCTGGCATTATAACTGCACCATGTCCAATCCAAACATCATGCCCTATTTCTACTTTTTGTAAATTTCTATAATGAAAAAAGGCTTTATCATCTTCACCAAAACCATAACTTTTTCTTCTATACATAAAATGATGTTGGCAAGGCATTTCATAGGGATGAAAACCAGGATTAATTCGAACATTTGAAGCAATATTTACAAACTTACCAATTTTTGTATTTGTGATTTGAGAATACTCACATACATAAGAATAATCATCCATAATAGAATCACTAATATTTACATAATCACGTATTTCAGTATATTTTCCAAAGGAACAATTCTTTATAATTGCCTTTGGAAAAATAAATGGTTTAATACCAAGTTCTACTTCTATTTCTTCATTAAAACTCTCTATTTTAGTCATAATAAAGTCCTATAACCTAAAGCCTCTAATACCATTGTATATTGAATCACCATCTTTTAATGTAAGAACTACTTTTGGAATATGTGTATCATCAATAACAATAATATCAGCTTTTTTACCAACAGCAATTTCACCTCTATCGTCTAAATTAGCGTATTTTGCTGGTGTTGATGTAACCATTGAGAATCCTTTTGCAATATCAAGATTTGCATCCTCTTTCATTCTATAAACTGCTTGTAACATAGATGTTGGATGATAATCTGAACAAAGATATTTACAAACATCTTCTTTTACTAACTCAATTGCTGCGATATTTCCACTTTGAGATCCACCTCTTACAATATTTGGTGCTCCCATTCCTGTAGCAATTCCTTTAGATACTGCATACTTTGCAACTTCTAAATCTAATGGAAACTCTGAGATTTGAACTCCTAGATTTAGTAGACCATCAAGTTTTTCAATACAATCATCATCATGACTTAATAGTGTTAAATTATGCTCTTTAGCATGGGAAATTAAATCATTGATTTTTTCTTCATCTTTTGAGAGTTTTTTATCAACTACACTTTGTACTTCTTCCTCATTTAATCCATAATAACTTCCATAATATTTTTGAAATGATTCTAAAGATTTAAATTGACCTTGCCCAGGACTATGATCCATTAAAGATACTAATTTAACCATTCCATTTGAAATAACTTCTTTTATAGGTTCAACTGCCTCATCAGAGCTTAATTCAAATCTTGCATGAATATAATTATCAACCCCTAAGTGTTTTTTATTAGCTGTATAAATCTCTTCAATTTGTTGTTTTGCTAAATCAATGCTTCTTTTCTTTTTAGGGTTTTCTTCAAAGCCAATAGCATGGAACATTGTTGTAACTCCTGCCATTGATAGCTTTTTATCAAGCTCAGCAACTGCTGTTTCAATGCTAAAAGTAGCTCCTGGTCTTGGTTCAATCTCTTTTTCAATTGCATCTGAGTGTAAATCTACAATTCCTGGAGCTATTTTTTTCTCACCTAAATCAACTGCAACTTCATTTACTCCGTATTTATCAACTCTTTTAATTAAATCTTTATAGATTACAACATCAGCTGAGACAAACTCTTCGTTAATTAATACATTTTTACTTCTTAAAATTGTTTCCACTTTATTTAACTCTCTTTAATTTGTATATTTTGTCACTAATCATTTCCATTGCTTCTAAGTCATGGAAAATCCCAACCATTGCAACACCTTGAGTTTTAAGTACTTTTAGTTTTTCAACTACTTTCATTGTGTTCTTTTTATCTAATGAGGCAGTTGGCTCATCTAGCAATAGTAAAGATTTTGGTGCAATAATTCCTTTTGCTATATTTACTCTTTGTTGCTCTCCACCTGAGAAAGTTAAAGGAGATAAATCAAACAACTCTTCTCGAATTGATAAATAATCTAACATCTCTTTTGCTTTAACTCTTGAGATTTCTTCACTTTCACCTTTGAAAATAAGCTGTTCCGCTACAACATCAACTGCTGATACTCTTGGTAAAATTTGTAAGAATTGTGATACATAACCAATTTCTCTTTTTCTAAGCTCTAAAATTTCACTTTCATTTGCTGATGAAATATCTATTTTATTTCCATTATCCCTATGAAAGATAACTTGTCCATTTGTTGTTGTATATGTTCTAAACAGTGTTTTTAATATAGATGACTTCCCTGCTCCACTTGGTCCAAATAGAGATAAGAACTCTCCATTTTTAACTTCAAACGAAATGTTTTCAAAACCTTTAACTTCAATACTTCCTTGAGTATGTACTTTAAATGTTTTATTTAAATTTTTTACTTCTAATCTAGTCATAATTAGCCTTTACAGTATTGATGACACAAGTAATTGTGTATATGGATGTTGTGGGTCTTCTAATATCTGATCTGTTAGACCTTTTTCAACTATTTGCCCATTTTTCATAACAACAGTTATGTCTGTTAGGTGTTTAATAACTCCTAAATCGTGTGAAACTACAATCATTGAAAAACCAATTTCGTGTTGTAACTCTTTTATTAAATCAAGTATTTTTGCTTGTACTGATAAATCAAGACCTGTTGTAGGCTCATCTAAAAGTAATATCTTAGGATTAGATGATAATGCTTTTGAAATTTGAATTCTTTGTTGTTGTCCTCCTGAGAAATACTCAGGATAATCATCAATTCTAGATGTTGGAATTTCTGTTTTATCTAAAAAGAATAAAGCTCTATTTCTAATCTCATCATATTTCTTATTCCCACTCATTATTACTTTCTCAGCGATATTACCGCCAGCTGAGAAATTATAATTAAGTCCAAGTCTTGGATTTTGATAAATCATAGACATCAAAGAGTTTCGTAAATGAGATAATTCATTTAGGTTTGCATCAAGGATATTTTTTCTTTCCCCATTATTTCCAAGAAAATCTTTTACAAATATTTCACCTAATGATGCTTTTTGATCTTGATAAATTAGTTGTAATAGTGTTGATTTTCCACTACCACTCTCACCTACTATTCCTAAAACTTCCCCTTTTGAAAGAGCTAGATTTACATCATTTACTCCCACAACACTTTTACAAGTAGGACAAATAGAACTATTAAAATTTGCACCAGTTGTTTCTAAACATTTTGGACAAAATTTACCAAAAACTTTAGAAACATTTTTCATATCTAGTACCATTATTTTTCTCCTACTTCAATATTACTATCACAATAATCTGTGTCATTACAATAATAATGAGTAATACCCTCATCATCATAAACTTCATCTAGAAAAGAGTTTGTACTTCCACATCTAGAACAAGACTTACCATCAAAGTTTTCAACTTTAAAATCTCTATCTTCAAATTTTAAAGGTTCTACTTTTGTATATGGTGGTATTGCATAGATTTTCTTTTCTCTTCCTGCTCCAAATATTTGTAATGCTTTACAATCATTTAGTTTAGGTGTATCATACTTTGGTATTGGACTTGGATCCATTGCATATCTATTATTTACCATTACTGGATATCTATTAGAAATCCTAGAATCCCCAAACTGTGATGTATCTTCATATAATAAAACCCATAGTTTTGAATAATCAGCATTAGCATGTAATAATTTTGCTTTAGATATATTTGGTTCAACTGTTTCAAGTACATCTGGCATAGGAACTTGATAAACAAGAGTTTGTCTCTCTTCTAGTTCAATCTCTGGAACTCTATGTCTTGTTTGAATAATACTGGCATCTGTTGTTTTTGTAGTTGTATTTACATTAGTTACAGATTTTATAAAGTTCCTAATATTTACAGCATTTACACTTCCATCACAACCTTGGTCAATTACTTTTAAATTATCTTTTTCATTTATAAGTGCAAGTGTTACTTGCAGACCACCAGTACCCCAACCACGAGCTACTGGCAATTCTCTTGAAGCAAAACCAACAATATAACCAGGAATTGCAATAGCTTTTAAAATAGATCTTCTAATCTCTTTTTTTGCTTCTTCATCTAAAAATGCATATCTCATTTTGCATCTCCTTTTTTGTCATTTGAATACTTTTGAGCCGATTTAAAAATCTGATAATCAGTTTGGAAAGTAACATAATGAGGTAATTTAAAGTGATTTGTCATACCAAATGACTCAATTCCATCTAAGTGATGCATAATCATGTCAAAATCAGCTGCAATAATATGCTCTCCACCAACTGAATAATGTGTGTTATACAAAGATAAATCAATCATAGACATAGAAATAGCTTTTGTTTCATTCTTCCCAAAACAAAATCCAAAACCAGTAGTTAGTTTTGTATCACCATTTTCATCTTGATTAAATGTACCAACACACTCAACAGCAGTAGCTTCAATACTTCCAACTTTTACATCTTTTTTTGTAAAGGGATGAGTGAAATCAATATCAAGTTCACCAATTCTCAAATCTCCAATAGTTGGGTGAATATCCCCATAACCTCTCATAGTTGTGTATCCTACACATAATAATGAGCCAGTTTCAGCTCTACTCATTACTTGAAGGACTGCCGATCTTGGATATGGCGCACTTGGATAATTTCTTGTAACATCCCAAATCTTTTCTTCTTTTGGAAGTTTTTTGATTAAATCATCATCTCTTAGTGGAGATAAAGCAGATTTAATAACACAATCTTTACTTGAATACTCTTCAATATTTACATCTTCATTTTTTAAATCAACTAATAATTTGATTTCATAATCATTTGAAGGCCCTAATAATTGCCCTCCTTCAATATCTTTAAAAGCTGAAGAAATTCTTCTCGATAATCTCATTTTATTTATGTCTATAGTTCTAGAAATACCGATTCTTTGACAAGAAGATCTGTGTGCTCTTAAAAAGAAAGATGCATTTAATAAATCTCCGGCACTTCTTTTAATAGACCTAGCAGCTAGTTTTTTTGAATATAACGAACCTTCACTCATAACTCTGTCAATTGAAAAAGTCAATGATTTAATTAATACTTCATCTTCTAATTCATCAGCGCTATTTGTTAAATCAGCATAAAAATCTAATGAGTTTTTAATAGCCTCTTCTCCGCCTTTTATTGCATAATATGCCATTAGATTATCTCCATTTTTGTTGTTCTAGAAATTGCAGTTATTTCGCTATTTTTGTTTAAAAAGAAAACTTCATTTCCTAAAGGAAAATATGAATTCTTTTCATTGAAAAAGTTTACAAAAGACTTATCTACTGGCAAAGAAACAATTTTTTCTTTATTAATTCCAGGACCAGTTAGTTTTATTTTTTGACCTTTGAAGTTTTTGCATTTGAAAATATATGTTGCTGAAAATTCAGGATCTTTTGAAGTTCCTACTTTTCCTTTATTAAATGCAAATTCGCTAATCTCATCACAAAAAATATAGTCTGCATTTTCTAAATCATTCTCTTTTGAATTTGTAATTGCTTCAATTAGTGCAAATTCCTCTTTCCCTTCATAATTAAAAGAAACCTCTGAATATAGAAGTGTATTTGCAATTGCTAATAAATCAGAATCAAATAATGACTCAACTTTTTCAACACTTCCTGGCATTGATAACACATTCATCATTGCTCTAAAATTATCTCTATTTAATTTTTCTATATCAACTGTATTCATTATTTAATTACCTTACATTAAATCAAAAGAAACTCTAGTTGAGTTCACTTTTTTGTTTTGTTCTTTATTGGCTTTTTCTTCAGCTTTTTTAGCACTTTTTAGTAAAGTTTTTATTTCATCTTTAAAAATATTTGCTTCAAAACTCGCATCTAAAACCGCAGTATAAAGAGATAGTTTATTATTTGAATCCATAACCATTGACCAACCTTTTATATTATCTACAGATACAATAGTTGATGTTACAAGAACTTCTCCCGCATAAAACTCACCGCCTGAAATTGGGTCTTTTACAGGAACAAGTAATGTTTGTTCAGTTGGAGCAGTTAAAACTTTAATAGAATGTTTTTCATTTATTTTTGTATATAATTTTTTTAATTCAGCTTTTGCAACTAATTGTGCTAATGAATTAATATCTTCTCTTTTCATTTATATAAACCTTTTTCTAATAATTGCACTTACTTTGTCTAATCCCCAAACTGTCAATACAATAACAATAATAATTGTACAAACATCGCCATTTTCAAAAGCTCTCATCTTATCAAATAGATAAAAACCAATACCACCAGCTCCAACAAATCCTAAAATTGAAGCAGATCTAACATCGCTTTCAAATCTATATAAACACATAGATACAAAATGAGGCATTGTTTGAGGAATTACTGCGTAAATTAATACTTTAATAAACCCAGCACCAGTTGTTGTTAGTGCTTCTACAGGTCCTGGATCAATTGATTCATTTCCTTCACTTAATAATTTACTTAAAACTCCTGCTGTATGTACTCCTAAAGCTAATATTCCTGCCATTGGTCCAAGTCCAACTGCAGATACAAATATTAGTGCCCAAATGATTTCATTAATTGATCTAAATACATTTGCAACAAAGGTAGCACTTCCATATATCACACTTTTTGTAAACTCATGAATAGGAGATTTCCCTGGTATTAAAATGTTTATTATATTTCTTGAGCTCATATATGACAATGGAACTGCCACGATAATTGATAGAATCAATGCAATAATTGCCATTTGAATTGTTTCTAGCATAGATAAAGCATAAGTCATTAAATCATCACTATTTAAATTTGGTGGGAAGAATCCACTATTCTCTATTTCTGGATTACCTGCAATATATTCCATCATATAATGCCACCCATCAATTAGTGAAACAACACTCATTTCTGTGTCTTTCCAGCTTTGAATAAAAATTAATAAAAATATTACAATTACAACTGATTTTGAAAATGAAAATGGGTTACTTTTATCCCTTATTTCTTCTATGTTCATTACTTTTCCTTTTAAAACAGGCCCTTAAGCCTGTTTATTTAGATATTTATTTTTTATTTTTTAATTGTTTTTTTAATTTGATTAATTCTCTTACTGAATCATAAACTGAATCATCACCTTTGATGAAGCCTTTATTTTTTAATCTTTTTAATCCTTCTGGATCGTTATAAGATAAAAATGCACCTTTTAATGCCATTTTTAAAGACGAAGGTAAATCTCCTCTAGCTGCTACTGGTGCTCCTGGAATTAAATCTGAAGTCCAAATTACATTAAATTGGTCTTTATTCCAGTGTCTGCCTAAACCTCTATTAAAGTCTAAGTTATTTGTAGATGCTGCATCAACTTTTCCAGCTTTTACAGAAAGAATAGAAGCTTCATGTCCACCTGAATATACTACTTTTTTAAAGTAATCTTTTGGATTGATACCAGCTTTTGAAAACATTACAGTTGGAACTAAAGTTCCTGATGTAGATTGAGAAGAAGTAAATGCCCAAGTTTTGTTTTTGATATCTGCTAAAGATTTAAGACCTGAACCTTTTTTTGTAATAATTGTTCCTCTATAACCAGGAAGTCCTGATTCTCCATCAACTTCAACAACTAAAGCTTCTGCATTTGCTCTTTTGTGTGCTTCTACATAAGATTTAGGTCCAAGGTAAGCTACATCAATATGATTATGTTGCATACCAGTAATAATTCCAGTGTAATCCCCTGCTAGTTTCATTTCAACTTTAATACCTAATTGTTTAGATATATAATCAGTTAATGGACCAAAGTTCTCTTTCATTGAAGTAGAACCAGCTACTGGAATTACACCAAAAGTTAATTTTTCTGGCCATTTTTCTTGTGCCATCATAGAAGTTGTACCTAAAGTCAAAGCAAGTGTTGCTACTGTAATATTCTTAATAAGTTTCATTTTTATCCCTTAATTATTTACTGTATAAATTTTTTCAACTAATTTATCTGTTAGTTGATCGCTGTTGTCGTCAAAAACTACTGATCCATTATTCACACCAATGATTCTGTCACAGTACTCTTTTGCGTACTCCAAGTGATGAAGGTTTGCGATTACGGTTACTCCATAAACTTCATTTACCTTCTTCAAAATACCCATAACTTTTTTTGCACTTTTTGGATCAAGTGCTGAAACTGGTTCATCTGCTAAGATAATCTTTGGTTCAGCGGCTAAAGCCCTAGCAATTGCTACTCTTTGTCTTTGGCCTCCCGAAAGTTCATCACACCTTTTTAGTGAATGTTTTGTAATATCAACTATGTCCATATACTCTTTTGCTTTTTTTATCTCCTTGTCTTTATATAATTTTAAAATTGCTCGTGATACAGGAATATCTTTTAACATTCCACTTACAACATTGTCTAATACACTTAATCTATCTACTAGGTTGTAACCTTGGAAAATTACACCAATTTGTTCTCTTAATTTGATTAAGTTTTTCTTTTTGATGTTATTTAAGTCATAATCTAAAACTTCAAATTTCCCATCAAATACTTTGATTCCACCAGTTAGAGACATTAATAGTGTTGATTTCCCAGCTCCACTAGTTCCAATAATTCCAATGAATTCACCTTTTTTTACTTTTAAATCAATGTCATTTAAAATCTTCTCTTTTTTATAACCTAAAGTTAATTTCTTCATTTTTATCATTACTTTTCCTTTTAAACTAAATCTACTTTGATTTTACATGTGTCGCCTCTAAAAAAAGAGGTACCGTATTCAACAAAATTTCCATCTTGATCTTTTGATAATGTACTAGCTGCTAATATTGGTGAGTTTGATGGCATCATTAATAATTCACTTAATTCATTTGTTGATGTATGTGATTCAAAAACTGTTGAGACTTTTGTGATTTCTAAATTTGGGTAGCATTTTTCTAATACTTTGTATAAAGAGAATGGTTTACAATCTAAGTTGTTAATAATTTCTCTATAAATATAAGCATCAAAATATGAGTATGAAACAGATATTGGTAAATCATTTGCATAACGTAAAAGTCTTAACTCTATTACTTTTAAATTTTTATTTAAACCAAGGTTTTGTGCAATTTCATTTGTAGGTTCAATAATATCTGCACCTAAAAATTTTGTTTTAGGCTCATATCCTAAATCTAATATTTTTGAAGTATAAGAGCTTTTATCAGAAATTGAATAAGGCACTTTAATATTAGAAATATAATTTCCTTTTCCTTTTTTTGTGTAGATATAACCTTCATCTTTAAGCATTGATAATGCTTGTCTTACTGTATGTCGATTTACATCAAAAGTTGTAGCAAATACATTTTCTGAAGGTAATTTTTCAGAAGTACTGTAATTTTTATTTTCAATGTTTTTTAATATTTCTTCATATAGTTTTACGTACATAGGTTTTTCTACACGTTTCAATTAAACTCCTTTACTTGTCTATACAAGTTTGATGAAGGAAGTATAAAAGAGTAAGATTACACAGCGATTACATCTTGTATAGACAAGTTAGTGTGCTTGTATAGATTGGAAGAATTTGAGTGTTAATTATAGAGAATTGTAAACAATAAAGTTTATGGGAGTAAAGTTGTTTGTAGATTTTTAGAAGCCATCAAAGAGAGGGCTTCCGTTGTTAGGATAGATTAAATATTTTTAAACACAATCACTTTTTTTAGATAGTACTTTTAAAACATCACAAGAGAAACCGGCTTTTTTTCGAGCTTCGAAATTTAAGTCCATTTTTCTTTTTGTTGAACCAGGAAATACATCTTCAATAATTTCTAGGTAAGTACTATCATAAGGAAGATTCTCTAAATCACAAGCATATTTGTACCAAACATCACCCTTTGTAACGTGATCAACCTCTTCTTCTAAGATTATTTCTAAAGCTTTTAAAATTTTTCTATTAAATGGATCATTATTAGATTTTAGTTTTTCCATGATTTTTGGATTTTGATCTAAACCATTTGCTTCTAAATATCTAGGAACTGCTGCCATTCTTCTTAAAAACTCTGGAGTTTCTTGCATTGCTTCAAATAAATTCTTATGTACTTGGAAATCTCCATATTTCCCACCTAATTCACCTAATAACTCTTCTAACATTAAAAAGTGCCTAATTTCATCGTCTGCAACTTCTAACCAATCTTTATAATACTGATCTGGTTTATTTTTAAATCTAAGTGCTGCATCTAAAGCTAAATCAATTGCTGAGTATTCAATATGTAAAATTGTATGTAATAAGTACTTTTTACCTTCATCTGTATTAAAATTTTTGATTTTAGGTAAAGCAGTTGGTTTTACAATATCTAAATAACTTTCATAAGATGGTTCAATTAACTCACAAGCAATATGTTCGTTATTAAATTGTAATTCATTATTTAAAAATTTTTCGTAGAAAATATTGAATTTCTCGATCTTTTCCTCTGGTCTTTTTGTTAATAGTACTTCTTCAAGCATAAAAAAATAATCCATTCATAACCTCTGTTCTGATATAATATTTGAATTTTAGCGAAAAGGCTTTAAAATGGATATAAAAGTTCAGCCAATGGGCGATTATCAAACAAATTGTTATATAGTTACAATTGAAAATAAAGATTTTATTATCGATCCTGGTGTAGGTGCATTAAGATGGATAAAACAAAATGTAACAAATCCTGTTGCGATACTTAATACACATGGTCATTTTGATCATGTATGGTCTAATAAAGAAGTTCAAGATGAATATAATTTAAAAATTTATACTCCAAAAGATGATAATTTTATGTTAGAAAAAGATCCTTATGGAATGGGAATGCCAGCATCATGTGCTGACGTTTTAATTGAACCAGATGAAGCGATTGAAATAGAAAACATACAAATAAAATTTCATCATTTCCCTGGTCATACTCCTGGATGTTCTGTAATTCAAATCAATGAACATTTGTTCTCAGGTGACTTTATTTTTAAAGGAACTATTGGAAGATTTGATTTTCCTAACTCAGATGCTACGCTAATGAAACGAAGTTTAAGTAAAATACTTCAATGGGAAGAGACTAACTTTCATGTCTATCCAGGACATGGAGAAAAAACAACACTTAAAAGTGAGCTACCATCACTAAAACAATGGGAAAGTTATATTTAAAGGGTTACTTATATGAGCGAAGTTTGTGAAATTATTGCGAAACAAAATTTAAATTTAAAGAATACTAAAACGATAGAAGATACATGTAATACAATTTTAGAGTACCTTAAACTTGAGTTTAAGATCACAGATATAATTATCTCAGTTATAAGAGTAGACGAAAGATCAGAAGAGGTTATTTTTGCTTCTGTAAAAAATATTGATGTAGAAGAGCACAATATTTTTGAGTTAATTCAAAATGAAAATACTAAAATAAAAGTTATTTGTTCATATGAAGATGAGAGTTATTTAATAGAAAACAGATGTGTATTAGACTTGGCTTTACAAGTTTTCTCACAAACTATTTTTATTAGACTTTTAAATGAGACATTAAATGATTTAACATTAATTGACAATGTAACAGGACTTTATAATAGACATTATCTTGATAACTACGCTGGAAATATTCTAAATATTTCAAATCGTGAGTCAAAAAAAGTTGCATTCCTTAAAATTGGTATTGATCAATTTAAAGCAGTAATTGATGAATTTGACTACAATGTAGGAGATAAAGTACTTAAAGCCTTAGCTGATATTCTAAAAACAACAGTTAGATCTTCTGATATAGTTGTTAAAATTGATGGAGATGAATTTTTAGTTATTTTAATGAATATTATTAATACTGATAATGCTATAATGATATCTGAAAAAATTATTAATAATTTCAGTGAAGAAAAAGTGTTAGTAAATAAACAAACAGAGCAAGTACTTAAAAAGACTATTTGTGCAGGAATTACTGTATTCCCCGATGATGCTTTAGAGATAGATGATATTATTAGAAAAACAGATATTGCTTTATATGAAGCAAAAAATTTGGGAAGAAGCAAAAGCTTCAAATATATTGAAGAAGATGCAAATAGTATAGATTTTTTTTAGGCAAAAATTATGAAACATAAAATATTAGAACTTATTAAAAAAGCTGCCCATAGTGAAGATGATTACAAATCATTAGAGAGTATCTTTTCATTATATGAACAGTTACAGTTCTCGACAAATATAAAACAAATGGGTGAAGATATTTACTCTTGGTTACATAAAGAGTTTAATATAGATAATTTGACTTTTGCATTATTTGATATTAATACAAATTCAAGAGAAGAAATATATGTAGAAGGTGAAGAATTCTATTTAGATGATGATAAATCATATTTCTTTATTATCAATACACATACAAATATTAATGCTACAGTATCTTTTTGTGCCACATCTAATGTACACTATCAAGTACTTCAAGCTAAATATGAAACTATTGAAGCTGCTTTTTTTCAAATATCACCAATTATTCAAAGTGGTATTCTAAAAAAGAATTTTATAGAATCATCTTCTTTAGATTCTGTAACAAAAGTTTATAATAGAAACTATTTAATTGATAATTTAACAAAACATTTAACTATTTCTAATAATAAACAAAATGAAATTTATTTTTTAATGATTGGAATTGATCATTTCAAAGCTGTAATTGATGAATTTGATTATGATGTATCTGATAAACTATTAATTGAACTTGCAAAAGTTATTCATAGTAACATTAATGAATTTGATATGGTTGCTAGATTAAATGCTGATGAGTTTTTAGTATCAATTATCAGTAATTCAAGTGAATATAATGCAACAGATGTAGCAGAAAAAATAATTAATGATTTTGCAAAAATTAAGATATTAGTTAATGAAGAGACTAAACAAACTCTTAAAAAGACTGTATGTATTGGTTTTGAAATATTTAAAGCAAATTCAGATGATACAATTACAGATGCAATAAAAAATGCTGATATTGCTCTTTATGAAGCAAAAAATAAAGGTAGAAGTATCTTATTTAAACACAGTGAACTTAAAGATGAAGATACAATAGAATTATTTTAATTCTATTGTTTTTTCCTAGCTTTCATATAAACTCTTTTTGGAGCTGGATAACCTTCAATAGTTTTACTACTATCTTCAGGATCTAAGAAATCCTCTAAACTCTGATCAAAAGACCATTTTGTTTTTCTTTGTTCTTCATTAGTTGTTACAGTTGTTGCAATAACTTCAATATCTTCAAACCCTGCTCTACTTAGCCAGTTTTCTAAGGCTGGAATTGTAGGAATAAAATAAATATTAGGTATTTTTGAATATCTTTTATTTGGTGTAAGACATAATTCTTCATCCCCATCAATCATAAAAGTATCAATTAAAATTTCACCTTTTGAATTTAAACCTTTTGCAAGTGCTTTTAAAGTTCCAACTGGATCTGGTCTATGATATAAAACCCCTAACATAAAAATGAAATCAAATTTATGATCATAGAATTCTAAGTGCTCAACACCTAACATTTCATATTCAATATCAGCTTTTACAAAGTGATTAACAAATTCAAATTGATGTAATGTTAAAGCAGAAGGATCAAAGCCTACCATTTTTTTAGGTTCATCTTCAAGCATTCTAAACATGTAATATCCATTATTACATCCAATGTCTGCAACAAGTTTATCTTTTAGATTAAAATGCGGTCTAATTAAATTATATTTTATATTACTTTGCCACTCAGAATCAATTTCTAAACCAAATAAATTAAATGGTCCTTTTCTCCATGGTATTAAGGCTTTTGCAGTTTCTTCAATTAAGTCATACTCTTCTTGAGAGATGTCTTCTCTTTTTCCAACTGTAAACCAGTCCCCAAAATCCAATGAAAGTTCACCTTTTGATATTTCACGAGCCTTATTTATTTGCTCATACCAAGGTTGTACATTTTTCCATTCTCGACAATCGTTTTTCTTTTTTTGTAATGTTTCTAAATCCATGACGTAATTATAGGTTGAATACATAAAATCTTATCTTAAATCAATGGAATTAAAAACTATATTTTGTTATACTTCGGAATATAACTGCACATAACTAGCACTTATAAAGCACAATCATTTATTATAATATGAAAAATAATTGCTCGTTAACGATAAGTTAACCACTTATGAATATAATTACGTTCAATTTTGAGAAAAGGATTTTTTTTGAAAACTACAAGTGTCTTATTTTCTTTTAAGACTACATTAATCTTACTTGCTATTTTAGCAATCGGAGCTGGTTATGCCACATTTATTGAAAATGATTTTGGTACTTCCTCGGCTAGAGTTTTAGTATATAACACAATTTGGTACGAAGTAATATTAGTGTTAACTACCATTAATATGACAGGTATAATATTTAAATATAAAATGTGGAAAAACAAACCTAGATTTATATTTCACATCTCATTTGTTGTAATTTTAATAGGTGCAGGTGTTACTAGATATGTAGGATACGAAGGTATCATGCAAATCAAAGAAGGTACAACTGAAAATAGAATGATTTCTCTTGAGCCATACTTACAAATTACTATTAAAGACAAGGGCAAAACATACTACAAAGAGTATCAAAAAGAATTTACTACAGTTTTTACAACAGTAAATGACTTTGAGAACAAAGTACTTTTTGGTGAAAAAGAAGTTAACTTAAAATATAAAAATTATATGTTAGCTAAAAATGGAAATGCCTCTATGGGAATGTTAACTTTGGATGTTTCACACAATGGTGAGACTAAAGAGATTAAATTACCAGGTAAAAGAGGACAAAAAAGTATTAGAAGAGATTTATCTTTTGGAGATACTATTGTTGCTTTAGAATATGGTTCAAAAGTTTTAACTTTACCATTTAGAATTACTTTAAACGACTTCCAACTAGATAGATACCCAGGAAGTATGTCACCATCATCTTATGCATCTGAAGTTACAGTTACTAAAGAGAATGGTAAATCTTATGATTATAGAATTTTCATGAACAAAACATTACATGAAGGAAACTTCTTATTTTTCCAAAGTTCATATTTCCCAGATGAAACAGGAACTGTATTATCTGTTAATAATGACCCAGGAAAATGGCCAACATACTTAGGATATTTCTTATTAACTTTAGGTTTATTCCTGAATTTCTTCGATAAAAAATCTAGATTCTGGAAATTAACTAAATATGTAAGTTCAAGAAACCTAGCATCAATTGCTGTAGCATGTTTTATCGCTTTTGGTTCAACTTCATTAGAAGCAAATGAACAAGTAAACGAGCAAACAAAAGCACAACAAACTGTTGAATATTTAAATAAATTCAAAAGTGGTTCATTAGAAACTGCTGAGAAATTCTCTAGATTAGTAACACAAAGTCAATCAGGAAGAATGAAACCAGTTTCTACTTTAAATAGAGAAATTATCATGAAGTTAAGTGGTAAAAAATCTTTATTTGGAATGAACTCAGATCAAATTGTTTTAGGTTTATTATCTAGACCAGAAATTTGGAGAGATTTAAAAATCATTAAAATTAAAACTCCAAAACTAAAAAACTTTTTAGGAATTGAAAAAGAGAGAAAATTAATTGCATTCTCTGAAGTATTTGTTGATGGTACGTATGTACTAAGCAAAGAGGCTGAAAAAGCTTCTATGTCTAAACCAACAGATAGAGGAACATACGAAAAAGATATTATAAAATTAGATGAAAAATTAAATATTGTTTATGCAACATTTAATGGTAACTTATTTAATATCTTCCCAAAACCTAGAGATACTGCTAATACATGGCATACACCTTTAGACGCGATGAAAACTTTTACAGGGAAAAGTCAACCAGCTGTTGAAGCAATGACTAGAGGTTTTATTAACGCTGTAATCCAAATGGATTGGCAAGAAGCTAATAAATTTGTAGATATGATTGCTTTATACCAAGAAAAAGTTGGAGCTGATGTAATCTTAAGTAAAACAGAAGTAAATAATGAAATCTATTTTAATGAATTAGATATCTTTATTAAATTAACTGTTGCATATATTATCTTTGGTCTTATTATGTTAATTGCTGCATTTATTGTAGTATTTAATCCAAAGATCCAACCAAGAAAAACTACTGTGTTCTTCTTTATAATTTTATCATTGCTGTTTGCAGTACATACCTTTGGTATGGGATTCAGATGGGTGGTAGCCGGACATGCTCCTTGGTCTAATACTTATGAATCAATGTTATATATTTCATGGTCTGCTGTGTTTGCAGGGGTTATGTTCTTTAGAAAATCATTACTTGCACTAAGTGCCGCTATTATTGTTGGTGGTATTTTCATGTTTACTGCACACTTAGCAGGTATTGATCCACAAATTACGAACTTAGTTCCAGTACTTAAATCTTACTGGTTAACAATTCACGTATCAATTTTAACTGCATCTTATGGATTCTTTGGATTAGCTGCTGTAATTTCTTACTTAGCATTAATCTTATTTATCTTTAGAAGTCCATCTAGACCACATTTAGATGAAACAATCAAAAATATTGCAGCAATTACTGAAATTGCTCTTATTATTGGTGTTGCCGCAATTACAATTGGTAACTTCCTTGGTGGTATCTGGGCTAACGAGTCTTGGGGTAGATACTGGGGATGGGATCCAAAAGAGACATGGGCATACGTATCAATTGTTGTTTATGTTTTAGTTATCCATATGAGATTTGTTAAAAAACTTAATAATCCATTTACTTTAGTAGTATCTGCATTATTAGCTTTCTCTACAATTTTAATGACATATTTAGGAGTAAACTTCTATTTATCAGGAATGCATTCATATGCTACAGGAGATCCTGTACCAATTCCTACATGGGCTTACGTACTTACATCATTAGTGATTATAACAATACTAGTAGCTTATAGAAAACGTGATTTAAAAGATTCTATCTGTCACGAAGAAAACCAAAAACCTAAGAAGTAATTCTTAGGTTTTTACCTTTAACTCCTCTCTTCCTTCCCAAACAATAATCTAAATTTTTTGAAACGTTTTTGAAACGTATAATAAATTATAATTCTTTATATAAAATATTTAAGGATTAATAATGAAAGAACTAATAGTAATAACAGGTGCAAGCTCAGGAATTGGTGAAGCTACTGCAAAAGCATTTTCAAATGCAGGACACCCTCTTTTATTAATTGCAAGAAGAATTGAAAAACTTGAAGCATTAAATTTACCAAATGCGATTTGTGCAAAAGTAGATGTTACAGATTTTGATGCACTAAGAGTAGCTATTAAAAATGCAGAAGAAGTTTACGGAAAAACTGCTTGTTTAGTAAACAATGCGGGAGCAATGTTATTAGGTTCTATTGATACTCAAGATATTAGTGAGTGGCAAAAAATGTATGACTTAAATGTAATGGCTGTATTAAATGCAATGCAAGCAGTGTTACCAGATATGAAAGAGCGAAAAGGTGGAACTATTATAAATATTTCATCTGTTGCAGGTAAAAAAACATTCCCAGCCCACGCTGCTTATTGTGGTACTAAATTTGCAGTTCATGCAATTAGTGAAAACGTAAGAGAAGAAGTAGCTGCAAATGATGTTAGAGTTATCACAATTGCTCCTGGTGCTGTTGAAACTGAATTATTATCTCATACAACTAGCGAAGAGATTATCAAAGGTTATGAAGCTTGGAAAGAATCTATGAATGGTGTTATTGTTCCTGAAGATATTGCAAGATCAATTGAATTTGTATATAACCAACCACAAAATGTTTGTATTAGAGAATTAGTAATTACAGCAACTAGACAAGAACCATAATAGTTGATATACTTTAAACTATGAATTATAAAATAGTTTCCAATAATAAAGATATTATAAACAAAGCAAACACTATATTTACTTCTTTGGATATGAATGAGTCTATTCATATCCAAGAAGTAGATTTTTGGCTTATAGACGCTTCTACGCTTAGTAAAACATCACTTTTATCATATAAAAATAGAAAAGAATATTCTAAACTACTTTTTATTGTAAATAATGATGAAGAGATAACTTTATGTTTACAAAATGATTTCCCATACTTTTTAAAAACAAACTTTTCTTCAAATGAATTAATTTCATGGATAAAGTTTTTAATTAAAGACAAAAAAGAAAAAACTCTTGAACTCAATGATGAAATGATATTAAATTTTGAATCAAAAACTATAAAAACAAATGAAGAAAATATTAAATTAACTCTGCAAGAGTTTGCCCTATTAAATGCAATAAACTCACAAAATTATGTAAATACAAATACTTTAGTAGGTATTTTGCAATTACAAAGTCAAACAAGTGTAAGAACTATTATAAATAGAATTAGGAAGAAAACTAATAATGATTTGATTTTACATAAAAGAAATTATGGTTATAAATTAAATCTTAGTGAAAATATAAATAAGAATGAATCAAACTTCTCTTCTCACATAAAAGAACTTGAAGAGCAAAACAACTTAATGCAAGAGATTATAGATAGTTCACCTGTGTATATTGTGACTTTCATACATAAACAACTGTATTGTATAAATAAAGCCTTTAGAGACTTTCTAGGCACTGATATAATAAAAGAGTTATGGGATGAAACAAAGGGTGATTTTTTCCAATTAATTAAACATAATTCAAAAGAATTAGAAACTTTAAAAACTACCCTCTTTTCAAAAGGTTTACACGAAATAGAACTTTATGATTTTGAAAAAAGAGATACAAATATTTTTGAAGTAAAAACATACTATTTTGAGAATTTAGATAAACATCTATTTATCTTTGAGAAGAAGTAATTAAATTACTTCTTCTTTTTTGAGCACTCTATATATTCATTAACTTGGATTGTATAATCTTTCATCCAGTATTTAATACTTGTACCTTCTAGTCTAGTTGTATCACCTTTTACTCCATAAATAAATACAGAAAAAGTAAAATACTTATCATTATATTTTAATAAAATTTGCTCAGGAACTAATTGCATTTCATATCCATCTTCAATCCAATCTGACCAAAAACCCTCAAAATCATTGTTTATTTCTTCTGCAATTTCTACATCTGTATATCTATATAAATTTACAGTTGCTATTTCTATTTCATCAATATGTTTATTTTTTATTTTATAACTATATAAACCACTTTGTTTTGGGAATTTATAATCTTTTAGTTTTATTGATTTATTAGTATATTTATTACTTGAATCTTTTGTGAAGTTTAAACTTTTATATTCAGATACTTCGCCAAAAAGTGTTTTTCCTTTTAGACTTGTATCCATTAACTCTTGTAAATACTCTGGCGTTTCATAGAACTTGTCCGGATTGTAGTAAGGACTACAATCATTTGCAAATAAAGTGCTAAAACAAAGTATAGAACTACATAAAAACTTTTTTCCTAACATAAATACCCTTCTATATATAAATGGTAAATACAGCACCATTTTCGTCATTATGTACTGTTAATTTACCATTTAATTTATCTTCAATAATTGCTTTTGATAAATAAAGACCAATTCCTGTTCCTTTATCTTCTTTTGTAGTAAAGTAAGGATTAAATATCTCTTCTATTAAACAAGAAGGAACACCTCCTGCATTATCTTTAACAATGATTTTAATTTTCTCTTCTTCTTTTTCTATAATAATATCTATTTTTGCATTTTCAATTTTATTCTCATCTATTGCATCTTTAGCATTAATTATAAGATTCATTAGAACCTGTGAGAACTCATTTTTGTTTCCGTGTATTGTGATTTCTTCTTTTGATTCAATATGTAATTTAATATTGCTATGTTCAAGAACTGCTCCAATAATATTAAGTACATTATCAACTGATTCTTTCACAATAAAATCAGATTTTTCTTCATCTTTTTTATAAAAGTTTTTAAAGTTATCAATTGTTGTAGACATAAATTCGATTTGATATAGTGAATTTTCTAATGCTTCATCAAACATTTCATCACTCATTCTATTTTTTCTTTTATAAGCTCTTAGATTTTGTAAAGTTAGTGATAATCTTGTTAAAGGATGTCGCCATTGATGAGCGATATTACCAATCATATCTCCTAGTTCTGCAAGTTTACTTTGGTTTTGTAATAATCTATCTTTTTTTGCTACTTCTAGAGTTTTTAAAATTACTTTATTATCTAAATTTGTTGCTAAATCATGTAATTCATCTGATTGAGCTACGGCAAACTCAAAAAGTGACTTTGGTACTCTTGTAAAAAGAAATGTAAATAGTATTGACATTAGAGTTGCAAAAATTAAAATAGTAATAATCATAGTATTGTTGTTATTTTCAACTTGTTCAATAGATTCGTCTTTTTCAAGCATTATCATTGATATTTTTTGTTTATTTAAATATAAAGGTTGTACAAAAATATTCTTATGAAATACAAAGTTTTTATCTTCATTTTTTATTTTATTCACAAGTTCATCACTAAAGTCATCAGATACTCTTTTTTTAGAATTATAAAAGGACCAGTTAAATTCACTATTTTTATGTCTTAAATAATATCCATTGCTATTAACTAAATAAATATCATATAAAGCAGAGTTTGTAATACTTTCAAGTAGTTCTTGCATAAAGATATTAACAATTAAAATACCTTTAAATTTATTTTTTATAAACATTGGAGTTGCTACTCGAATAACTGGTTTATTTGGCACTTCTATATGTCCATGTTCTACATTTAAATCAATATCTGAGAACCAAACATCTTTATTTTTCATTTTTGATACATTTTTAAAGTAATATCTATTTGATTTATTTTGTAGTGTTTTAGACTTATATGGTTCTTTTGAGTGTTTTTCTCTATCAAATCTTAGTACTTCAAAACCCTTCTCATTTATATATCTAATTTGCATATAATCTTTATTTGATTCCATTATTGTTAATAAAAGTAAATCAATATAGTATTTATATGAGCCCTCTTCTACATAATTAAGAAAGTATTCATTCTTTGCAATGGCTTGTAATTCATCTTTTTTTGATTGGAAAAACTTATCAAATTTATCTTTTTTTTCTCCACTTTGTAATTTTACTTCTCTCTGAAATTTATTAGCTACTAGATCTTGAGAAAAATAAATATGAATTGCAGTAATAGAAGCTATTAATAAAACTGTAAAAACTATATAAGAGAAAAATAATTTAATTCCAAAGTTTCTATTTTCTTTAGATAGTTTATTTATCTCAAGCATTCTTTTCTATCTTGTAACCAGAGTTTCTAATATTAACAATAAAATTTTCTTTTAGTTTAGTTCTAATTTTTTTTATTTGAGTTCTTAGGGTATTATCACAAACATCTTTTTCATCCCAAACATAATCTTTTATAATACTAGGACTTACGATATTTCCTATATTTTTTACTAAAATATATAATAAATCTTTTTCTTGTTGTTTTAAATCTATGCTCTCACCTTCAAAAGCTAATTGCATTGAGCACAAATTAAAGCTATAAGATTCTGTTATTTTTACATTGTCAGAGTCTAAATCTTTATGTAAAATTTGGTTGATTCTAAGTTCTAGTTCATCTAAAATAAAAGGCTTTCGAACATAATCACTACAGCCTAAAGCATAACCTTGTTTTACATGTTCAATATCACTTTGTGCAGTTAAATAAATTGCAGGAGTACTTATTCCATCGTCTCTAATGGCTTTTAATGTTTCAAAACCATTTTTTTTTGGAGTATTAATATCAAAAAGAAATATATCATAATTTGTAAGAATTGCATTGTCTAATAATTCTTCTCCATCATTAAAAAAATCTACCTTATTTCCATCTAGTTCAAAATAACTTTTTATAGATTCACAGATAAAGTTATCGTCCTCTAAAAGTAAAATTTTCATGTAACTCCTTAGTCACTATTTGTAATTTTTCTTTTATTATACACTTATATTTGCTTATAATTACCATAAGTAAATCTTAATTACAAGTAGGAATATTCTCTGAATCATATGCAAATTCTTGTAAAAAATCCAATAAATCTACTTTTTGGATTTGGAACTCATCTGAGTTAAAATACTCAATTACTAATAGTGTTTCTTCATCGTCTGTATGTAAATCTTTTAGTTCAAAAGCATTCTTTGCAAATAGCTCTTTCCATTCTCTAATTGAAGCCATATTTCCACCACGACTACCCTCTCCATGGCAAGAAGAACATGCTTTTAAATAAAAGCTTTGTCCAATAATATTTTTTGTAGCATAAGCACCTCTTTTTTTAGCTGCATTTAAATTTGTAAATGAAAGCATAAGAATTACTATACATAGCAGTGTAGTTTTATTTTTTAAAATCATATTTAGCTCCATGAAGTTTTTCAAATTTTTTAATGGCATCATCCATCCACTCTAACATCTGTTTAAGGTCCCACATTCCATAAATAATCATATGTTTTTTGCCTTTTCTTGATAACTTCTCTTCATTTGGTCCCATAAAATATATTGCAGGTGTCATAGATACAGTTAGTCTTGGAGGACATTGTCCTGTATTTTCTACATCCGAATCAGCATCTAATGAATTATCTAATATTACTGGTATAAAATATTTTTTTATTTTTTCTTGAAATTCTTTTTGATTAAAAATTTCTTCTTTTAATTTGGGACAATAAAAACAAGTTCTTGATTCTAAAAACATAAAAATTGGTTTATTATGATAATTTGCAAGCTGTACTGCTTCATCAAATTCATGTTGCCAGTCTAAACCTTTTTTCCATTCATCTTCAGCGCTTAAGCACGATATAATCATAAATAGAAGAAATAATAATTTTTTCATTTTTATTGCCTTTGTAAAATATAAGTGTTTTTGTCGCACTTTTTTATACTCTATACTTTTTTATTCTAAAAAAAATTGATTTGAATCAATAATGAAATAATTGTAATTTTTTAGTATGAAAATTATAAATTGGCACTTTGGAAGCACTTTACTTTGTTAAACTTTTCAATAATTGGGTTTAGAGCCCAATAATTTAAAGGAGACGAGATGAAAAGCTTAGTGTGTAAAATTGCTAAGATTGCATTATTTGCATCGGTACTTTCATTTTCTACACTTTTTGGGGCTGAACACTCAAAAGGTATGGCAGAAATGGAAGCAGTATCTGGTGGTGACTCATGTATTAAATGTCATAAAGGCATAGAATCAATTAGAGATACCAAATCAGATATGATGCAACAAATAATGGCAATGGGCCAAGGCATTGGCGACACAGGGGGATGTGTTGTTTGTCATGGTGGTAATCCTGAAGACGGTACTGTAAAAGGTGCTCACAAAGGTGCTCCTGCAGGTCATGCAGGTGGATTAGCTGAATTTGTTAGAGATCCAGGTTCTATGTGGGTTGCTGATAAAACATGTGGTATTTGTCATGCTGATACTGTGAAAAATACTATGAAGTCATTAATGATGACTGAAGCTGGTAAAATTCAAGGAAACATGCATACATGGGGAACATATGATACTAAAAAAGTTCAATATGCAAACTATGATGTAAAAGATGAAGATGGTAAAGAACCAGCTTGGGGAACAAAAGTATATAAAGATTATATGCTTAAAATGATTGATAAATATCCTGATCAATTCCCAACTGAATTAAAACAACTTCCATTACCACCAAGTGGTCCAGAAGATTTCGCTGGTAAAACAGAACAAGAAATTGGAGAAATGGCTTCTATTACTTACCAAAGATCTGATTGTCAGAGATGTCATATCGGTGTTAGAGGTAGAAAAGGTAGAGGTGACTGGAGAGGAATGGGATGTTCTGCTTGTCACATGCCTTATGGAAATGAAGGTATTTACGAAGGTAATGACCCAACTATTGATAAAAAAGAACATGGACATATGTTAGTACATATGATGCAAGGTTCAAGAGAAGCTAAAGTAAAAACTCCATCTGGAATGGAATTCTCTGGTATTCACCCTGAAACTTGTAACTCTTGTCACAATAGAGGTAAAAGAATTGGTGTTTCTTACGTTGGTTTAATGGAACAACCTTATGGTTCTCCTTTAAATGAAGGTGGAAAATCTCAATCTAAACACCACGGTAAAAGATATAAACACATCAAAGAAGACTTACACTTTGAAGCGGGTATGACTTGTCAAGATTGTCACACTTCAGTTGATATGCATGGTGATGGTACATTATTTGGTACTACATTAGGTCAAGTTGAAATTGAGTGTTCAGATTGTCACGGTACAAATGATAAATATCCATGGCAGTTAAAAGTTGGTTACGGTGAAAACTTCAAAATTGAAACTCCTGAAGGTCCAAGAGGTATGGCTACTGATTTACCATACTATATGACTCAAGGTACAGTTTATGATAAACAAGGTGGATATTTATTATCTACTAGAGGTAACCCACTAGGAAACGTTGTAAAAGTTGAAAATAAAAATAAAGTAATTGTTCATTTAGCATCTGGTAAAGATCTAGAAGTTCCTTTATTAAAATATAAAGCTGATACAAAAACATATAAATCACAACAAGCACACGTTGCTATGGGTGAAATCAAAGCTCACATGGATAACTTAGAATGTTATGCTTGTCACTCTGATTGGGCTCCACAATGTTATGGTTGTCACGTAAAAGTAGATTATACTCCTGGTAAATCTAAAATTGACTGGATTGCATCTGGTTCATCACACTTAAAAAATGGTGAAACTTCTGAGTCTGTTTTAGGAACAAAAGGTAAAAAACTATTTGGTAAACCTAGTGAAACTAGATCTTACTTAAGATGGGAAGACCCAATTTTAGGTATCAATGGTGAAGGACTTGTAACTCCTGTAATTCCTGGATGTCAAGTAACATTTACTGTAATTGGACCTGATGGTAAAACTCTTATCTTAAATAAACAAGCTAGAGTTCAAGATAATGGATCAACAGTTGCTGGTACGGATATGTCACCTGTTCAACCACACACAACTGGTAGAAAAGCTAGAACTTGTGAATCTTGTCACTCTAATCCTAAAGCATTAGGTTATGGTATTCAAGATGGACAATTCTTACAAAAACAAGGTGAAGATTTATACATGGATCTTCAAGATTTAAAAACTGGTAAATTCGTTCCTAAAAACAAAACAGTTCAAATGAAAGGTATTCCAGGTATGGATTACGATTGGTCGCAAATCGTAACTAGAGATGGAAAACAACTTCAAACTGTTGGTTCTCACTGGCCTGATTCAAGACCTCTTGATCAAGACCAAAGAGAAAGAATGGAAAAAACTGGTTTATGTATGGGTTGTCACCAAAATATGTCAAACAAAGAAATTTGGGACAAATTAAACACGGACAAAAAACTAAACCTAAAAGAACACATTGAAAAAATGCATGAAATGGCTACTAAAGCTGCTAAAGCAAAATAATAGTTCTTTTGAAAATTTGAGAAGAGGAGAAATCCTCTTTTCATTAATAATTTAACTTATGATAATTTCAAAAAAGTTATTATAATTTTGATTATTAGTAAGGAAGGTATAAAATGAAAAATAAATTTTTAAGTAAAACAATTATCACATCATTAGTTGCATCAACTATATTATTAAGTGGATGTAGTGAAGGCAAGTCAAAAGCAGAAGTTGTTGAAGAAAAACCAAAAATTGCACAACAACAAACAGACGAAAGAGTAAAAGAAGTACCAGAGAAAAAAATAGTTTATACTAAATACGATTCAGTTGTAGATGATGTATTTAAAGATATAGCAAAGATTGGTCCTGAGGGTAAATATATGTTATTAGTATTTGGAACAAATACAGATCCTTATACAGATAGATTAAAAGCTGATATTAAAAGCTCAAAAGAATTAACAGACAAATTAATGAATAATTTCTCGTCATATTATTTGAAAGCCCATGAAAACAAAAGATTAAAACTATTCCATGAGGGTGACTATATGGATGTTGATACAAAAACTATGATTAATATCTATGCTGTTCAATCAACACCTACCCTAATCTTCACAGATAAAAATGGTAAAGCTGTAATTGTTGTACCTGGATATATGCCAGCAAAACAGTTTTTAGAAACTATTAACTTTATGGAAAGTAAAAAATGGGAAGGTAAAGATAGAAAGAATGGCGAAGTTTATGAAGCTTTAAAAAACCATTACATTAATAATGGTATTGACGTTAAAACAAAGGCTTAATTATGAAAAAGATTTTATTAGTACTTAGTTTATTTATGGTTTCTGTATTTGCTGATATTTACAATGATGAAACTAGATTAATTGCCCAAGGTAAAGGCGTAATGTTTATTTTTGAAAGTAAGTCATGTCCTTATTGTGAATTACTAAAAAAAGATTTTAAAGAAAATAAAGAGATGAAAGAGATATCAAAAGGTTTTAATATCTATTTTATTAATCAAGACAATCAAAAAGATTATGTAGTTGGAACAACAAAAAAACAAGAAACAACTACAACATTAAGAATGGCATTTATGTCTAAAACTACTCCAAATATTGTAATGTTTGATAAAAAATGGAATAAGATTTTTCAACTACCAGGATATGCACATCCTGCACAAATGATTACGTTTATGAAATTTATTGATGGTTTACATAATGGCGATTATACTGCTAAAGATTGGCAAAAATACCTAAAAGATAATGGTGTTTCATAAAAAGGATTTTTAATGCAAAGAAGAGACTTTTTCAAACTTTCAATATTTACAGCATCGATTTTAGTTTCTACTAAAATTGATGCTATTGCTTCTACTACATCAAATAGTAAAACTAATATTCTTATTTTAGGCGGTGGTTTTGCAGGAATTAGTACAGCAAAATATCTAAAAGAATTAAACCCAAATCTAAATGTAACACTAATAGAAAAGAATCTTAATTTTATTTCATGTCCATTCTCAAATGGCTGGTTAGGTGGAATCAAAGATATTACTTTTGAATCATTGAATTTTGATTACAATAGTTCAGTTATAAAATATAATTACAATTTTCTAAATGAAACTGTTGTAAATATTAACAGAGATAAAAAAGAAGTCATTACTAATAAAAGTGTAGTTAAATATGACTATATGATTATGGCTTTAGGAATTGATTATAACTATAAAAAAATATTCAAAAGAGATAAACAAAAAGCAAAAGAAGCCTTAATCAAAGCTCCTGCTGGTTTAAAACCGGGAAGTGAAATAATAAGACTTAAAAAAATGATTACAGATTTTAAAGGTGGAAATTTTATATTAACACTTCCAAAATCTTCATACAAATGTCCCCCTGCTCCATATGAGAGAGCTTGTATGATTGCTAACTATTTTAAAGAAAATAAAATTGATGGTAAAGTTGTGATTATTGACCCAAGAGCAAAACCTGCTTCTAAAGCAAAAGCATATCTAGAAGCTTTTTCTACTATATATAAAGACTACATTGTTTATACACCTAA
Organism: Poseidonibacter lekithochrous; assembly: GCF_013283835.1. Taxonomy (GTDB): domain Bacteria; phylum Campylobacterota; class Campylobacteria; order Campylobacterales; family Arcobacteraceae; genus Poseidonibacter; species Poseidonibacter lekithochrous. The sequence goes on along the minus strand of NZ_CP054052.1, from coordinate 1,816,519 downwards.
TACAAGATTTAAAGATGTGGATTTTTCTAAAAAAGAAATTTTAATTAAAAAATTTGATGAATTAAATGATAAATATATTACTAGCACTCTAAAGTATGAAGAACTATCAATCATTCCACCAAACAAAGCAAATGACTTATATAAAAAAGCGGGAATAAAAACCTATGCACAAGGATGGGTAAAACTAAAACGCCCTACTTTTAGAACTGTAAGTGATGATGATATTTATGTTATTGGAGATGCTCAAGGTGAATATCCATATCCAAAATCAGGACAAATGGCTAATTCATGTGCTTTAATATTAGCAAAAGAGTTAATCGAAAGAATAAATAAAAAAGAGTTTGATTATAAATCAAATTTACCGGGAAATGTTTGTTATTCAATAATAGCCCCAAACAAAGCTGCTTGGGTTAGTCATGAATACAAATATGAAGATAAACTAAGAGTTTATGCACAAAGTTCAGATATTACTAGTGATAATTACCTAACAGCCAAAAATTGGTATACAAGTATAACTAGTGATTTATTTGGAATATAAGGAAAAATATGAAATTAAATAAACTATTAATTGCAGGCGTTTTGCTGACAAATGTAGCTTTTGCTGATATTGTTTGGTTAGACGAAGCACCTAAGAGAATGAAATGGGTAGAAGCCATGAAATATTGTGAAGATTTAGGAGCAAAACTTCCTAGTAAAAAAGTCTTTCAAAAAGTATGGGATGATAATAATAAAGCACCTGATATAAAAGGTTTTGATATTTCTGTGTCTTATTGGACTAGAGATGAAGTACTTGATAATAAACATGCTGCTTATCCATTTTATTTTATGGAAGGTAGAGATACTTGGTATTATAAAGCCGATAGATATGGAGTTAGATGTATCAAAGATAAGTAGTCTCTTTTTAAGAGAATACTTTATCTATTGATTCTACAATTTCTTCTTCTAATCCATTATCAATAACTAATCTATTTAAAATTTTTATAGCATTGTTATGACTCATAGATTTTCTATATGGTCTATCTTCTACTAAAGCTTGGTAAATATCTAAAGAAGCTAAGATTTTTTGTTCAAAATTTAAGTCTTTTGCATCAAGCCCAAAAGGATAACCTTTTCCATCAAGTCTTTCATGATGAGCAGAAGCTATTTTGCTTATCTCTTCCATACCTTCTATTGAACTTAGAATTCTATGTGTTAAACTTGCATGTTTTTTAATAATAAATAGTTCATTTTTTGTAAGTTTTCCAGGTTTTTCTAATATATCATTAGGAGTTCCTAGCTTTCCTAAATCATGAAGGTTCGCTGCTATTTGTATCTTGTAGCTTTTATCTTCTGTAAAATTATAGAAGTCTGCTAAGATTTTTGCTTTTCCCATTAATTCATAAGTATGATTAGCTGTAAACTGTGATTTTGAATCAATAATATTTGAGAATACCATTGATATTTTTAACATCTGTTCATAAGATATATCGATTATAAATGTTGGCAATATTTCATTTAATAAGAAATCCATTTCTAGTAATTCTAAGTTGTACCAGAAAATATCTCTATCTGAAATATTTAAAAAAGCTTCTACTAATTTTGGTGAGAATAGCACTTCAACATTTGATTTAACAAATTCATCAACTTCATACTTTGTATCTAATGTAATATCAACTAATGAAAACTGTGTATCTATACAATCAGCTAGAAAAATAATCTGTGACATCAAAGGTATTTCATCACCTTTTTTACCAAAGTAGCCTTTACCATTATATGTTTCATGGTGATATAAAATAATATTTTCTTTTTTCTCAAAAAAAGGAAAATGTTCTATGTTTTTTTCACCAGCAAGACAATGACTAGTAAAGCCTTCTGCTTGCTCAAAATTATCATTAAAATTTGATTGTGCAAATGATTGCACAATACCGCAGTCGTGCATGATTGAGTAGGCACATAAGTCAAATTTTTCTTTATTATTTAGATTGAATTCTTCACCAAGTAATAAAGAAATATAAGCTACTTTTTTACTATGATTATTCGTAGTATTTAGTAACTCTTTTTCTACAGCATCAAGTGCAACTGATACTGAATATAAGAATGAATTTAAATTTAATTTCATTACTTCCCTTGTGTTATTAATAGTTATATTATATAAAAAACATCTGTATATTACCCTTAAAATAATTATTAATTTATTCAAGAACTTTTTTAATATTTTGGATATAATCAAAAAAAATAAAGGACAAACTTGAGCCAAATAATAGATATATTCAAAGAAATAACATCAATTCCAAGATGTTCGAAAACACATGAACCTTTTATTAATTATATGAAAGAACTATGCGAAAAATTAGATTATCTTTGTTTAGTAGATGAAGTAAATAATATTTTATGTAAGAAAAATGATTCAAAAGCAAAACTAGCTTTCCAATCACACTATGATATTGTATGTCTTAGTGATAATTGTGTGCCTGTAATTGTTCAAAATGGTGATATTTTAAGTGCCAAAAACTCTACTTTAGGTAGTGATAATGGTATTGGATGTGCTTATATGATTCAATTAATGCATGATAATGTAGATGGAGAATTCTTATTTACTTCTGATGAAGAGATAGGATTAATTGGTGCTAATAATTTGGATTTAGAACTAAATGCCCCTTATATGCTAAACCTTGATAGTGAAGAAGAAGGTGGAGTATGTATTGGTTGTGCTGGTGGAGTTGATATTTTTGCTAGTAACACTAATAAAAAGATTGTTCCAAATGATGAAAACCTAGACTTATATGAAGTGTCAATTTCTAAACTTCAAGGTGGACACAGTGGTGTTGATATTGATAAAAACATTCCAAATGGAATCAAATTAATAGCAAAAACTATAAAAGAAGCCAATGCTAAACTACTAGATATTAATGGTGGAGAGAGAATCAACTCAATTCCTGTTAATGTAAAAGCAATCATTGCATCAAAAGAAACTCCAATAGCATCTCATGAAAATATGGTTATTGAAAAGATTGATACAAAATCTGAACATCTAAATATTTTTGATGATAAAATTATAGATTTCTTATACAATTTCGAAAATGGTATGAGATCAATGAATGATGAATTAGGTGTAGTTCAAAACTCTATAAACCTTGCAATCATTTCTACAAACCCAGATGAAATAAAAATCGAATTAAGTGCAAGATCAATGGCTAATGATGAATTAGCAAACATCAAAGATGAAACTATCCAAATGTTAGAAGAGCATAATTTCACAGTTACAACTGATGGGAAATACCCTGCTTGGAAACCTGATATTAATGAGTTCACATCTAAGGTATTAGAGATTTACAAAGAGTTTAATTCTGAAGCATCATTAGAAGCTATTCATGCTGGATTAGAGTGTGCGATTTTCAAAGATAAGTATTCATCTATCAAAGTTGCATCAATTGGACCTAGTATTCAATTTCCTCATTCTAAAAAAGAACAAGTTTCAATTCAATCAGTTGAAAATGTTTTTAAAGTAGTTAAAAAAATAGTAGAAGAAATAAACTAATAAAATCATTTTTTACAAAGCTCTAGAAGGCTTTTTGGCTTAGAAAGGTACGACTTTAAGTCCAAAAGGCTGCTCACGGGCAAATTTGATGATTTAACCCAATAATACTAACTTATTATTGTATTTTATAAACTTCGTTATAACGTAATGCAAGTTTTTAATAGTAAATACATAATTTGATATAATACAAAAAAATAAAAGTGAAAAAATGGCATTTAATGGATTTAAAAAAGAAGCAATTACTTTTCTAAAAGATTTAGATAAAAATAATAGCAAAGTTTGGTTTGAAGATCATAGACATATTTGGCAAAAAAATATCTTAGAACCAAATGTAGATTTTGTTGAAGAAATGGGCGAGACATTACAAATACTTGTTCCAACAATAAAAGCTATTCCAAAAGCATCTGCTTCATTATTCAAAATATATAGAGATACAAGATTTTCAAAAGACAAAACTCCAATGAAAGATAAAATTGGAATTTTATTCTGGCAAGGAACAGCTCATAGAATGAGTAGTTCTAGTTTTTATTTCTTTTATAATAAAGATGAATACTATATAGCTTCTGGAATGAGAATGTTTAAACCACCAGTTTTAAAAGCATATAGAGAATATATCAAAGATGAAAAAAAAGCTAAAGAATTAATAGAAATTTTAGAAGATTTGAAAAACAAAGGTTATGAGATTAATGAACCTAAGTTCAAAAGAATTCCAAAAGGAATAGACAAAGATTATAAATATGCCCATTTAGCATTGTACGGAACGCTGAATGCTTCTATTTCTCAGAAACATGATGATAAGTTTTATTCTATAGAGATTGTGGATTATGCATTTTCAGTATTTGAAGATATGAAAGACTTACAAAAATGGCTTTATGAATTAAGCCTAACAGTAAAGAGTTAAGTACTCTTTATCTGTTTTTAGCTTTTTACTTTTTTAACTTCGTTTTTAATATAATTTATAACTGTATCTCCAAATTTACTTTTATTTCTATTTAAATAAATAGGATGATATGTTCTAATAGCTTTACCTTCAAAACACTCAAAGTCTGGATATTGTTTCAAGTCCATAACTGCACATTTCCATTCGTTAATATTCTCGAAATCACATATCTTATTGTATAGGTCTCTATAATCTTTATCTTTTATAACTAAAGGGTCAAAAAATAGCTTATCGTATGTATGCCCTGTAAAAAATATGATAATTTTTGGCTTAATAATTTCAATTTCTTTTGCAAGTACTTCATTATGAAAATGAACTATTTCTTCGTATTCTTTCTTTGAAGCTTTTGATATATTTCTATTTTCTTTTCCATCACCTAAATCAAATTTAAATAGGTTAGTCCAAACGGGAATGCAATCTTTATCATCAATAATATTTTTTACATATCTAAAAAAAATATTGTTCATATCTTTGTAGCTACGTTCCATGAAATTATCATAAATCTTCATTTGCTCATTAATACCACGTACATTAAAATCTTCATAGTTGCCATACCATGAGTTAGTCTCTTGACCAATAATCATAATATCTGTGTTGATATTCTCATTATTTAAACTAACTAAGTGAGGAGAGGAATAACTCTTTGGAATATCTGCACCTAAAAACTTATTTTCATAAAAATTAATTAACTTTTCTTGTTTATCACCATGTTGACTCATAATTATTTTATTCTCCATTTATTAAAATTTATATACATCATATTGAAGTATCTTATTTTCTTTCAACTCATTACAGTATATCTATGTAGTTTGAGGTAATGAACTTTTTCTAACTGTCTTTTTCATTTGTAGGAAACCCTTAAAAAGGTATTTTATTACTTGAGATACTTACGGGCATCCAAGGTAACTTATGCTCAGAGACTATAAAGCTATTTCCTGTACAATATTCATTCTCTCCCCAATATTCTACTCCATTATAATCTTCAATATTTTCAAAAAGTGGTCTTTTGTCTAAATTCCAATATTTATCGCTTGCTTCATTTTTTTTATAATAAATTGTCTTTTTATTTAATAATATAGCTTCAGCAATATTATCGTTTGAAAGTAGTTCTACATCTTTATCAATATAATTGAAAATTATCAACAGCTCTTTTAAAATAACATCCCAATTATTAAGAAGTAAATTTTTTGAGAAAACAAGATTAATTTTTTTCTTAGGTTGATTATCCAAATAGTCGATAACACTTTCCTCAACAAAAATTACATTATTTCTTAAAATAGGAGATTCTTTTAATATATTTGTAGTTTTTATATTAGTCACATCACAACACATGAGCGTATCAAATTCGTATGAAGTGTGTAGTTTTTTTATATTTAAATTGATTTGTATTTTTATCCAATTTTGCTCTATATCTTGATATAGAAATAGACAAAAATTTTCAGAAATAATATCTTTTATGTTTTTGTACCATATTGCTTTAGTATTTGTTGGAACGTCGATAGTGATATTTGTAATATCATTTAATGTTTTTTCTACTAAAAGTAATGTATGTTTTACATTTTGTTTAATCACGTCTAGATCTTGTTCATTAATTGGTCTAAAATGAGCTAAAGCATTTCTTATCGCCCCAATTTCAAGCAGTTTATGCTTAATAATCTCCTTCTTCGCTTTAAAATATCTGTTAAAATACTTCCAATTCTTATCATGCATAATTATGTCAATTAGCTCACCACTTGATAAGTACAACATAGGTGAATTAATTTCACAAGTTAAATATCCATAATCCTCATCTTGATTTTTACGCTGATTAGAAATACTTTTTATTGTTTTATTATCTTTAATATTAGTTTCATCCCACTTTTCTTTTAAGTTTTCTTTTAAAATAATATAAACAAATACTCTTAAAAAGTTTTCAAATCTAAAAAGAATATTTAATGCTTCATAATAATGTATGTGTAACCAATCATCTGGTACTTTTATTTCTTTTGTTTCTATATTAGTTATTATCTCATTCCATTTCAAACTATAAATCCTTATATATTAGTGAACTCTATATTTTAATTAATAAACATATTATTTTATTGTTATACGTATACTTTATTTCTTTTTAGTTATTCTACAAGAAGTCAAATAATGAAGTAATTAGTTATTAAATAGTAGTTTTATAGGAGCTTGTATAATTTACATATTTGTTAGTAGAAATACAATTATAAGTTTTTATGATTTTAGTTTTCTGCTTCATATAACTGATGGAAGTATTTAATTTAGTTATTGTACCTTTATCAGATAAAAAAAGAGTATTCCTACTTCTTCATCTGTGAAAGCAAATATATATAAGCTTTATTAAGTCTTTTTCGTAAATTCATTAATATCTTTAGAGTAAAAGCTATATAATCTAGCTATGGATTAAATCCAATTATACAAATTTCAAAATTTATAGTTTTTCTAGAAATCTTATAATAGATAAAAAACTATATATTACTGAAACACAGAAAAAAATTAATTGTTAAAATATACAATATAGGTTAGTATGAAATTAAAATAAAAATAAATAAAATTTTAAAGATATGAAAGATTTACAAAAATGGCTTTATGAATTAAGCCTAACAGTAAAGAGTTGAGTACTCTTTATTTGTTTTTAGCTCTGTTGATTTCAGTTGTGTATTTATATACCATATAATCGAACATTCTTGAACCTTGGTTTTTTTGAAAGAAAAAAAACATTTCAATTAGTCTGTACGACATTCTAAAAAATGCAGTAAAAGGTACTAAGTACGTAATTATTGTAGTTTGTGTTCTGTATGGATAATACATTTCCATTTGTTCTTTTAGCTCTTTTAAAACAACACTTTCTTCTTGTAATTTATCTCTATCACTACTAGATATAACTCTAATTGCCATCAAGAAATTTACTACAAACATAAATGCATTTAAATTCCAGCCCATAATACATATATCAATATAACTCATTGTAACTCCGTTCTATGAAATTATATCCATCATTTTTTGTGTTTAGATTAAATATTAAATAATTATTCTAAATAAAGCTCCATAGTATGAAATATCCTCAACTTCAAAGGATTTATTCATAACTTCAAGCTCACCTTCCATATGTTTTGTCACAATTTCTTGCGTCATAAACAGTCCGATTCCCGTACCTTGACTTTGGTGTTTTGTAGTAAAATATGGTTCAAATATTTTATCTTTTATATCCTCAGGAACACCACCTGCATTATCTTGAATATCAATAACTATTTGATCATTACTACTATAAATAGAAATACAAATGATTTTCTTATCATCACCACTTTCGAATTTTGATAGAATCGCATCTTTTGCATTATTAATAATATTTAGCAACACTTGCATAAATTCATTTTTATAGTTGTAAACTAAAATACTTTTATCATAATCTCTTTTGATTTCTATATCATTATTTTTGAAACTCATTTCAACTAAATCAAGAGTTTTATCAGTAGTTTTAGCCAAATCAAACTCTATTCTTTGTTTGTCTCGCTCAAAGAAGTTTTTGAAATCATCAATAGTATTTGAGAGATAAGTAGTTGTATTCATAATATTTTTTAGAGAATCTTCCAAAATATCATCGTCCAAAGTCTTAAACTCTTTTTGTAATAAAATACCACTTGTACAAGTAGAAATAACAGATAATGGTTGTCGCCATTGATGGGCAATATTTTCTAGCATCTCACCCATTGCTGCCATTTTTGATTGTTGGATTAGTAGTTTTTCTTTTTGTATACTCTCTTCTTCATAAGCTTTAAATCTAGATAAATCATATACATTTACTACAACTCCAATGATTTTATTGTCTATTGAATGATATGGCTCATAATGTACTTGTAAATACAATAGTTTACCAGCAATATCAACCTCTTTTTCAAATTCAATAGATTCTCCTAATAATGCTCTGTCAAATCTTTCTTTTACTACGTCATTAAAATATTCTTCACCTAATAGATCTTTTAATGTTAATCCGATTATCTCTTCTTTTGGTCTTTTAAATACTTTTGTATAATATTCATTTACTGATTTGTATCTATAGTCTCTATCAACTAAGGCTAAGAAATTCATTGATTTCTCTAATGCTTTGTCATAATAACTTAAGATATTTTCTCTCTCTTTTCTACTTCTTAAATCTTTAAATAAACCAATTATATAAGTATCATTTTCAATTGTAATAAGAGAAGGGGAAATTTCAACAGGGATAATATTATTTTCAGAATCAACTACAAGATGTTCAATTGGCTCAACATCTTTATTATTCATCAAAGCTTCAATATGAGATTTGAAATCATTTCTAATTGTTGATTCATCAATTGCAGGATGTAATTGACTTTGATTTAATGAAATAACTTCATCATAAGGTCGATTTACAAGTTCACAAGCTTTATTATTAGCTTCTACTATTTTACCTGTTTTTATATCAGCAACAAAAACAGCAACCGGTAATTGATCATATAGTTTTTTATAAAAATCTATACTATTAGACAAAGGCATTTCCATCTCCAAAAAAAAGATTTTAGTTATTTATAAATTCTACCTCTTTTAAAATAAGATATTCATAAGTTATTTTAAGATAATCACAAAATCAAACGAAAAGCAAAGAAAAATCGTTATATAGTTATAAATATATTATTATTTTAAGATATTTATATTATTATAAATAAGCAAATAAAAAAGGCAAACAAATGGTAAATAGAGATTTTCTAAAGAAGTTAAGAATCTTATTTGTTGAAGATGAAGAACTAGCAAGAAAACAATTAGAAAAAGTATTAAAAAGACTATTTAATGACGTTGTTATTGCAAAAAATGGACTTGAAGGTTATCAAAAATTTCAAGAGTATAAATTAAGTGATACAAAAATTGATTTAATCATCAGTGATATTAATATGCCACAAATGAGTGGACTTGAAATGTTAGAAAAAATAAGAGTAAATGATCCAGATACTCCTATCATATTCTCAACAGCTAGATCTGAAACAGAATATTTATTAAAAGCTATTTCATTAAATGTTGTACATTATGCATTAAAACCAATCGATATTGAAGATATGGTATTAAAAATTGAAAAAGTTTGCGAAAAGAAATTTTATGAAAATATTATTCATCAAAAAACACAAGAATTACAAGAGTATTTAAAAATAATTAATAATGTTGCATCTATTCATAAAATGGATAATGAAGGAAATATTACCTTTGCAAACAATCTATTTTTACACTCTACTGCTTATAAAAAAGAAGATATTCTTACTAAAAATTTTAGTGATATTATTAGTCCAGATGTTGACAAAAAGATGTTAGCTAGAATCTGGGATACAATTTCTGATAATAAAACATGGAAAGCTGATTTAAAATATATAGATAAAGATGGGCACTCATTTTATATTAAAAGTACAATCTTTAAAATATCTGGTAATGGAAAAGAGGAATATATAAATATTGGTTTTGATTCTACTTCTGAAGTAAATGAAAAACGTGAATTTAGAAAGAAAATTCTAAGTAGTATGAAAGATAAAAATCTTGAAGTAGCACAGTCTCAAAATAATACAAAACAGTATGAACAACTAGCTTACAATCTACAAGAAGAGTTAAAACTAGTAAAACAAAAACATGCAGACTTAACAAGTCAAATTAACTATTATGAATCTGAATTACTAAATGTTGATGATAGAGTTGCAAAGAACTTAAAAGTTAAAAATACAGAAGTAGATATGCTAAAAGATACTCTAGCAAAAAATAAACATGAAAAAGATACATATACAAGTACTATTAGAAAACTATCAGAAGACCTTGGGAATTCTAAGAATCAAGTAGATTCACTAACAGATACTGTAAAAAGAAAAGATAAAAGAATTGAAGACCTACTAGGAATAATTGAGATTAGAGAATCTCAATTAAAAAAACTAGATAGTGACTTCCAAAAGTAGTATTAACTAGGTTTATTATTTGGAACTACAATAATAAACTTAGCTCCCTGCCCTGTATTTTGTATTTTTAAATCACCTTTAAAACTTGTTTTTACAACTAATTTAACCATATAAAGTCCAGTTCCTGTTCCATACTCTTTAGTTGTATAATATGGATCAAAGATTTTTTCTAAACTTTCTTCTTTAATTCCCCCAGCTGTATCTTCAACAATTACAATTGAATATCTGTCTTTTGTCATTGAAGTAATATTAATATTTCTATTATCAATTGATCTTTCAATAAAAGCTTCTTTTGCATTCGTTATCAGATTTAGAAATACTTGTTCTAGTTCTGTTTCAACGCCATAAACTGTCTCTTCCCCAACTTGTGAGTTTAGCACTACATTACTAGTCTCTAGCTGCTTATCTAGCAGTTTTACAGTCTTTTCTAAAGCATCTTTAACAGTAAACAATCTTTTCTCTTTTTTAGGATTAAAGAAGTTCATAAAACCATTGATAGTTTCAGTCATAAATGCAATTTGTTCTTTGGTGTTTTTATGAAACTCTTCAACAAATTCATCATCTATTTCATCATATTTATAAGAGTCTTTCACATCACCACAATACAATGACATATTATTTAATGGTTGTTTCAATTGATGTGCAATTACACCAATCATTTCACCCATTGTTGCCATTTTTGATTGGTGAATTAATAATTGATCTTTTTTGTTTATTTCAGCTTCACTTGTTTTTTTACCTTCAAATAAATCAATATAAACTTTAAGTTTAGCACTTAATAAAGTATCATCAATTGGTTTTGAAATATACTCAACAGCACCAAGATCAAACCCTCTTTTTTGGTAATCATCTTTATCATAGATACCTGTAATGAAAATAATTGGTATATCTTTTGTAGCATCCACAGATTTTAAATACTCTGCAAACTGAAATCCATCAATATCAGGCATTTGAATATCACTAAGTATTAAATCAACACTGCTTTTCATTAGTATTTCCATACCTTCATTTGCACTCAAGGCTGATAAGATATTAATATCAAAACTATCTTCAATAATAAGCTTTAATGAATGAATATTTTCCGAAACATCATCTACTAATAAAACTGTAAACTTTTCCATATTTTTCCTTTAATTAATACTTGCTATAAATTCTTCTTTATTCAATGGCTTTTGTTGTACCATGTCTGCTTTTTCATTTATATTGTTATTTAATTCATCTTTATAAACAACAATACTTCTTGTAGATATATTACTAACAATTCTTTCTATTTCATTTTCTTTTTGATTATGTACATCTATTATTATTAGGTCATATTTCTTTTGTTTGAACTTCTTAATAAAATCAACTGTATTTGATGCTTGATCAACCTTATGAGATTTATTAAGCTCTACAATAATAGACATAAATGTTAATGGGTCACTATTTAAAATAAGAATATTCTTATCAAAACTGTTATTTTGTTCAAGTGTTTTATTTTCAACAATACCATTAGTTTTACTTGTTTTATTTGTAACTTTTTCTTTATTTTTGGGTAATGACACAACAAAAGTAGTACCAACATTTACAGTACTTGTTACATGAATATCCCCATGTAATAAACCTAAAAGTTCTTTTGAAATAGCGAGTCCAAGACCAGTACCACCGAACTTCCTAGTAGTACTACCATCTGCTTGTTTAAATCTATCAAAAATATGATCTAATTTATTTTTTTCAATACCTATACCATCATCTTTTACAAAGATAGTAAAAGTATCTTCTTTGTTTTCAATTATAAATGAAACTTTTCCTTTTTTTACAAACTTCAATGCATTACTTAATAAGTTTTTTACAATTTGTTTTATTCTATTTGGATCACTATAAATATCACCAATTTCATCATCACATTTAAAAACAAAACTAATCTCTTTTTCAATAGCTTGAGGTTCAATCATATCTTTGATTTCATTCATTAATCTAGGTAAATCAACCTGAGTCATATCCAACTCAACTTCACCTGCTTCTAGTTTTGAAATATCAAGAATATCGTTTATTAGAAATAATAAGTCATTACCACAATTGTTGATAATATTTAGATTTTTAACTTGTTTTTCATTTAGTGATAAATCTTTATTTTTCATCATTACAGAAGAAATTACATTAATAGAATTAAGAGGAGTTTTCAACTCATGACTCATATTGGCTAAGAAATCATTCTTATATTTATTAGCTGTTTCCAAATCTTTTTTCTGTTTATCTTGAATAATTGTAAGCTGCTTCATATTTATAAATGATTCATTAATTCTTTTACTCATAATATTAAAAGTATCTGCAAGAGTATTTAATTCATGTTTTTTCTCAGTATTTAGATTAATCTCAAGCTCATGAAAATCTTTTTCATCGAATTCTTTTGTTGCATTAATAATAATCTCTAAAGGTTTATTTAATAACTTATTTGCAAAATAAATAAATAAAACCCATAAGATTAAAGCACTTGTTAATACATTAATTAAAATAAGATAAACACCTTCTTTTGCAATATTTATTAACTCATTTGATTCAATGTAAAATGTTATATTTGCCAAAACTTCCCCAGGGGAATTTACTTCGTCGATTAATTCAAACTGGTGTTTTATCAACTCTTTTTTATAAATAACATCAATTTTATTGTTAGTATCAAAAACATAACTATCAATATTTTTATAAGTATTTAATACTGTACCTTGTAGTAGTAAGATTTCTTCATTAGGAGTAATAATAGAAATCCCAGTAATTGTAAGCCCCATTATTATGGCATTAGACTCACTATTTAGTTTTGATTGATCAAAATGCCATACACTATTAGCAATAATTTTATTATATGCCTTTTCAGTTTTTACAAGTTCTTTATCAAGTAAATCTTTTGTAATTACGTACTCTTTGTAGACCTGATAAGAAGTGATAATTAAAACAAAAAGTATATACCAGAAGAATATTTTCTTAAAAAGTAAATATCCTATGGTATCTTTGTATTTAAAGAGACTTGAATTCTTCATTACATCTCTTATTTAAAGTCTAAATCTAAAGTATTTAAAAAAGTATTTAAATCTTTATTTTTTATATTTGTCATAATATTTCTCATATATTTTTGATGAGCAGTTTTAGAAACATACAATTTATTAAATACTTTATTTTCTTTAATATAATGTTTATAAGCTGAATAAGGCAACAAAGTCACATCAGCTCTATTAGCTTGAATAACATGTAAGTTTTCTACTTCACTTACTCCATTAATTCTTTTTATTTTTCCTTGTTTTACTAGGTCATCAATGCCAACATATTTATGACCAGAAATACCTATTAAACTCAGACCAATAAGAGATTCAGGAGATGTATAATCGATTTTTGAATTACTTGATGAAACTATTACATTAGAATCATCTAGTAGTGGCGTCCATAAGAAGTTTTCTTTAGAGTCTTTTCCAAAACCCCATTTTTGATTTACCCATAGAACAATCCAGTCTTTTTTACACTCTTTTGTTGAAAGGCATTGTTTATTTATCCATGGTTTTAATATATAATTTAACCTACTTCTAGGAACAATTTTTAATTTGAAAAGATATTTACCCTCTGCTTTACTATTTAAATAATCAATAACTTCGTATGTTAATCCATAATTATAATCCACAATAAATGGAGCATGTTTGTGATATGAATAAACTGTTATCTCTTTTTGAGCCATAAGGTTAGTAAGAAAAAGTAAAATTAAAACGGAAATTATTTTTTTCATCTTGTATCCTTTTAATTATAATAACATAATAATATATTATCAAAATAATATTAAAAATCCTGAATAAAGCCTATTAATAATGATTTTTTTGCTAAAATACCGATATTAAATTGAATAAAGAGATAATATATATGACTGAAATTTTTTCACATGAACAATATGAATTAGAAATACAAAAAATGATATCTTGGGCACATGCCTATTACGTTGAAGACAACCCACTAGCTACTGACGAAGAGTACGACCAACTTTCACGAGCTTGTTTAGCTTATGAACAAACTTACCCACGAAATTCTCATCCAAATTCTCCTAATAAAAGAGTGGGAGGATATGTATTAGAAGGCTTCGAGAAAGCTTCGCATTTATCTAGAATGTGGTCACAAGAAGATGTATTTGATACACAAGAGTTAGTTGATTGGATTAATAGGGCAAAAAAAGTACATAGTGATTTAGAATTTATGTGTGAACCAAAATTTGATGGGGCATCTTTAAATCTTATATATGAAAATGGACTTTTAAAACAAGCAATTACAAGAGGTGATGGAAGTATTGGAGAAGACGTTACTAATAATGTAAAAACAATCCACTCTATTCCACTTCAAATAAAAGAAAAAGGTCTTTTAGAAATTAGAGGAGAAATAGTTATCAAAAAAGATGACTTTGAACAAATAAATGAACAAAGACTTAAAGATAATGAAGCAGCTTTTGCAAACCCTAGAAATGCAGCTGCTGGAAGTTTAAGACAACTAGACCCAAATATTACAGCTAAGCGAAAACTATTTTTTAATGTATGGGGAGTTGGAGAAAATACTTTAGAGTTTGATAGAACATCTGACATGATGCAATATATTTACTCACTTGGATTTGCAACTCCACCACTTCAAACAATCACTACAACAGTTGATGGAATTGAAGAAACATATCACAAAATTATTGCGGCAAGAGACTCTATTGAAATGATGCTTGATGGTATGGTTGTAAAAATCAATCATATTGAAGTACAAGAAGAGCTTGGATATACAGTAAAATTCCCTAGATGGTCTTGTGCTTATAAATTCCCAGCAGTTGAAAAAACTACAAAGATAAAAGATATTATCCAACAAGTTGGACGAACTGGTGTTATTACTCCAGTAGCTGTGGTTGAGCCTACTCATATTGAAGGAAGTATGGTTGAGAGAGCAAGTTTACATAACTATGATGAAATTGAAAGATTAGATTTAAGAATCAATGATGAAGTAATTATCATAAAATCTGGTGATATTATTCCAAAAATCACTAAAGTATTTACAGATAGACGAGATGGATCTCAAAAAGAAGTAGCTAGACCAACACAATGTCCAGAATGTCAAAGTGAACTTTTAGATGAAGGTACACTAATTAAATGTCAAAACTTAGATTGTCCAAGTATTGTAACAAACTCAATAATTTATTTTGCATCTAAAAACTGTATGAATATTGATGGTTTAGGTATTAAAATAGTTGAGCAGTTAGTAAAAGAAAAAAAGATATATGATATTCTAGATTTATACTCTTTAAAATATGAAGATATGCAAGATATGGAAGGTTTTAAAGAGAAGAAAATCTCAAACTTACTTAATGCAATAGCAAATACAAAAGGTACTGCACTTCATAGAGTTATAAATGCTTTAGGAATTGAACATATTGGAGAAGTAGCTTCCAAACAAATCTGTTTAGAATTTGGACTAAATGTAATCAATATTGATTTAGATTCACTTATTGCATTAGATGGAATTGGTGAACAAATGGCTAAATCCTTTGTAGAGTTTATGAGAGTTAATAATGCTCTTGTATTAAAACTTATTGACTTTATTGATCCAGAAGTTGAAGTAAGAGTTGAAGTAGAAGAAAATGCATTTAAAGATACAACTGTAGTTTTAACAGGAACTATGACTAAAAGTAGAGGTATTATCAAAAAAGACTTAGAAGCACTTGGAGCAAAAGTAAGCTCATCTGTTTCTAAAAAAACTGATTATCTAATCTATGGAGAAGATGCAGGAAGTAAATATGATAAGGCTGTAACACTTGGAGTTAAAACTCTAACACAAAGTGAAATGGAAGCAATGATTTAATCATTGCCTTCGTTTTGCATTAGTGAAATTAACTTATTTTTATCTAAGGGTTTATTTATAATACTATTTTGATTTACTCTATTATCTTTCATAAAAGCATTCTCACTATCAGAAATTAAAATTAATTTCCCATCATTAATAGTAAATAACTTATCCAAGTCATTACTACTTAAAGTACTAATATCAATTATAATAAAGTCAAAAAGTTCATCATTAGACTTCTTAAAAAATTCATTTATATTGCTTGTTTGTGTTAATTCATAGTTTTTATTTAATTCTACAACAACACTAAAAAATACTAAAGGATCATTATTGAATAAAAGAATACGTTTTTGCGCAGCTTCAGTATTTTCATCTAGCACAGCTGTTTCATTGTAATTTACATTTTTCATATCAACTTTATCTTCATTAATAGGTAATACTATTCTAAAAATTGTGCCAACATTAACTTTACTTTTTACTTCTATTTCTCCATCCATTAATGTTGTTAGT
The DNA here is from genome assembly GCF_013283835.1 of Poseidonibacter lekithochrous. GTDB lineage: Bacteria > Campylobacterota > Campylobacteria > Campylobacterales > Arcobacteraceae > Poseidonibacter > Poseidonibacter lekithochrous. The sequence goes on along the minus strand of NZ_CP054052.1, from coordinate 1,799,784 downwards.
TCTTTACATATAGCAAGTCCAAGACCAGTTCCACCAAATTTTCTAGTTGTACTTCCATCCACTTGTTTAAATCTATCAAAAATATGTTCTAATTTATCTTCAGGAATACCAATTCCATCATCTTTAACCATAATCTCAATATTATTATCTAATTTTTTTACTAACAGTTTGATACTTCCATCTTTTACAAACTTTAATGAGTTACTTAATAAGTTTTTGATTATCTGTTTTACCCTATTTCCATCGCAATAAAAATAACCAATATTTTTATCACATTCAAAAATAAAATCTAATTTTTTCTGTTCAACTTGAGGTAAAAACATATTGTTAATATCACTCATTAAAGCATAAATATCTAAAGTAGTACAATCTAGGTGTATTTCCCCTGCTTCAAGTTTAGAAATATCTAAAACATCATTTATTAAAAACAATAAATCATTACCACAACTATTTATAATACTTAGATTTTTCACTTCATTTTCATCAAATCTATTCTTTTTATTTTTCATCATAATTGAAGAAATAACATTTATAGAATTTAGAGGTGTTTTTAGCTCATGACTCATATTTGCTAAAAAGTCATCTTTTGATTTATTAGCTTCTAATAATTCATTTTTTTGATTATTTAATTCTAATGCAAGGGTTTTTAGTTTTGATCGCCTCTCTTGTAAATCTAGTTTCATTTGATGTAAGGAGTTGGCAAGGATACCCATTTCGTTGGTTTTATTTTGGTATGGAATATCAGGATTTTTCCCTTCACCAATTTCTTGAGAAACCTCTGATAATCTTGTAAGCATTACAGTTAACTTAGAACCAATTATATATGAAAGTATAGTAGAAATTAGAATCTCAATAGCAATAATTATTAAAGTGGTTTCTTTATTGTTTTGAATAAATTGTTGGTTCTCACTTAAATCAAATATGATATACATGGCACCTAAGTATGAATCATCAACAAGAAGTTCTTTATATTTTAGTTTATAAAATTCATTTTCAAATGAATAAACAAAATCATCTTTTACTTTAATTATATCTTCAATTTTTATATCTTTAAAATTAAATTTTTCAGATAAAACTCTATTTTGACTATCTAATAATATGATTGAATTAACATAATCTAATTCTTGTGTTTTTACTAGTAAGTTATCAATAGTTGCTAAATCATAGATACTTAAAGGAACTTTTAGAAGTTCCTCTAAGAAAGATACATTTGAATTAATTTTATCTTTAATTAGTTTATCTGATGAATTATTTATAGCAATAAAGTTCATTGTTACAATCAGAATAATAAAAAATGCTTCTAAAAGTACAAAGGATACGATAAACCGATATTTAAATGACATAACTACCTACTAATCAGCTTTTTTAACTTCTTTTATTACATCATACTCAGCAGAATTTGTAACAATAAAGTTTTTGATACTTAATGATTTTTTTATCTCTTTTGGCATAGCTAAAAATGCTTTTTGAATTTTCATAATATCATCATTTTTTACTCTTGGATGAGCAGCAATTGGGTGACTTGGATATGCATCAGTTTTGTAAACAATATTTAACTTATCTTTATCATTTTTATCAACAAAATTATTAAATGTTCTTACAATTCCACCACCTAAATATCCAATACCTCTTGAGATACCTTTATAAACAGAATCATGTGAATTTACATATAAAACTTTTGCTTCTTTATCAATATCTATGCCAAACTTTTCTCTTAATTCAAATTTAGGTAATAAAGTTGCTGCAAATGCATTAGGTGCTGGGAATAAAAAAGTTTTACCAGCTAAATTATCTTTTGAAAAATCAACTTCTTTTTCTTTTGATAAAACAATTCCAACGATATTTTTATCAGCTCTTGTGAAAGCTTCAAAGTTTTGAGTTTTCTTAGCAACAATAAAATGATAAGGATTCATATAAGCAATATCATATTTACCAGCATATAACATTTTCTCAAATTTTGGTATTGAAGTTTCAGTTTTAAATACAACTTTAATACCTGTTTGTTCTTCTAGGTATTTAGTGACCTTTAACCACTTTTTTGCAAGTTTCAATGGGCTTTGTTGAGGAACAACACCTAATACTAATTGTGCTGAATAACCATACACAACTAATAACATTAATAATATTAACTTTTTCATATCAAATCCTTGTTTTTAGGATTATTATAACAGAATTAGGTTATAAAAATATATAAAGAATAATTTTTTATATATTATTTTCTTTATTATTTAATGACTTATTTTTAAGTATATTTAAATAATTAAAAAATAAATAGAGTAAAAATGTTACTTTTTTCTATACTTTGACAAACTCAGTCAAGATTTAATTAAATTGCTACGTTTATACTACTCTTTTAGTCTATAATTGTTGAAATTTATCAATAATTATATAAGGTTACAAAAAATGAGCGAAGAAGTAAAAAGAGAAAAATCTCTTACTATGACAATGTTAATGACTCCAGATAAAGCAAACTTTTCTGGGAAAAATGTTCACGGTGGTGAAATTTTAAAAATGCTAGACCATGTTGCATATGCGTGTGCAGCGAGATATACGGGAATGTATGCAGTAACATTATCAGTAGATATGGTATTATTCAAAAATCCTATTAAGATTGGTTCTCTTGTTACTTTCCATGCTTCAGTTAACTATACTGGTAGAACATCAATGGAAATTGGTATTAAAGTAATTTCTGAAGATATTAAAGATCATACAATTAAAAATACAAATGTATGTTACTTTACAATGATTGCTGTTGATGAAGACGGTAAACCAAGTCCAGTTCCAAAATTAGACTTACAATCTGAAGATGATAAAAGAAGATATAACGATGCTATCACTAGAAGAGAAAGCAGAATGGCATCAAGACACTCTAAATAATTAATATTTATTTTTAGTATTACTAAAAAAGGGAAAGATGAAATTCATCTTTCCCTTTTTTTATATAGATAAAACTCAAGAAGAGTTTATTAAGCCTTAGACTCAATAAATTCTTCGTAAGATCCTTTGAAATCAATGATTGTTCCATCTTCTTGAATCTCAATAATTCTATTTGCGTAAGCGTCAAGTAATTCCCTATCGTGAGAAACACAAATAACAGAACCTTGATATGCAAGTAATCCTTCACCTAATGCAATAATTGCTTCTAAGTCAAGGTGGTTTGTAGGCTCATCAAGAACCATAAAGTTTGGTTGTTCTAACATGATTTTTGATAAGAACATTCTGTGTTTTTCCCCACCAGAACAAGACTTAACTTGTTTTTCTTGCTCAGTACCATTAAATAACATTCTACCTAAACAGTTTCTAATTTCAGCAATATCAGCATCTCTATCGAAGTTTCTTAACCAATCGTAAAGTGTAATATCTCCAGAAATTAAATCTGTAGCATTTTGTGGGAAGTAACCATTTTGAATAGTAGCACCCCAGTGAACATTACCAGTATCAGGACTTAAGTTTTCTACCATAATTTCACATAAAGTAGTTTTACCTGCACCATTTGGTCCAATTAATGCAATTTTATCATCTTTTTCAACATTAAAAGAGATATCATTTAAAACAACTTCTCCATCAAAAGATTTAGAAATATTTTTAAGTGATAATAGTTCTTTTCCTACTTCTCTTTTTTGTTTAAAGATAATAGAAGGATCTCTTCTTGAAGAAACTTGAATAGAACCAACATCTAATTTATCAAGTTGTTTTTGTCTAGAAGTTGCTTGTTTTGCTTTAGAAGCATTAGCTGAGAATCTTCGAACAAATGCTTCAAGTTCTTCTTTCTCTTTTAACTTCTTACTCATATCTTTTTCATTTTGCTTAGCAATTACAGTAGATGCAATATACCAATCATCATAGTTACCAGAGAATTCTCTAATTTGTTTGAAGTCAACATCTAAGATATTAGTACAAACAGCATTTAAGAAGTGTCTATCGTGAGAGATAACTACCATAGTACCATCATGATGTTGTAATTGATTTTCTAACCAACCAATTGTTTCAATATCAAGGTTATTCGTAGGCTCATCTAGGAATAATACATCTGGTTTTGGATATAAAACCTGTGCAAGTAAAACCTTGAATTTATCTCCACCAGTAATAGTTGACATTAAATCACTTTGTTGTGCTGCAGGGAAACCTAAATCTTCTAAGATTTTAGTAATCTTTACATCATACTCATAAGTTGGATCTTCTTCACAACAAATGATTTCTAATTCACCTAGTTTATCACCAACTTCATCAGTGTACTCTTCTAAGTATAATTCTTCTTTTTGCTTAATTGCATCATATAGTCTTTTGTTTCCTAAAAGTACTGTATCAAAGATTGAGTAATCTTCGTATGCAAATTGATTTTGTCCTAAAGTTCCAACTTTTTTACCGTTTTGAACTTGAACTTCACCCTCAGTTGCATCTTCTATTCCAGATAAGATTTTTAAGAAAGTTGTTTTACCAGCACCATTAGCACCAATAAGTCCATATCTTTTTCCAGTATCTAGTTTAACGTTAATCTCTTGAAATAAAACTCTTGAACCAAAAGCTTTTTTAAGGTTTACAGTTTGAACCATATTATTGTATTCTCCATTGTTGATATTCTTTTATAATTATTCCGCGATTATAGCGAAAAAAAACTATTTTAATATTAAGAATGTTTATTTTTTTTAAAAAGTAATTTAATCAGTACAATAAATAATTTAAAAATGTATAAACAAAGCTCATAATACTTTAATTACATAGTATTATCTATATTATGTTAAAATAAATAATAATTATGCATAAAGAGATTCTGAATGAAAAACATTTCTATCAAACTTAAACTAATAATCTTAATTAGTTTGTCGTTATTAGTACTAGCATCAACGCTAGGAATTGTATCTATTAACAAGATGAAAGATACCTTGATTGACTCCCAATATAAAAGTTTAACTGCAGCAAGAGATTCAAAAATTGAGCAACTTAACAATATTTTTAAACTTTATAAAAAACAAATCAACCTTTTAGCCGTTACAAGTTATGTAAAAGATTTAACAGTTGAATTTGAAGATATTCATAAAGAAATTGGTATTGATCCTTATGGTAAATTTCCTACTAATAATAAAGAAGTAAAAGCAGCACTTCCAAAATGGGATTCTTTTTATAAAAAGTATACTGATACTTACCCTTTTGATGATGTTTATGTAATTTCTGCCCAATATGGTCATGTATTATATTCTTATGCAAAGAAAAATGATTATGGTTCAAACTTATCAAATGGCGAGTATAGAAAAAGTGCATTAGCAAAAGTTTGGCATAAAGCAAAAAAATACAAAAGAGTAGTTTTCTTTGATATGCAAGCTTATGAGCCAAGAGCTGGTGAAGCTTCTATGTTCCTAGCAGTTCCTGTTTATATTAATAGAGAATTCAAATCTGTATTAGTTTTCAAAATTGAGAACTCTTATATCCAAGATATTATGCAATTTAGAAGTGGGTATGGTGATACACAAGAAGATTATCTAGTTGGTAATGACCTATTAATGAGAAGTGATAGTTTCCTAGCTCCAAAAACTCACTCTTTAAAAAACTCTTTTAAATACCCACAATCTGGTAAAGTTGATACAGTTGCAACTAAAAATGCATTAAGAGCTATGAGTGATACTCAAATCATTACAGATTATCAAGGCCATAAAGTATTAAGTTCTTATACTAATTTTGATTTTGATGAAGAGTTAAGATGGGCAGTAATTTCTGAAATTGATTTAAATGAAATTCTTGAAAAACCAAATCAGCTAAGAGATACAATATTAATAATTACATTAATTGCCATTATCTTTGTAATGCTTTTATTATATATTGTTATTGAAAAATATATTATCAATTCATTAAATAGATTCCATCATGGATTAAATAGTTTTTTCAAATATCTTAATAGAGAAGCTAATGATGTTGAAATGTTAGATGATTCAACAAAAGATGAAATTGGTACTATGAGTAAGGCTGTAAATACTGGTATTGAAAAAGTTAGAAATACAATTCAGAAAAATGATGATGAAACATGGATTAAGGATGGTGTTAATAAATTAAATCAAATTCTTATTAATATAAAATCTTTAAATGAAGTAAGTACTCAATCAATTAATTTTGTTAGTAATTACATTACTGCTGGGGTTGGAGTTTTATATATCTACAATAAAAACAACGATAAATTAGAGCAATACTCAAGTTTTGCCCATGTAGTTAGAGATGAACTTTCTTCTTCATTTAGAATGGGTGAAGGAATTGTTGGTCAAGTTGCATTCCAAAAACAAGCTATCTTATTGCGAAATATTAAAAAAGATGAGAATTTAATCACAACAGGAACTGTAACTCAATCTTCTTACAATACATATACATTCCCATTAATTTATAATGATGAATTATTTGGTGTTGTTGAATTAGGTTCATTTGATGAGTTTGATAAAAATAGTATTGATTTCTTAGATGCAATTAACAAAACAATTTGTATTGCCCTATCAACTGCACTTCAAGCAAATAAAGTTCAAGAGTTATTAGATAATACAAAAATTGCTAATTCTGAATTAGAGAGAAAACAGTTTGAATTACAAGAAGCTAATGCTCAAATGGAAGAACAACAAGTTCAACTAGAAGAAGCTAACTCAAATATGGAAGAACAACAGCAACAGCTTGAAGAAGCTAATGCGAATATGGAAGAGCAACAGCAACAACTTAAAATTTCTGAGCAAAACTTAAAACTTCAAAATCAACAATTAGAAGAGACAAAAATTGATATTGAAAGAAAAGCTGATGAACTAACTCAATCAGGTAAATACAAATCAGAATTCTTAGCAAACATGAGTCATGAGCTTAGAACACCTCTTAACTCAATTATTCTATTATCTTCACTTCTTGAAAAAAATAGTAAGAAAACATTAAATAATGATGATATTAAAAAAGCACAAACAATTTTTGAATCTGGAAATGATTTATTAAGGCTTATTAATGATATTTTAGACTTATCAAAAGTTGAATCTGGGAAAATGCAAGTTATTATTGATAACTTTGATAGTTCAGAATTATTAAGACAAATGAAAAATACATTTGATTTTACAGCACAAGATATGGGACTAGAGTTTAAAATCATTGATGAATATAAAAATATAATTCATAATGATAGAGATAGAATTGCACAAATCATTAGAAATTTAGTATCAAATGCCTTTAAGTTCACAAAAGAAGGTTCTATCACACTTAAAATTGAGAAATCAAATGATGCTAGCAAAGACTTTAGAATCAGCGTTATTGATACAGGAATAGGAATTCCTAAAGAGAAACAAGACTTAATATTCAAAGCCTTTACACAAGCAGATGGTGGAACAAGTAGAGAATACGGTGGAACTGGTCTTGGATTATCAATTTCAAAAGAATTCTCTAAATTATTAGGTGGATATATATCTTTATCATCAGAAGTTAATATAGGAAGTATTTTTAGTATTGATTTACCAAACCTAAAATCTAGCGATGTTGAAAATGTAAGTGTTCATGCTCAAAACATAGAAAGCACTAAAACTATTGAAAGTAAAAAAGAGTTTACTCCTTTAGTTCATACAAGATCAAAAACACCAAATGATGATAGAAATATAATCAGTGAAAATGACGAAGCTTATTTAATAATAGATGATGATGAAATCTTTGCAGAAGTAGTTTATGATGAAATCAAAAAAGATGATTCATTAGCTTTAATGGCATTTGATGGAACATCTGGACTTGAATTAGTAAACAACTATAATATCAAAGGTATTATGCTTGATTTAACTCTTCCTGATATGGATGGGGTTGATGTATTAAAAGAATTAAAATCAAATACAAAAACTAGACATATTCCAGTTCATGTAATTTCTTCAAAAGATAAAAATCATGAGACACTAGAACTTGGAGCTATTGGATACTTACAAAAACCAGTTTTTGATGGTGATATTAATGAAGTAATTACTTCTATTGATTCTTTCCAAAAGAAAAAGATCAAAGATTTACTAATTGTCGAAGACAATGAAGTACATAGAGAAGCACTAATAGAACTAGTTGGTGTTGGTGTTAATATTACTGGTGTTAAAAGTGCTAGTGAAGCTATTGAAGAAGTAAAAAAAGAGTTATATGACACAGTTGTAGTTGATTTAGGTTTAATGGGAAGTAGTGGTTATGAAGTATGTGAGTATATTAAAAATGTACACCCTAACCTACCAATTATTATCTATACGGGTAAAGATATTACAAATGAAGATAAAATCAAATTACAAGAATATAGTAATAGTATTATTATAAAAACAGCTAATTCTAATGAAAGAATCTTAAATGAAATTAATCTTTTCTTACATAGAGATAACCATGAAGAAGAAACAAATAATGAAATCTTTGAGTTAATTGATTTAAGTGAAACAAATATTTTAATTGTAGATGATGATATAAAAAACATCTTTGTATTAGATGCTGCATTAAAAGAGTTTGATGCTAATACTTTTACAGCCTTTAATGGAAAAGAAGCTTTAGAGTTATTAGAGAAGAACAATAACATTGATTTAATTCTAATGGATATTATGATGCCTGTTATGAATGGTTATGAAGCTATGGAAAAAATAAGAGAAGACAAGAATCTTCAACATATTCCAATTATTGCAGTAACAGCAAAAGCAATGAAAGATGATAGAGAAAAATGTATTAGTTTAGGTGCTGATGATTATATGTCAAAACCAATTGATTTAAACATTTTAGGGAATTTAATAAAAGTGTGGAGTAGTAAAAAACATAAATGAATATAATTGCTCATGAACAAGAAGGTATAAGAAAGATCATTGTGCAGGATTTAGATAAAAAATCCTCAATCAAAGATCTATTATCTTACCTTACAGTAGATACTAAAATTGAAATCAATTTTCTAAATATTCAAATTATTCCTAGAAGTATTGTATTAAAACTTCAAGAGATTAAAGAGAACGTTACTATATTTACAAATGAATCAACACTAAAAAGTTATTTAATGAATTTAGGTTTTGACCTAAAATATCATAACAACTATGAAGATAAATTCAAACTACTAAATTTAGAATACTTAGCATTAGCAGGAAGCGCAGGAAGTCTTTCTCGTTTTATTAAGATAATACAAGACTTACCAGAATCTGATATTTCAGTTTTTATTATCATGCATCAAAAAGCAGATAAAAAAAGTACCCTAAGTGAAATACTACAGAAGTATACTAATAAGTATAAAGTAGTAGAAGCAAAATCTGATATGAAAATTGAACCTTCTACTATTTATGTTGCACCTCCTGGAAAACATTTAGTTACTGTATCTGGATATATTTTCTTAACAGATGAAGAGAAAAGAAACTTTTCAAAACCATCTATTAGTACCTCATTTGAGTCATTATCTAATGATTATAAGAATAGATTATTGTGTGTTTTAGTTTGTGGTTATGGAGCAGATGGAAGTGATAGTCTAAAATTGTTACATCAGAATAATACTTCTGTTATTATTGAAGATCCTAGTCAATGTGAAGCAAAAGCAATGCTTGAAAATGCTATAAATACAAAGTATTTTACAGATGTCTTATCAATAGACGATATTATAAAATATATAAAATTTAATATAAATGATGATTTTTTCACACAAGAGCAAATTGAAAGTTTTTTAATTAAAATTAATGATAAATATGGATATGACTATAGTGGATATAGTATTAAACATATTAAAAGAAGAATACATCTTTTTTATACAGCATTAAAACCAAATAGTTTTCATGATTTTGAAAATATTATTTTAAATAATAAAAGTATATTTAAAGATTTGTTTTTGAATATTTCTGTTAATATTACGACATTTTATAGAAATCCGAAAGTATTTAAGTTACTAAGAAATGAAATATTACCTAAGCTTGATAGTTATTTAGATATCAAAGTTTGGTGTGCTGGATGTAGTAGTGGTGAAGAGCCCTACTCTATAGCTATATTCTTAAAAGAACTTGGATTATTAGATAGAAGTTTAATATATGCAACAGATTTAAATGATGTTATTTTAAAAAATGCAGAAAATGGACTATATTCAAAGGATAGTTATAATAGATTTTTAAAACATTATTACCAAGCAGGCGGAGATGAAAGCTTTAGCAAATACTTTATTGATCATGATAATTTTGTAGAAATAAATGAAGAGATAAAAGACAAAATATTGTTTTTTAGGCACAACTTAGCATTAGATGCAAAACTAAATGAATTTCAATTAATATTTTGTAGAAACGTATTGATTTATTTTGATAAAGATTTAAAAAATAAAATCTTTGATTTATTCAAAGAGTCCCTTGATTCCTATGGGTTTTTAGTTTTAGGGGAAAGTGAATCATTAAATAAAAATGAAAAATATTTAACAATAGATGAAAAAAATAAGATTTATAAGAGGAAAAAATGAAAAATATAACTGTACTTGCTGTTGATGATATAGAAGCAAATAGAATATCCTTACAGTACTTAATAGATGAGTATATTGATAATGTTGAACTTCTTTTAGCCTCAAGTGGTGAAGATGCCTTAAAAATTACATACACAAATGACGTTGATATAATTATATTAGATATTCAAATGCCAGGCCTTGATGGTTTTGCAACTGCAAAATACTTAAAGAGTAATCCTAAAACTCAAGATATTCCAGTAATATTTTTAACTGCTGCATTTAAAGAAGAAGAGTTTCAACAAAAAGGTTTTGAAATTGGTGCAATTGATTATTTAACAAAACCTATAGATAATCACCAATTTACTAATAAGCTAAAATTATATAAAGAAATTATTCTAAAAAACAAAGAATTAAAAGCTGTAAATGATAACCTATATACTGCATTACAAAATGAAATACAATTAAAAGAAAAAGTTCAAACACAACAACTAGAAATTGTTGAACAAAGTAAAATGGCAGCATTAGGAGAGATGATTGGGAACATAGCTCACCAATGGAGACAACCTTTATCAGTAATCTCTACATGTGCCTCAGGAATGCATTTAAATATCAAATTAGATTTAATTAAAGCAGAAGAGTTAGAAACAAATATAGATATGATAATGAAAACAACAAATGAGTTATCAAATACTATAGATAACTTCAGAGATTTTACATATAAAGATAAAATCAAACCTTTTAATCTATCAGAACTTATTAATAAATGTATTAACACTGAAGACTATATTTTATCAAAGAATGACATACTAATAATTACAAGCTTAGATGATGATATTGAGGTAACAAACCTTGCAAATAGCCTATTCCAAGCTATGATAAATATCATTCATAATGCAATTGAAGCCTTAAATAAAATAGAAGGTAAAAAGTATGTTTTCATTTGTACAAAAAAAGATGAACATGATAACATTGTATTAACTATCAAAGATAATGCAGGTGGAATTAAAACAGAGAATATTCATAAAATATTTGAACCATACTTTACAACAAAACATAAATCTCATGGTATAGGACTTGGATTAAATATTGTTTATAAAATAATTAATGATTCTATGTTAGGAAATATAAAAGCTAAAAACAGTAGATTTAAATTTAATGAAGAAAGCTATGAGGGTGCAAAATTTGTAATTACCCTTCCAAAAGAAATATAAAAGAAGAATTAACTTCTTTTATATTAAAAACTTACAGTTCAACCTCAAAAGCTAGTTTTAGAACATCACTTTCAGTTAATTCATCCTTACTTCTAGGTTTAGGATTTTTAAGTTGCATTACTTTTTGTTTTAGCTCATCTAAGTGATACTTATCAAGATTCTTAATCAATGTATCATTAATCATCTCTTTTTTTAGACTACTTGTATCAATTAGTCTTGTAATAGCATTTTTTAGATTTTCTTTTGTTTTCTCAAAGATTTTCTCTTCATCAGTTAATGTTACATAAATCTTATCTAAATACTCAGAGATAGTATCTCCAGGATACTTATATGTTGTAACAGAGTTATATACATATTTTTGAGATCTAATTCGTGGAATAAATACACTAGTGAAAATTGCACCTTGTACAGTATTTAATCCATCTAAATCTTTTAATTGATTGTGAGAGCAAATAAAATCTTCTTTTACCACAGATGGTGAGTGTTTTAAAGAAGAGATGTTATTTTTTAGAATAATAAAACTTCCCCCTACTTCTTTTGGACCACCTTTTAATGATACTAATTCATTTTTAAAAGCTAAGAAATCCCCTGTTACTACTTTTGGACAACCTTCAAGAGAAACTAATTCATTATTACTAATATCAAAGTCTCCATCAACTTCATTGAAGTTAAGAGGTAGTTTAGAGAAGTTTGCAAGCTTATCAGATAATTTTACACTACCTTTTACATTTACAGAGTTATCACTAAGGATTGTAGTCCCTTTAATTTCATGTTTTGATAACCATCTGTTAATTTCATCTTTTGAAGATAAGGCAACTACTGGTTTATAAACGTGAGCAATTACTTCTTTACCCTTATATTTCCATGACTTATCATCTTCATTAAAAGAGTTTGCTAGTTTATTTAATCTAACATCTGTTATTAAATCCCAACCAATATTATCAGCTATTCCATCTAAGTCTTTAACTGAATTTCCATTACAAATATAATCTTGTTCAACTGTAATTGGTCCACCATTTAATTCTTTGATGTAGTTGTTAGAGCAATCAAAATAAGAAGTAATATATTTAGGTCCACCTTTTAAAGACTCAATTCTATTGTTTGAGCATTTAAAGTAACCCTTAACAGATCTAGGACTTCCTTTAATTGATGTTAATCTATTATTTGAACAATTGAAGAATCCTACTACCTCTTTTGGGCAGTAAGATAGAGTTGTTAGTTTGTTTCCAGAACAATCAAAATCTCCAACTTTAGTAGGTGCTCCCATTAGAGAATCTAAATCATTATTTGCACAATTAAAATCTTTTCCAACAGAATCAGGACATCCATCAAGTGTTTCAAGATTATTATTGCTTATATCAAAATAACCATTTACTTGTCTAAAATTTACAGGCAGTTTTTTATCATTAAGTTTTCCATTTAAATTTACACTTCCATGAACAATAATATTAAAATCATCTGTAATGACATAATTGTCAATTGAGTGTCCATCTAACCATTTTTCAATCGCTGAAAAGCTCTTCATTCTTTGCCTTTATTTCTATGTATTTAAATTTTAGTTTTTATTAGCTTTAGAACTAATTATTTTTTGATAATTTAAGCTAACATTCAATGTTATTTACGTGATACTAATAGATATGTGAGTATTTATTACATAAACAACCAAAGATATATAAAATTATCTTTGGCTGAAATATTCATTTTATAATGGTCTGTAAACTTTAATATTTTTGCAATTTTCAGCATCTCTTAAATACTGTGCATGCAATTGACTTAGAATACCTTTTTCACAATAGAATAAGTATTCTTTATTTTGAGGTAGTTTTTTAAATTCATTTTTTAATTTATAGAAAGGAATTTTTAATGTTTCACAAGAAGTTTCAATACAATCATCACTTTGTCTAATATCAATTACAGTGTAATTTCCACTAGAAAGATCACTTACAACTTCCATTTGTCCAATTTCTTCAATATCATTTACAATATCATTTACATCTGTTTTAATTGCATTTTCAACAGCTGTATCAAGTACTGAATAATCAAATTTCTTAGCTTCTTTTTCCATTCTGTCATAAGAGCCATGAGTTACAGGATTTTTAGAAATTACACCACAATACTCAGGCATAGTCTCAGCAAATCTTCTAGTTCCGATTTGATTAGCAATATCCATGATTTCAGGTTTATTCATAGTAGATAAAGGTCTTAAAACTAATTTATTTGTAGCTTGGTCGATTAATGCTAAGTTTCTTAATGTTTGAGAAGATACTTGAGCAACACTCTCCCCTGTCATAACTGCATCAATTTTCATTTCATCAGCAATTTTTTCTGCTGCTTTTAACATAAGTCTTTTTAGTGTAACACCCATGTATGATTCACTAGTAGATCTGAAGATTTCAGTAACTACATCATCAAAAGGTACAGAAATAAATGATACTTTATGAGAAGAACCAAATTTATTCCATAAGTAGAATGCTACTTGTTTAACACCAATCTCATGAGCAACACCACCTAAGTTAAAGAAAATAAAGTGTGTTTTAACACCTCTTTTCATTGTTAAGTATGAAGCTACTGTTGAGTCAAATCCACCAGACATTAATGATAAAATATCACCTTGAGTACCTAATGGGAATCCACCTAAACCTTTATGTTTAAGAGTAATAATATTTAACTGGTTATCAACAAGCTCAATTCTAATTGTTACTTCTGGGTTATGTAAATCAACAGTAGAATCGCTGTTTCTACTTAACATATATCCACCAACAGTTTGTTCAATTTGTGTTGATTTAAAAGAGTGTGTTCCAGATCTTTTAGCTCTTACTACAAAAGCCTTACCTTGAATCTCTTTTGCCATTTGTTCATTTACAATAACTTTAATTTCGTCAATTGTAGTGATTTTATCAAATTGTAATGCTTCAAGTACTTGCTCAACACCTGGCGTTTCTAATAATACTTGTCTAGTTTCTGTAACTACATCTATTGGACATACAACTTCTATTTTATCAAAGAATTTTCTTGAAGTAATTTCTTCAGAGATTTTTCTAGTTAGTTTTTGAATATTTCCATGTAATTGGGCTACCATTTGTCTTTTAGCAGAAGTACCCTTGATCATGATTTCAGGGAAAAATTTAATTATGAATTTTTGTGTCTTTATTTGTGACATTTCCATTTTACGAGGACCTTATTTGTTTTATAAACGGAATTATATCATAAGATATTTAAGGTTGGAAGATTAAATAATTCATGAGTAAAATAAACTATAAATTTGACTAAAACTTAGCAAAACCTCTCTTCTTAAGATAATAAAAAAATTATCTTTTTCTCTATTTTTTCTCATTTTGTTATACGAATGTAATACAAAGGGTATAGAATATAAATATATCTTTTTTGCATATTTATTTCACAAATAAACAAAAAAGTTTCAAATAAAGTGTAGTTTTATTTTTTCACAAAATAAAATATAATATAATTTCAGTGTAAATTGATAATTTTCAATGAGGTGTTATATGATAATAAATTTTATAGATTGTACTGAATCCAATCATAATGATATGGATAAAGTAATTACGTACTTAAATGACTATTTTAACTCACTAAATATTCAAACAGTAAGATTAAAATACTCAGAGATGCAAATTGTTAAGTGTTCCCAATGTAGGGCTTGTACTCAAAAGAAAGGTGAATATCCAATTGATTGTGTAATCAAAGACGATATGAATAAAACCCTAAAACAAATAGAAGAAGCTGATGCTTATGTGATTTTAGCAGATAGAAATAATCTCTTTACAAAAAACAAGGTTCATGAGAAAGTATCTGAGAGATTTGTTGCTTATCATTATTGGCCTTTTGGACAAAGACAATCAACTCCTAGAAAACAAAGTCTAGAAAAAAGCTCAATTCTAATCAACTACAACACAACCCAGTATTTTATGAATCATAGTTTTTATACTTCTAGATTGTATATGGAACAAACCTCACACTCAATTGGTGCTAAGGTTTTAGATTGGTTAGCCTTCACTCCTAAAGAAGACTTAATACTTTCATACGAAGACAGACTAATTACGATGGCTGATAAGTTAATAGAATCTTTTAAAAACAAAGCCTCTTGATTAGTCAATAGTTTTTAATCAACATCTTCGTAACCTGCTCTAATATTTTAAATATAGCAGTTGTTCCCCTGTTTGCATCATCATATTTTGGATTTATCTCCGCAATTTCCCAACAACAAACTTTTTCATTTTTTATAAGCTGCATATTTAATTGCATTGCTTGCTCAAAACTTAGGCCATTTTCACTAGGTGTTCCAGTTCCGGGTAAATATAAAGGATCAATACTATCCACATCAAAAGAGACATAAATATATTTACAATGCTCTAATTTTTTAAATATTTCATCAACTACAGTTTTTATACCTAAGTATGTAATATCTTTAGCATTGTATTTTTTAATATTGTGTTTATGAATCAAAGTCTCTTCTGCTCGCTCAAAATCTCTTAAAGCACAAAAGATTATATTTTCAGGTTTTATTGAAGGTTTCTCTCCTGCAATATCTTTTAATTTTTCCCAATATTTAATCTCTTCTTCATCTAATTGATTGATTTGAGATTCTTTATTATCCAAATTTGTTACAACTGATAAAGGCATTCCATGAATATTTCCAGATGGTGAAGTATATGGAGAATGAATATCAGCATGAGCATCTATATAAACTACACCTATTTCATCATTTGGATGAGCCATTTTAAGTCCGTGCATTGTTCCTGCACAACTTGAATGATCTCCTGCAAGTACTATTGGGAAAAGTTTTTCATCCCTTAGACTTTTTATTCGATCGGCTAATCGTTTTGTAACTAGATATATTTTGTCTATATATTTTGCATTTGAATATGCTGACACTTCATTAAAGCTTGAGTTCTCATCTAGGATTACCTCAGCAGGGTATTTTTTAAAATATCTTGAATTTAGGCTTTGGCTTGATTTCATAAGTGCATCTATTCCAAGCCCTGCACCTTTTTTTCTTCCTGCTATATCAGAATAGACCTCAACAATTTTTATAAATCTTGATGAATCTTTCATAATGACTCCTTTATACTAATGAGTATAAATCTTTAACATCACTCATTTCTGGAATAAGATTTAATTCAACTCCAATATCATGCTCTTTAGCTAACTCATAAGTAAGTCTTAGAACAGAATAGTCTTGTAAAGCAAATCCAACGGAATCAAAAATAATAGTTCCATCTTTGCTTACATTTAAATTTACTTCTTTATTTACGATCTCATGAAGTTCAGGACATACATAATCATCACCTAGGTGTTGAATCTCCCCTTCTATTTTTGATTGTTCTAAAAACTCTACGACTACATGTGAATCTTTAACTAATTCAGATGATAATTCAGTCTTACCTGGACAATCTCCACCAAGTGCATTTATAAACACATCTTTCTTAATCATCTCTTTTGATAGAATTGTTTGGTATTTTTTATCAGCTGTTACAGTTGTAATAATATCCGCACCTTCTACACACTGCTTAGCATCTTTACAAGGTGTTAATTTAACATCATACTGTTTTAGATTCTCTGCCATTTTTTCCATTGCAAGACAATCTACATCAAAGTATCTAAGTTCTTTAATATCAAAGATATATGAAAAGGCTAGGTATTGAAATTCACTTTGTGCTCCATTTCCAATGATTGCTAAAACTTGTGAATCTTTAGGTGCTAGATATTTAGCAGCTAATGCAGAAGTTGCCGCAGTTCTAAAAGCTGTTAATACAGTCATTTCTGAAAACATGAGAGGCTCACCAGTTTCTACTACTGATAACTGTCCTGTTGCCATAACTGTTAGTTTATTACTTGCTTTTGGATTTTTTGGATGTCCATTTACATATTTGAAACTATATTGGCTTTTATTTGAGATAGGCATAAGTTCAATTACTCCCCCATCTACATGGGTAGCAATACGAGGCATTTTATCAAAGTCATGCCATGTTTTATAATCTTCTTCAATGGTATCTATAAGTTTTAGGAAGTATTGTTTAAAACCTATTTTTTCTATTATTTTTTTAATGTCGTCTATTTGTAAAACTAGCATATTTACTCCTTGTACAAAAGATATAATAGATATGTTAGCACTATTTAGCCTTTTAATCAAGTAAATAATTAAATTACGAAAAAAATTTTAAGCTTTAAACTTTATTGAAAATGTACTTCCTTTGTTTATTTCACTTTTAACTTTTATAGACGATTCAAATCTTTCACAAATCTTTTTAACAATTGCTAGTCCTAGACCAATTCCATCTTTCATAGAAGTTCTAGCCTTATCTACTCTATAGAATCTCTCGTAAATTTTATTTTGATCTTCTTTACTTATTCCTATACCTGAATCATTTATTTCTAAGAGTATATTTTTATTTTGTTTTTTAGCAAGAATTTTTATATGACCTTCTTGTGTATACTTAACAGCATTTGTAAGCAGGTTATTAACTACTATACTTAAATACTTCTCATCAAAGTTTACATTTAAGTCTTCTTCTATTTCTAAGATTAGCTCTAGATTCTTCTTTTCTATAAAATCTAGGTTTAATTCTACTGCTTCAAAAAGAACCTTATCTAAAGAAGCTCTTTTGTTACTTTGTACTTCTTTTTCTAATCTTGATAATAATAAGAAGTTT
The DNA here is from genome assembly GCF_013283835.1 of Poseidonibacter lekithochrous. Taxonomy (GTDB): domain Bacteria; phylum Campylobacterota; class Campylobacteria; order Campylobacterales; family Arcobacteraceae; genus Poseidonibacter; species Poseidonibacter lekithochrous. The sequence continues at coordinate 1,781,503 of NZ_CP054052.1, read as the reverse complement.
TTTATAATCTCTTGTAGTTTCTTTTGTTCTTTATCTACTTTGTTTATAACAGCTTTTAACTCTTCCTTACTAGCTTCTTTGTTTTTAATAAGCTCTATTTCCCCTTGTATTATTGTAAGTGGAGTTTTTAATTCATGGGAAGCATCTGAAGAAAACTGTTTTATATTTTCTACACTGTTTTCTACATTTTCTAACATCTTATTAAAAGAGATAATCAATTCTTCAAACTCATCTTTTGTTTTATTCTCTTTTAGTCTTTTTGATAAATCATCACTACTTTGTAAATGCTCTAATTCATTTAGTATTAACTTCAAAGGATTAATAGTCTTATTTATAAGTAAATAACCTAAAAAAGTAAGAAGAAAGAATATAACTATATTTAAAACAATAATCGTTCCGTATATATCATCAAGTGATTGTTCTAAGTATTTCTCATCTATTCCTAAATAAGCCTCATAATACTCTCCATCTTTTTCAAAAGAGTTGATAGTCAAAACATAATCATCAATCTCTATAAAGCCCTCATCATAATAGTCTTCATATTTTTTATCTAATTGTTCTTTTCTATCTTCATATTTTTTAGAATCATCTTCGTGTTCATCTTCATATTTAATCTGCTCTAATATCTCTTGGGTTTTAAATCTAGATTGATTTGTAAAGGCAATTGAGTCTTCTTTGAAGATAATTAAAAACTGATTTCGTAAATCTATATATTTATCTAGGTCTTTTATTTTTAAGCTTTCATCATCTTCTAGAATATCTTCCATTTGTGTATATGTAGCATCTAGTAGTTCTAAAGTACGTGTTTCTTTATTTAGATTAAAAAAATAGATAGAGATAATTGATAAAAATAGAAGTATTACAAAGATAGTAGAAGTAAAAGATATGAATAGTTTTGATTTTACTGATTTCATTTTAGTGTATATCCAATGTTTTTGATATTGTTTATATATGCCTCATCATAAGTTTTGTCGATTTTGTTTCTAAGTCTATAGATATATACCTTTACTAAATTAGAAGCATTAGAGTAGTTCATATCCCATACTGATTCAATAATCATAGAATCACTAACTACTTGGTTTTGATTCTTTACTAATAATTCTAAAATAGAAAACTCTTTTGCAGTTAGTTCTATCTTATTATTAGCTCGTGATACTGTCTTTTTTATAATGTCTAGTTTTAAATCTTTGAAAACTAATTCATTTGTAGTTGAGGTTTTACGTCTAAGCATTGCTCGAATACGTGCTAATAGTTCTTTTAGTACAAAAGGTTTAGTCATATAGTCATCAGCCCCATTATCAAGGCCTTCTATAATATCGTCACTATCATCTTTTGCTGTAAGCATAAGAACTGGTGTATCTATCTTATAGGCTCTTAACTCTTTACAAACTTCTAAGCCACTCATAAATGGAAGCATAATATCAAGTATGATTAAATCATAAGTGTTTGTTGTAGCTAGATAAAAGCCCTCTTTTCCATCACTACCGATGTCAACTGCATAACCTTGCTCTTTTAGACCCTTTGATAAAAAGTCTGTAATTTGTGGATTGTCTTCTACTATTAGTATTTTCATATTCTTTTCTTCTTTTGATATTCGTATATATTGCCCAAAAAATCATTAGTGAACAATATATACAAAATATTTAGCTATTAGATTTTATCATCGTATATAATCTTTTAGAACTAGTATCATTTTGTTCTGCTATATCTTCAAGTGTTTCTTCAAAGGAATCAAACTTTATTTTATTAATTCTAAAAATAGTTTCAATTTTACTTTTGTCAAAACTTTGAATATTAGCTAGCATTTCAAGAGGTAAGCCCTGTGCGTCTTCAAAGGGTGGTTCATCCTTTGTGTCATACCAAGATTCTTGCGCTGGTTCAAATACTGCTGTGATTGATGAAATTGGCGTTTCTACACTACTTCCTGCTATTAGAACTATACTTACAATACTTGCAAATAACAACTCTTTTTTATTTTTGAATTTTTCTCCTGCTTTACTCTTCATATAACTAAGCATTGCTTTCCAATTTTGAACAATATGAAATATCACAATTACCGTAAGATAAATAGAGATAACAGCATGGAAGTGCTCCCATTGGTTCTTTTGTAAACCTAATAAACTCCAACTATTCCAATAAGCCATAGTAGCATCAGGCATCACTAGAAGGACAATACCAGTGATTAGTGCCATAATACTTAAAAAGAATGTTATCAGGGATATAAACGCTCTTTTATTAAACTTCTTATTCATTAGTCTTGTTCTATCTCAACCGCTTTGATTTGACCGTTTTGTCTTTTTGCTGCAATGTATAATTCATCACCAACTTTTAATGCTTTATCTTCTTGAATAATTATAGTTGTATCATCAACTAAGATTTTGTTTCCAGAAATTTTCCATACACCTGTAAAACCTGTTTTTGGTTTTTCTTCTAACTTACCTTCGAAGATATAGTTTACACCTTTTTTCTCATAAAACTCTCTTTCGTATTTGTAATCTTCATGATCACCTTTGTCATCTTCAAAAAAGTGTGACTTAAAACTCTCTTTATAGTTTTCATTTTTTTGGTTTTTATCTTCATATTTATCATGAGCTAATAATCCAAGAGGTATTGCACATACTAAACTTGCTAATATTACTTTGTGTGTTGTTTTCATTTTTAAATCCTTCGTTTGTTTTGATAGGGTAAGTTTAAAGGACTAAAATGAATGGCAAGTGAAGTAAAAATGAAATTTTATTCATTTTGAGAATTTGTCTATTTTATCTAATTTTAAACATTGTATTATTGTATACCCCACTTATTATTTAACAAAGCCCATATAAAGATAAAACATTACAGTATAAAACAGTGAAATATTGCATTTTGTAAATAAAATTTATCAAAGATAATACTTGATTGGTGAATAAAAGCCCAAAATAGGCTCTTTTGGCTCTTTGTTATACGTTTTATCCTACTTACAATTTAACAAATGCCGTATAGAGATAGAATATTGCTATATGTAATATATCTTTTCATTGTATATTAAGATATACAACGATATGATTTTAATATACGTTATATACTTGAATATATAAGGACTTATGTGAATATATCATCTAACCTAACTCTAGAGCTGTTTGATCAGCCTTTTTTATTAGAAAAGAGAATCGAGCTTCTTTTGGCAATAGAAGAACACGGTTCAATTAGCAAAGCAGCAAAAGCAGTACCAATGAGTTATAAAACAGCTTGGGATGCAGTTGACGCAATGAATAACCTCTCACATACTCCAATAGTCTCAAAAGAGACAGGAGGAAAAGGTGGTGGAGGAACTGCTCTTACTGAATATGGATTAAATCTTCTAAAAACATACAAAGTATTAAAACAAGAACAAACAAGATTTATGCAAACACTACAAGAATTAACAGATATTGATACTGGAACTTTTAAAACAATAGGAAGGCTTGCTATGCAAATTAGTGCAAGAAATCAAATCATAGGAAAAGTAGACAAGATTGTCTCAAATGATGTAAATGCAAATATCGTAATAGTTCCCAAAAGTGGACATGAACTTTTTGCCAATATTTCAAAAGAAGCTTTAGAGTCTTTGGACATAAAAAACGAAGATGAAGTAATCGCAATATTTAAATCAAATAATGTACTTTTATCAACAGATGAAAACATCGCAATTAGTGCAAGAAACAAAATAAAAGGAACAATCACATCTATCACAAAAGATAGTACAAACAGTGAAGTAGTTCTAGATATTGGTGAAAATGAAAGTATTGCTTCTATTATTACAACTGGTGCTGTTAAGAGATTAGAACTTGAAATTGGCAAGGAAGTTTTCGCTTTTATTAAATCTTCTGACATTATGATTGGTAAATAGTGTTAAGTCTAAAGGATAATATATGTTAAACAAAAGCCTTATTGGATTAGTATTATTGGGATTAAGTGCTAACGCTGGTACAATCAAGATTGCAGTTGCTGCAAATGTATCTTATGCAATAAATGATTTGAAAAAAGAGTTTAATAAACTTCATCCAAATACAAAGGTGCGAGTAACACTAGGTAGTAGTGGAAAACTAACTGCTCAAATAAGCCATGGTGCTCCATACGATTTATTCATGTCTGCAAATATGAAATATCCAAACACTTTATATAAAAACAACATAGCAATAACTAAGCCTATAATTTATGCAAAAGGCTCACTTGCATACTTAAGTAATAAGCCAAAAGACTTCTCAAAAGGTATTAATCTTCTAGAAGATAAAAGCATAAGAAAAATAGCTATTGCCAATCCTAAAACTGCACCTTATGGAATAGCAAGTGTAGAAGCACTTAAAAATGCGAAGATATACAAAAACATAAAAGCAAAACTAATCTATGGAGAATCAATCGCACAAACAGTTTCTTATACTGTAACTGCAACTGATATTGGTCTTATTGCTAAGTCCTCACTATTCTCACCTAAAATGAGCCATTTTAAAGAGAATATTAACTGGAAAGAAGTTGATTCATCTTTGTATACTCCAATCGATCAAGGTCTTGTAATACTAAAACAAGGAAAAGAGAATAAAGAAGTAAAAGCTTTTTATGATTTTGTATTATCGCCTAAAGCAAAAGAGATTTTTAAAACATACGGATACCAACTACCATGAATACACTAAAAGCACAAGTAACACAAATAGACTCTATGGATAATCTAACTATTGTAAAGTTTGATTATGAAGGAACAACTCTTTCTATGATGAGTTTAGGTCTAAAAGACGTAAAAGTAGGAAGCCAAGTAATTCTTAGTATTAATGCCTCTCATATAGCTATTGGTAAAGACTTAAAGGGAGATATATCTTTATCAAATAGATTTGATTGTGTAATAAAAGCCCTTGATAAGGGGAAATTATTAAGCTCACTAAAACTATCTATAAATGACGATTCTCTAAGCAGTATCATAACTACCTCATCGGTTAATCGACTAAATCTTAATGTGGGTGATGAGGTACAAGCTTTGGTAAAAGCTAGTGAAATATCAATAAAAGAGGTTATATCGTAATGAACTTTTTTGATACTCTAAGTAACCTAGAACTTGAACCTTTTGTATTATCTTTCAAGTTAGCATTTACTACTACTTTGATTTTGTTTATTATTGCCCTACCTTTAGCTTGGTGGTTATCTCAAACTAAATCAAAAGCAAAACCAATCTTAGAAGCAATAACTGCTCTTCCTATTGTATTGCCTCCTTCGGTTCTTGGATTTTATATACTTTATACTTTGTCTTTGAATTCTCCTATTGGAGCATTTTTTGATGAGTACTTTGGAATCAAACTAGTGTTTAACTTCACAGGTTTAGTAATTGCAAGTTGTTTTTATAGTCTGCCTTTTATGGTTCAACCATTACAAAGTGGTTTTGAAACTCTGAATAAAAATATGCTTGAAGCTAGCTACATAAGTGGAAAATCTAAGTTTACTACCCTACTTTACGTAGCGCTGCCAAATATCAAACCAGCACTTCTTACTGCCATCATCGTTACATTTGCTCATACTGTTGGAGAGTTTGGAGTTGTTCTTATGGTTGGTGGAAGTATTCCAGAAGAGACAAAAGTAGCTTCTGTAGCTATCTATGAGTTTGTAGAAATACTAGACTATGAAAGTGCTCATATCTATAGTGGAATTATGGTAATACTTAGTTTTATAGTGTTGTTTGGGGTTTATGTGTTTAATGCTAAACAGAAGAAGACTTTTATATAGGGATAAAACAAATTATGATAGATTTTTATGAATTAGAAAAAAGACTCATCAAACTTCAGGGGAAGATTGAAACAGTTAAAGAACTAAAAAAATATAAGGGTGAAAATTTTAATATTTTTAGTATCTTAAATATAGAAAGATTTGAAGTTAAAACTCATTCTGCATTAATATATGAACTTATTAATCCAAAAGGAAGCCATAATCAAAGTAAAAAATATTTAGAAATTTTTATTGCAGACATTTTAAACATTAAAGACTTTGATTTTAATAGTGCTAAAGTCAATAGAGAACATCTAACAGATACTAATAGAAGAATAGATTTTACAATTGAGGATAATAACAATTTTATTGTAATTGAAATGAAAATTGATGCAAAAGATCAAATTAATCAATTATCCGATTATAAAAAATTTGCAGATAAAAAAAAGAAAAGAACTAGATGTTATTATTTAACATTAAATGGGAATGATGCAAGTGAATTAAGTACTAAGGGTATTAGTTATGAAAGAATTTCTTTTTCATTTCATATATTAAACTGGATTAACAAATCAATTGAAAAAAGTTTTGATTTGCCTATTATCAGAGAAAGCCTTACTCAATATAAAATATTAATAGAAAAACTTACAAATAAACATACGAAGGAAATTGAAATGGAAGTATTAAAAATGATTAATACTCCTGATTTAATAGAAAGCGCAACTATTTTATCAGAAAATATTGGACTTATTTGGGCAAAAAAAGAAGCTATATTTTGGGATGAAGTAAAAAATAGAACTTCAAAAGTTAATACAGACATAATATTAGATTCATCTATATATTTTTTTGAAAAAGATGTAATAGAAATTAACTATACTTCTCAAGAAGAATTAACTCAAAAAGTAAATGAAAAAAGATCAGCAAAAAATATTGAATTTGGAATACGTTATAAATTGAATAGAAATGGTGAGCATTTTAATTGCTATCTATACTTATATAATTCTAGTTTACTAAGTTTTCAAATTGGCGATGATATTATTGAATCAAGTTTAGTTATTGATATATCAAAAAAAATCTCTATAACTGGAGTAAATAAAAATGCTAGATATAAAGAAACAGATACTCAAATAAATTTTTACGGGAAGAACAATTCTAAAGATTTGTCTTATGAAATTTTTGATAGTCAGAAATTTGAAGATAAATTAAATAAAATTTCATCAGAAGTAAATAATTACATAGCAAAATTCAAACAATAAAAATATGACTTTTATTTTATAAAAAATAATAGCCTATAAATATGTAGTAATTTATATATTTCAAACCATTAATTTAGTATTATTATTACTAATTATAATTATTATATCGACTCAGGGAGAATTATATTATGCCATTAAAACTTATCTTTATTTCTTTATGTTTAATCACTACGATGATACAAGCATCAACAACAAATAAAAAGCTTATTTATATGACATCTGACATAAATATTCCTTTTTGGCAAATAATGAGCAAGGGTATAAATAGTACTAGTAATTCTCTAGGTTACGACTTCGAAATCTATAGTGCAGATAATAGTGCTAAACAAGAATTAGCAAATACAATTAAAGCTATTAGAAACAAAGTAGCAGGAATTATAGTATCTCCTACAAACTCTTCTGCTTGTGTAACAATCCTAAAACTAGCTAAAAAAGCTAATATCCCAGTAGTAATAGCTGATATTGGTACAGATTCAGGTGAGTATGTATCTTATGTATCTTCTAATAATAAAAATGGTGCATACAATATTGGGAAACTTCTTGCAAAACAGATGAAAGCCTTATCTTATGATAAAGGTACTGTAGGAATCATAGCAATTCCACAAAAAAGACTAAATGGACAAGAGCGAACAGCAGGATTTATGAAAGCTTTAGATGAAGAAAAAATCAAAAGTGCAGATATTAAACAGCTAAGTAAATGGACACAAGAAGAGACATATAACTATGTAAAAGATATGATAGAGAAATATCCAAATCTAAAAGCTATTTGGCTTCAAACATCAAACTTCTACAAAGCGGCAATAAATGCAATAAACGATTCAGGTAAGAGTAATGAAGTATTACTAATCTCATTTGATGCAGAACCTGTATTTTTAGACCTTATTCCAAAAGGAGATATTATTGGAGCTGCTATGCAACAACCATATCTAATGGGACAAGAAGCTGTAATAGCACTAGATAAACATCTAAAAAATGAAAAAGTAGCAAAACATATACAATTACCAATTTTAAGTATCTCAAAAGAGAATATTGAAGCAGAGTTATCTACAATCAAAAGAAACGTATTAGGAATAGAAAATAAGTAATAACATGAAAAATACAAAACAATCTTTATATACAAAACTTGTAATTATTATTATCTTTACAGTTACTATTACTATGGCATTTCATGCTACCTATAATTATATAAATACTAAAAATAGAATAATTAATGAAATAAAAGAAGATTCAAGAGAAACTATCGTTTCTCTAAAAAGTAATATTACTAATTTATTAGCAGCTTATGCTGTAAATGAATATGACAATCTAATATCAAATGAAGTAAAAAACAAAAATATTTCTGCCATTATCATTGAAGATTATAATATGGGTAAATTAATTGGTGAAAGGTCTTATACAACAGGAAAAGTAAAAGCTCTTAATAAAAAAGTATATGATTATGATGTAAATAACAAAAGTCAAAATGATATATTAAAAGAAAGTTTCTACATGGATACTTTTGATATTGTAAATACAGAAAACGAAACAATAGGTGTTTTAAGTGTTTATATATCAGATACAACTATGAATAAAGAGTTAAACAACATTATTGAAGAGAGTATTATTGATACTATAATTATTTCTGTTTTATTAATATTGTTTTTATTTATTAGTATTAGACTTTTTATTTTAAAACCAATATCAGATATTATTGAGATTATTTCTAATAAAGATAGTGATGGTATTCCCTTGAAACTATTAAAAAACAATAACTCTAAAGAAATTAATAAGTTATCAAATACTATTAACGATATGATTAATTCAGTTAAAAGCTCTAGAGAGGTCTTAAAAGCAAGTGAAAATAGACTTAATCATCTTTTAGAAATGAGCCCTATTGCTGTAAGAATTACTAAAGACCAAGGAGAAAATGTAATATTCTCTAACTATGCCTATAGCAAACTAATCAAAAAAAATGATAATGAAGCTTTATTTAGAAATCCAAAAGATAACTATGAAGACAAAAAAGTTTATGAAAACATAATAGAATCACTTAACAATAAAAAAGATATCTATAATAAATTAGTAAAACTAAATATTGACAACAAAGTAGTATGGGCATTAGCCTCATATATGAATATTCAATATGAGAATGAAGAGTGTATTATTGGTTGGTTTTATAATGTTACAGAAGATAAAGAGAATGAACTAAAACTATTTGAAGCTCTAAACCTACAAACAGCTATATTTGATAACTCTGGTTATTTAATGATTAGAACTGATAAAGATGGTGTTATCAAACAAATCAATAAAGAAGTAGAGAAACTTCTAGGATATCAAGCAGATGAACTTATTGATATACATACTCCAATAGTTTTACATCAAGAGCAAGAAATAGAAAAAAGAAATAAACTATTCTCACAAGAGTTAAATAAAGAGATTAAAATTGGGTTTAAAACACTTAGTATTAAATCTGATTTAAATTTAGAAAATGAATATGAATGGACATATATTACTAAAGCAGGAAAAGAAATTCCTATTCTATTAGCAATTACAACACTAAAAGATAAAAACAATCAAACTCAAGGTTATATAGGTATTGCAAAAGACTTAACACAACGTAAAATACTTGAATCCCAAGCAAAACTGGCTTCAATGGGAGAAATGATTGGAAATATTGCACATCAATGGAGACAACCGCTTAGTGTAATATCGACAATTGCTAGTGGTATTACAGTAAAAAGTGAATTTGGAAAACTAGAATTACCATCAGTACTAGAAGATATGGAAAGTATTATAAAACAATCTAAATACCTATCTAAAACTATTGATGACTTTAGAAACTTCATAAAAAATACAAATAACAAAGAAAAACAAAGTGTACTAAGTGTATTAGATAAAACACAATCTATTGTAAACTCATCTATTGTAAACAATGATATTACTCTTATTACTTGTTTTGAAGATGATGGAATAATTGATGGATATGAAAACCAACTAATTCAAGCAATAATTAATATAATCAATAATGCAAAAGATGCTTTAGCTGAGATTAGTGAAGATAGATATATATTTATGGAAACTAAAAAAGATAAAGATACATTAGTTTTATCTATTAGAGATAATGCAGGTGGTATTCCTGAGAATATTATTGACAAAATCTTTGAACCATACTTCACAACAAAACATCAAAGCATTGGTACAGGTATTGGATTGAGTATTACTCATCAGATTATTACAAAACACCATGATGCAGTAATTAGAGTTACAAATAAAACATATAAATACAATAACCAAGAATTTACAGGAGCCAATTTCCAAATTATTTTTAAAACAATTTAATTTGAAATTATAAAGAATAAAATGATAGATATAAATATAAACAAAGAACTACACGGCTCAAATGGAACTATGAATCTAGATGTAAACCTACAAATCCAAAAAGGTGATTTTGTAGCCCTATCTGGACTTAGTGGAAGTGGAAAAACTACCCTACTTCGTATAATTGCAGGACTTGAGCAAGCAAGTGGAAATATCACAATAGAGGGTGAGACATGGCTTGATAAAAAAGATATACTTCCTGTACAAAAAAGACAGATTGGTTTTGTATTTCAAGACTATGCTTTATTTGATAATATGAGTATTGAACAAAATCTTTTATTTGTAAACAAAGACAAAAAACTAGCTAATAAACTACTAGAACTAACTGAACTAAAAGAACTAGCAAAAAGAATGCCAAATACACTAAGTGGTGGACAAAAACAAAGAGTTAGTTTATGCCGAGCTATGATGAATAATCCAAAGCTTTTACTACTAGATGAACCACTCTCAGCACTAGATCCAAGTATGAGAACAAAACTACAAAATGAAATTCTTACTTTACATAAAGAGTTTGGAACTACAACTATTATGGTAAGTCATGATCCAAGTGAGATTTATAGATTATCTAATCGTGTAGTAGTTTTAGAGCAAGGAAAAATCATAAATGATGGATTTGCAAAAGATGTATTACTAAAAACACAAGGCTCACAAAAATTCTCTTTTGAAGGGGAGTTATTAGATATAGTAAAAACTGATGTGATTTATATAGCTATTATATCTATTGGTCAACAACTTGTTGAGGTAGTTTTATGTGAAGAAGAAGCAAATGAACTTGAAATAGGAATGAAAATAAGAGTTGGAACAAAAGCTTTTGCACCAACAATCTCATATTAATTTGTAGCTTCAATTAATAAGTTTTTTCTATACTCAGAAAATAAAAGTACTAATGTAACAAATGATGTAATGAGCACTAAGATAGAGTTGTGTACTGAATAATATTAAATACTTTTTTTTCATTTCATATAAATATTGTATAAATAAATTAATTATATTATCACTAATTGATAAATAAAAGCAGTATCTTTTAATCATTTTCTTGTATACTGACAATATATATTTTTGTGTTAAGGTTATGTTATGGGAGATATAAAAGAACTACAAAAAGTTGCTTCATCGCTAAATATACTATATGTTGAAGATGATGAAGATATTGCAAAAACTATCATAAGTTATTTATCTAAGCTTTTCAAAGAAGTTGTATATGCAGCTAATGGAAAAGAAGGATTAGAGTTATATAAAGAAGCTCAATATGATATTGTAATAACTGATATAAATATGCCAGAGATGTCAGGTCTAGAAATGGCAACTCAAATAAAAGAAATAAATAATAAACAAAATATAATTATTATATCCGCATATTCAGACGTGGAAAAATTTGTAACCTCAATAAGACTTGGTGTTGATGGATATATTATCAAACCTACTAAATATGCTGAAATGAATAGCATATTATATAAACTTTCCCTAAAAATCAAAAACTCCTATGAAAATGATATTAATGAAGAACAACAAAAATTCTTAATGGATCATATTCGTCAAAAAAATCTTTTATTACGTCAGTACACTGATGTAATTGATAAAGTAGCTATTGTTTCAAAAACAGACTTAAGAGGAAAAATCATATATGCAAATGATTTTTTCTGTGATGTAAGTGGTTATACACAAGAAGAAGTTATAGGAAAAACTCACAGTATTGTAAGACATGAAGATATGGTTAAAACAGTTTATGTTGAACTATGGAAAACTATACAAAATGGCGATGTTTGGGAAGGTACACTAAAAAATAAAACTAAAAATGGAGAGCCATATTTTGTTCATGCCACAATCTTCCCAATTTTTGATGATAAAAACAAACTTGCTGAATATATTGGCATCCGATTTCTTACAACAAAAGAAGAGATGGAAAAACGTGAGTTTAAAAGAAAAGTTAGAACAAGTTACCAAGAGTACAAGAAGAGCAACCAAGAAGCGAATCAGCAAATAGCATTACTAAAAGAACAATTAACTAATAAAATGAAAAATGATCACCTTCAAAATGATTTAATAAATGGATTTAAAATTCGTCTTGCAAAAGCTGCTTCACAAATTGAATATTATGAAAAGAGAATTCATGAGATTGAAGTTCAACAAGAAAAGAAGTTTGAGTTTCATAGTAAAAATGTAAATGAAGTTACAGAGAGAATTAAAGATCTAAATAAAGACTTGTCAAAAAGAAAAGAAATGACAAGGGATTTACAAGAAGATAATGAAACTAAAAAACAAGAAATACTAAAACTAAATAGTGAAATTATTGACCAAAGAAATATCATTAAAGGATTAAGAGATACTATTAAAAATATAGATGAAGACCATGAAAACAAGGATAGAGCTTCGCTTTTTGATAAATTTATAAAGATCTAATTATATAAAATAACACTTTTTGATACTATTATCATACTTTTCTTTATTATAATTTATATTAGTAATAAGGAAAGAGCAATGAGAAGTTATGATCATTATAGAAAAAGCCTAAAAGTACTTTTTGTAAAATCTAATTCTTACTCAAGAAACATATCAATAAAAGTATTAGAAGAAAACTTTGATAATGTAACCATAGCCGAAAATGGTCTTGATGGTTATATGAAGTTTTTAAAATACAAAAATGATGAAGAAAAGTGTTTTGACCTTATTATCAGCGAAATAAATATTCCTAAAATTAATGGTATAGAAATGCTTGAGAAAATTCGTACAGTAGATGATATACCATTTATCTTCCTAACAACTGACAATAATCATACTACAGTTTTAAAAGCAATTAAATTAAATATCTTAAGTTATATAGTAAGACCACTAAATGTAGCTTCTGTTGCAAAATCAATTAATAAGAGTTGTAGAAAATTATATAAGCAATATACACAAAAGCTAAAGAGCGACGAGTCTTTAGCATAAGTGGACTTGTTAAATAAGAAAGTTTATTTAGCAGTACTTAGACATACTGAACTTAATTCGTATTTACCAGTTCTGTAGTTTAGTCTTTTTTTAAGAATATATTTATAACCAAGATTTCGACACTCTTGTTTACCTAGGCTTTTAATATCTTGTGTACATCCACTAAAAGCGAAAACTACAAATAAGAAAAATGTTAAAGATTTCATAATAGTATCTCCTTTTCACCAATATATTACTATACTAGGAAAAAGTACCACAATAGTGTCAATATTATTATAAATAATACTAATTTATAACATTTATTCTATATCCAAAGCTATAAATATTTTCTATATTTAATAAAGGAACTTTCTTTCTAAGTCTTGATATTACATTCTTTAGATTGGAAATATCTGGAGATTTATCCAAATCATCTTTCCATAAATGAATAACAATTTCGTCATTACTATAGGTCTTTTCAGGACTTTTAAGAAGTAAAGCAATTAGCAAGAATTCTTTTTTTGTAAGTTTAATTTTTGCACTATCTTGAACTAATTGACTGTTGTCTTTATCCCAATATAGATTTGAGCTTAAATTAACAGTTGAAGATAACTCTTCTGATTCTTCACTATTTATATGATATATCTCTTTTGAAATTTTATAAATAATATCAATGAAACTATTAAACTCTATAGGTTTTAATATAAACTGTGAAATTCCTACATTAACCAACTCCATTAAATACTCAGATTCATTATGAGCAGATAATATTATTAATTTTTGTTCAATGTTTTCTTTTTTGATTAATTTTGTTAACTCTACCCCATCTATTTTTGGCATACAAATATCAGTAATCACTAAATCAAAATACTTATTATTCTCTTCGTGGTATTTCATATACTTAGTAAAACCGTCCTGTCCATCAACAGCAATAGTAATATTCTTTTGAAAAATATCTTCTAATAACTCGCTAGTTTCTTTTCTAATATCTTCATCATCTTCTACAAAAAGTACATTTATATCTTTTGAATATTTTTCTAAGAGTATATAGTCAATCATTATTATTCCTTACGTTAAACCAATGGAAAATTTTACTATAATAAGCTTTATAAACACATAGGAATAATATATATGGAAAATCAATCAATTTCATGGGATACAACTCAAATTTTAGATAATACAATTGAGGGTATTATGATTATTGAAGATGGATTTATTAAAGACGTAAATAAGTCTTTATTAGAAATACTTCAATACACTAATAAATCTGATTTAATAGGAAACTTAGCTGTTGGTGTTTTAATGCCAACACTTACAAAAAAGTTCATAGAATTTAATACTGTTTTATTTCAAGAAGTATCTTTGCTTACTAAAGAAGGAACAATTATTCCAGCAATTATAAAAATCAAAGACATAACACTAAATAATCAAGAGTATAAAATGGTTTCTATTTTAGATATGACAGAAATTAAAGAGAAAGAAACATTATTAATTGAATCAGCAAAACTTGCAGAAATGGGTGAAATGATATCTGTTATTGCTCATCAATGGCGTCAGCCACTTAGTTCAATCTCTTCTATTGTTACAAGATTGATTATGAAAACAAATATGAAATCATTAAGTCCTGAATTACTAATAGAAAAAGCAAATGAAATAAATAAATATTTACAATATATGTCTAAAACTATTGATGATTTTAGAAACTTTTTTACTCCTACAAAAAGTAAAGAGTTAGTATCATTAAATGAAATTGTAAGTAATACTCAACACATAATTGAAAAAACTTTTGAATTAAAAGGTATAGAACTAGAAATTGAAGATCAAAAACTATCAAGACAATATTTATATAAAAATGAATTAAGTCAAGTAATATTAAATCTTCTAAATAATGCAAAAGATGCTTTATTAGAAAATAATATTAAAAGCCCAAAAGTTAGTATTAAATTCAAAGAAGATGATAAATTACAGTATATATTTATTGAAGATAATGCAGGTGGAATAAAAGAAGAGATAATTCATAAAATTTTTGAACCATATTTTTCTACTAAAGATAAGAAAAATGGTACAGGATTAGGACTTCACATTACAAAAACTATTATAGAAAAACATTCAAATGGAAAAATAAAAGTAAGTAATACAAAAGATGGTGCTATATTTGAGATTACCTTAGAAAAGTAATCCAAATATAGAGAATAAAGAATTAGTCGATGAACTCAACTACATCAGTTTGTCCTTCTCTTAATTGAGAAGATTGTTCGTTGATTCTATAACCAAATGGTAAAACCATAGCTACTTGATATTTTGTAGTATCTAATTTTAATACTTTTTCTAAGTTTTCTTTTTCAAATCCTTCAATAGGACAAGAATCTACACCTTTAATAGCAGCTGCCGTCATCATATTACCAGCAGCAATATAAGTCTGTCTTGCAGTCCAAGCATAAATATTTTCATCAGAACTTAGTGTATCTTTTAAATGATTCGCATATAAACCTATATAGAAATCTTTTTTCTCTTGAGGCATTTCTCTTCTAGAGAATTTTCTCATTGGAACTCCACTTTCAACTTTTACATCTTCAATAGCAGCTAAAATAATTACTAAATCACTACAAGTTGTAATTTGTGGTTGATCCCAACATACAGGTCTGATTTGTTTTCTTAACTCTTCATTATTAACAACTAAAAACTTCCAAGGTTCCATTCCAAAAGATGAAGGAGATTTTCTACCAGCTTCTAAGATAAAATTAAAATCTTCTCTTGATATTTTTTTAGTATCATCAAATACTTTACAAGCATGTCTATAGTCCATTGCTTCCATAAATTCTTTATTCATTTTTATTCCTTAAATTTTAATTTTTTCTAATTTATCAATTGTAATACTCTCTAATTTATCTTGAATATTTTGAATACAAGTTAGAAAGTGTTCTTTTTGTTCATGTTTAGATAAAGCATCCATACTTGCCCAAGTCTCTACAAATGTAAAAGAGTACTTGTCATTTAGGTCTTTATGAAAGTCATATTGAATACAACCCTCATCATTTGCATGAGTTTTTTTATGTAACTCAACTACATCAGCATATACTTCATCTAAAAAGTTCTCTTTAACTCTAAACTTTGCTACAACTACTACTTCATTCATTATTTATCCTTAAAATTAGATTCTAAGATATTTTTAAATTTATTAGTTTCAGAAATAATATCTAAATCACTTTTAAAAATATCATGTATTGCATAAGTCTTTACAGCTTCTGCACCACAAAATTGGAATACTTTATGTACAGCATAATTTGCTTCATCAAGTGATAATCCATCAAAGAATCCATCTTTATTATCAAATTCAGATTCTGGACAATTATATGTAAGGCTTAACATATATTTTTTATCAGTCATAATTCCACCTGAACCATATTTTTTTGAAGAATCACTTCTACTTCTTCCATCATTATTATATGTTACAGTCCCAACACCAGCTGAAAATATTTCATCTATGTATTTTTTTGTAATCCAAGGAACACTCATCCAATAAACTGGATATTGAAATAAAATATAATCAGCCCATTCAAACTTTTTCATTTCCTCAGATACTTCATAACCAGCATCAATATGTGTATGTTTAACAGTCATGTCATTTGATTGGAAAAACTCTTCCGCATTATCAATAAAATGTTGTGTTAATTTACCTTCAGCAAAACCATCGTATTTTTGGTGTCCATTAATAATTAAAATATTTTTCATTTTAAGCCTTATCTATATTATTTGTATTCTAGAAAATAACAATAGTTGTAAATTCCTTTTAAGTATTGATGGAGGAACTACAATTAAATAGATGTGATATTTAATATCATATTCTAATTTTTCAAATTTTTATCTACATCTATTTATAAAAAATTAATTAATACAAAAAGATTTACTAACTATTGTTTATCTAACTATAAAAGAAATCCTAATTCCAGAGAGAAACGAGTTCTGGAAGAGTCGTTTAAGAGTTCTTTTTTGTTTCGATATGAAAATTATATTCCTAATGAACTTAAATTCTGCTTACTTTACTTTAGGTAAGTAATAGAATTTAATTAACTTTATGATATACTTTCATCATATAAAGGATAAAAATGTATTTAATAAATGATAAAGAATATAAATGTTCAGTTGCAGTAACACTTGATATTTTCAATGATAGATGGAAGTTAGCAATAATCTGGCACTTATTAGAAAATCCTAAAAGATTCAAAGATTTACATGAAGATATTAATGAAATTACACAAAAAACTTTGACAGTAAAATTAAAAGAATTAGAAGAAAAAAACATAATTAATAGAGAAGTATTTGCAGAAGTTCCTCCAAAAGTAGAATATAGTCTGACTCCTATTGGTGATAAATTAAAACCAGTACTAAAAGAGATGTACAAATGGGGAATTAACTATGTTGAAGATTTTGGTGTTGTTACAGAACAAGAATCTTGTGAAGCGGAAGCTTGCTTGAAAAACAATTTCTAAAGATTTAAGTTGTGGAAAATTTTGCATTAATTGCAATAGCAATATTAGTAGGATATGTATTACAAAAATTTAAGATATTTCCAGAAGAAACATCTATAATATTAAACAAATATATAATATACATTCCCCTACCCGCGATCATATTATTACAAGTTCCAAAATTAACATTCTCTTTTGATGTATTAATTCCAACTATTATTGCTTGGCTTGTAATGGCATTTACAGCTCTTATTGTTTTATTTTTCGCAAGAATTTACTCTTGGTCAAAAGAGATTACTGGTAGTTTATTATTAGTATCTATTCTTACAAACAGTTCAATTATGGGTATTCCTATAATCGAATTATATCTAGGGGAAGAATCCCTACCTTATGTACTAATTTATGATCAATTAGGTACCTTTTTAGCACTTGCGGCTTATGGTACTTTTGTTACTGCTTATTATAGTGCTAGTGGTAATATTCATGCTAAAGTAATCGTACAAAAAATCATAACTTTCCCTTCTTTTATTGCATTAATATTTGCATTATTACTATTAGGACAAGAGTTTAATCCACTTATTACTGGTGTATTAGGTCAATTTGCAGCTACTTTAGTACCTGTTGCACTTGTATCTGTTGGATTACAATTACAGTTTAAACTTCCAAAAGATGATTTAAAACCTCTTAGTATTGCCTTGTTAATCAAACTAATTTTAGCTCCATTAATTGCTATTGGAATTTGTTATTTATTTGGATGGAATAATCTTGCAGGAAAAGCATCTATTTTTGAAGCAGGTATGGCTCCTATGATTACAGCGGGTGCAATGGCATCAATGGCTGGACTTGCTCCAAGATTAAGTGTTGCAATTGTTGGATATGGAATTATTTTCTCTTTTTTAACAACTTATATTTTATCGTTAATCATTGTATAGTAAAATACGTTCATATATATAAATACTAAACATAAAAGTAGTATTATATTAAAACAATTTATAATTAGGATAACTTATGTTAAAAATCGCTAGAAATATGTTATTAGCTTTAGCTCTTGCAAGTACTGCTAATGCGGCTGATAAACTATCAGAAAAAGAAGTAAAATCAATCGAGAAATTAGAACTATTTAATAAAGTTCAAATCAAAGTAACAAACGCTTTTGATACTGGAAGTTTATATTTATTAAAAGTTAAAGTAAATGGAAGAAGTGATGAAATTTATTTAACTAAAGATAAAAAGTTTTTAATTGCTGGTGATGTTATTGATACAACAAGCGGTGCTAAACTTACTGTTCCTGCTGACTTAAGTGCATTAGAAGGAAAAGAAGCCTTTACTTATGGTACTGGAAAAGATGAATATATTTTATTTACAGATCCAGAATGTCCATATTGTAAAAAATTCGAATCTTATTTCCCTCAAATAGCGGATAAAGTAAAAATCAAAGTTTTCTACTTCCCATTAGATTTCCACAAAAATGCTAAAGATATTTCATTATATATTATGAGCAAAAAAACTAATGATGGTAAAATTGCAGCAATGCATACAACAAAAGATACTCCTGAGTATAAAAACAGAAAAATTGATTCTACAACATTAAAGAATTTAACTGTTAAATTAGATGAACAAATTGAATTAGGTAGAGAGTTAGGCGTAGCTGGTACTCCTGCTGTATTTGATAAAGATGGTAATAAAGCAAGCTGGGTAGAAATGCTAGCTAAATATGGAATTCAAGTAAACTAATTTCATTAATAAGTATGCATCTTTGCATACTTATTTAAACAAATAAAAACTGCACTATAAAATATCCCCCAAATATCAACCAAGTAAATAAAACTAGTGATAAATAAATTGGTTTTAAACCAACATTTTTAAACTTTGAAAAAGATGTTTCCATTCCTAAAGCTGTCATAGCCATTGTTAAAGCAAAATTATCTAGATAGTTTATAGAAACAACAATCTCACTAGCTAATAAATCAAAAGAGTTAAAAGCTACAACAAATATAAAAAATACTGCAAACCAAGGGATTGTAATTTTTGATTTCTCACTATTTGTTTTTGAAATAGATGTTTTTAAAATCCAAATAGATAAAAGAATCAAAAAAGGTGCTAACATCATAACTCTAATCATTTTTACAATTACCGCATTTGAAGAGGCCTCTTCACCTAATACATTAGATGAACCAACCACATGAGCTACTTCATGAAGTGTTGCTCCTATATAAATTCCCATATTTTGAACACTCAAATCAATTAATCCTAATTTATATAAAAATGGATATAAAAACATAGCAATTGTTCCAAATACAACTACAGAAGATACAGCTATTGCACTTTTATAAGCTTCACATTTTAAAACACTCTCACTAGCCAATACTGCTGCTGCTCCACATATTGCAGAACCAGCACTTGTTAAAATAGTGATTTCTCTATCTAGTTTTAGAACTTTTATACCAAAGATATAACCAATCAAGAAAGTACTAGCTAACATTAAAAAAGCTACTAAAACTCCGTATATTCCAACATCTTGTAAGTTCTGAAAAGTTAATCTAAATCCATATAAAACAATTCCTATTCTTAATATAGTTTTTGTACAAAATATTATTCCACTTTGTAAATATGTAGGAAAATACTGTTTAATAGTATTTGCATATAACATACCTAATAAAATTCCGATAATCATAGCACTAATACCTAAGTCTTTAAAAAAAAAGAATTCTGAAAGGATTGTTGAAAAAATAGCTAAAAGTAATACAAATATAAATCCAATCATAATTTCTCCTTTTTATTTTCACAGTATAGTCCTATATTTTTAATTTGTAAAATATATTAATTTTAATATAATGATATATTTAATTAATAAGGCTTTTTATGACACTAAAAGAATTAAACTTTTTTTATAAACTATGTGACAACCCACAAGTTACCCAAGTAGCCCAAGAACTCTCGATTAGTCAATCAGCAATTTCTCTAGCAGTAAAATCTCTAGAGTCAAAACTTAATGAACAATTATTTGATAGAGTTGGTAAAAAACTGATATTAAATGAAAGAGGAAGATATTTCAAAGAAAAGACAATATCTCATTATCTAGCTCTAAAAGACTCAGAAAGCATTTTTCAATCAAACAAATTAGCAGGTAATATAAAAGTAGCTTCAAGTAAGACCATATCAAATTATATAATGCCAGATATTTATTATAATTTTTTATCAGAATATAAAGATGTAAGATTTGATATATCAACTATTAATACCACCAAAATTATTGAAGCAATACTAAATTCAACTTTAGATATTGGGTTAATAGAATCCAATACAACAAACTCAAATCTTATAAAAGAAAAATTATGTGATGATGAACTAATAATTGTAACATCTGATAAAAGTATTCAATCAAACCAGTTTATTGATACTATAAATAAAAAATGGATATTAAGAGAGACAGGCTCAGGAACTAGAGATATATTTATTAATAATCTAGGTGAGTACTCAAAAGATATTAATATCTTTATGGAGTTACAAGACTTTGAAGAGATTAAAACTGTTCTATTAGATAATAAAGACACTATTACTGCTATTTCAAAACTAGCAGTTCAAAAAGAATTAAAAGAAAAAAAGTTATTTGAAATAAAATTAAAAAACCTAGAGTTTAAAAGAGAATTCCATCTGGTTTATCATAAAAATAAATCAAAAAGTCTTCTTTTTCAAACCTTTGTAGATTTTTTAAAGTCTAAGTTTTAAAGCTCTAAAGCTTTGTTTACTGCTTCATTAGCATGAATTGTAGTTGTGTCATAAAGTTTTGTATTTGTATGTTCGTCTTTGATTAACATACAAATTTCTGTACAACCTAAGATAATACCTTGGGCACCTTTAGAGTTTAGATCTTCTATGATTCTTAAATACTCTTTTCTTGAATTATCATTTATAACTCCTAAACATAACTCTTCATAGATTATTTTATGAATGATTTTAATATCTTCTTTATTTGGTGTTATTACATCTATTCCAAAGTTATCAGTGATTCTATTTTTATAAAAATCCTCTTCCATAGTAAAAGCAGTACCTAATAGCCCTACTTTTGATATTCCATCATTTTGTAAAACCTTTGCAGTTGCATCTGCTATGTGAACTATTGGAATATCAATTTTCTCTTGAATAATAGGAGCTACTTTATGCATTGTGTTCGTACATATAAGTAAGAAATCAGCATTAGCATTTTGTATATTTTTTGAAGCTTCACTTAAAATTTCTGCTGTTTTATCCCAGTCACCACTATGTTGTAGCTTTTCAATCTCGTCAAAATCGACACTATAGATGACTACTTTTGCAGAATGTAAAGAACCTAATCTTTTTTTAATCTCTTCATTAATTTGTTTATAATAAAGTGCGGTACTTTCCCAGCTCATTCCACCTAGTAAACCTATTGTTTTCATCTATATTGTCCTTTTTTTTAATAGCGTAGTTATACAATATTTAGATTTTTTTTTCAAGTTGTATTTAACTTTATTATTATAGAATAATTTATAAAGCAATTAATTATTACTCTCAAGGGGAATATTATGAAAAAGCTACTACTTATTTTTACTCTATTTTTATCTACATTATTTGCAAGTGAGAATATTAAATTTGGGATTTACACTTCTGATAAACCATCAGATATGTATAAAAAATTTAAAACAGTTATTAATTATCTTGAAAAAGATTTAAAAGCTAAAGGTATTGATTCAAAAATTAGTCTAAAAATCTATCCAACTTATGATGCTGCTATTGATGGTCTTACAAAAGGTGAATATGATTTTGCTAGATTTGGTCCAGCTAGTTATATTATTGCAAAACAAAAAAATGAAAATATCAAATTACTTGTTATGGAAATAAACAAAGGTAAAAAGATTTTTAATGGAGTTTTTATTACTCACGATAAAAGTGGTATTACAAAACTAGAACAATTAGAAGGAAAAACATTTGCTTTTGGAAATAGTAAGTCAACAATCGGAAGATATTTATCTCAATCTGAATTACTAAAACATGGTATTGGCTCAGAAGAGCTAAAGTCATTTAAATATCTTGGAAGACATGATAAAGTTGCACTAGCAGTTTTAAATGAAGATTTTGATGCGGGTGTAGTAAAAGAAAAAACATTCAAAAAATATAAAAACAAATATCCAAATAAGTCATTGAAAATGATTAAAACATTTGATAATGTTACTAAACCTTGGGTAGTTAAAGAAAATATGTCTGAAAATGTTTATGAAGCATTAAAAGCTTCTATGCTTGGATTAAAAGACAAAAAAGTTTTAAAAGTATTTAAAGGTGATGGTTTTGTTGAAACAAACGATCAAGAATATAACTTTGTAAGAGAAGGTATGAATTTATCTAAGAGGTTCTAATGAAACTGTTAACTAAGATTACTCTTTTTGTATTATCTACATTAATTTTACTCTTATCAATATTCTCATACATAGTAATTAAAGATGAAAAAGAAACTCTTTCATCTTTACTTACTCAACAAGGAGAATTATTAGCAAAAACCGTATCTGCTGCAAGTGTAGAGATTATGCTAGTAGAAGATTATCCTGTATTAGACTCTTATTTATTAAATATTTCTACAAACTATAAAAGTATTGATTTTATTGAAATCATTAAAGAAGAAAAAGTTGTATCTTCTATTAAAAATCCTGATTCTAATGAATCAAATAAAGTATTAGAAATATTCAGCTCAAACATTACAATTGATGGTGATATTTTAGGAAATGTAAAACTGGGACTAACTACTGCTGAAAATGATAAAATTATCAATAAAAGAATTGAACAATTTCTTATCTCAACTCTTGTAATTTCAATACTTTTATTTATTATGCTTTTATATATAATCAAACACTACTTATTAACATACATAGAAAAACTAAAAGTCCATACTAAACTAATTGGTGAGGGGAAATACCATAAAACCCTTGATATTAATACAAAAGATGAGTTTGAAGAACTATCTCATAGTATTAATACCATGACTAAAAATATTGATGAATCTCACTCAAATTTAAAGAGACTAAACCTCATACAAGAGCAGCAAAAAATAGAATTAATAGAAGCAAATAAATCAAAAGATGATTTCTTAGCAAATATGAGTCATGAGCTTAAAACGCCTCTTAATTCTATCAATGTAATCTCTTCTGTAATGATGAAAAATAAAGATAGTTCATTAAGTGATAAGCAAGTGCAAAACCTATCTATTATCAATCATTGTGGAAATGATTTATTATTCTTGATTAATGATGTATTAGATTTATCAAAACTAGAAGCTGGTGAAATTACCTTGGATAACACTACATTTAATTTAAATAAATTAATGTTAGATATAAAAAATATGATTAAGCCTCAAGCAAAAGATAAAAATATTCAGTTTGTATTTGAGTATGAAGAGAATATCCAATTTATTTATTCTGACAAACAAAGAATCAAACAAATTGTAAAAAATCTTTTAAGTAACTCTCTTAAATTTGTAAAAGAAGGCACTATAGAATTAATCATAAAAGACCTAGATGATAAATTTAGTATTACAGTTAAAGATAATGGTATTGGAATTGAAAAGAAAAAACTAGAAAATATATTTGATAGATTTAAACAAGCTGACACAAGTACTACAAGAAAATATGGTGGTACTGGATTAGGGCTTGCTATTTGTAAAGAACTATCAACTTTATTAAATGGAAGTATTGATGTTCAAAGTGAAATAAATGTAGGTACTACTTTTACTTTAACACTGCCAAAGAATAGTAACAAAGTGGATAAAACACCACAAAAAACTATTGAAGTTGAAAATGATTTAAATAGTATGATTGATAATATCCAACTTAGTGAAAAACTAGATACGAACAGAGAAAGTAAAGAAGAAGCAAAAGAGAAAATCATATTACTTAATAATGACCCTCTTTCATTTATGGCATTGGTAATTGAACTAAAAAAGAGTTATGAAATAATACAAGTATCTTCAATAGAAGCTCTTCAAGAGAAAATTAAAACTAATACATACTCATTAATTATTATTGATATTAGTAAATTATCACAAAATGATTTAGATAATTCTTTAAATGAAATGGAAAATAAACTAATACTTGTAAGTAGTGAAGATGATAATATCCAAGAGAATATAAAAAATATTTCTATTTTAGAAATTAGAAAACCATTAATTAAAGAAGAGTTTATTTCAAGTATTAATTCAATTAAAAAATAAATCAAAATTTTTTGTATTGACAACATACCATACAGTATGGTATTATTCTTCCAAAGGAAAAATATGACAAAACAAGATTGGATTGATTCATCACTTAAACTAGTTTCAAAATATGGTGCAGATACCCTAAAAATTGATGTTTTGTGTAAGAAACTCAAAGTAACAAAAGGTTCATTTTATCATCATTTTAAAAGTCACAAGATATTTATTGCTGAGATTTTAGAGTATTGGTACAAAACTTTTACTCTTGATATTATTAATCAAATCAAAGAACATCAAGATAATCCAATTAAACAAATAGAACTATTAGATGAAATCATTTATTCAAAAGATTTAAATATTGAGATTGAGTTCAGAGCTTGGGGCCTTAGAAATAAATCTGTTTTGCCATATATGGAAAAAATAGATAAAGAAAGAATATTAGTAATAAAAAATATTCAAGAAAAATTAAATCCAAATTCAGATAAAAAAACAAATGAAAATATGGCAATCTATATTTATTGTCAATTTATTGGTTCACTATTTATTCAACCTAAATTATCACGAGAAAAACAAAAAGAACTTGATAATTTTTTCTTAAATTTAATACTACAAAAGGATACAAAATGCTAAGTGCAGTTTTTAGTTTTTATATATTTATAATCATGAGTATAATTACAAAATTCCATATTTATTGGTTACAAGGTGGTCTATGGCCAGGAAAAGACAAACAAGATTTTATTGATAAAGTTCTTGGAAATGGAAATGAAGTACCAGGATTAGTTGCATATATATTTGTGATTTTAACATTTGTTATTATGGCTATATTTCCACTAGCTGTTTATTATAATATTGATTTAGGAATTATATCAATGTATAAACAGTACGTATTTTTGGTATTTGCAATTATTTTCTTTTTAAGAGGAGCTACAATGTTTGTATCTTTTTTAGCAAAAAATGCAACACCTATTTTCTTAGAATACAACAAAAAGTTTTATGCACCACTATGCTTAAGTCTTAGTATTTCATATTTTTATTTATACACTTTATATATCTAAAGGAAGAGAACTCTTTCTTTAGTATTATCTTTTATACTATATATAGAAATAGTCAAACATATTTAGGCTCACTTTTTATATTATTAAAATGTTTCAAAATAATATTATATCCATCAAGCCTTTCTTCATGTTGCTTAATAACTGCTGGATGTGTTTTTGGATTGGACAATGCTTTTTCATGTAAAGAAATTACATCATTCAAAAAATTATCAAAATTAATATTCATTATTTGTACATCTTCATTCCATAAGTCTTTTTGCTTAGCTCCAGCATTAAATGATGATAATACTTCAAAACCAAAATGAACTTGTGATAAATTAGTTTGAACTTCTGAGAAAAGAGTGCTTCTATGATCATCATTATTAATTTCTCTTGCTGTTTTGTATAAAGCTTCATTAAAAGCTCTATCATTTGTAGTTCTTGTTGCGAATAACATAGTACTTACTTGGTTTGGTTTCATTACAATAGGAGCTTTATTAAGTTCATGTGTAGGGAGAGTTGATGGAGGATAAGCATAGTATTCAAATTTTTCTGCTTGTTCATAAGATAAACTATCCATCTCAGCCATAGTAATCTTGTCATCTTTGAGTATCTCTTTAAAATGTTTTCTGTCTTTTTCTGATAAAGAATCAAAAGCATTGTATTGATCCATAAATTTTAGAAAAAGTCCAGATTCTTCCTCTTTTATATTTTCTGAACTATTTAACATTGAAGCAAAAGTACTCTCTTCAGTTTTTTGAGGTTTTGTTGTATTTGCTATTTGATTATAATTTGTATAAATATTATTTGATACTTGCATTTTTTTCCTTATTGATATTATAAAAAGGAGAGATTTAATTCTCCTCTTTATTAAATATAAGTTGTATCTTTTAATGATAAATTATCATTCTTTATTTTTATAGATAATTAAATTATACATTAAAAAATAATAAAAAACAAACTAAATAGAAACTATACTTTTTCTATTACTTATATTATCTTTTATAATATGATGTAATTGTTGATTTTTCAATTGTATGATTGTTAATGTAGTAACCAACAATTGCAGGATTAGTCTCTTTTTTAAGTCCTAAAGTCTCCACATTTAAAGCATAAATAGTAAACTCATATTTATGTGCTTTATCACCTTTTGGAGGACAAGCTCCACCAAAACCTGTAGTTCCATAGTTTGTCATACTTTGAATAGCTTTTGTTGTTTCTTTATTACCAAAACCCTCTTCTATTGATCTAGTATCTTTATTAATATCAAAAGCAAGCCAATGCCACCATCCAGAACCAGTAGGTGCATCTGGATCATATACAGTTATTGCAAAAGACTTTGTACCTTTTGGTGCATTTTCCCATATTAATTTTGGTGAGATGTTTTCACCCTTACATCCAAAACCATTAAATTCTTGTTTTAATCCTAATTGTCCACCAATACTTGGGCTTTTTAAAGTCAAACCTTCTGCAAGTAATAGTGATGAACACATACTTAAAATTGCTAATATTTTTTTCATTTTAATCTCCTTTATTTGTATGTAAAGTTTATAATAATAAAAAAGTTATGTCTATTGGAAAAGATTTAATTTTTGTTGTTTTTTATTTGTTTTGGAGTTAGATTGTATTGTTTTTTGAAAACTTGGATAAACCAAGATAGATTATCAAAGCCACAAGACATACATACTTCACTTACATTTTTATCTGTAGTTTCTAGTAATATTTTTGCTTTTTCTAGTCTTTTTTTATTTTGCCATTTTTTTGGTGTTTCATTAAATACATCTTTGAATTTTTCTCTAAAAGTTAGAGCTGGTAGTTTAAATTTTGAAGCTAAATCCAATATATTATTTTCGTAAGAAAACTCTTTTTCAACTTGGATTTTAAAGTAGTTTGATTCATAAATAGAAGCTAATAAATTCTCAAAACAAGTTTTTGAAGAACTATTTAGAATATTCAAAAAAGCTTCTTCTAGTTTAAGTTTTATAATCTCTTCTTTATTGGATATGTCATTTGCAAAATAATTACAAGTAGTATCAATAAGAGATTTTAGCTCACTAGTATTATCTATTTTTAGAATATAAGACTCATCATCTTTTATTTTTTTTGGTTCTAAATTGTATTTATTAATAAAATCAAGAAGCAAACTATCTTCATATAAAAATAGCATTGCTTCGTAATATTCATCTAGAACTTCAGTCATTATATAATTACCACTTCTTAAGAACAAAATACTGTTTTCATCTACTTCTATAGTTTCATCTTTTAGATGTAGTTGTTTTATACCTTTTCGTACAAAAATTAAAATGTTGTTTTTTATATAAACTTCATTTTTGTGTTGCGGTTGTTTTTGTACATAATTACAAAAAGATATATTTGTAAGTTTGTTTATATTTGGTTCTAAGAATGTTGGTAATTCTATTTTCATGACTTAGTTAATTGCAATATAAATTTCTATTTCATCTTCGCTAATGTATTTCTCGAAATCAACTGTAAATGATCTTTCATATTTAGGCTCACCATCAAAGTAATCCCAAATTTGTTGCCAAGTATCTGTAACGATTAGAGGAAGTTCACCTTTATTAGAGAAAACTAAATATCTTTTGTCTTCAATAACAATTGCTTTTTTTGGTTTTGTTACTTCTACACCTACAGTTACATCGTAGTTTGCAGTATCATCTGATTTGTAATTTGTATATACACCATACATATACCCATCATGTGCTTTATTGAAAGTAGTTTTAAATACTTCTTTTTGAAAGTACTCATCCCATAATACAGGTATTTTACCACCCTCTTCGCTTAATTCTGTTTCATTGTTTGTTGTGATACTAATACCACTGATCATTAATTTTTTTACTTTTGTTACTTTCATAGAACATCCTATTTATACTTTTGAATACGGTATTGTAGCAAAAGAAAAAATTAACAATATTAACTTTAAGCATTTTTTGGAAAAAATAAGCAAAATAATTAATCGGGAAATAAATGCTAAAAAACTCAATCATGAAAGAAATAACTTTTGAAGAACAAAAACTAATATTTAAGTTCATCCATAAAAAACATAACTTCGCAAAACATATACATGAAGATAAATATATGATAGGTGTTTGTTTACATGGGGAGAGTTATTTTACAATGGATAATCAAGAGTATAAAATGACAAAAGGAATGATATGTCTTATTCCTGCAAATACTGTTCATTCTTGTAAATCCTTTGAAGTTGCGGGGAAATGGCAATACCTAACTTGTTTTATACCAAAAGAGTTTTTTAATACTATTGTTTCATCTATTTATGAAAGTAATGATGATTATTCTTTCAAGAAGTATTTTATTGAAGATACTAAGTTATCAGAATACTTGGAACAGATTATTAAATCAACTCTAAATTCAGAAAAAGTATTCGATGATGAAATTATAAGTTTTATTACTCTTTTTTGTGAAAAGTATATATCTTTTGAAAATAAAATCAAAACCTTTAAAAATGAAAAATTTGAAGCTTTATTTACTTATTTGAAAGAAGAACAATACAATCTAAAAGAGCTTAGTTTTTATGATATGGCAAAAGTTATGAATATGAATCCATACTATTTTCATAGAATATTCTCTAAAAGTATTGGGCTTACTCCCCAAACATTTATAAACTTTCTACGAGTTTCAAAAGCTACAAAACTCTTACAAAACTATGATAGTTTAGCTGATGTTGCTTTGGAGTGTGGATTTTATGACCAAGCACATTTTACTAAAGAGTTCAAAAAATATCATGGAATAACACCAACAAGGTATAAAAATATTTTCTAATTGTTCAAAATAATACAATACAGATTTTTCCCAAAGTGTTAATATACATAAAAACATCAAAGGAAAATCATGATAAAAAATGTATTATTTATTTTTACTCCTATTTTTATTTATCTAGTATTATCAAGCTTTATTGAAAACAATCAGGATTTAATACTAATTACTTTAATTCTATCAACTATAATCTATTGGGCTACAAATGTTGTGCCTTTGTATTTCTCCTCTTTAATATTTTTATTTGTTCCTATTGTATTTTCTATTTCTTCTAAAGAAGTTATATTCTCTGGTTTTTCATCCAGTGCTTTTTGGTTGGTGTTTGCAGGAATGCTTATAGCAACGGCAGTTAAGAACGTACAGCTTAATGATAGATTCTCATTAATATTTGCAAATATTCGTAATCTTACTTATTTAAAACTACTAATTTATATATCAATATTTTCTATTTTATTTAGTTTTATTATGCCTTCAAGTGTAGTTAGAATCGTATTACTGGTACCACTTGCAGTTGTTGTAGCTACAAATTTAGGCTTTAGTGAGAATGACAAAGGTTATATTGGAATAATGTTAACCTTTATACTGTCAAGTACTTTGCCAGCATTTACTGTGCTTACAGCAAATGTACCAAATATGATATTAGCAGGACTTACAAAAGAAGTATTTGATTATGAAATCCTATTTTCGCAGTACTTTATATCTAACTTTTTAGTTTTAGGTTTACTAAAAAATATAGTGATAGTTTCGCTAATTTATTACTTTTTTAATGACACTCCTAAAAAACAAATTACTATTGAGAAATCAAAAGCTTATTCAAAAGATGAAAAAATAGTTTTAGCGGTAATCTTAGTAATGCTTACTTTTTGGATGAGTGATTTTATGCACAAAATTTCACCTAATATTATTGCAATAGTTGGAGTGTTATTTTTAGCTTATCCAAGTATTAATATCATAAAATCAAAAGATATAGATACTATAAACTTCTCTTCCTTGATTTATGTTGCTGCGATTATTAGTCTAGGAAGTTTAGTAGCTAGTAATTCTTATATAAAAACTACTTTATTTGAAGCTATAAATCAATTTGAGCCTTTTGAGTATGAGCTTTTTAATTATATGGCATTAACTTCTATTATGTCCTTTTCAGGAATAGTGATAACACAACCTACAATTCCTGCTATATTTACGCCTCTTGCAGAGCAATTAAGCCAGATTAGCGGATTTAGTCTTGATGAGATATTTATGATGCAAGTTGCAGCGTTTTCTAATGTATTTTTTCCTTTTCAAGCACCACCTTTGATTGTAGGGCTTGCGCTATCTCAAATAAAACAAAAATATATGTTAAAAATAATACTTTTTTTAGCACTTGTAAGTATTGTATTTTTATATCCTTTAGAGTATTTATGGTTAACACTGTTAAGATAGAATAAAATATTAAAAAATTTGGAGACTTATGGATATTATTGATTTTGAAAATATTAATGTTGGTTATAACGAAAAAATAATACTTAAAGACGTAACATTAAAAATTAAACAAAATGAGCATTGGGCAATACTTGGTGCCAATGGTTCTGGAAAATCAACTTTAATGAAAATCATTCAATCAGAACTACATCCAAGAAGAACAAATGAGTTCAAAAAAGAGATTTTAGGAAAGAGTAATTATTCTATTTTTGAATTAAAAAAAGAGTTAGGAATTATCACAAATGATTTACATAATTTCTTTTCTCAATCTGGTTCATATCTGAACGGATATGAAGTAACACTAAGCGGGTATTATAGCTCTATTGGGATATTTGCTCATCAAGACTTCACAGAAGAACAACATGACAAAGCAGAAGAAGTAATAAAATACTTAAGTATTGAGCATTTAAAAGAGAAAAAAGTAGCAGCTATGTCTACAGGAGAACTTCGTAAATGTATTGTAGCAAGGGCTTTAATACATAATCCTAAAGCCTTTATTTTAGATGAGCCAACTGTTGGATTAGATATAAAAGCTCAAATAAATTTTATAGCTATGCTAAAAAAGCTATCAAAGAATTGTTCAATTATATTAGTAACTCATCATTTAGAAGAAATCTTCGAAGAGATAGGCAATATTGCATTAATACATAAAAATACTATATATAAAAGTGGTGATAAAAAAGAGATATTAACTAGTGAGAATTTATCAGAAATATTCGATACTAAACTTCATATCAATGAGAAAAATGGACGATATTTTGTAGAAGAAATAGGATAAATATTAAGTGTTTAATAAAAGAGTATTTAGACTTTCTACTTCGTTTTCATCTAGAGTAAAACTATCAATATCCATATCTAAAAGCATATGTTCTTTTGATGTAGTTCCATTTAGAGGAGTTATATCTATTTGATTTAAGAATTTATAGAATATTTGAGGTATTGTTTTTTGATATTTTTTTGTTAATTCTTCAATTTTTCTACTAGCTAGAATTTGAGGGTTTGCAGTAAGTGACCAGAAACTTTGATAAGTTATATCTTTTCTCTTACAGAAATTTCTAAGATTTACATCATAACCTGAGTTAGAATAAAATCTATTTTGTAATACTTTTGGTTTGATTATAGCACTTTCATAAAGATATAAAAATAGATCTAAATCATAACAGTTTGATATTCCTATTTGCCCTACTTGTCCGCATTGAACGAACTCTTCAATAGTTTTATAAACACTCACCAAATCCTCTACAGGACCAAAAGGTGAATGAATAATATAAGAATCAATATAATCTGTTTTTAGATTTTGTTTTGATTTAATAAAAGATTTTTCAAGCTGAGTTAATATATCGTCACTTGAAAAGTACGGCATATTATTCTCATCTTGACCTGATATTGGTGTAAACTTAGTTTGGATAAATACATCTTCTCTTTTAAGATCAAGATTTTCATAAGCATTTTGCAAAGCAAGTCCTACTAAATCTTCTCTATAATGTCGTGGTTGACAAGCAGTATCAATAGCTCTAAAGCCTGAACTTAAAGCCTCTTCTACTAATCTAGTTGTATTTTCTTTTTTCCAAGCCGTACCATATATCATGTTTGGCATAAATAACCCTTTATTGCTTAATAAGTATTAAGACTTTTTTACATACATAGGAGTGATTTTTAAAGCACCAACCCCAGGTATTTTACAGTCAATATTGTGATCAATTGCACTTTCAACTAATCTAATATTCTTGATTTTTGTACCAACTTTAACAACAGAAGAACTACCCTTTACTTTTAAATCTTTAATAATAGTAACATCGTCACCACTTCTTAAAGTTGCTCCATTTGCGTCTTTTACCGTAAATTCTTCATCTTCTGCAGCAGATTCACCTGCTGTCCATTCGTGAGCACACTCAGGACAGATTAATAAGCTTCCGTCTTCATAAGTATATTCGCCTTGACATTTAGGGCAATTTGGTAGTTGTTCCATTTATTTCCTTTTGTATTATGTATTTCGTATCATATCTAAACTCTAGTTAGGCTTTGGTAATACGGCTTAGATATTATTCAAATCTATAATACTTAACTTTCCAGCTATCATCTGAGGAATATATAATTTATTTGATTTCTCATCAATCATAAAATCAGCAGCACCATGTAAACTCATAATTCCTAAAACACTCTCTTTTTTTGTTTTTAAATCATAAACTCTAACTATTCCAGAGTTTTTGAAGTTTATCCAATCGCTAACATAGATTTTATTTCCTACTTTTTGAACTCCATCTAATACACCTTCGTAAGATGATAATAAAGTTTTTTTATGGTTTTTTAGATTGATTTTATATAGTTTACCTTTTCCATCAAGCATTGTTTTTGCTGAACTTCCAAGCTCAACAGCATATAAAAAACCTTTTTCATAATGCAATCCGTTTGCCGCAGAGAAATCTATTAACTTCTTATATATTCCAGCTTTTAAATCTACTTCAAAAATACTATTTGTATCAGTTGAGCTTACAAACAAAGTATTCTTATCTTTTATAGTAATATCATTTAGAAACATTGTATTTTTAAAAACTAAAGAAAATACTTGTTTTTTACTACCTAAATCAAAACCTTTTATCTCATCAATATCAGCTATATAAAGTATATTGTTAGTTATTCCCATTCCCTTTGGGGCATTTAGCCCTTGTAAAAACTGTAGTTCTAATATCTTTCCATCTTTTGATAGTTTTGAGATAAAGCCATCTTTGTCTTTTGTAGTTGCTTCTAGCTTTACACCGACATTTGATACATATACATTTTCTTTTGTGATTATTACACTCTCGGGGGAAGAGAAACCCGATATAACTTTTGTGTCAGCAAATCCAAATATTAAACATACTGATAAGCATAAAAATACTTTTTTCATATAAAATCCTTTTTAATTATAGAGAAATTATATCTATTAAAAAGTTTTTATGTTTGTCTGTGAGGTCTAACTATTTATCTGTAAAGCTAGGTGTTTTATTGTAGTGTTTTTTATAAACTCTAGTAAAATGAGCGTGAGTTTTGAATCCTACTTCTAAAGCAGCAACTCCAACATCATATGAAAGTTCATTTATTAAAAAGTCTGCTTTTTCTAATCTCTTTTTTTGAATCCATTGCATTGGTGTGTCATTTGAAATATTTTTAAATTCATTTTTAAAACCACTAAGGCTACGACCGCTTAAGTTGGCGTATTCTTCAAGTGTTAGGTTTTTTTCGAAGTTATTTTCCATAAAACTTTTTAGGTCTGTTTTATCTAAAGTAAGGTTTTGACAGAAGTTAATAAACTTATCTTTTGAGTCACTTCCTAAAATTAGAAATATAAATTCTTTTAGTTTTAGCGTTATCAACTCATCACTGAATTTTGGTTTTTCATCCAAATAGTTTTTCAAAGTATCAATAGTATTTTGAATAGAATCTCCAACATCAAATTTGAATACATTTTGTGTTTGTTTTGAAGTTTTATTATTCAGTTTGAAAGGTAAATCTGATATTAGTTTTCTAGCTTTATCATGGTCAAAAAAGATTAGTAAACACTCATAATCACTATCACTAGTTACTTCACTTACTACATATTCTCCTTTGGTAATAAAAAATGCTTCCCCAGCTTTTATCTCAATGTTGCCATCTTTTGTATGTAGGATTTTTTTGCCCTTGTAGACAATATTCAAAAGGTTACTAGATACATAAGAGCTATGTTTATAATTACTCTCTACAGTAAAAAATCTAGCTAATACTACTTCATTTGTAATAATTGATTCATCTTTTAGATTTAGTTTTACATACTCTAGTGCATCCATAATTTACCTTTAGTTTTCTTCGTAAGAATCCATAGCTACTTTTAGAAAGGCTGTAAATCCTACATTGTCTGGGCTTAGTGATTTATGAACACTTTTTTTCATCTTATTTAATGCTTTTGAGTATTTGTTATAAAACTCATAACTAGGTCTTGGTTTGTATATCAAATCTTCTAAATCAAAATTTTTGATAATATTTTTCGTAGTAGTAGGCTTGATAAAATAATCACCATCTCTATTAATAGTATAAGGAACTACAGATATTATCGTCCATTTTGCTAGTTTATATTCTGCTAGAAATTCTACTAGTCCTTCAAAACCATTCTTTTTATTTCCATATAAAAGCTCGTAAAGCTCTATACTTAACATATCTTTTTCATAAGAATTAAGTGTGGCAATCATGTCTTTTAATTTTAGCTTATCAAATAGTGATACAAATACTGACTTTTGAACCACTTTGAAAAAACCCTCAACAACAAGACTTGGGTTTTGGAAATTCTCTTTTTTTAAAGCCTCTTTTGCAAATGCTTCTAATTTCAAAGGATTGAAGCTTTTCATAGTAGCAAAGAAGTTTTTATCATCAAAACCTTCTGGGTATTGAGATAAAAATTCTGCTTCATAGTCTTTTAGTTTTTCTATATTCATATTTTAAACTCACCCATTAATTTATCTTCGTTACTTAAATATCCAATCATATATTCATCTTTTATTTCTAATAAATTTTCTTTATTTTTTATAACATCTTCATTTGATGTGATAATAGTCTGAATACCTTTTCTATGTAACTCATATATAGCAGTATAAATGCCATTTTCATAAGTATTGTTTTCTCCATCAAAAGGACTATCAAAAGCAACAAACTTGATAAATCTTTTTTGTGCATATATTTCAGCTAATGCCGATGAGAAGATTAAACATAGTAGTTTTTTTATAGTGACATCATCATTCAATTTATCACTAGATTCTTCATCTTTTTCTATTTTGATACTAAATTCTATATCATTTGAAGTATTGAAATCAATTGAAAAAATCACTTCTTTATTTAATATTATATTTCCATATTTTGAGACACAATCTTTCAATCTATCTATTAAACGACTGTTTATTAATATTTTGTTCTCTTCAATAACTTTCGATAAATCATCTTGAGCAGTTTTTAAAGTATTTTCGTCTATATCTTCTTTTTTTATTATCTCATCTAATTCATATTTTTTTCTTATTTTTCGTCCGTCAATACCTACTAGATTTGATACAAGTGTTTTGTACTCTATTGCATGTGTTGACGCGTGTTTGTTTAATATAAATGCATCACTTTGGTTAGATTCATCTCTTAAAAAATAAGTTATATATGTTCTGAATTTATTTATAGAATAATTAACTTTATTTTCAAAAAAAGATTTAGCAATACCTAAACTACCTTTTTTATTAAAATCTTTTTCATCTGTAAGATATGATTTACCTTTTGTGATTTTTAACTCTATATTTTTACCACTTTTTGTAGGTCTTTTAATCGTCATATATCTATTTGAAGCTATTTGTAATTCTATATAAAATATATAATCTTTGAAGTATTCTTGACCTAAAAAGTGTTTGTCACCTAATAAACAAAAATCTATTAATTTAAAAAGACTACTTTTTCCTACACCATTGTTGTCAGCTAAGATAAAATTTATACCTTTATCAAATACTATGGTTTTAAAATCATCATTGTTTGCATACAACTTTGATATTTTCATTTATACTTCCTTGTTTTCTATATGGGTCATTTTAAATTTTCTTGACATTATAAGGTTTTTCATGATAAATGTAAATTAATATATGAAAGGTTAATTTAATAATGTTTTCTATAAAGTCACATTCTTAATTATATGGAGCATTTAAATGATAAAAGAATTTGGAATATATTTTTTTGCAGCTTTTTTTGAAATACTTGGATGTTATAGTTTTTGGCTTTATTTCAAACTACAAAAGCCTTCTTTTTGGCTAGTTATAGGGTTTGTTTCACTTATTATTTTTGCATATACTCTTACAAAAGTAAATCTAGAGTTTGCAGGAAGGGCTTATGCTATTTATGGAGGAGTTTATATTGTTTCATCTCTTGCATGGCTATTTTTTGTAGAAAAACAAATGTTTAACAAATGGGATATTATAGGATCTCTTATAATCTTTGCTGGAATTTGTGTAATACTATTTGGGAATCAAAGAGGAATAACTAACTAAGTTAAATATCTGAAATATTAAAGTTTTAATTCAAGTGAGTAGTTAACAAGTACTTGATTATCTCTTTTTACTTCATTCTTCGATACTTCTATAAATCCAAAACTCTCAAAAAAAGCCTTTGAAGTGATACTAGCATCAACTCTTAGTTTTTTAATACCATTTTCAGAAGCAATATCAAGAATATGATTCATAAGAGCCTTTCCAACTCCCTGCCCTTGATATTCATGATGAACATAAAAACAATCAATATAATCATCATAAAACTCAGTAAAACCAACAATAGTATCATCAATCACAGCTAAAAAAGGTTTTGTTTTATTTAGTCTTTTTTCCCATACTTTATAATCTATATTTGGGTTAGCCCAAGCATTTAACTGCTCTTTAGTATAGTTTTTGTTACATGTTTTATGGATTGTGTTTGTGAAAAGATTAGGAATTTTATTTGTATAAGTTTGATTGTAATTTATTATTTTCATTTCTTAACTTTTCAATCTTTATTATTACCTCATTAACACTACTCTCTAATTCAGAACCCATTTTCTTAAATTCGTTAGGATATTCATCTTCCATAAGTTTCATAAGAGCAAACCAGATTGGCTTAAATTTTTCTTTTAAATTGTATGCTTTTAATTCAAGTAACTCTTTGGCTTTGAAATATTGTTTTCTAGAAATTAATTCAATAAAATACTGCCTAATTAAATAATTTATGACATATTCATTTTCCTTATTTTTTGAATACTGTTCTAATGACTCAATAAGTAACTTGAAACTATACTCAAAATTATTTGTTGCTATTAATATTCGTGAAGACATAAAAGACACTTCTTCTGGTGAATAATTATTATTATAACTTACAAATAGCTTAGTATATTTAACAGTTTTACTATAATCTTTTGCTAAATTATAAAGTATAGATAATGACTGAGTAATAAATTCACTTGATTTATTAGAATTTTCAAGTATTTCAATTGCTGTATGATAATCTTTGTTATCAATAAAAACTTTTGCTTCTTCAAATACTTGTTTATCACTTTTTGAGAGATCGCATTTTAAACTTGAATTAATACTTCCAAGATACTTATTTGTTACACATTTTAATTCATTTTCTGTTTCTAGTTTAATTCCAGCATATGATAAGGCTTCACACATATGAAAAGCATAAGATTCTTTAATCTCTCCCATTTTTAATTTATTCATAAAATCTATTGCTTTATTTTCCAATTCATCTTTACTACACCAAGAGTTTAAAAAGGCAATTAGCCATTCTACTCTTTGTCTATCTTTTTTTCTACCAAATCGCATAAGATACCAAATATTAAAAAATCTCTCTTTTATTTTATATATTTTATTTTTTCCAACAGATTCTGATTCTATTATCTCAAATTTCTCTAGCTTTTTAAGCTGTGAAGAAATAGCTTTGCTTTCCATCCTAGTTTTTCTAGCAATATTTTTTGTGTACATACCATCCCAATTTATTGCTATTGTATGGACTAATTCTTGTAATTGCGCTGGTAAATCATCCATCCTATGTTTGTATAAAGGTGTAACTTCATCAAGAATTTTAAGTAAATCATCAAAAGCAGTTCCTTCTTCATCTAAGAATATATCAAATAACATAACTAAAGTTCGAGGAACACCACCTGTTAACTGTCTAATTACTTCTAATCTCTCTGGTGTATTTTCTATAACTTCTTTTATTTTTTTCTTTTCTTCTGTATTTGCATAAGATAATAAAAACTTTTTACTTTCTTCTGAATTAAAACCTTTAAGTTTAACTATTTTAAAAAACTCATAGAAAGGTTTACTATAGTCATAATGTTGCTCAAGCATTTTAGTTGAGCCACCGATTATTCTAAAAGAGGAAGAAGTTAAAAGTATCTCTCTAAATCGTCTTTGCTCTTTTTCTGAAAACTTTCCTATTAACTCATCTATATTATCTACAAGAATTAATAGTTTTTTATTTTGTTTTTTAATATGTTTTTCAAAATATGAAAATGCTTTTAGTTCATAATCTTCATCATCAAAGAATTCTTCCATATCATCTAAAATATTTGGAAATATATCTTCATATATAGATTGAAGATAGTCAGCTACTTCTTCCCATAACCTTGATAAAGACCTAATTTGATACTGTTCTTCTGCAAATTTTACGGGAATTAAAAATTTAGATAAGTTTTTATCTTTTTTTGTTTCTATTAAAATTTTTCTTAAGAGTGTAGTTTTACCCTGACCCCTTTGCCCTACTATAATAAAATGCTGATTTGACACCTCATAATCAGAAGCTTTAATATCTTTGAATATCTCTTCAAATACTTTTTCTCTAACTACAAATCTTTTTAAAAACTCATCTTCAGGCATTTCATCTGGAGTATATTTATATCTTGAATTATTAGTTTGCAACATTTTTGTACCACCACATTTTTAAAATAGGAGAATTAAATCTATATTCTTTTGGATTATCATTATTGTTAATGTAACCATCATGAATAAGCGAATGAATAATCTCTTTTACTTCATCATCATCCAAATCATACTTAACACCAATATTAATAATATCTAGCAATTCCATTGTATTATTTTCTGATATATAATTTAATATTTCTTTTGTAAATTTAAATTCATTTATACCTAATGCTTCTTTTAATTTACTTCTCCAGTGCTCAAAATGATTTCTATGATTTAATGCATTATTAATAGCTTTATCAAGTATTTCAGATGTTACCTCATTAACATTATCTTCGATTGTTATTGTTTTAATTTCTTGAATGATTAGTTGTATATAAAAAGGTATATACCACTCAACTCTTATTAGAAACTCATTTATTACGGTATCATCTAATTTTAATTCAAGATTAGATACTAATACTTTAATAAACTGCTTACTCTCAATAACACTAAGAGGATTAACTTTTATACTATTTAGGTCATTAATATGTTTCATTCCATTTAACTTTGATACTACACTTTCTAATCCAATAGAACCTGCGTAAATAAATGATACTTTTCTTGATATTTTTTGATTTTGTCTTAGTTCTCTATGTCTTTTAATAAATTTTATAGCACTAGGTATATCTTCATATTTAATTATATTTTCTACAGTTTGAGCAAATTCATCAATCATAATAATTAGCTTTTTATCAATATCTAAATCTTTAATCATTTTTTCAAATGCTTCTGAATAATCTAAAGTTTCACCATCACCAAAAGTAACTCCTGATGCTGATATTTTATCAATTCTTATATTTTTTATTTTTTCAAATAATGTATTTGAATATGATTTTAATTTATTTACAAAATCTTCTTCTTGTAAAGCATTAAAAAGTTTTTGCCAAAATTCATTTTCATTATCTGCTGATTCAGTATCAATATACATAACAATATAATCATCTTTTGGATTGTCAAGTAAATTAAACATAATTGATGTCTTA
Organism: Poseidonibacter lekithochrous; assembly: GCF_013283835.1. GTDB lineage: Bacteria > Campylobacterota > Campylobacteria > Campylobacterales > Arcobacteraceae > Poseidonibacter > Poseidonibacter lekithochrous. Next base: position 1,740,878 of record NZ_CP054052.1, on the reverse strand, counting down.
CCAACCCTTCTTGGAGCAGCTAGTAATATATGACTACCACTATCAATTTTATTCCAGATAATTGATATTTCTCTATTTCTATCCCAGAAATCATTTCCTCTTACTGCCTGACCAACACAATTTTTCATGAATTCTCCTTTGACAACTTTTTTGTTGTTATTATATCTGACAATTTTTTTGTTGTCAATAGTTTTGACAACTTTTTTGTTGTTAGAAATTTTTAGTTTTAAAAAAAGGTAAGAATTTAATTTCTTACCTTTTAGTAGTTTCTAAGTGAAGAAATTAAAACTTCTTAATCAAATCCACATAAACATCAGTTAAATCTTCTACTTCTTTTACAGTAGTTCTCTCACCAACTGAGTGAATAGTATCATTGATTACACCAAACTCGATAGCTTCTATTCCAAATGCTCCAAAATATCTAGCATCTGATGTTCCACCAGCTGTTGAGTGTTTTGTACTTACTCCTGTGATTTCTTTAATAGAGTTTTCCATAGCTTTTACTACTTTTGATTCTTTGTTTGTAACAAAAGGAAAAGAACCTTGTGTAGTTCTAAAATCATATTCTAAACCATCTAGTTTTTCGTGTATGAAAGCTTCTACAGATTCTCTTGTAGTATTTGTAGAGTTTCTTACATTAAACATCAAGTTTAAGTTTGGAGGAGTTACGTTTGTTACTTGCATACCACCTCTAATATCTGTTATTACCATCTTTGAAGGTGAGAAGTATTCATCTCCATTATCTAGATTGTATCCTGCAATTTGAGGCAATACATGCGCGAAGTTATGCACTGGATTTATACACTTCTCTGGATATGCAGCATGACCTTGCTTTCCTTTGATAGTGATGTATCCGTTGATACTTCCTCTTCTTCCTACTTTGATTGCATCACCAAATACATCTTCACATGTTGGCTCTGCAACTACTGCGTATTGAGGAATGAAATCTATCTCTTTTAAGTGCTCTAACATTTTGATAGTTCCGTATGTACCCTCACCCTCTTCATCAGAAGTCATTAGGATTGATAATGTTCCATCAAAGTTTTGCGCATGCTTACAAGCGTATAAAAATGCAGCATCACCACTTTTCATATCTTGTGTTCCACGCGCTGTAATAACACCATCGATAATATCAGCTGCAAATGGATCTACTGCCCATCCTTCCCCTGGAGGTACTACATCAATGTGTCCTGCAAAACATAAATGTTGTGGATTGTCGTTGAATTTTTTATAATAAAATCTATTTTTTACGCCTTCCATATCAACACTAATGCATTCCCAAGTATCGCCCAAATACTCTTCTATAAAATCAAATGCTCCATCATCATCTGGAGTTACTGATTTAAATCTTAATAATTTTTGAAATAATTCTATAACAGTCATCTAAATCCTTTATATATTCGCGATTATAGCAAAACTGACTTTTATTTTGCTATAATAATTAAAAACACAAGATAATTATGCATAGGAATTTACATGTTGAAATCTAAACGAGACATCATCAAAAGCCTTACTCCAGAGGCAATACTAGTACCACTAACAAAAGAAGCAACGAACTCAGTAGCACAATGCCAAAAAGGAATTATTCAAATTGCAGAATTTCCATTTAAGCTTGGAAGAGAGCTAAGAGTTGGTGAAAATGAACGAGGTTTTTTTATCAAACTTAGATTTAGAAAATCAGAAGTAAATTCAAACAATGATATTTATCTAATTGACAATAGTAGAAATACACAAATTGCAAAAGAACACTTTCAAATAGAGAAAACAAACAATTTCTTTTTATTAAAAGACAGAGGTAGTAAAACTGGTACAACAATCAATGACATTACATACGGTGGTAGTGAAAGTGATATTGAACAAGTTTTAAATGATGGAGATATTATCAAAGTTGGTTCATCAGACTCTGAATATAAGTTTCAGTTCTTAGTGTTAAAAGAAGATTAAAGGAATTATTATGACTAAAAATGAAAAGTACCTTTTATGGTTTAGTATAGTTCTTGTCCTTTATACGATTGTAGGATTTAGACTTGTTCCTTCAATTATCCAAGACCAAGCTATAAAAAACCTAGACAAAGCCCTAACTCACAAATCTACAATAGAAAAAGTGACATTCAATCCATATACTTTAGAAGCTAAAATATTTGGATATAAACTAGGTGATAAAGATAAACCTGTATTATCATTTGGTGAGTTTTCACTAAACTTTGGTTTATGGCCATCGATTGATAAACTAAGTATCAATGTACAAGAGATAAAACTAGTAGATACAACTATTGATTTAATAGAAGATGAAAATGGTAATTACAATCTAGCCTCTCTTTTAAAACCTACAAAAGAAGAAAAGAAAAAAGAAGAGCCAAAATCAGATTCAACTATTGATTTCTTAGTTTCAAAATTACAGTTAATAAATGCAAATATCAACTTCACAAAAAAGAAAAAAGATGAAGATTATAAATTAGCATTAAAAAATATCAATTATTCATTATATGATTTTGGTACACATGAAAACATTCTTTCATCAAATACTTTTAATTTAAATATCAATGACAAATCAAAAGTAGAAATTGTAGGTGCCTTTAGATTAAAACCATTTACAATGTATGGAAAAGTAAATATCAAAGACTTACAATTAGCAGAACTATTAGATTATAAAAAAGAGATGTTTAACTTCACTTTAGATAGAAAAGCTGCTTTAAATCTAAATCTTGATTATGATATTGAGACAAAAGAGAAGTTTGATTTATTTATCAATACTCAAAAACTTCTGTTAACAGATATAAATATCAATCATAATAAACAAGATATTTTCAAACTAGCTTCATTAGATGTAGCTAATTTATACGTAGATTTAGCAAAACAGTCTGTTTTTGTAAATACTACAAATATCAATAAACCACAGATTTTAGCAATCAATAATAAATCAGGAATTAACTTCTCAAAACTTGTAAAAACTCCTGCTGTAAAAAGTGATGAGAAAAAAGAAGAAGTTAAAACAAAAGAATCAGAAACTAAGAAACCATGGATTATTGATGTAACAGATTTTAAGATCAACAATTCAAAACTTACATACGATGATAGAGTTGCAAATCTAAAAGTATCTAATAAAAACTTCGGAATCAAAGTAGGTAAAATAAAAGTAAATGATTCAGATATCAATGTAAATAAATTCTATATTAACAACCCTGCTTTATCTATCAATGATAATAAAGCAAAACTAGATATTCTTGCAAACTCTTCTATTAGTGTAGATAAGATTGCTATGAAAGATAGTAAGGTGAATATTAATAGTGTTTTATTACAAAGTAAAAAAGTATCTATAAACGATAAAACAAATAAAACAAAAATTGATATTAAAAATGGAAATATTAATGTAAGTGGATTACAAAATTCTAAGGGTAATACAAACATCAACAAAATCAAAATCCACAAACACCAAATTAAAGTATCTGATTTAAAATCAAATAACTTGATAAATACACAAAAATTAAATCTTACTATTAATAAACTAGCGCAAAATGCAAATGGAATTAAGATTCAATCAATTCTATTAAAAGAGCCATTTTTAAATGTTTATAATACAAAAGAGAAAACAAATATTGATGTAAAAAATATCAATGTAAATGTACAAAATATCATAAGAAATGAAAAGCTTTTAAAAGTAACAAAGGTTGATGTTAACAAACCAAACATTACAGTAACTCTACCAAAAAAAGAATCTACAAAAGAGACAAAAAAAGTAAAAGAAGTTGCTAAAAGAAAGAAACATATCAAACGAGCTTCAGCTATTGATATTGGTCCAGTAAATATAAATAATGGAGTTTTAACATTCCAAGACAAAAACTTACCGTTACCATTTAAAACAACAATCACTAAACTAAACGGGAAGATTTCGGAGTACAATACAAATCAAGCATCAAAAACAAAACTTTCAGTTGATGGTGTAGTTGATAAATATGGTACTACTAATATTACAGGTATTGTAGATCCTAATGATATTAAAATACTTACAGATATTCAAATGAGATTTAAAAATATTTCTATGAATAACTTCTCACCATATACAAGTAAATTTATTGGGCAAGAATTAGATAGTGGAAAACTAAGCCTAGATTTAAAATACAATATCAAAAGATCTGATTTAGATGCAACAAATAGTATTATCATTACAAAAATCAAATTAGGTAAAAATGTAGAGAGTAAAGATGCTGTATCATTACCTCTAGGATTAGCAATAGCACTTATGGAAGACTCAAAAGGTGTAATTGACTTAAATATCCCAGTATCTGGAAATATTGACGATCCTAAGTTCTCAGTAGGACCAATCATTTGGAAAGCATTTACAAACTTAATCACAAAAGCAATTACTGCTCCATTTAAATTATTAGGTGCTTTATTTGGATTTGATGAAAGTGAAATCAAAAGTGTAAACTTCGACCACGGTCAGAGTGATATAACTCCACATCAAAAAGAGACTTTAGATAAGGTAACAAAAATCCTAAATAAAAGACCACAACTAGCTCTAAAACTTGAAAGTTCTTATGAATCAAGCAAAGACTTAAAAGCTATGAAAAAAGCTAGATTTGATGCTATGGTTGAAAAGAATCTACCAAATCCTTTAATCAAAGATTACAAAGCTAAATACTTAGCATTATTAGAAAGTTCATATTCTAAAATCAAAAAAGATATAAAAGATGTAAAAAAATCACATTTAAAAAATAATAAACTAAATGTGAATAGTTATTCATTATCATTAGAAAACAAACTTATTTCTAATGAAAAAGTTACAAAAGCTCAATTAGAGAAAATGGCTAAAAATAGAATAAAAAACATCAAAACATACCTTATTAAAGAAAATAAGATCAATTCTAAACAAATTGTATTAACAAACAGTGTAAAAACTAAAAATACAAAAAACAAAACTTCAAATATTGATCTAAAACTTACAAATATAAAATAATCTAAACACTAGTAAATATAAGTTCAGATTATACGTATGTCATTTGACATACGTATAATTATCTGATATTATTCCATAAAATTTAATTTTATATAAGGAATACTTATGAGAAATATCATTTCATTAATAATTATTATACTAATACTATTAGGACTTTATGGTGCTTTTACAAAGCTAAACCTAACTGTTGCAAAAGAAAAGAGACTAGCTTGTCAAGCTCAGACTATTACATTTGAGAGAGTTTTCACTGATCAACCCGTAATAAAAGCTATTGATTTACTAGAGAGTAAGAATTATAAGATAAACACATATGTTGATTACTCAAAACATATGAAAAGTCACTTAAAAGAAATACTATCAGAAAAAGAAGCTCAAAATAGATTAGAGATTGTTTTAGAGAAATTTGTAAAGAATGAATCACTTAAAGATGAGAAAGTTGAAATCAAATATTATCTATATGAGAATGACAAAAAAGATACAAATAAAAAAGGTAAAAAGAGTAAACTTTATGCTGGATATGTATTATTAGAATTCAAACTAAACAATAATACAGTTTATAAAATCCAAACAGATTATATGGACAAAGACTTAAAAGATTTAAATGAAAGAATAGAGTGTGCTCTACAATCATTTACTTCATTAAAATAAAAAGCTTTTAAAGTTTTTTATTTTAATATCACTTCTCTCGCTCAAAAACAACTACCCAAAAACTATATGGCATAACCGATATAATTCCAGACAAAATCAAAACAAAAAAAATGATCTCAAACGCAGTACTATTTAAATCCAATATTAATCCCTTTATATTTTATAGAGGGATTATATAGATAAAAGGTATTTAAATAGTACTAAAATAGAAAACTATTATAATTTGATAACCTTAGCACCAAAACCACCCTGAGATGGATGTGCATCTGTGTAGCCTTGAACACTTGGATGAGAATCTAAGAACTTCTTAACAGCATAAGATAATTTTCCAGTACCAATTCCATGATAAACAAGAACTTCATCAAATCCTGCAAGTAATGCATCTGATAAGAACTTATCTAAGTTATCAATAGCTTCATCAGCTCTTTGTCCATGTAAATCAAGTTTTACATGTCCTGAAGCTGGCTTTTGAACTGTAATAGTAGCTTTTTTAGGTGGTGTTTTAATCTTAGGTGGATTACCACTTCTTTGTAGGTCTTCAAGTTTAACTTGAACTTTCATTCCCATATCATTTTCAATAAAGGCTTTTTTACCTTTAACAGAAATAAGAACACCTTTTGTACTTCTATATTTTACTCTATCCCCTACTTTTAACTCAACAGCATCTACTACTTTTGCAGCTTTAATATCACTTGCTTTTTGATGTGAGATATTAAGATGTTGATGTGATTCTTTTACTAGTTTAGCTTTGATAGCTTTTTTAGCTTCGTCTCTAGCATCTTTGTACTCTTTGTGAAGTTTTGATTTTTCAGAATAAATCTCATCATCTAAAGACTCTTTTTGCTCTTGTAAGTTTCTAGATAGTCTTTCCATTTTATTAATTTCACTATCAAGTTTTGTAATCTTTAATTGATACTCTTTTTCAAGCTCAGAACTTCTCTCAATTAATTCATTAAGTCTATCTTTATCATCACCATAAACCTCTTTTGCTTTTTTAACTACATTATGAGGGATTCCATATCTTGATGCAGTTTCAAAGGCATAAGACTTACCAATAGTTCCTTGTAAGAACTCATAAGTTGGTTTTTGATTCTCTTCATCATAAAGTGCAGCAATTAACTCTACATCATCATTTGCAGCCATAAGAGCAGCTAGTCTTTTGTGGTGAGTTGTAATAATTACTTTGATATCTCTTTGCATTAATTCTTCAATAATTACTTTGAATAAAGAAGCAGCTTCATCAGAATCTGTACCTAATTCAATCTCATCAACTCCAACAATTGCCATTTTAGAACCAAATAGTTTTGAGAACTCAACCATTCTTCCTGCAAATGTAGAAATATCATTTTTTACACTTTGAGGGTCATCTAATACAGCATTAATACTTTTGAATGTTCCTACTGTTGTCTCTTTTGAGGCTTTGTATGGAAGTAAGTATTTTGAAAGTAAAACAGCTGATAAAATTGATTTTAACATCATAGTTTTACCACCGGCGTTTACCCCTGTAATCATAACTACTGATTTAGTAAAATCAATAGAAATAGGTTTGGCATCACTTAGAGCTGGATGTGAGAAATTCACAAGTTTATTTTGTTTTTTCTTTGATGGCAAAATAAAGTTTTTATCATCTATTTTTGCAAAAAATAGTCTTGCTTGGTAATGATCGAATCTATCAAACTCTTTATTGATAAATTTTAAGAACATTAAATTCTTCTCAAACATTGAAGAAATTTCTTTACATACCTTTAGTAATATCTCTTCTCTTTTATTTAATAAATCATTTTGTGATTGTTTTAGTGAAGCCACACTATGAGGTAAAACATAAAAGAATCCAGAGTTTGATCTATCAAGAACTTGTGCTTTAAGTACGTGGTTAAATCCACCTCGAACTAAAATACACTCTTCCCCATTAATATAGTGAACTTGAGAATCAACTAAATAAGTTCTTACTTTACTAGAATTGATTGTTTTATATAAACTTTGTTTGATTTGTTCTTTGTTTTTAGAAATGGCATTTTTAACCATGTCGTAATCTTCATCAACACCATCTTTTAGGTTTGATTTTGAATCAAAGTAATCACAAATTTTGTTTATTTCTGTTGGGATTATTATCTTATCAATCCACTCTTGAAGTTTACCTTCAAAGTTAAATCTTCTTAGATAATTGAAATAGTTTATAATTTTTACGAATTCATAGATTTCATATACTTTTAAAATACCTTGTTTTTGTATATGTACCAATGCTCTATCTAAAGATTCTACTTCTAAAGGAGCTTTTATATCATAGTTTGATAGTTCGTTTATAAGTTTGTAGTGAAGGTTTATATCACCTTCTAAAATGATCGATTTCTCTCTTGCTAAAAGTGTAGAGAAAGATTCTATATAGTCTGTTAAATCTAATTTTTTTAATATATCATGCATGGTGCGCATTATAGCCTAAAGGCTATAATACTTTTATAAATAATATTGCCAATAAACTAAAGCAATAGTAGTAATTGCTAAAATTCCTATAATATTAAATACAAATCCAATTTTTGCCATATCTTTTACTCTTACAGCACCCGAACTCATGGCAATTGCATTAGGAGGAGTAGCAATTGGAAGCATGAATGCATAAGAAGCACAAATTGTTGCAACAAATAGTAATAAAGTACTATCTATATTAGCAGCTTGGCTTAGAGAGAAAATGATTGGTAAAGCAATTGATGTTAGCGCTGTATTTGATGTAACTTCTGTAGTAAAAGTAATCAGTGAAGCAACTAAAACAATCAGCAATATTGTTGGTAAACTTGTTAAGGCTAATAAATAGTTTGCAATTTCATTAGCTAAACCAGTAGATGAAAATGCACTAGCAATAGAGAAACCAGCACCAAATAAGAAGATGATTTCATAAGGAATCTTTTTTGTATCTTCCCACTCTAAGAAACCAATCTTTGGAACAAACATTAATAGTCCATAAGCTAATAAAATTCCTTTTTCATTTAAACCAAGTCCTGAATAATATGGTTCAATTTTTGAATTAACTAATAGTAAAACTACAAGAGAACCTAAAATATAAAGTAATCTTCTTTGTTCACCACTTAAGTGTGTTCTATCTTCAAGTTTAGTATCGAACTTCAAGTCTTGAACACCTAACGATAAGAAGAATGGAATTATTAATAACATAACTAAAGCTAAAGGACCTGTTAGGAATATCCATTTTACAAAAGGTATTGCTTCTATTGCATTTTGTTCCATAAACCCTAAAAGAATTAGATTTGGAGGAGTTCCAATTGGAGTTACAATTCCACCAATACTAGCCCCATAAGCAATTGCTAGAACTAATCTCATTTTTAATTTTAGATCATCAGTTAAAAACATTGCAATTGGTATCAATAATAATGCTGTTGTAGTATTTGAAATAAGTGAACTTAAAAATGCAGATGTAATTGATAATGAAAACAAAATTCCTCTAGGAGTATTTGGGAATAGTGTTAAAAGTTTGTTTGATACATACTTATGTAAATTTGTTTTTTGAGTTGCAATTGCAATCATAAAACCACCTAAAAATAAAAAGATGATTGATTTAGAGTAGTTAACAGATGTAGCATTAGTGCTCATAATATCAAATGTAGGGAAAAGTAAAATAGGAAGTAGTGATACAACTCCCAATGGTAATGCCTCATTTGTCCATAAAGCAACTAAAAATACAATCAACCCCAATAGAGTTGCGTGTTGAGTATTAAAAGCATATCCAGCAACTAAAAATGTTGCAAGTGCTAGTATTAAAGCTAGTAGAATTTTCTTCAATTTGATCCTTTCTTTTTTGACTTCTTAAATCTATTGTATATATAACAGACTAAAATTCATAAAAAGAAAGGAATAAATTTTTGATAAAGTATTATAACTTTACATAATGTAACAAATCAAATAAAACATACATTTTTAGTACATTTTAGCGACATTATTGATACATATTAGAGACATACTTTATACATTTTAAAATAAGATATACTTATTTTTTCTTAGGTCTAAATGGTTTTATTACTTCTTCATTACACTCTAAGAAAGGTCCTTCCATTAAATCAATACAATATGGAATAGCAGGGAAAACTGCATCTAAACATTCTCTAATTGATTTAGGTTTACCAGGAAGATTAACAATAAGTGAACTTCCTCTAAGACCTGCTGTTTGTCTAGAAAGAATTGCAGTTGGTACAAACTTTAAAGACTCAGCTCTCATAAGCTCACCAAAACCTGGCATCATTCTATCACATACAGCTTCAGTAGCTTCTGGAGTTACATCTCTAGCTGCTGGACCTGTTCCACCAGTTGTTACTACTAAACAACAACCCTCATTATCAACTAATTCTTTCATAGTATCTTCAATAGTTTTTTGGTCATCTTCAATACATCTATATACAGGTTCCCATGTAGATGTTAAATAATCATTTAAAGTATCTTCAATAGCTTTTCCTGATAAGTCTTCGTAAATTCCTTTACTTGCTCTATCAGAGGCTGTAATTATTCCTATTTTTGCGATTTTGTTACTCATAAAATATGTCCTTTTTCTTTTATATAATATACTGTTGCAAACTTCAAGAAGAAGTCATTTGCTTTTTTTGAATCTATAATTTTATCTTCTTGTCCTAAGAAGACTTCAATTTTTACACCCTTATCTACTAAGGCTTGTAATTTTTCTTCATCCCATTCATAAGTTAATAACTCTTCTAAGTGCTCATAAGAACCTTGGTTAAAATATTTATTAGTATTTATAGAAGATGGGTGTGATATGTTTTCTAGAAAGTTATTACAATAAGCTTGCGCATCTTTTTTGAAAAACATTAATTGCATTCTTTTGAATTTTTTGTCTTGTGTTTGGAAAAATGCAGGTGAGAATAGTTGAAGAGTATCAACTCTTTGCTCTGAGCTGATAACTTCTTCAAATGCTTTTATAGCTCCATAAGAAAAGCCAGAAACTGTAAAGTCATTGATTACTCTATACTCTTCAAATAATTCACTTTCATTTTCTAAACAAAAGCCTGAAAAGTAATCTTTAGATATCTTCAATATTAATTACCTCATTTTCTAACATAATATTTTTAAGTCTATTAATATCAGCTGCATTATGAGATAAATCAGCTCTTAATTCATTTTTGATATTTGTTAATAATTCATCTACTGAATTAGACATTTTATATTTTTCTACAATATCTTTAGCAATATTAGTTGCTGATTCTAAATCTTTATGGTTTATTGCGTATTTTTCTTTTTTGATAACTTCAACACCTATAATACCAGCTAAATCTCTTCTGATATTTTCACATAATTCATTATATGATGGATAAGTTGAATTCATTTTTGACACACCCTCATCAAAAAGTGCTACTTTTGATTTTGAGATATATGCTTTAGATGCTTGATAAATTGATAAAATTTCTTTTTGTTTTGCATCAAGAATTTTAATTTGTTTTTTACCGAACTCTAACTTATTCTTAGCAACTTCAATATCATCCATATCAAGAATCTTTGATTCTCTTTTGATCATATTTAATAAAGCTTCATTGATAAGTGTAGCTAGGGCTGCTGAACTAAATCCAGATGTATCATGAGAAAGTTTATCTATATCAATTTCATGATTTTTACCTTCTAAATATAAAGATAAGATTTTTTTCCTATCATCAATATTTGGTAATCCTACATGAACTCTTCTATCAAATCTACCTGCTCTTAATAATGCATCGTCAAGAACTTCAATTTTATTAGTTGCAGCAATTACAATAACACCGCTGTCACCTTCGAACCCATCCATTTGAGTTAATAACTCATTTAATGTAGATTCTCTTTCATCATTTGATTTTCCACTTCTTGCTTTTCCAACTGCATCTATTTCATCAATAAATACAATAGCAGGAGCAGAAGCTTTTGCTTTAGCAAATAGTTCTCGAACCTTTTTAGCACCCATTCCTACATATATTTGTACAAATGAAGCACCACTTTGATAGAAGAAAGGAACATCAGCTTCACCCGCAACAGCACGAGCTATTAGTGTTTTACCAACTCCTGGAGGTCCAACTAATAAAACACCTTTAGGAAGTTTAATTCCATGTTGTAAGTATTTTTTTGGTTCATTTAAAAAATCAACTACTTCTTCAAGTTCTTCTTTTATTTCAGCAATTCCTGCAATATCTTTAAATGTAACATTTGAGCTAACTGCTTGAATATCAATATTTAAATCATCATTTATTGTTTGTTTTTTAGAAAGCTCGTTTTGGAAGCTATTGTCAGTTCTTTTATTTTTTTTCTTGTCAATATAATCCTTAAGCTTATTTTGATTAAGCCTAAGAACTACTGCAACAATAAGAAGTACAAAAATAAATCCTAATCCTACATAGTATGAAGTACTTTGTATATGGATACTACTCTTGTAAAAAGTAAGTACAAAAAGTATTACTAAAACTATGGCCATAGTGACCATAAACTTGAAATTTTTATCTAAGTTTTTATTTATATTACTCGAATTTTGCGACATTTTTATCAGCCTTTGCCTCATAATCATCTATGAAAATCCAGTCACCTACTATATCAACAGGTGAATCGATTTCAATTTGATTAAAGAATTGATCTAGTCCTATGTATTTTCCATTTTTCTCTTGTTCAATTAAAACTTCTAAAGTTTTATTGTTTTCACGTCTGAAATCAAAGTTCTTTTGCTCAATTATTTTAGTTAATTCGTTATAACGTAATTTAGCAATATCCCCTCTAACCTCAGGTTTCATCGTAGCACTTGGTGTTCCATCTCTTTTTGAGTATGTAAACGCATGAACATGTGTTAATGGGAATTTATGAAGATTTTCCATAGCTTCCTTCCATAACTCATCAGTTTCACCTGGGTGACCTACAATAAAATCAGTACCTAAAGCATAACCATTTTCTTTTAAGAATTCAAATAATTCTAGGTCACTTAATACTTTATTTCTTCTATTCATTATTTTTAACATATCTTTTGAAGTATGTTGTAATGCAATATGAAGATGTTTCGCCATAAATGGTTCGTTTACTAGTTCTTTAAACTCATCATCAATTTGAATAGGTTCAATACTTCCCATTCTAATTCTTCTAACACCTTTAATTTGCGACATTTTCTTTAAAAGTTTTGCTAATGATGTATGATGTTTTTTACCATACGATCCTACATTTGTTCCAGTTAGAATAAACTCACCAAAACCATTAGCAGCTAATGTTCTTACTTGTTCTAAAATCTTCTCTTCAGTGTAAGATCTAGCATCACCCCTTACATAAGGGATAATACAGTAAGAACATCTAAAGTCACAACCTTCTTGTACTTTAATAAATGCTCTTGATTTTCCTACAAACTCTTCAACAATAGTATTATCTAAATGTTCTAAGTCCCCTGCTTGAAAAAATCTTTCTTCTTTTAAAAGTAAATCATTAATATTCTCTTTTTCAGAGTGACCAAATAATGAATCTACTTTATCTTCTTTAAATAGGCTTTCACCTTTTGTCCAAACTCCACACCCAGTAAATACTACTCTTGGGTCATTTGGTAGTTTCTTTAATCCGTTGATATAACCTCTAGCAGTTGAATCAGCTCCGTTTGTTACTGTACAAGAGTTAATTACAACTACATCTGCATCTTTTTCATTTTGTGTAATTTCAAAGTCTTTAAGATTACTCATCATAACTTGAGTATCAAATACGTTTGTTCTACATCCAAAAGTCTTAAAATATACTTTTGGTTTATTGTCTGAAAAATTCATTAAACTTTATTCCTTAATTCTTTCTATCTTTTGATAATGTCATCTTCTAATTCTTTTGGCATTTCTCTTTTTTTCACTGAAACACCATAAGCATTATCTGTTCTATTAATATTAATTTGTTGAGTTGGGTATGCAATATGAATATCATCTTCTTTCATAAATGCTTCTAAAATCTCTGGACTCATAGTACTTCTTAATTGAAGTGCTGCATAAGAGTTTGTAAGATACCATCCTGAAATTACCATACCATGTGGTTCTATAAATGTAAAAACTCTAGGCTCAACACCTGTAGCTCTTAATTGATATTTATTTCTCATTTTAGATAACTGTTTTCTAGTAATATCAGTATATCCCTTTGAGTAGTGTTTTAAAATATCTTTTACAATTTTCTGTGCTTTCTTGTGGTTTGAATCAAATGTTAATGTGATATCAATACCATCCCATACTGTTCTTAATCCTGAGTGAGTGTAGTTTGCAATCATTTCAGAGAAAATATAGTTATTTGGAATGAAGAAAATTCTTCCTGTTCTTCTATTTACAGTATATGAAGTATATGTAATATCTTCTCTAATCGTAATTTTGAATAGTGAAATATCAAGTACATCACCAACTGCTTCAAGACCATTTCTTGTTACTTTGATTCTATCCCCTACTTGAATTGAACCTGATGTTACAATAACCATCCATCCAAAAATAGACATAAACCAGTCTTTTAAAGCAATAGCAATACCCGCAGATGCAAATCCAAGGATAGTTACAAGGTATGAAACATTATCAATATATGAGAACATTAAAACCATAATAATCAAAAATACAACAGAAAAGTTGATTACTTTATTTGTCATATAATAACTCTCATTTTGAGAGAAATATTTCTTAAGTGCTAATTTAACTAAAAATGCAACAAATGATAAAAGAATAATAATTGTAAGAATAATTAGTATCTTTTGAATTTGTTGTGAAATCTGATCTTTGATTTCTAAAATAACTTGTTCTATTTTTCTTGTATATACAACTTGAGTTGTTGATACAATTTCTAAAACCATATTAAAATCTTTTTTCTGTTTATCTAAGAAAGTGATTTTTTCTTTATATTCACCTTGTTGGTCTAAATTAAACAGTTCAAGATATAAGATAAGTTCATCATCAAGTCTAACTGTAAGACTATTGATATCTTTTTCTAGGTTTCTAAACTGTTTTTTATTATCTTCAAGTTTTTTGATTTGAGAAAGAGCATTGATAATTCCAAATGGATTTGTAATTAAATCATATTCTTCAATAACAGGAGGATTAATAAATCCACCAATTGGTGAACCTTTGTACTCATTAATCAGTTCTAATTCATTTTCTTTTACTTTAATCTTATTATGTAATTGGTACAGCTGTTCTTCAGATGCTGTTTTTTTCTTCTTGATTAAACTTCTTTTGTATAAAGCTAATTCCGTAGAAATTTTTCTATAAGATAAATAGTTTGAATATCTTTTTAATAAAATATTATCTTTTAGTTGTAAATCAATCTTTTTGATTTTCCCTAAAATCACATTTATTTGTGCAAGATTTTGCATATCAAGATCTCTTGCTTTTTTCTCAGCTAGTTCTCTTGCTTTTTTTGCTTCTAATTCTTTTTGCGCTTCATCAAATTTTTCTTTGATAATTTTTTGTTCAATTTCATTTACCACAGCCTTATCAGCAGTGTCAATGATTTTTTGTTCAGCACTAGTTTGTGCAAAAGTGAATGTACTTACTAAGAGAGTTGATAGTAATATTTTTTTTAGCACTGCTAGAAGCCTTTTAGGATTTCTATAACGTCATTTTTTTCTATTTCATTAGTGATTAAACAATCCCCAAGTCCTTTAGGCAAAATGAATTTAATTTTATTATCAAGAGATTTTTTATCTAAGAAAAAATGCTCATAGAAATCTTCAACGTCTTTGATACTGTATGAAGTGGGAATATCGTATTTTTCTAATAATACTTTAACTCTTAAAGCATCATCCTCACTCATAAGTCCAACTTTTACAGCTAATGTATTTGCCATAACCATACCAATCCCTACAGCTTCACCATGTAAGTAAGTATTATAGTTAGTTTCATTTTCAACAACATGACCAAAAGTATGACCATAGTTTAAAGCAGCTCTAATACCATGTTCTTTTTCATCTTGAGAAACAACATAAGCTTTTGTTTCAACAGATTTTTGAATCGCTATTTTTAAATTTTCTTCTTCTGTAATATCGTTTTGCTCTAACCACTCAAAAAAGTCTTTGTTAAATGTAACTGCCATTTTTACAATCTCAGCAACACCTGCCCCAAACTCTCTTCTTGGAAGTGTAGATAACATAGAAGGATCAATATAAACAGCATTTGGTTGATGAAATGCACCAATAAGATTTTTACCAAATTTATTATTGATTCCAGTTTTCCCACCAACACTAGCATCTACTTGTGAAAGTAAAGTAGTTGGCACTTGAACAAAATCAATTCCTCTTTGGTAAACAGAAGCAGCAAAACCAGTCATATCACCAATAACACCACCACCAAAAGCTACAAGAAGAGATTTTCTATCTAATCTATGCTCAAAACAATGTTCTAGTATAGATTCAATAGTTTCCATATGTTTATACTGTTCTCCATCAGGAATAGTACATACACTAAGTTCTTTAGCAGTTAATTTACTTTTTAAGTAATCTAAGTGGAAACCACTTACAGTTGGGTTAGTAACAATTACAACTTTTGTATCGAAGTATAGTTCGTTTAGTTTATCAATAAAAATATTATATGAATTATCGTGTGGTAAATCAATTTTAACAGTCATTTTTAGTTTTTCCAAATTATTTATTAGTTAAGTCTAGATATATTATCTAAAAATAGCTAAAAAAGCATTGAAGTTATGGTAACTTACTTGAATTCTAGGATCTTAAAAAGTTAATTGGATTTGAGTTATTATTCTAGTAGTAATCAAAAAAGAAAATGGCGACCCCAGTATGATTCGAACACACGTATTCAGGAGGAAATCCTGACGTCCTTGGCCACTAGACGACGGGGTCATTGTAATAAAAGACTGAAATTATAATCTAAATAATATTGATTTTTTCTTAAAATCTGAAGAATTATTTCAAATTGTGATTTTTAAGGAAATTTGCTGATCGTTTATGACCTAAATTTTTAGCTTTTTTTAACCAAAAAACAGATTTATCTAAGTTTTTATCTGTTCCAAAACCATTAAAATAATAGTAGCCTAAGTAGTACATAGCCTTGGTTTTACCCTTGTTTGCAAGTATATTATATAAGTCAAAAGACTTTTTGTAATCTTGATCTATATAGTTAGCTTGCCTATATAGATCTGCTAATTTAATTTGAGCGGAAACATTATCTTTTTTTGCAGACTCTTCTAATAATTCAAGTGCCTTATCTACATCTTTTTTAACATAATCACCCATTAAATACATAGTTCCAAGATTAAATTGTGCAACAGGGTCTTTTGCAATTACTGCTTGTTTGTACCAAAATGCTGCTTTTGATAAATCTTTTTTTACACCTTTTCCATAATAATACATTGATGCAAGATTATTTTGAGCAATAATAACACCATTATTTGCTGCTTTTTTATACCATTTGAAAGCTTGCTTTAGACTGTCATTTTTAGGGGATTTTTCATACATTAAACCAAGATTTAATTGTGCCAAAGGATAGTTTTGTAAGGCAGATTGTTCAAACCAATATTTAGCTTTTTTTGTATCTTTATTAGTATTTATACCTAAATAATACATATGAGCTAAATTATTTTGAGCTTGCATGTTTCCGTTTTTAGCAGCTTCTTGATACCAAAAGAAAGCAAGCTCAAGGTTTTGTTCTAAGCCCAAACCTTTGTACGTCATAAGTCCTAAATTGTATTGAGCATTAGCATCTTCATCTAGAGATAAAATACTAAACTGCTCATAAGCCAAGTCGTATTTCTTCTCTTCTAAGTTTTTAGCTGCTTCTTCAAAAGTTAAAGCATTTAAATTAACAATAAAAATTATACTTAAGAATAAATATTTATACATACCCAATCCTTTATATAAATTATTCTTTATTTTTTTCTATTTTTTTTAGTGTTTCATCAATATTATCAGTTACTAGCTTATCAAGTTTTTCGATCTCTTTATCTAAAGCATCTAAACCTGCTGTCTCTTCAACAGTAACATTTTTGATGTCATCTTCTTTTTCTAATATATCTGTATCAGCATCATCAACTGTAAGAACGATATCGTCTTTTAGAATATCATCAGCAATACTTGGAATAGATTTTGCTGGAATTCTTTGTGATATTAGTTTATTTCTAATTATATCATATTGGTTTGGCTTTAAATTATCAGTAAATCCAACTTCTTGACAAGCTCTAAAGTGTAATTTTTGATAAATAAAATCTGCTTTTTGATAAACAAAAGTTTTATTACAAGAATTCCATTCATCTTTATAACCTAATAAATAATCAACTCTATCCCAAAAAATATTATGAGTTTTTTTATCTAAAAATACAGATTCTTTTTCATTTAAATTAGTAGTTCTTTTCAATGTTAATCGAACCTTACTAACATTGTCTATTTCTTTAATATTAAGATCCCAATTATCTTCATATAAAGCACTTGAAAATAAATTATAAGAAACTCTGGACTTAGTTACAAATAAATTATTTCTATATGAATCTAATAAAAACTTTCCTTCACCATAAGCTGAAATAAGGAAAACCCTTTTTGCAGCTTCAAAAATAGCATCCTTAGAAATATCCTTATACTCACGAGTTGAAGTATATTCTTTCTCACTACTTTGCTCATATAATGATGTTGAACAACCAGTAAATATAATCATTACTAGAAAAAACAAAATATTTATAAAAAATTTTCTATCTACTCGTACCATATGTTCCCAGCCTATCAAGTAAGTTATAATCTAAATCTAGTTTAACTGTATCTGTTATAACTTTAATATTATTTAATTCACCATAAATCAATGTGTTTTTTACTTTGTGTTTTTTTACAACATCATTTGTAAAGTTTGAAGTATAGTCTTTATGAATTCTAATGTATTCTAAATCCAGACCATTTAATTTTTCTAAAGGATATTCTTCAGTTTTATATCTCTTAAGTAAAACTTTACCACCTACTTCACTCATATGTTTAATAAATCGTTCAAAATCTCTTTTATTTAAATATGCACTATAAGCTGTAATACTAAATACAACTTTATTCATAATATCACTTTTTTCTTCTATTAAATTATCTAACCAAGACATGAAGTCTTCATTGATAATGGAAGCAAAAGATAAATTAACTGCAAGTTCATAATTAACTTTATTAGTTTCTATAAAATCAACAGCTTTTTGTATTACTTCTTTATCAAATTTATCAATTAAATCTAATTTCTGAGCTACTGAAACAAAAGAACCTATTAGTAACTTTTCATTATTATGATCTAAAAGAATTGGAGAAACCTCTTTCATAAGAACTTCTTCTGGATTATCAAATGAATATGTATCAAGAACAAATTTAATATCGAAGCTAGCGTTATCAATAATCTCTTTTACATTATTATCTAATAACTCATAATTTTTAGCAATATCTTCTTCAGCAACTACATTATATGAATTAGGGCCTTTTGCTTTTGATAGATCATAAGATTTGTTTGCTAATTCAATATTACTATCAATTGTTCCATATAAATCAAATGAAGTACAAGCAATTTGAATCATATCATCAGGAACCGTATATCCATCCATATCTTTTGTTAAATTTTTAATTATGCTTTCACATATTTGTTCTAATTGTTGAGCATTCATATTCTTAGCAACAAATGCAAATTGAGAACCGTAAAATCTATATAATTTAATATCAGACTTTGAAAACTTATATACTGTATTTTTAATACTACTTACATAGTGTTCAATAAAATTATTGATATATCCAGAATCATGATCTTTACTAAGCTTAGTAAGGTCATCTATTTTGATAATAGAAATATAACCTTTAGTTAAAGATACAAACATATTTTTAACATCAAAATCAAAAATACTTTTATTCGGTAATCCCGTTAAAGTATCAGTAGAAACTTTTAATTCTAAAGTTTCTTTATTGATATTTAATTCATTAGTTAAAGAGGCAATTTTTGATGATATTTTAGTTACTTTTTTTGTTAATTCAACTATCTCATCTGTACCTTCAAAGTTACTTTTATCAATAGTTGCATACTTATTACCAATAATATTATCAAGATATTTATTTAAATAAATAACAGGATTTTTAACATATCTTTTGAAAATATACTTATGATAAAACCCAACAACAAAAAGAATTGGTAAAATCATAATTAAAGTGTAAATAATAAGTTTAGTAATAAAATCATGTAAATCTTGTTTTACAGTATAGTTATTTAATTTATATGTTACTACAGCGATTAGTTGCTTATCAATGATTATTTCATGTGTTTTATCTCGCAAATCCACATTAATAAAACTATTAAGTATTTTATAAAACTTATCAGCATCTAATGACTTTCTAATTTTTAAATTTTTGAATTCTAACTTCGTCAAGAAATTTCTAATTTGACCTTTTTTATATACTTGATACCGAATAACAATAGGTAAATCAACATCAAAATTAGTAGATGCTACAAATTCATACAAAGAGCTATTTGGGATTTTTTTTATAAAACCATATTTTGCATCAACCGCAACTTCAGCAATTTTCCAAGATGTATCATCAAATCCAGAAGTATTACTAAGTAAAGAATTTTTATCAAAAATATATTTATTGTAAATTAAATTAATATCTTTAAATAATGATAAATCAATATTTTTATCAATAGATTCAACTATAGTAGAATCATAATTAAGAATATTATTATCAAAAAAAGTATTTAAAAAATTTATATTTAAATCAAAACTAGAGGTAGCTCTATCAACTAATTTATTTTTATAATCAGTAAAGAATAGCTTTGAAGACAATCCAAATAAAGCTAAAAAAATTACTATTAAAAGAATAAAATTTTTATTACTATCATTAGAAAATTTATTTGCTACTCTTTTCACTCAACTTCCTCAATAGTCATAATTGTAGGGTTATTTGAAGAGATAACTGGATGTAAGCTTCCTATAGCATCTTGTGTTATTTCTAGTGAATCAAATGCTCCAAAATAAATATCTGAAATATTACCATTCTCGATAATCACAATATTATTGCTATTTAAACCAAATCTATGAATATACCATCTTACTTTATTACTTTCAATTGATGATAATTTAACTGTATATGATTTATTAGTAGCGTCATCAAATTTATCAATGAAATTATCTAATGTATCAAATACTTGTATTTCATCATTACTAATTTCATCTTCTACAATTCTTATCTCTTCAAGTCTTACTTTTTCTTGAGCTTCGCTCACCGCTTGTTCTTCTGCGATTCTTAACTCTTCAAGTCTTGCTTTCTCTTGAGCTTCTTTTGCAGCTTGTTCTTCTGCAATTCTTAACTCTTCAAGTCTTGCTTTTTCTTGTGCTTCTTTTGCAGCTTTTTCTTCTACGATTTTTATCTCTTCAAGTCTTGCTTTCTCTTGTGCTTCTTTTGCAGCTTGTTCTTCTGCAATTCTTATCTCTTCAAGTCTTGCTTTCTTTTGTGCCTCTTTTGCAGCTTGTTCTTCTGCGATTCTTAACTCTTCAAGTCTTGCTTTTTCTTGTACTTCTTTTTCAGCTTTTTCTTCTGCGATTCTTATCTCTTCAAGTCTTGCTTTTTCTTGTACTTCTTTTTCAGCTTTTTCTTCTGCGATTCTTATCTCTTCAAGTCTTGCTTTTTCTTGTGCTTCTTTTTCAGCTTTTTCTTCTGCGATTCTTATCTCTTCAAGTCTTGCTTTCTCTTGTGCTTCTTTTGCAGCTTGTTCTTCTGCAATTCTTAACTCTTCAAGTCTTGCTTTCTCTTGTGCTTCTTTTACAGCTTTTTCTTCTGCGATTCTTAACTCTTCAAGTCTTGCTTTCTCTTGAGCCTCTTTTGCAGCTTGTTCTTCTACGATTCTTATCTCTTCAATAATAGAACTATCATCATTTAAATTATTCTTATTATATGAATCTTGTAATCTGAATATTTTTAATATCATTGGCTTATTTTTAGAAATAACAGTAGGTAATAATGATAAATCATTTTCTGCATCAACAGAACTAGAATAAATACCATACATAACCATTATTTTTCCACTATTTGAAATTACTAGTATAGTTTTATCTTCAAGTGAATGCTTTTTAACATAAACATTAGCATCTTCCATACTATCTAAAGCAGCAATATTTAATGAAAAATATTCTTTAGGTGAAGATAAGAATTTATCTACAAATGAAATATTACCATTATCAACAACATCAATAGTAATATCATCAGATTTTGTATCAACTTCAATTAAATTCTCTTTAATATCAGATTTTTCTGTTTTTTCTATTTTTTCTATTTTTTCAGGATTCTCAATATCTAATAGCTTTTCTAAATTACTTATATTATCATCACTATCAAGTTTTATATTTTTAGTTTTATCTTCTAATTCTATATCTTTAATTTCTTTTTTAATAGTTTTCTTTGTAACTTTATTAGTTGTCATATCAATATATTCATATTCAATAGGTTCTTCTTTTTTCTCATTAAAATCTATATTATTTTTATATGATTCTTGAACAAAAGCAACTTTTTCTACTACAGGAAATATTGTTGTTTCAGAGAAAGAAAGTAAACTTAATGATTGTTCAGCAAGTTTATAATTATCAAATAAACCGTATACAACCTTTATTAGTTGTCCATTATCACCATAGTAATAAAATAATGTATTATCAAAAATTTGATTCTCATTAATTAGTTTTTCTACATCTTCAATTTTTGTAAATGAACTAACATTAATTGTAAACTTACTTGCATCAGCTTCTAAGAATTTCTTTTTAAATTCAGCATTAGTAATAAAAATATCTTTTTTTACAGGCTGATAAATCTTTTCAACAATTTTAATTTTAGTTTCAACTTTAGGTTTTTCAATTTTTAAACCATCAATATATTTATTATATGAAGATTTAATATCAGATACTTTTTTTATTTCATATTTTTTGTTTGTATCTTTACTTTCTAAATTATCTAGATACATTTGTGCATCTTCAATAGTTTCAAAATTATTATGAGCAATTCTAGTTTCTAATTCATAGTTATCAATAACATCATAAGCAATAGAATCTTTATCTATTTCTTTCTCTTTTAAGAAATTAAAAGAATCATAAACATTATCGAATTTACTAATCTCAATCATAAAACTATCATCATCGAAGTTCATGAATTTTTCTAAATACTTATTTATATTTTCATCTAAAGAACTTGCAAATTCAGCAAGAGCAGGATCTTTAATTTCTAATTCGTCCTCTTTTTCTACTAAATCTGCTTTTTTATCTTTTTTTATTTCTTTTCCAGTTTTTAAATCGATTCCTAATTCTTTTACAATACTAGGATCAATTGTTTTTTTGTAATCACTTCTAGAAAAATCAATAAATTTAGGATTATCAGGGTCAACATCAAAGAAAGAAGATAAATCACCAGTTAATTCTAAAATACTAAAGAAATCAGTAATATAATCTTCTTCAAATTTAACTAATTCTGTTTCTGCTGAATTTAATTGTTTTTGACCTTGAAGTAAAGTTTGTAAGTCTTGTTCCCCTAGTTTAAAGGCTTCCCAATAAGAACTAACAGCTTTTCTAGATGCAACAATCTCAGTAATAGTACTATCTAAAGCTTGACTAACAGAATCAACAGATGTAAATAGTTTTGATAAATTCCATTTTAATTTTCTGATTTCTTCACTAAGTCTATATTTTAAGTCTCTAATAGCACTATTAACTTCAAGAATTTTATTTTTATCTTTTCCACCATTATATAAATTATATGTTACTTTAAATTTACCATTGATTGCATCTTTCTTTTCTTTATCATCTTCTTGTTCAAAAGTTTTTTTATAAGAGAATTCAAAATCTACTTTTGGTTTAAAGGCAGCTTGAGCACTTTTCATTCTATAAGCCTCAGCTTCAATTGTTTTATAATAGTTTATTAGTCCTTTATTATTTTCTAAAGCTCTAGTATAAACATCATCAAAATTTTCTATTTCAATATCAAAGTTTCTTTCATAAGGAAGAGTATTTTCAAACTGTGCACCAGAGATATACTCATAAAATCTTAGAGCTTCTACAAATTTAGACTTAACCCTAACAAGTTTAGTTGTAGCATTTGCAACACTAGCTTTAATTGAAGTCATATCACCAATTGTAGCTGCACCATTTTCATATTTTACAGTAACAATTTGAAGAATTCTTTTTAGTTTTTTCATATTTCTTTCATTAACTAAAACAGATCTATAAGAAAAAACAACACCAAAATATGATCTAATTGCTTTTTTAATCTCTTCTTCTAATACAATTCTATATTGATTTTTACCAACTTCTAATTTCTTATAAGCATTTTGAACATCATATGTACTAGACCCACCAGAATATAAACTCTGATTAATAACAAACCTATAATTTCTGTCATCAAAATATTTATATTCATAACCTTCTTGTCCAGATGGATTTTTTTGTGTTCTACCATAGTTGTATTCTAAATTCATAGTAGGAGCAAATGCAGCTAACGAATCTTGAAATTTTAAGTCAAGTTGTACAACTTTTTCTCTTGAAGATTTTAATATATCACTTGTAGATAAAGCTTCATAAACAACATCAATTAATTTTACTTTTTCAAATTTTGTTGGATCAATCGCCCCAACATAACCTTCTTCATCTTTTTCTGCGCTAATTCCTTCACTAAGAATATCTTTTTCAAATGATGATAAAGGAGTTTTTTTGCCTTCAATTATTTTTAAATCATCTTCAGGAATAAGTTCTGTTCCAGCTGCATTACAAAAAACAGCAAATACAATAGTTGACAAAAATATTTGTTTTTTAAAGAAATTACTCACTATTTTTTAATCCTAATTAATAAATATCCATTTTCATCATTGATTTGTTCTTTTACTTTTGTATCAGCAAGTAAATCAATTCTTACATCTCTTTTCTCATAACCTAATTTTCTAATTAGATTCCTTGCACCAATTGATCTTGTAAGTGAAACTTGTTTTGCAACAGTTGCACTAGCTCTTCCTTTTATATCTGAAGCACTAATTAAAATTTTATGGTTTTTATATTTCTCTTGTGCATTTTTAATAAAAATCTTTAACTCTTTTGTAATTCCATTATCAAAAAATATTTCATTTTTCTTAAACGTTACAATAAAATAGTCATCAGTCTCTACAATTAGCTGCTTAGGAGCTTTATCATCATCTCTATTATCTGCAACATCTATACCACCAGCTTCAATTTCTGCCTCTTCAAGTTCTTTTGCTTTTGTAGTTCTTTCTTTAATAATCTTTCTAAGTCTTACTACTTCAGCTTGCATTTGCTGAACTACTGTTTGGGTACTTTCTTCTTTTTGTTCTTCTTTTTTCTCTAAATCATCAACTTTAATAGGGCTAGGAGTGCTATTTAAAATCAATTCATCAGTTGTAATAGAACCTGTATAAGAAACTTTATATTTAAATTGAGCGTAAAAACCTAAATTTACTAAAAGTACTAATAAGAATAACAACATAACCAAAATTACTGATGAAAAAATATCAACAAATGATGGCCAGGGGTTAAATTCTTCTTCACACTTAGACATAAAAAACTATTACCTTCTTTTCTCTATTTGATCAATTCGTTTATTTAAGGTATTAACCAACTCTAATAATAATTTATTATTATCTTCTTGTAAGGCTAGTGTTCTTTTTACAGTTCTGTGCTCAGCCATAATAACATTAGATATTTCTTGTAATGATTCTTCCATCATTGATGCATTTGAGAATTGATTTACATTTAATTCACGTAAATTATTTACAACATCTTCAAGAAGCATTGATTCTTTTTCTGTACTTCGATTATTACTATTTAAATTATCATTAATCGCAGAATATAAATCTTCTGAATTTTGATTAGCTTTTTCAAGTTTATCCGTAAAATCACCCATAGTATCAACAAATACATCAAGAAATCCACCTGTAGCCATTCCTGAAGCTGCTCCACCACCTGCTGCTGGTTGAGACATTACCATTCCACTTTGTCCACCATCGATATCAGCAGCTTGAGATTCAATAATTTTACCTTTCATCCAATCTTCTACATCTACTAAGAATGCAGATTGGTTTCTAGTTAAAATATATTGCATAACATTTAAAATTACTGCTGAAGCAACTCCAAATAAAGAAGATGCAAAACCTACTGACATACCACCTAGGGGTCCAGAGAAACTAGTCATAACTTCTCCAAGATCAATATCATCTCCACCAAAAGATAAAATAATAGCTCCCATTTCATCAATGGCAACTAGTAATCCTGTAAAGGTACCAAATAAACCTAACATAAGTGATGTTCCAACGAAGAAGTTAGTATAACCTTTTTGATTAAAAAACTGATCTCCTAACCAGTCACTAACATCTTTAGCTTCAGTCTGAGTGAAATATAAAACACCTTTTTTTGCTCTTCTATTAAACATATGTGCAATAGTTGCAGGAAATACTCCTGTAATACCTTGTAGGTAAAACTCTAAGTCTTTTCCTTTTTTATATGCAAGAATACCAAAAGTACCAGATAGCATTGTAAGTTTAATTGCTGCTTGGTATAAAATAAGTAAACCAATAGAAAAAATCGTAAGAATAGCAACATTAAAAGTTAATGTCGCTAAAAAGAAACTACTAATTAATTTTAAGTTTGAAAAAACTAAAAATACAAGAAATAGTAAAAAAATAAAATATATTTTTAATATTTTTATCCGTCTCATTAAATACCTCTAAAACATAAATAATAGTATAGAGATAACAAGACCTAAGGCAACAGTAGTTACTGTTTTTGTCATTCTATCAACAATATTAACAAAAGCACCACTATCAGCAACCGTTTGACCAAGAACAATAACACCAATAACGTTACCATCAATATCCGATACTTTTCTAATAGACCTAAAGTATTGATCATCCACTGAATAACCAACATCTAATAACTCTTTATAAGACTCTTTACCATTTTCAATAATTTTTGCAAAAAATTGTCCATCATACTTTTGTTCTTCAACGTAAATTTCATCAATTACTTCTCTATATTTTCCAGTTCTAGATTTAATTGATAATTTATTAAGCATTTTACTTTCTAACATAAATAGAAAGATTGAGTTTTCTCTTGTATATTCACTTTTTAGTGTTCTAAGTTCTTCTTTTAATTCTAATACACCAATTATTCTATCTTCAACAACAATAGGTTGAATATAAACAATAAATACACCATCTAATAATACTTCAATACCAAATGTTTTATTTTTTGAGGCAATTGAGTTATTAATACTATTTCTGTATTGGTTAACCTGATTTATAACAGGGTAAAAAGAAAGTTTTAATGTATTTAAAGGTGTTTTTGAAAAATTGTCATTGTAAGATAGAATACTCTCTCCTACATTTATTAGATCATTAGCAGCTACATTTTCAACTAAAGTTTTATTAGATAATATAGAAGAAATAATTCTATTGAATTCTCTGTTTTTGTCATTTAATCTATTTTTGAAACTTTTATTGTATCCAGAAGAGATACTTTCGTATACTTCTTTCGATGCGTTTTGTGTCATATGAGATAAAAGATAAATAGATAAAAAAATACCAGTAATAGAAAGAATTCCTAAAATCGTAAACCATAAACCTTTTTTTTGCTTTAAGGTTTTTAAACTACTTTGAAGAAATTTAAAGAAACTAAACATACTAATCCTCGTGTGTGCTTTTAAAGATAATTATAATACATCAATAAAACTTTTAAATAAATAAAATTTTTATTCAATTATTTTTTTAATTCTTTACTATTGTTCTATTAATGCATTTTTTCCAATGTTCTTTAGTGGTTTAATGATATATTGCAGGATTGTTTTCTTACCTGTTAGAATATTTACATTAGCGATCATTCCTGGAAGAATTGGAAGATCAGGTGCGAATTGATTAGCATCAGCTTTAATTTTTCCAATATAAAAAACATTTCCATTTCTATCTTCGAAAGAGTCTGGTGATATAGATATTAGTTTTCCTTTTAATAATCCATACTTAGAAAAATCGTATGCTGTAATTTCTACAGATACATCTTGACCTATCCAAATAAATGCTCTATCTGAAGTTTTAATCTTAGCTTCAATTGTAAGAGAATCGTCTATAGGTGTAATCTCAGCCATTTTATCACCTGGTTTTACAATTCCACCATAAGTATAAAAGTAAAGCTTATTTATAACACCATTAACAGGAGAAATAACATCTTTTCTTAATTCTCTATCTGTATTTGCTTTATTTCTTTCAATTAATTTATTTATCTCTGCTTTAAGAGTTGAGTATTTTTTAAGATGTTTTGATCGAATTTCAGATTTAACAGAAGTGATATTTTTGATTGCTTCTTTTATTTCTTCATCAATGATAGGAATGTTATTTCTTGTTTCTGACAACCTTGTAACCAAACTTTGTTTTTTTGATAATTCAAAAATATAATCTTTTTTTGATACTACTTGCTTCTTATATAGTTTCTCTAGAATTTGCATATTTACTTGTGCAAGATTTAATTCAATTGATAAGTTATCAAATTTAGTTTGTGCTTCTTGAAGTTTAAACTCTTTTTGTTTTAATTGATCTTTTGCAATATTAATACGAGTTTGTCTATTGTCATAATCTTCTTGAAAAATATTGATTTCATTTTCGACAATATCAGGTATTTTTTCAATCATTTCATTCGGAAATACAATTTTTCCCATCTCTTCAATTGAACTTTTTAATCTAATAGCACTAGCTTGATATGCTAATAAATCAATTTCTTTTGATTTAGAATCCGCTTTAAAGAACTCATTTGATAATGTATATATAACATCACCTTTTTTAACAGTATCTCCCTCTGCGACTTTAATATTAGAAATAATACCACCTTCAAGGTTTTGTAATATTTTTGTTTGACTTGAAGGAACAACTTTTCCAGTTCCTCTTACTACTTCATCTATTTCACTAAATGTTGACCATGTTATAAATGCAATAAAGAATAGCATTACAGGTATAACAGATACATAATAGTTCCATTTAGTTTCTTCAAAAAATTTATTATTCATTTATTACTTCTTTTGTTGTAATGCAGCTAAAACCTGATCTTTTGGACCATCCGCTACAATCTTACCATTATTTAATACAATCACTCTATCAACTAATTCTAATGCTGCAAATCTGTGAGTAATCACAATTAGTGTTTTATCTTCTAATAGTTTTTTCATATGAGTAATTAATGTTTTTTCTAAACCTATATCCATACCTGTTGTTGGCTCATCAAGTATCATAACAGGAGGTTCATTCAAAATAGATCTTGCAAGTGCAACTAAATGCCTTTGACCAACAGATAAATTACTTCCTCGCTCTCCTACTTGTAAAGCATCACCCTGACCTGATTTCTTAACTAAATCTTCTAAACCAGTAAGTTTAATAATTTTCATCATTCGCTCTTTACTAATAGGATTAGATAATTCAATATTTTCTTTTAGAGTTCCAGAGAATAAAAACGGCTCTTGAGGCATAACACCGACATTTTGTCTAACTTCAACAGGATGTAAAGTAGAAATTTCATGTCCATCTAAATAAATACTACCTTTAGTCGCAGTATCAAGTCCTGTTAATAATCGTAAGAATGTTGTTTTTCCAGCTCCTGTTTGCCCAATAATACCAACTTTCTCACCTGGATTAATTTTTAGATTACACTTATCTAATGAAGGGAATTTACTATTTTTATAATAGAAATCAACTCCTGCAAATTCAATTTCGCCTCTTAGTTTTCCAATACCAATTTCTTTGCTATTATCATTTTCTAAAGGTAAGTGCCAAAATTCGTTTATATTATTTAAAGATTCTTTGATCTCTCTAAGTCTTATAACCATCATAGATGTTTGAATTACGGGAACCATTGCTCTACTAGAAAGAATAGTAACAGCAATCAATCCCCCAACAGTAAGACTTTTATCAGCAATCTCAAAAACACCAACAACAATTACCATCATCGTTACAAATTGAACAATTGTCTGTGATAGGTTCATTGAAAATACATTTAATGATTGTATTTTAAGAGAAATTGAATCTGTAACAGCTACTAAACTTCTCCAGTTAAATAGTTTTGTTGAAGAAGCATTAGATAGTTTAATAATCTCACTACCTTGGATAGTTTCAACTAAATAACTATTTTTTGATTGAACATTTTCAATATTTTTTTTACTTAAATTTGAAATTGGTATTTGCATTATTACGTTAAAAATAAGAATTAGTATTGCAACAACGAATGGAA
Organism: Poseidonibacter lekithochrous; assembly: GCF_013283835.1. Classification (GTDB taxonomy): domain Bacteria; phylum Campylobacterota; class Campylobacteria; order Campylobacterales; family Arcobacteraceae; genus Poseidonibacter; species Poseidonibacter lekithochrous. Next base: position 1,711,072 of record NZ_CP054052.1, on the reverse strand, counting down.
CAGCTGCAACAGCAGGTGAAATTAAATAAATTACAATAATAGCAATAAAGAAAAAAGGTAAATCAATTACTTGTAAAATTGATTTAGTTGCAAAAAAATCTCTTATTTGATTTAGTTCTCTAAATAAGTTTGCTTTTGAACCAACTAACATATTATCATACTCAGATTTTATATTAAGCATTCTTTTCATTAGTTCTTCTTCTAAGTAAACACCTAGTTTTTTACCAACTCTTTCAATAATATGATTTCTAACACTTTTAAAGTATATATCAAATAATAGAATAATAATAACTCCACTTGCCAAAACAAATAGAGTTTCAGTAGCATTATTTGGAACTACTCTATCATATACACTCATTGTAAATAAAGGTACTGCTAATGCAAAAATATTGATAAACAGAGTTAAGATACCAATTTCAATATATGACTTCCAAAAAGTTTTTATTGGATTCCAAAACCAATCTTTATTTTTTGTTTCATCTAATATCTTTTCTTTTTTAGGATTTCTAAAAATTAAAATAGCTTTTTTGAAGTTCTTTAGAAATGAAGGTTTTTCTTTAATTTGTTTATTTAATATTGGGTCAAAAAGATACATATCTTTTTCTTTTTTTTGTAAGATATAAGGTTTTCCACTTTTATCAATTATAATACAAGGGAAGAAGTGTGTAGGTATTTCATTTGCATCAATTTCTTTTTCTACACCAGTTAGACCAACTTCATTAACAACATCAATAGCAATTTCAGGAGTGAAACCTTTTGATGTTGTTGCAGAAAGACTTAGAATCGTTTCAATAGAAATTTCACCGAAGTAAAAATCCAAGATATATTTCAATGAATAAATTAAAGGGAAATCTTCTCTATTTTCTATTTCGTCAACTATTTTTTCGCTTTCAATTTCTTCTTGATTCTCAGCCAAATTTTATCCATATTTTAAATTATTTATTTAAATCTTAATTTTAAATTTTGAATAAAGTTTACCATAAATAGACTTAAACACATTTTCCCATACTTTAGGTGTTTTTTGTCTAAATAATTTAGCACTTGGGTACCATAAAGTAGTTTCTCCCTTGTTTTGCCAACGCCAATCAGGAATCTTTTGTAAAGGTATCCAAACAGGTACATTTAAAGCTCCTGCCAAGTGTGCAACTGATGTATCAGAAGAAATAACTAAATCAAGTTCTTTCATTAAACTAGCAGTTTTTGAAAAATCTGTTAGTTTGTCTGTTAGATCAATGATTTTATCTTCAAATCCTGATTTTTTAATATCTTCATTTTCAGGTCCTACTTGTAAAGTATAGACATTAGTATTTTCACTATTAATTAAAGTCTCAAGATATTTTAAATCAAATACTTTTCCATCATAACTCTCTCCTGTTACAGAAGCACTCCAACAAATACCAACATTTAATTTACCTTTTTCTTTTTTAATATTAAAAGTATCATCTTTAGGAGCAGTTAAATATGGAGTTTGTTTTGGTAAATCTTTTAAACTTTTCATACCTAAAATAAACGGCATACTCATAATTGGTAAATGGTAATCAAACTCTGGAGTTGCTTCATTTCTATGAGTTAAAACATCAATTTCTTTTATACATTTAAATAACTCTTTTAATTCATCTCTACATTTAACTGCAATTTTACAATTGAATTTTTCTTTTATTTGAGGTAAGAATCTAATAAATTGTAATGAATCTCCAAAACCTTGCTCAGAGTGTAATAATAAAGTTTTATCTTTTATATCTTCTTTTCCTGAAAACATTGGTTTTGAGAAAATATCTTTATTATTAATAATATGAGGAATCATTTCTTCTTTTTTGAATCTCCACTCGTATTCATTCCAACCTAGTTCAAAATCACCTTTTGATAGATACATTGTTGACAAATCAAAATGAGCATTAACAAAATTTGGATCTAATTCAATTGCTTTTTTATAAGAATCAATTGCTTTTTTTGTAAATCCTAAATATTTATATGATGTTCCTACATTACTATAAGCATTAGAACCCTTTGGTGCTAATTTAATTGATTCTTCATGTAGTTTTGCTGCTTTTTTATAATCATCTAATTTATTATATACATTTCCAAGATTTGTATATGCTCCACCATTTTTGGGGTCTTTTTTAATTGCTAATTCTAGAGATTCTATTGCTTCATCATATTTTTTTAGTTTATTGTAAGAAGCTCCAATATTACTATGTAATTCATGATATTCAGGATCTGTATTTAATGCAATTTCAAAGATTTTAATTGCTTCATCATATTTCTTTTGCTTATATAATAATACACCAATATTATTAATTGATTTTGAGTAGTTAGGGTTAATTCTAATAGCTTCTTTATATGCATTAATGGCATTATCATTTTGCCCTGCACTTTCATAAGCAATTCCTAAATTATTAAAAGCATTATAGTTTTTTGGATCTCTTCTTAAACAATCAGAAAAAGCAATAATTGCGCTTTTATAATCTTTTATTTCTTTAAAAGCATTACCAAGATTATTATATGTTAATGGATTATCAGGATTAAGTTTTATTGTTTTAATATAATATTCAATTGCTGATTTTACATCACCTTGTGCTTTTGCAATAATTCCTAAATTACCTGTTGCCATTTCATTACTAGCTTCTATTTCTAAAACTTTTGAATAAATTTCTTTTGCTTTATCTAAGTCTTTCTTTTCATAAAATACTAAAGCTTCATCTAATAAATCTAAAACTTCTTTATTTGTTGAAAGTTTTGCATAACCTTTAGAGTTTTTAAGAACTGAAATAAAAGTATGTTTATTTATATTTTCATCTGCTATTTCAACAGGAATTTTATCTTCTTTAGTCTCTTCAAATTTAAATCTAAGTAGTTCTAAAATATTAATACCATTATTTACCCAGCCTTTATTTGTAGGAACTGCACTTTGATTATTGTTTACAACATAAAATAATGAATCTCTTTTTAGTAATGATTTAATTAAATTAATTTCAACTTGAGGTTTAATACAATGTTGTAATACCCAAATTGTATAAGCACTATCAACTTTAAAACCTTTTTTGGCATTTAGTTCTAAATCTTTTGGTGAGATAACTTTGAACTTATCATTATTTACATATTCAATAGCCATTTTTCTCATATCTTCTGAAATATCAACACCAATTACATTACAATTAGTTTTTTGTATTAACTCTTTTGCAATTCGTCCAATACCACATCCAAAGTCAAGTACAGTATGATTTTGATTTATCTTTAAATTCTCAATAATTGAATCCACCAAGAAAGGTGTCTCTTTTTGCCACCTTTGCTCACTTTCTAAGTCACCTTCTTTTGTTAATATGATTTTTTTTGCATCTTCTATATTCTGCGCATTAAAAATATTTGGTGTATATATTGTTTTTTCCATTTAAATCCTTATTATTGAATATCTATAATTAGTGTAACGTCAGTTCCACCATCACTTAATGTATAAGAACCACTTGTTATAGCAGCTGTTCCTGTATCATCTCCACCATGTTTAGCACCTAATTTATCTGTAAATTCAAGTTTACTTGCATCATCAGCATCTAATTTTAATTTTAAGCTATTTCCACCATCTGTCCAGTTACTAATTAAGTCACCAGTTAATTGGTATTCAGCGTTTGTTCCACCATCACTTGCATCAGCACCTACATTTAATGTTAATGAAGTGAAGTCTAACTCTTCAATATTATCAAATGCATTTATATGACCTAAGTTTGTATCACTAGTAACTGCCGTTCCAGTATTACCTGTAAGACTCACAGTATCACCATCTGTTTCACTAGTTGAACCACCATCAATTACAAATGAATCAATATTACTAAAGTCTAAAGCGAAGTTATCATCTCCACCATTACCATTGATTGAATCAGATGTACCTTCAATAGCTTGTGCAATTTCAGTTCCTAATGTAACTGTATCATCACCATTTGCAAAATTAACACTATCAAGATTAGAAATATTTGTAAAATCTAAATCACTAACAGTACCTGAGTCATTAAATGTTAAAATATCACTATCTCCAGATCCAAAGTTTATAGTATCTGCACTACTTAAGTTATCAATATCAATACTTACATTGTCACTTCCTGTACCTAAATTTACAGTATCATTTCCAGAACTTAAATTTACTATATCATCGCCAGTTGTAGTTGTAATATTTTCATTTCCTGTTGAATCGTTTACAGTTAAATTTCCTGTTAAACTATTATTAACTGACGATAAATCTATACTGTCTCCAGAACTTACATTTACGCTCAATGAACCTGTACCAGTTAATGAAATAGTTCCTGATGTTTCAGTTAGAATATCATTCATCTCAGAACTAGTTACAGTACCAGTATTCGTAATATTAATATTCTCATTTCCTAAATTATTAATACTCGTTGAATTATATGTATCATTTATATCACTAAGTGTACCTTCAATAGTAGTTGAATTAACAGTTAAATCTACAGAAGTTTTATTATCTAAAGAATTAATATCTGAAGCATTCGAAGTTCCAGTATCAATAGTCAACGTTAATGCATCTGTAGCACTTCCATTTGTAAGGTTACTATTTAAGTTTGATGCTGTATCTGAACTTACTGTTGCTGTTACTACGCCACTTGTATTTCCTAAGATCCCATTTACATTTGTTGAGCTTATTGCTCCTGTAATTGTTACTGCTTCATTTCCATCTAGTACTCCACCGCTTAAGGCTGTATTTACATGTGCAAAGTCTGCTGCTACTTCTGTTAATGTTGTAACTCCACCATCTGTTAAGTTATCTATTACTGTTGCTATTCCATTAAATGTTGATGCATCCACTGTTGCTGTATTTATTGTCGCTGTATAACTATTATTTGTATTTACATCTGTTAATGTTGCTAATGTTGTTACATCTGTCTCTGTAATACTTGTTGTTAATACTCCTGTTGTTGCTCCATCTATTGTATTTGCATTTGCTACACTTTCACTTCCTGTGATTGTCACTGCTGCATTTGGTACTATTGCCAATGCATTTGTTATTGCTGTTGGGTTTCCTGCACTTTCTGTGATTGTTGTGATTGAGCTTGTATTAAACGTATCTACTAATGCATTTAAGGCTACTAAGTCTGAGGCATCTACACTTGTATCATTTGTTGTAAATGTTATTACATCACTTGCATCTACATTTCCTATCGCTCCTAATGTCGCTGTTACTGCTCCTGTTGTTATTGTTGCTGTTACTGCTCCACTTGTTGCTCCTGCGATACTATTTACATCTGCAGCTGAACTTGTATTATCTACTGTTACGGCTTCATTTCCTAGACCATTGTACTGTGCATTATTTGTTACATAGATATCAATTATTTCTGAAGCATCTCCATTAATTGTTGAAGTTATTGCTGTTACATCTATTGTTTGATTTGTTTTTCCATTTAGGGCAACTAAATCTGCTGCATCTGTTGCACTATTTGTTACTGTTATAGTTAATGCATCTGTAGCACTTCCATTTGTAAGGTTACTATTTAAGTTTGATGCTGTATCTAAACTTACTGTTGCTGTTACTACGCCACTTGTATTTCCTAAGATCCCATTTACATTTGTTGAGCTTATTGCTCCTGTAATTGTTACTGCTTCATTTCCATCTAGTACTCCACCGCTTAAGGCTGTATTTACATGTGCAAAGTCTGCTGCTACTTCTGTTAATGTTGTAACTCCACCATCTGTTAAGTTATCTATTACTGTTGCTATTCCATTAAATGTTGATGCATCCACTGTTGCTGTATTTATTGTCGCTGTATAACTATTATTTGTATTTACATCTGTTAATGTTGCTAATGTTGTTACATCTGTCTCTGTAATACTTGTTGTTAATACTCCTGTTGTTGCTCCATCTATTGTATTTGCATTTGCTACACTTTCACTTCCTGTGATTGTCACTGCTGCATTTGGTACTATTGCCAATGCATTTGTTATTGCTGTTGGGTTTCCTGCACTTTCTGTGATTGTTGTGATTGAGCTTGTATTAAACGTATCTACTAATGCATTTAAGGCTACTAAGTCTGAGGCATCTACACTTGTATCATTTGTTGTAAATGTTATTACATCACTTGCATCTACATTTCCTATCGCTCCTAATGTCGCTGTTACTGCTCCTGTTGTTATTGTTGCTGTTACTGCTCCACTTGTTGCTCCTGCGATACTATTTACATCTGCAGCTGAACTTGTATTATCTACTGTTACGGCTTCATTTCCTAGACCATTGTACTGTGCATTATTTGTTACATAGATATCAATTATTTCTGAAGCATCTCCATTAATTGTTGAAGTTATTGCTGTTACATCTATTGTTTGATTTGTTTTTCCATTTAGGGCAACTAAATCTGCTGCATCTGTTGCACTATTTGTTACTGTTATAGTTAATGCATCTGTAGCACTTCCATTTGTAAGGTTACTATTTAAGTTTGATGCTGTATCTGAACTTACTGTTGCTGTTACTACTCCACTTGTATTTCCTAAGATCCCATTTACATTTGTTGAGCTTATTGCTCCTGTAATTGTTACTGCTTCATTTCCATCTAGTACTCCACCGCTTAAGGCTGTATTTACATGTGCAAAGTCTGCTGCTACTTCTGTTAATGTTGTAACTCCACCATCTGTTAAGTTATCTATTACTGTTGCTATTCCATTAAATGTTGATGCATCCACTGTTGCTGTATTTATTGTCGCTGTATAACTATTATTTGTATTTACATCTGTTAATGTTGCTAATGTTGTTACATCTGTCTCTGTAATACTTGTTGTTAATACTCCTGTTGTTGCTCCATCTATTGTATTTGCATTTGCTACACTTTCACTTCCTGTGATTGTAACTGCTGCATTTGGTACTATTGCCAATGCATTTGTTATTGCTGTTGGGTTTCCTGCACTTTCTGTGATTGTTGTGATTGAGCTTGTATTAAACGTATCTACTAATGCATTTAAGGCTACTAAGTCTGAGGCATCTACACTTGTATCATTTGTTGTAAATGTTATTACATCACTTGCATCTACATTTCCTATCGCTCCTAATGTCGCTGTTACTGCTCCTGTTGTTATTGTTGCTGTTACTGCTCCACTTGTTGCTCCTGCGATACTATTTACATCTGCTGCTGAACTTGTATTATCTACTGTTACGGCTTCATTTCCTAGACCATTGTACTGTGCATTATTTGTTACATAGATATCAATTATTTCTGAAGCATCTCCATTAATTGTTGAAGTTATTGCTGTTACATCTATTGTTTGATTTGTTTTTCCATTTAGGGCAACTAAATCTGCTGCATCTGTTGCACTATTTGTTACTGTTATAGTTAATGCATCTGTAGCACTTCCATTTGTAAGATTACTATTTAAGTTTGATGCTGTATCTGAACTTACTGTTGCTGTTACTACTCCACTTGTATTTCCTAAGATCCCATTTACATTTGTTGAGCTTATTGCTCCTGTAATTGTTACTGCTTCATTTCCATCTAGTACTCCACCGCTTAAGGCTGTATTTACATGTGCAAAGTCTGCTGCTACTTCTGTTAATGTTGTAACTCCACCATCTGTTAAGTTATCTATTACTGTTGCTATTCCATTAAATGTTGATGCATCCACTGTTGCTGTATTTATTGTCGCTGTATAACTATTATTTGTATTTACATCTGTTAATGTTGCTAATGTTGTTACATCTGTCTCTGTAATACTTGTTGTTAATACTCCTGTTGTTGCTCCATCTATTGTATTTGCATTTGCTACACTTTCACTTCCTGTGATTGTAACTGCTGCATTTGGTACTATTGCCAATGCATTTGTTATTGCTGTTGGGTTTCCTGCACTTTCTGTGATTGTTGTGATTGAGCTTGTATTAAACGTATCTACTAATGCATTTAAGGCTACTAAGTCTGAGGCATCTACACTTGTATCATTTGTTGTAAATGTTATTACATCACTTGCATCTACATTTCCTATCGCTCCTAATGTCGCTGTTACTGCTCCTGTTGTTATTGTTGCTGTTACTGCTCCACTTGTTGCTCCTGCGATACTATTTACATCTGCAGTACTAATACTACCACCTGTAATAACTACAGCTTCATTTCCATCAACTATTGATAAAGCATTATTTACTACCGTACTTAAGTTAGCTGTATTATATGCTTCTGTAATTTCTGTAATTGTAGAAACACCAAATGTATCAACTTTTGCATCTAATAAAATTAAATTTGAAGCATCTACACTAGTATCATTTGTTGTAAATGTAATATTATCTAAGGTATTTACATTTGTAATTGCTGCAAGCGTTGTATCTACAGCACCCGTATCAATTGTAGTAGTTAGTACACCATTAATTGCTGCTGCTAATAAATCAGTATTTGAAGCTGAAATACTTACATCTGTAATTGTAAGATTACCATCACCACTTAATTCTGATATTTTCCCATCTAATTTATCAAATGTTGTTGTTAAGGTAACACCTGAATCAATAAGAATATTTGAATCTGCAAAGTTTCCTGAGAATATTGAATTACCAGTAATTTGAACTATTTCTGAACCATTAACATTTACAGAAGTGAAATCAACTGATGAATTCGAAGCTACAGTAAGTGTTGCATTTCCTAAACCATCTATTGTTTTTCCATCTACTATATTATCTGCAACTGTTAAAGTATTCCCAGCAGACACAGTAGTTGCAATTGTATCATCTAAAGTACCAGTGAATGTTAATGATTCATTTACAGTTACAGAAGATAAAGCATTACCATTAATACTTGTTAAATCTGCATTATTTTGTCCTGCTGCATCAATTAAAGTCACATTTAATGAACCACCACTTGTTTGATTAACTGTTTCACCAGTTACAATATCAGCTGCTGCGATTACAGATACTGCATTAATTGTTGTTACAATATTGTTTAAATTACCCGTAAATGTTTGAGATTGAGTAATTGTTGCTTTTTGTCCTGCTGTTCCAGAAATTGTACTTAAATCAGCATTTGAATTAGCAGATGCAATCTCAATTTCAACTTCACCTGATGTTCCTGTTTCATTTACAGTGAATCCAGTTAATTTTGAATAGTTTGCAGTTAACGTTGCTGCATCATCAACTTGAACAATAGTACCACTTGCAAATGTTCCTGTAAATGTACTATCAGCTGTAACTGTTGCTACTTTTGTACTTGTTGTAATATGAGTTAAATTAGCACTTGAATCACCATCAATTATTACTTCAATAGTTCCAGATCCATCAACTGTTGCAATTGATGTTGCTTGCTCATCAGAAATTTTTAATGTTGAACCAGAATTTACAGTTAATGTTTCAACTGCATTAATAGTTTGAGTACTCATATCAATAGTTCCTGAACCAGTCGCTACAATAATTGTATCAGCATTAGCTCCACCATCAATACTTGTTACAGCATGATCAATAGTAATTGTATCATTACCTGTTCCTGCAACAATTACATCATTACCAGCACCTATTACATTAATAATATCATCACCATTCGTTGCTGTAATATTATCATTTCCTGCTGAATCATTAATAGTAAATGTTCCAGTGATACTGTTAGTTAATGAACCTAAATCAACAGTTCCAGAAGCATTCACAGTCATGTTTCCAGCACCTGTTATTGTTGTAGATTTTCCATCTAATTTACTTCCATCAACTATTACAGTAACAGAAGTATCAATATCAATATTAGAATTTGCAAAATCTCCTGTAAATGTAGAGTTTCCAGTGAAGTTAATAGTTTCATTAGCTCCTGAGTCTAAAGCTAAAATAGATGTAAAGTCTGTTGAACTATCTGCATTTACTTCAATAATTGCACTTCCAGCTCCTGATACAACTTTATCAGGGCTAGATACTTGTGCTTCACTTAATGTTAATGTTCCACTATCTACTTTGAAAATATCAATCATGTTGTTATTTCCTAAGTTTTTAGAAGTTAAGTCAACACTTGCATCAACATCTAATGTTACAGTTCCTGTAGCACTTCCTGTTTTTGTAATTGTAATATTATTAAAGTCATGGTCATTAATAACAGATGTAGCATTAACTATTAAACTACCTGAACCTTGTAACTCAATAGCATAAGTTTTATCATCTAAGTCTGTAGCGCTTAATGTAAGTATATCTCCATCTTTTACAATAATATTTTCAAAGTTTAATAATGTAACACTTGATAAATCTAATGTTCCACTTAAGGCTAATGTATCTGTTCCAGCACCTGCGTCTAAAGTATTAATACCATTTGTCGAACTAACATTAAATGTATCAGCTCCTGCTCCTGATTTAATAATTTCTACATTTGAAACTGAATCTGTATTTGTTCCATCACTAATTGTTTCTGGATTACTTCCATCAATTGTTACAGTTAAATCTGTAGCTCCAATAGATGTATAATCAATAGTATCAAGGCTTCCAGCTCCATCAAAAGTAATATTATCAATAGCATCTGTTACTAATGTATCAGTTTGTGCAGAACCTACGAAGTTTTCAAAGTCTTCAAATGTATCATTACCAAAACCAGTAGAAGTTCCATCGTTATTTGAAACATTGATTACAACTGAACTTGTAGCATTATTAAATGTTAATGTATCATTTCCAGAACCTGCAACAATACTGTTATCATAGATGTTACCTTGAATAATATCATCACCATTTCCAGTTAAAATATGTTCGATATTTGTAATTGTATCATTACCATTTCCTGTAGCAGTTCCTGCATGTAAATCAACATTCATTGCATTTGTAGTATCAGTATAATCTAACCAATCCCCTGTAGTATCACTACCACCATCAATTGTATCATTTCCTGAACCTGCAAAAATTCTATCATTTCCAGAACCACCTTGAAGATTATCTTCTCCAGCAGCACCTTTTAATGTATCATCACCACCTAAACCTTCTAAAGTATTGTTTTCAGCATTACCTACAATTGAATCACCTTGAGTATTTGAACCTCTTAGGTTTTCAATGGCTGTTAATGTATCTGTACCATCAATAGTAACAGTTGCATCACCAGATGCTCCAAGTGTTACATTTAAAGATGCGTTAATTGAAGAGTAATCAACTGTATCACTATTAGTTCCACCATCAATTATATCGTCACCTAAAGTAGTGATAAATGAATCATCTCCACTTCCACCATATAATTCATCAGCACCATCACCACCATCGATGTAATCTGCGTCAGCATCACCATAAATTGTATCATCACCATCTAAACCATAAAGTTTATCATCACTTGATGCACCTCTAATGATATTTTTTGAATTTGTACCATAAATTGTATCTTCAATATTAGACCCAGCTACATTCTCAAAACCACTTAGTGTATCTGTTCCTTCACCTATTGCTGTACTTGCTGCAATTCCTGCATGAATTGTTGAGTCAAGGTTAATACTAATACCTGTTGTTGATTGAGAATAAACAACCCAGTCATTTGTACTTGTATCAGTAGTTGAATCTCCACCAAACAGTGTATCATCACCTAATCCACCTTCAATAGTGTCATCACCATTTCCACCCATTAAGTAATCTTCTCCAGCTAATCCGCTAATTGAATCATTACCATCTAGTCCATTAATTGTATTGTCAATTTGATCACTTTTTGTACCAGTAATTTTATCGTCTTTTGAACTTCCATTTACATTTTCAATTCCAAATAATGATTGATTATATTCTGTACCACCAACATCAAATCTAGCATTATCTTGATCTTCTAAATCAATGTTATTATCAATTATTGAATCCCCAGCTGTTCCATCAATTGTAATTTCAGAGAAGTCAATTAAATCTTCACTACCTGCATCACCTTGAATTTTATCATCACCAAGGGAGATATAGAATGTATCATCTAAAGCTCCACCAACTAATGTATTTTCAGAATCATTACCTCTAAATGTATCATTAAATGCTGTACCTGTCACATTTTCTATATTTGAAATAGTTTCAGTATTACCAAATGAATCTGTAGAACCATTTGATGTACCATCTAATCTTACATTAATACCTTGTGTACCACCAAGATAGAATAAATCATCAATTTCAGAACCACCATTAATTGTATCTGCACCATCTTCATTATAAATAGTATCAAGACCAGAACTACCATTAATATTATCAGTTCCAGTTCCAGTGTAGATAATATCATTTCCAGTTCCACCATTAACATTATCATTTCCAGCACCAGCTTTTATATAATCATTTGCTGAACCACCGTTAATAACATCATTACCATTCTCACCATAAAGAGTATCATCGTTTCCATCACCATTTATAGTATCATCACCTTCTCCACCATAAAGTAAGTCTGTTCCATTTCCACCATAAATAGTATCATTTCCACCCATACCTAATACAATATCATTTCCATTATCAGCAACAATTCTATTTGCAGCTTCATCAGCAACCATAGTATCATGTGAACGACTTAAATTAAATGTTTCAAAATCAGCTGTATCATCATTTTCTTTATAAATATAATCTGTAAACCCTTGTGAATCTGTAACTTCATAGAAATCATGAGCACCATCAGATAAAGTAGTTAAGCCTTCAATATTTAAACTAGTAATAGTTCTAGTTACAGATAAATCTCCTACCTCATCATTGTTTGTATCTATATTTGCATCTTGCAAGAAGATTTTAGTACCTGCATTAGACCAATAAGCTTCATAATCTAAAATATCCGTACCAGAACCACCAACTAAAGTATCACTACCATAGTTAGCATCTGCTCTATCATTTCCAGAACCTAAATCATAAACATCATCACCTTGTCTACCAAGAACTCTATCATTACCATCATACATAATAAATGTATTAGTTCCAGTTGATCCCCAAATAGTTCTAGATGAACCTGTTTGTCTATCTACAATATTTTCAATATTATGAATACCATTACTTCCAGAATTTAAGTCAATGTTTACAGCATAGTTTTCTAAACTTAACCAGTCAGAACCACCTTGTCCATCAATGTAATCACTAGATACAGCAGCTGAGTGAATAATAGTATCATCACCATCACCTGCTAAGATTGAGTTATCTCCTGAATTACCACCTAAAGTATCAACTTGCGCTGTACCTAAGATATTTTCAATTTGAGAAATTAAATCAAACTCTGTAGGAGTATCATTATTGATTACTTGTACATAGTTACCATCTAATGCATCATTTGCACTATCTAATGTATATAATGAAGTTTGAGCTAAATCAGCAGTAATTCCACTAGTAGAACCTGAATAATCAATCCAATCCTCTTCAACATTAGATCCACCAACAATATCACCAAAGATTACCGCTTTATCGAAGTTACCTGTAATTGTATCTACACCTTCACCACCATAAACAACATCTTCACTTGAATCATCAGTATCAGTTCCTGTATTAATTTTATCAGTTCCTGTTCCACCATAAATAGTATCAAAACCACCTTGACCATCAATAATATCATTCCCACCATGACCGTAAATAACGTTATCGTTGTTATCTCCAGTTAATGAATCTCCATAATTTAATGTACCTATTATGTTCTCAATATTAGAAATTTTTCCTGCTTCTGTATTACCATATCCATCATCAGTTACTGTAGATGTTGATAAGTTTACATTAACAGCTGCTCCTACATCATAGAAACTAATTGCATCTGTGTCATCACCACCATCATAAGTATCAATACCATCTCCACCAATTAGTGTATCATTTCCTGTATTACCTAATAAGTGGTCAGCACCTGCTCCACCATTGATAACATCATTACCAGCATTACCATCTAATGAGTTGTCATTAGCATCTCCAGTTAAACTATCTGCAAAGTTACTTCCTAATAAGTTTTCAATATCAGTAATATTTGTAGTTCCTAAACCACCAGTAATCGTACCATTTTGCATTGCTGCATCAACTGCTGCACCTAATGCTTGGAAACTTAACCAGTCTCCACCACCAGTTCCAGTTGTATGTCCACCACCATCAATAGTATCTGAACCATCAGTAGCAATAATAGTATCATCACCTAATCCAGATTGAATAGTATTTGTTGATGAATCACCTTTAATAGTATCAGCAAAATTAGATCCAATAACTTTTTCAATATCAACTAATTGATCTTTTGTACCAAAACCATCTTCCATTACTTCATGTGTTGTAGCAACATTATTTTCATCACTACTATCTAAGAATACTTTTACACCAACATTAGCATCTGCAAAATCAACAGCATCAATTCCAGAACCACCATCTAAGTAATCATTTCCAGCTTGTCCTCTTAATGTATCAATCCCACTTTCACCATAAATAGTATCATTACCAATACCACCATAGATGCTATCTCCAGAACCTTTACCATATAAAGTATCACTGTAGTCATTACCTTCATCAGTTCCGTTATATCCAATAATAGTATCAGCTTCTGTTGTACCTTTAATAATTTCAATATGATCTTTTAATGTATCAGTATCAGCTCCTACAGTAATAGTACCAAAGTCACCACCTGCACCACTTCCAAGGTTTGCTGTAATACTTGTAGAAGTAATTTGCTCATAAGTTAAAATATCACTATCTGCACCACCAATGATTTCATCATTACCAGAACCTGCATAAATAGTATCATCACCAGATCCTGCATCAATAGTATCATTACCGTCACCTTGAAGTTTTTCTAGAATATCATTTCCAGCTCCACCATATAGTGAATCATCTCCAGTTCCACCTTGAAGCTCATCATTTCCATCTTCACCTAATAATGTATCAACTCCAGCTCCACCATAAATAGTATCGTTATCATCTCCACCTTCTAATAAGTCAAGACCTGCTCCACCATCAATTGTATCAAGACCTGCTCCACCAATTAATGTATTAGCTTCACTACTTCCTGTTAACTGATCATTTCCATTAGTTCCAATAACAACTTCAATATCACTAATAGTATCAACAACAGCTACACCACCATTTCTATATCCATCATCACTTGCTTGACCTAAACCTAAATCAACATTTACAGAGTTACCATCATCAGCAGTTGTTCCTGTACTAGCATTAGTATCAATTTGACTAAAGTCTAATGTATCAATTCCATCTCCACCAATAAATGAGTCAACACCTTTTGATGCAATGAATTTATCATCGCCTTTATAACCATCTAATACATTAACTTCACTATAACTATCACTACCTTTTAATGTATCATTGTTTTTAGTTGCAACAACATTTTCAATACCTTCAACACTATCGTAACTTCCAGGAGTTCCTACAACTTTGATTTCTTGTTCATTATTTGTATCGTTATCTCCATCATCTAAAGATAAATCAACATTAATTGCTCTTGTATCTGTTAAGTAACTATAATCAACAGTATCTATTCCACTATCTGTATGTGTAGTTCCACTTAAAGAACCACCATAAATAACATCAGAATCTAAACCACCTAAAATAGTGTCATTATCACCTTGACCTAATAATATATCAGCTCCACCAGAACCAATTAGTAAGTCA
Source organism: Poseidonibacter lekithochrous (assembly GCF_013283835.1). Lineage (GTDB taxonomy): Bacteria > Campylobacterota > Campylobacteria > Campylobacterales > Arcobacteraceae > Poseidonibacter > Poseidonibacter lekithochrous. The sequence continues at coordinate 1,695,588 of NZ_CP054052.1, read as the reverse complement.
TTTCCACCTTGACCAGAAAGTGAATTCACATTTTCATCACCAACTAAAGTATCTGCTAGGTTAGATCCTATAACATCTTGAATATCATAAAGTTTATCAGTACCCTCACCTACAGCTGTTTGAGTTCCTAAAGTAGTTGAAGACTCATTTGATAATTCAATATTACTATCAGAAGAAGATAAATTTAATAAAATAGAATTTGAAGAACTTGTATAATCAACAACATCTCTATCTGAATCTGCACTTGAAACATTTAAAGCATTACCATAAATAAAGTCATCACCTAAGCCACCAGAAAATGTATCTGCTCCAGTTTGACCAACTAATGTATCACTACCATCTCCACCTGAGATAGTATCATCATCAGCTCCACCATCTAATAAGTTATTGTTAGAATCACCAGTAATAATATCTTTTGAATTAGTACCAATGATATTTTCAATACCATCAATAAATTCTTTATTACCATAACCATCATCTTGAACTCTATAAGTTGTATTATCACCTAAAGTTTGAGCAGTTGATAAGTTAATATTAATACCTTGAGTTCCATCACTATAGTCCACAGTATCATCACTACCATCTTGACCATCAATATAATCAACACCTTCTAAACCTTTGAAACTATCATTGTCAGCTCCACCTAGAAGTGTATTATCTTTATCATCACCAGTAATATTATCAGCTCTATCTGTTCCAATTACATTTTCAATATTTTTTAATGTATCAGTTTTACCATTCGATAAAGCAGTACCTTCAGCATCATTAGTTCCATTATTATCTGTATCTAAATCAACAGTTACACCATAAGCTAAATCAGAGAAATCAGCTGTATCTTCGTCAGCTCCACCATCAATAACATCAGCATCAGCACCACCTCGAATTGTATCGTCACCAGCACCTGTTGTAATAGTATTTGACTCACTATCCCCATAAATTGTATCATCCGCAGCTCCACCAATAATGTTTTCAACACCGTCTAAGAACTCTTTATTTCCATAACCATCATTTATAACTCTATATGTATCAGAGCTTCCATCAGTTTGTGCTTTAGTCATATCAACAATAACAGATGCCCCACCAGCACTAAAGTCTGCTGTATCTGTTCCACTTCCACCAATTAATTTATCAGCACCATTAAGACCAACTAAATAGTCATTTCCAGCAGAACCATTTAATGTATTACTCTCATTATTACCAGCAATATAATCACCTTTATTTGAACCAATTACATTTTCAATATTTGTAATAGTATCAGTACCATACTCATTATGAATTCTTTGGGCAGTAGTATCTGATAAATCAATTTCAATACCTAAATAAGCATCCGAAAGTGCTGTAGTTGAATCTAAACCTGAACCATCCACATCTCTTGTATCACCTGTATCATCATTAATTGAAATAGTTGTAAAGTCTAAAGTATCTGATGTACCATTTATAGTTGCACCATCTGTATCATCACCATCAATAATATCATCACCAGAACCAGCGTAAATATAATCATTTCCAGCTCCACCTTCAATAACATCATTTCCAGCTAATTCAGAGATAGTATCATCTCCTGCTAAACCTTTTAATGTATTATCTCCTGCACTACCAGTAATATTATCAGCATCACCACCAAGATCTGAACCTGTAATATTTTCTATTCCACTGAATGTATCTGTACCAATTGAACTACCAACAGCAAATGAATTAGCTATATTTGCTTGAACAGATGAGCTTTCATTACTATAATCAGCTGTATCAATACCACTATTACCTACAAGGTTATCATTTCCTGCTCCACCAATTAGTGTATCATTACCAGCTCCACCTTCTAATGTATCAGTTCCAGCTCCACCATCTAAAATATCATCTTCACCATCACCATATAGTTTATCATCATCATCTCCACCAAGGATATGATCAACTCCAGAACCACCATAAATAGTATCAAGTCCAATCCCACCAATTAGAGATTCAGTACCAGTTGTATTAGCTCCACCTTCAATATAATCATTTCCAGCAGCTCCATCAATATAATCAGTTCCATCATTACCAATTAAACTATTAACATTTGCATCCCCAGTAATTGAATCATCATTAGAAGTACCAATTACATTTTCTACATTAACAATTGTATGATCATTAGCACTTCCATCTACTGTAACACTTGCAACTGTATTGTCATTTAATGTAAGCTCAACTCCTGATGTAGTTGTATTTACATTACTGTAATCAACAGTATCGCTACCTTTACTTAAATCAGCTTCACTACCACCATCAATTACATCTCCAGTAAATCCAGTACCTTCAAATACATCATCACCTGCACTACCAAATAAGTTATCAGCTCCAGTACCACCAATTAATTTATCGTTACCAATTCCACCATCTAAATAATCAGCTCCTGCTCCACCATCTAGTGTATCAGCTCCTGCATTTCCTAATAATGTATTATTTGCAGTATCTCCTGTAATAATATCATTTACACTACTTCCTGAAACATTTTCAATATTTTTAATTTGGTCATTAGAATCACCAGTAATATTAACAGTTGCTAAAGTAGAAGTATTTAAAGTAACATTGATTGCATTTGCTCTAGAACTATAATCAATTGTATCTCCATTACTACCATGAGTACTACCATCAATTACATTTGAAACTCCACTTGCACTTACAAAACTATCATCATATTGTGAACCTAAAACATTTTCAATTGAAACTAAAGTATCAACAATACCACCATTTTCAGTTGCTGTTCCAGCATTTAAGTCAACTGTAACACCCGTAGTATTATCGTAATCATATCTTACCTCATCAATTCCAGCTCCACCATTTAGTGTATTTACTAATGCACTTCCTGTAAATGTATCATTTCCTGATGTTCCAATTACATTTTCAATCCCATTAATAGTGTCATCATTACCAGTTAATAAATCAACTGTAGAATCACCAGTAGCAGCTAAATTCACAACAATTTTGTTTGAATTATCAGTAATAACACTATAATCAATAGTATCACTATCAGACCCACCAATAATAGAATCACTACCATCTGTAGTTGAAGTAGCAATGAATGTATCATTTCCAGTTCCACCTAATAATGTATCAGCTCCGGCATCACCGTAAATAATATCAGCACCAGCATCACCATTAATACTATCAGCATCAGTACCACCATGTAACTCATCATTATCAGCTCCACCGAATAATGTATCAGAACCTTCTTCACCATATAAAGTATCATCTCCACCCATACCACTTAAAGTATTTGTTTCATTATTACCAGTGATATTATCAGCTTCTAAATTTGAACCAACAATATTTTCAATTCCATATAATTTATCATTACCTTGATCTGCACTACTTGCCGTACCTTCTGCATCACCATTGGCAAGATTTACTGTCATACCTTTAATAGCTTGTGAATAATCAACTGTATCAGTTCCACTATCAGTTGTATCGTCTCCACCGTAAACAACATCAACTTTATTATCAGCTTGATCAAAAGTAATTACATCATTACCTGATTCACCAAAAATTGTATCAGCTCCTAATCCACCATTGATATCATCATTACTAGCTCCACCGTAAATAGTGTCATCTTCTGATTCACCTAGAATAACATCAGCACCATCTTCACCATAGATAGTATCTTTTCCAGTACCACCTTTTAGATCATCAGCTCCGTCACCACCTCTAATGAAGTCATCACCTGCTTTTCCATCAATAGTATCATCACCAGAACTTGCACTATTAGCTTCATTTGCTCCACCGTATAAGAAGTCACTACCATCTTGTCCGAAGATTTGGTCATTACCACCCATACCTTCAACTCTATTCAGGTTTTGATCTCCTGTTAATACATCGGCTTGATTTGTACCAATTAAATGTTCAATTTCTTTTAATGTATGAGTTTGACCATTAATTGTTACTGTTACAGTAGAACCAGATTCTAAATCAACTGTAACCCCTTGGCTTGTAATACCATTGTAGTTAACTGTATCAAAATCATCTCCACCAATAATTTCATCACCACTATTTGTAACATCAGCATCACCAACTAGGAATAAATCATCACCTGCTCCACCATCAAGTTTATCAGCACCTGCTAAACCTTGAAGTGTATCATTACCATCATTTCCTAATAATGTATTTGCACTGTTATTACCAGTTAAAATATCATTATTACCTGTTCCTGAGATATTTTCAATACCGTATAATCTATCTGTATAAACAGCTGTTCCACCTGTAGTTGTTACTATTGCATTTGAGTAAGCATTTGAATTTGCATCATTTACTGTTGTACTTAAGTCAATTGTTAACTTATTACTAGCATTAATTGTATTAGAGAAATCAACCATGTCTCCAATAATATGGTCATCGGTATGAGTATTTCCACTAACACTTCCACCATAAATAAAGTCATTTGCTAATGAACTTATAAATGTATCATTACCAGCTCCACCTTCAAGTGAATTAATCTCTGAACTACCAGTAATTGTGTCATTAGCAGCTCCACCAATTGCATTTTCTATTGAAATTAATGTATCTGTATCATTTGCATCAACAACTGCTGTTCCTGCTGTTAAATCAATATTTACACTTTTACTTGTTAAATAAGAATATGAAACCGTATCGTATTCAATTGATGATTCACTTTGACCTTTTTTAAATCCATTAATAATGTCATTACCTACATTACCAGAAAGTAAATCAGCTCCTGCGCCACCTTGGATTTCATTTGCATCTGCATTTGTAATAATAGTATCATCACCAGCTGTACCAATAATATTCTCAATGCCTTTGATAATATCATTATTTCCACCATTAACAGATACTTCCCAAGCATCATTTCCACCAGCACCATCAAAATCATGAGTTGCAGTTGTACTTAAATCAACAGTAATAGCATTTGAAGCACCTAAATTAGAATAATCAACAGTATCTGTGTTAGAGCCACCATCATATCTATCAAGACCATCACTTGCACTTGTTGAAACGATTGTATCATCACCTTCGCCTGCTAATACTGTATCATTACCATCTCTAGCTTCAACATAATCATCACCTTTTTGTGTAGTAATAACATTTTTTGAGCTATTTGCATAAATAGTATCAGCTGTAAAGTTTGAACCTTTAATATTCTCAATTTCTGATAATTCATCAATACCTTGACCTTGATCACCAGTAGATCCAACTGATTTACCAACTATAGAACCATCTGTAGCTAAACCACCAGATGCTGCTAAATCTAAATCTATTGTTAAACTCTCTAATGCATTTGTATAATCAACTGTATCTCCAAGAGCTCCATTAGTCCCACCAAAGATTTTATCACTACCTAAACCACCAGTTAAGTAATCATCACCAGAATCACCATATAATGAGTCATCTCCTGATCCACCTGTTAATGTATCATCATCATTTCCACCATATAGTCTATCAATACCAGCTTCACCATCTAAAATATCATTACCATCGTTACCAACTAATGAGTTATTTTGAGTATCACCTTTTATTGAATCACTATCATTTGTACCGTTGATATGTTCAACATTTTTAATTTTGTCAGTTCCTGCTTGACCTCTTACAGTAATTTCTGCTTCATTTGCACTATCTAAAGTAACTTCAATACCATTTGTTCCAGCATTTGTATCATCAGCAATTACAGAATAATCAGCCCAGTCACCAGTACCAGCCCCACCATCAATTGTATCACTACCATCATCAGCCCATGTATCTAAAGTTCCATTATTATCTGTATCAGTTCCAGCAATAAATGTATCATTACCATCACCTGCTTTTATAACGTTATCTTCAGTTGAACCAGTAAATGTATCATTTTGAGATGATCCAATAATATTTTCAATATCTAAGATAGTATCACTATCTCCAGCTGTTACAGTTTGAGCAGAAGTTGTACTTAAATTTACATCAACACCGTTTGTAGCGTAATGTTCATAAGAGATTGTATCAATATCACCATTACCATCAATAGTATTAGTAACATTATCTTCATTCATTTTGAATGTATCTTTTGCAGATCCACCTAAAACATTTTCAATAGAAACTAAAGTATCTATTTCTGTTGATGTTGATGCAGTATTAGCATTAAAGTCAACAGTTACAGCTACAGTTTTTTCTGTATATGAAGAAGTATCACTTCCAAGTCCACCATCAATATAGTCATTACCTTCTTGTCCACTTAATAAATCATTACCAGCAAGACCTTTTAATGTATTTTTATCTGAATCACCAGTAATTGTATCTTCACCTGCTGAACCTGTAATATTTTCAATATCTTTTAAATAATCTGTAGTTACAACTGCACCATCTTGGTAGATATCAGCTGAATAATAACCATTTGCATCAGGAGCAGATGTTAAATCAACAACAACTTTATCAACTCCACCATCAACAGTAACATTTTCATAAGAGATATTATCACCAAATATTTCATTACCAGATCTACCATCAAATTTATTTGAAACTGTTAATTTAGAAATAAATGTATCATCTTGGTTTGAACCAATAGCATTTTCAATTCCATATAAATTATCAGTACCTTCACCAGTTGCTTGATTATTTACAAAATCAACAGTAACTCCACTAGTACTATTTTCATAAGTAACAGTATCGTTATCACCATAGATTGCATTATCATAATCAATATTACCTGCAATTCCACCGTAAATATCATCATTATTAGCACCACCACTTATAGTGTCATTTCCATATCCACCATAAATTGTATCTGTACCATCTTCCCCAAATAATGTATCATCTCCGTCACTTGCAGAATGTAATGAATCATCACCATGAATAATATCAGCTTCTGAACCACCTCTAATAGTATCAGCACCTAATCCACCATAGATTAAATCTTCTCCTGCATCACCTCTAATAGTATCGTTATCAGCTCCACCATCAATAGTATCAACACCTGAACCACCTTGGATAATGTCATTTCCAGCTTCACCATATAAAGTATCTAGACCAGCATCAGATCCACCAATAATTGAATCATTTCCAGCTCCACCATAAATAGTGTCATCACCTGCACCACCATCTAAATATTCATAATCTGTTGCAGATGTTGCATTATTTGTATTATTTCCACCGTAAATTTCATCATTTCCAGCTTCACCATAAATTGTATCAGTACCCTCAGCACCAGTTAAAATATTTTTAGAAGCATTACCTCTAATTGTATCATCACCAGCAGTTCCTGTAATATCTTCAATATTATTTACAGTATCACTATCAATAGATGTGTTGTCACTTGTTTGTTTAATAACTAATGAATTACTTGATAAATCAGCATCTAAATAATATGTATTTGAAATAGCGCTATAATCAATTCTATCTCTTAAACCACTATTAGTTCCTGCTGTATCACCTTCAATTACATCATTTCCATTATTAACATCATTGATAAAGAATGTATCATCACCTGCTCCACCAATTAATGAGTTATTATCGGCATTTCCTGTGAAACTATCATTTCCATCTGTTCCAACAACGTGCTCAATATTGTATAAAGTATCAGTAACACTTCCACCAATAACAACAGTACCACTTGTTAAATTTGCAACAATTGGACTTACTGAATCTGAATAATCAACTTTATCATTTTCATCACTTGAATGCTCAGAGTTTGGATTAGATAAATCAGTAATACCACCATTAAATGTATTTGCAACAGCATTATTACCTTTGAATGTATCAGCATTTGAAGAACCAATTACATTTTCAATACCTACGAAAGTATCATTACCCTCAGAAGCATTAATAAACTGAGAAACTCCATCAATTCCAAGATTAACATTTACACCAGCACTAGCATTTGAGTAATTTACTGTATCCCCAGCAGAAGTATTAGCTCCTCCATCTAAGTAATCATCTCCACTCCCACCAGCTAAAATATCATCTCCAGCTTCACCTTTTAAAGTGTTATTAGAAGCATTTCCTGTTAATGTATCATTACCAGCAGATCCTGTAATATTTTCAATTGAAGTAAACGTATCTGTTGTAGAAGTTGCAGTTGCGCCTGAATTACCAGTAACAGTTGCAGAACTTAGAGTTCCAACAACTTTATCAACAGTAACATCATCAACATCTAATGAACTATAATCAATTGTATCACTACCAGTATTTCCATCAAAATTATTATCAACTGAATAATTTGTTTTAAATGTATCAGAATCAGTAGAACCAATTACATTTTCAATTGAAACTAATGTATCACTTCCCTCAGTTGCACCAATAGCTTGAGCTGTGCCATCAATTCCTAAATCAACACTGATAGCTCCACTTGCAGTAGAATAATCAACTGTATCAATTTCACTTCCACCATCAAGTCTATCATTACCAACACCACCAGTTAAAGTATCATTTCCTTCTCTACCTTCAAGTGTATTATTTAAATTATTCCCAGTAATATTATCAGCTAATTGTGATCCAATTACATTCTCAATATTTGAAATTGTATCATCATGTCCAGCACCACTTACGTCAACTGTTGCCGTATTAGAACCATTTGCTAAAGTAACTGTAATAGAGTTAGAATCTAAAGCATTATAATTAACAGTATCTCCATTTGTATGTGCTCCACCATCAATTACATCAGCTCCATCTGTAGCAGAACTAGCAATAAATACATCATCACCAGCTCCACCTTTTAGATTATTTACATCATTACTTCCTGTAATTGTATCATTTCCAGCTCCACCAATAATGTTTTCTATATCATATAATGTATCAGTATCACTACCACTAACAACTGCCGATCCTGCATCATTTGAAAGATCAACAACAACTTTATTTGAAGTTCCTAAATATTCATAAGATACAGTATCAGTAGTAGAATCATCACTTCTATTCTCTAATCCACCATAGATAGTGTCATTTCCATCTCTACCCATTAAAGTATCACTATTATTACCACCAATAAGAACTTCAGATGCAGCAGCACCGTAAATAGTATCATTAGCTGTAGTTCCTACAATTTCTTGGATATTAATTAAGTTATCACTTGAACCATCACCATCATTTGATACTTCAGTTACATTTTCCATATCAACAACGATTTTAGAAGCAGCAGAAGAGTAATCAGCTCTATTTGTACCTGTACCACCATCAAGTGTATCAGCACCAGCTCCACCACTTAATGTATCATTACCAGCACTACCATTTAAGATATTTGCATTCGAATCACCTTTGATAATGTCATTACCAGCACTTCCTGTTACATTTTCAATTTCTTTAATATAATCATTTGAAGAACCATTTACATTTACAGTAGTAACATTTGTGAAACCACCAGCATTAGAAACAGCAGATAAATCAACATTGATATTTTGTGATGCATCAAATGCCGAGTAATCAATAGTGTCTCCATTATCATTTTCTTGACCTTCGCCACCTACATAATAATCAACACCATCATCACCAGTTTCTAGCGTTTTATCACCATCATTATCAAGACCAGCTTTGAAAGTATCATCACCATCACCACCAAGTAAAGTATCATCTCCTCCAGCACCTACAATTATATCGTCACCAATATTTCCATCTAAAATATTAGAATCATTATCTCCACCAATATAATCATCTGCTATTGTTCCAGTGATATTTTCAATATTTTTTAAATAATCTTTTTCTGTACCTAATGTAGCAGTAGCAAAACCATTACCATCTTGAGCCATTAAATTTATATCAACAACAGTAGATTTTGATGAATAATCAATAGTATCTCCACCATCACTCTCAGCACCTTCTCCACCATCGATTGTATCATCACCATCACCACCACTTAGTTTATCACTACCAGTTCCACCAAATAATGTATCGTTATCATCTCCACCATATAAAGAGTCATCACCATCTCTACCATAGATAATATCCTGACCAGCTTCACCATAAATTGTATCAGTTCCACTACCGTTTTCTATAGTATCTTCATCGTGAGTTAAATCTCCCCCATATAAAGTATCGTTATCATCTCCACCTCGAATGAAGTCATCACCAGTTCCACCAATGATTTGGTCATCACCACTATCCCCTCTTAGGCTATCAGCTCCTGCTCCACCTTCAATAGTATCAGCTGATGCTCCACCTTCAATAATGTCTTCACCTGCATTACCAATTAAAATATTTTTTAATCCATCACCAGTAATAACATCATTACCAGCTCCACCAGTAACATTCTCAACTTTTTTAATTGTGTCATTATCACCATTAGCAATAGTTACTGTAACTGAAGAGTCTGTATCTAAAGTAACTGTTAGACCTTGATTTGAAGCTAAAGATTCATAATTTATTGTATCTTGGCTACCACTTCCACCATCAACAGTATCAGAACCATCATTTGCACCCATAATAAATGAGTCATTTCCAGCTCCACCATCTAGATTATCATCTCCACCTAGACCATTAATTACATCAATTCCATCTAAACCATTAATAGCATTTCCACTAGAATCCCCAATTAAGATATCAGCATAAGCTGAACCATTAATATTAATAAAGTTATTAATTGTATCTGTATCATTTGCACCAACACCATCAGTGTTTTTCGAAATTGATACTGCACTATTTGCAGCTAAGTTTTGTGAATCATGAGTATAAATACTTCCAGAAAGATTAACATTTACACCAGCACTAACAGAAGCAAATGAAACTGTATTGTTACCAGCTCCACCATCTAAATAATCATCTCCATCAGCACCATCAATAGTATCATTACCACCATTACCTAAAATAGTATTAACACTAGAGTTTCCAGTTAAGTCATCAGCACCTGTATTAGATCCTGTGATATTTTCAATATTACCAATTGTATGGTTTGTAGTATCAGTTCCAACTTCTACAGCAGTATTAGAGCCATTATCAGCTAAATTGATTTTGATATTTGCGGCAACATTAGTATAATCAACTGTATCACCATTTGTTTCATTATTACTTCCACCATCAATAATATCATCCTCAAAATCACTACCTAAGAATGTATCATCACCAGTTCCACCTTGAAGATTATCAGCTCCTGCATTACCAGTAATTTGATCATTTCCAGCTCCACCTTCTAAGATATTGCTTTCTGCATTACCAATTAAAATATCATTATTATCTGTACCAATAATATTTTCAATATTTCTTAATGTATTACTTTGATCAATTGTACTTCCATCAGTTACTATTGCATTTGCTGTTGAAGTATTAGTTAAATCAACTTCTACATGGTTAGAGCCTGTAATGGCACTAAAGTCAACTTTATCTTTATTTGAAACATCATCTAAATCAGTTTGGGCAGCATTAGATCCATCTAATTCAAATCCATCAATTAAATCATTTCCATCACCTAATTTAACAACAAATGTATCATTTCCGTTACCACCAAATAATGAATCAACTCCATTTCCACCATCAATTACATCATTACCAATAAGACCATTAATAATATTAGATGTTGAACTACCTGTTAATATATCACCAAGATTAGAACCTTCTAAGTTTTCAAAGTTTCTAATTGTATCTGTTCCATCATTACCAGTATTGTTTGTTTCAACACCAAGATTAACACTTACTCCTGTAACTGCATTTTTATAAGTTAAAGTATCTGTTCCAGCTCCACCATCTAAAATATTGTTACTTGTGTTACCTTCAATAGTATCATTACTTGATGAACCAATTACATTTTCTATAGTTTCATAAGTATCTGTAGCACCAGAACCATCTGTACCACTACCGTTTCTTAAACTAACATCAATACCACTAGAATCAGTTGCATACGAAACTGTATCACTATTTCCTGCTCCACCAATTAAACTATCAGCTCCAGCTCCACCGATTAAAATATCATTTCCAGCAGCACCGTTTAATGTATTATTAGCTCCATCACCAACAATAGTATCATCATTACTACTTCCTAATACATCATCAAAGTTGCTAAGACTATCAGTTCCTATTGCACTACCAGTTGCACTATTTGCACCTATAGTATCTACAACACTATCAGCTGTGATATCTGTAGTTATTGCTGTACCTAAGTTTACATATACTGAACTTGTAGAATTTGAATAAGACACAGTATCATTTGTACCACTTGTACCATTTAATGTATTATTAGCACTATCACCTTGAATTGTATCTGTTCCTGTAGAACCAATTACATTTTCAATATTCGTTAATTGGTGATTATTTACAGAGTTTCCTACTGTTACATTAGATAAACCTTCATCATTTAGAGATACTTTAATTCCATTTGCATCTGTAAACGCTGAATAATCAACTGTATCATTTCCTCTTGTTGCATCACCTTCACTACCACCATCAATAACATCACCTGATGTATCTCCAGCTGTTTGGATAAATGTGTCAGCTCCTTCATTACCATATAATGAATCAGCTCCACCATTACCTTGTAATGTATCATCACCCTCTTTTGCAGTAATAATATTTCCTTGAGCATCACCTGTTAGAATATCTTTAAAAGAAGATCCAATTAAATTCTCAATTGAAACTAATGTATCATTACCTAGGCCACCACCTACATTTTGTGCAGTTGATGTACCTAAATTAACAGTTACACCAGTAGCTGTAGCATCAGAATAATCAGCAGTATCATTTCCAGCTCCACCATTTATATAATCATCACCAAGTCCACCTTTTATAGTGTCATCGTCATTTTCTCCATATAAACTATCATTACCAGCTCTACCTTCAATATTGTCGTCTCCATTACCACCTTTTAAAGTATTAGAGCTTCCATCACCAATTAAAACATCATTAAAATTACTACCTTGAATTATTTCAATGTTTTCTAAAGTATCGCTTCCACCACTACTTTTAGTAACTTGAGTTGCATTATTTAAATCAACAGAAACAAATGATGATTGATTAGAATAATCAGCAACATCTTCATTGCCATTTCCACCATTTAAAGTATCATTACCAGCACTTGATTTTAATGTATCATTAGCATCTGCTCCAAATAAAGAGTTGTTTTGATTATCTCCTGTAATAACATCAACAGCAGAAGAACCAGTAACATTTTCTATTGAACTTAATTTATCATTTTGTGTAGCATCACCAAATACATCTTGTGCAGTTAAAACTGATAAATCAACAGTAACAGCTTTTGAACCAGAGTAATCAACTGTATCAACCCCTGAATTACCAATTAATGAGTTAGTACCAATTCCACCTTTTAAGATGTCATTTCCACTACCACCATCAAGAGTATCATCTCCAGCACCACCATCTAATGTATCATCATCTGCATTACCGTAAATAGAGTCATCACCAGCATCACCAGAAAGTGAGTCATTACCAGTATTACCAAATACTGTATCATTATCTGCTCCACCATTTATAGTGTCATAACCAGTTCCACCACTTAAGTAATCATCACCAGCAGCTCCAGATAAAGAGTCATCTCCTGCTAAACCACTAAATGTATTGTTTTGGCTATCACCTACAATAATATCTTCAATAGTAGTATTATTTGCATCATTATAATCAGTACCAATAATATTTTCAACAGCAGTTAAAGTATCATCATCCCCACCAAATACATCAACACTATTTGAAGCTAAATCAACTGTAATTTTATGATTATTAAAATCACTTGAACTATAATCAACCGTATCTTTATTAGCTCCACCATTAATATTATCGTTTACAGTATTAGCATCTATACCATCAGCTTGGAAACTTGCAGTAATTGTATCATCACCATCATCTCCATTTATTACATCATCTCCATCTTGTCCAGATAATTTATCATTACCAGCTCCACCATTTAATGTATCATTTCCACCAGCACCTAATAGTGTATCTTCATCATTACCACCAGAGAATACATCTTTTAAACTGTCTCCAGTCATTGTATCTTTGAAGTTTGTTCCCACAATTTCTTCTACATTTATTACTGTATCTGTACCATTAGTATCTTTATTTACAGAATAAGTTGTACTTCCTGAACCTGTAGTTACAATAACTTTTTGTGATTGGTTTGAGTAATCTGCTTTATCTACATCTCCCCCACCATCTAATGTATCATCTCCTGAGCTTGACTTTAATGTATCATCTCCTAATCCACCATCTATTGAGTTTACTGATGAATTTCCTACGATTGTATCGTTATGAGCTGTTCCAATTACATTCTCGATATTATTAATGATTACATCATTATTACCATCTCCATCTGTATCTTGTTCACCTGTTTGTGATAAATCTAAATCAATCTTTTGTGTTCTATCTGAGAAGTTAACTACATCTATGTTGTTTCCACCATCTAGTTCATTTAACTCTGAAATTGTTCCTGCATATAATATATCTGATCCAGATCCACCGTTTAGTGTATTTACTCCTGCTTCACCTTTTAATGTATCATCACCTGTACCACCAAATAATGTATCATTTCCTGTTCCACCATCTAATGTATCATCATTTGCATTTCCATATAATGTATCATTTCCAGCTCCTCCAGTGATTGAATCATCACCTTCGTTACCTGATAATGTATCATTATCTGCTCCACCATCGATTGAGTCACTTCCTAATCCTCCATCGATAATATCATTTTCTGCTAATCCATATAATGTATCATCTCCGGCCATACCATTTATTGAGTTTGCTAAACTTGAACCTGTGATTGTATCACCTGTTGTTGTATTATTTGTTCCAATAATATTCTCTACAGTTGTAACCGTATCATTATCTCCACCAGTAACATTAACTGTACCAGCGCTTAAGTCTGCATCTATATTATGTGTATCGAAATCACTTCCACTATAATCGATAGTATCTGTATCATTTCCTCCATCAATTACATCATTAACTGTATCTACATCGTCTCCTGAGGCTTGGAAGCTTGCAATAATTTTATCATCACCTGATCCAGCTTTGATATTATCATCACCTTCTTCTCCATAGATCTCATCATTATCTGCACCTGCTGTGATTGTATCATCACCTGCATTTCCATGAATAGTATCAGCTCCGCTACCACCATCAATTGAGTCATTTCCACCATTTGCATGAACAACATCATTTCCAGCATTACCTAAGAATGTATCTGCATTATCACTACCTGTTAATGAGTCATTTCCTTGTGAAGCACTAACAATCTCAATATTTTTAAGTTCATCTGCTCCACCTTGTCCATCGTTTGTAACTTGGTTTCCATCTACATCTGGTGTTTTTAAATTTACAGTAATTGCATTTGATTGGTTTGAGTAATCTGCAATATCTCCTGATCCATCTCCACCATCTAAGATATCATTTCCACCATTACCGATTAATGTATCATCTTCTAATCCACCAAATAGTGAGTTATCTGATGAATTACCAGTGATTGTATCTTTTTGGTTTGAACCTACTACATTTTCAATATTGTTTAATATTACATCATTATCTGCTGTACCACCAACATTTTGTGCTGATGTATTTGATAAATCTACATCAATTGCATTTGAGTCATCTTCGAAGCTTACAGTATCTGTATCTGTCCCACCATCAAGATAATCTAATCCTAATGTTGTACTTGCATGTAATGTATCATCTCCTGCTTCACCATATAATGTATCTTCTCCTGCTTCACCTTTTAATGTATCATTTTCAGTTCCACCATATAATGTGTCATTATCTGCTCCACCATCTAAGATATCAGCATCTGCATTTCCATATAATGTATCATCTCCTGCGCCACCTGTTATACTATCAGTTCCTGCATTCCCTGATAATGTATCATTATCTGCTCCACCATCAATTGAGTCATTTCCTAATCCTCCATCAATAATGTCATTTCCTGCTAATCCATATAATGAATCATCTCCTGCCATACCATTAATTGAATTTGCTGATGATGATCCTGTGATTGTATCACCTGATGTTGTATTATTTGTTCCAATAATATTTTCTATATTTGATACTGCGTCGTTATCACCATTTGCTACATTAATTGTTCCTGCACTTAAATCTGCATCAATTCTATTAGTATCAAAATCACTTCCACTATAATCTATAGTATCTGTTCCTGATTCTCCATTGATTGTGTCATTTATTGTATTTACATCATCTCCTGATGCTTGGAAGTTTGCAGTAATCTTATCATCACCTAATCCTGCTGTGATTGTATCATCTCCAGCTCCTCCGATTAGTGTATCGTTATCTGCTCCTCCATCTAGTGAATCATTCCCTGCTCCACCTTCTAGACTATCATCTCCTGCTTCTCCACTTAATGTATCATTCCCTGCATTCCCATATAATGTATCTTTATCTGCTCCTGCTGTAAAAATGTCATTTCCTGTTCCGCCTGTCATCGTATCTTTGAAGTTTGTCCCTACAATCTCTTCTACTCTTACTACTGTATCTGTACCATTTGCTGCTTTATCTACTGAGTAATCTGTCCCACTTGTTGTTAATACTATCTTTTGTGATTGGTTTGAGTAATCTGCTTTATCTACATCTCCCCCACCATCTAATGTATCATCTCCTGAGCTTGACTTTAATGTATCATCTCCTAATCCACCATCTATTGAGTTTACTGATGAATTTCCTACGATTGTATCGTTATGAGCTGTTCCAATTACATTCTCGATATTATTAATGATTACATCATTATTACCATCTCCATCTGTATCTTGTTCACCTGTTTGTGATAAATCTAAATCAATCTTTTGTGTTCTATCTGAGAAGTTAACTACATCTATGTTGTTTCCACCATCTAGTTCATTTAACTCTGAAATTGTTCCTGCATATAATATATCTGATCCAGATCCACCGTTTAGTGTATTTACTCCTGCTTCACCTTTTAATGTATCATCACCTGTACCACCAAATAATGTATCATTTCCTGTTCCACCATCTAATGTATCATCATTTGCATTTCCATATAATGTATCATTTCCAGCTCCTCCAGTGATTGAATCATCACCTTCGTTACCTGATAATGTATCATTATCTGCTCCACCATCGATTGAGTCATTTCCTAATCCTCCATCGATAATATCATTTTCTGCTAATCCATATAATGTATCATCTCCGGCCATACCATTTATTGAGTTTGCTAAACTTGAACCTGTGATTGTATCACCTGTTGTTGTATTATTTGTTCCAATAATATTCTCTACAGTTGTAACCGTATCATTATCTCCACCAGTAACATTAACTGTACCAGCGCTTAAGTCTGCATCTATATTATGTGTATCGAAATCACTTCCACTATAATCGATAGTATCTGTATCATTTCCTCCATCAATTACATCATTAACTGTATCTACATCGTCTCCTGAGGCTTGGAAGCTTGCAATAATTTTATCATCACCTGATCCAGCTTTGATATTATCATCACCTTCTTCTCCATAGATCTCATCATTATCTGCACCTGCTGTGATTGTATCATCACCTGCATTTCCATGAATAGTATCAGCTCCGCTACCACCATCAATTGAGTCATTTCCACCATTTGCATGAACAACATCATTTCCAGCATTACCTAAGAATGTATCTGCATTATCACTACCTGTTAATGAGTCATTTCCTTGTGAAGCACTAACAATCTCAATATTTTTAAGTTCATCTGCTCCACCTTGTCCATCGTTTGTAACTTGGTTTCCATCTACATCTGGTGTTTTTAAATTTACAGTAATTGCATTTGATTGGTTTGAGTAATCTGCAATATCTCCTGATCCATCTCCACCATCTAAGATATCATTTCCACCATTACCGATTAATGTATCATCTTCTAATCCACCAAATAGTGAGTTATCTGATGAATTACCAGTGATTGTATCTTTTTGGTTTGAACCTACTACATTTTCAATATTGTTTAATATTACATCATTATCTGCTGTACCACCAACATTTTGTGCTGATGTATTTGATAAATCTACATCAATTGCATTTGAGTCATCTTCGAAGCTTACAGTATCTGTATCTGTCCCACCATCAAGATAATCTAATCCTAATGTTGTACTTGCATGTAATGTATCATCTCCTGCTTCACCATATAATGTATCTTCTCCTGCTTCACCTTTTAATGTATCATTTTCAGTTCCACCATATAATGTGTCATTATCTGCTCCACCATCTAAGATATCAGCATCTGCATTTCCATATAATGTATCATCTCCTGCGCCACCTGTTATACTATCAGTTCCTGCATTCCCTGATAATGTATCATTATCTGCTCCACCATCAATTGAGTCATTTCCTAATCCTCCATCAATAATGTCATTTCCTGCTAATCCATATAATGAATCATCTCCTGCCATACCATTAATTGAATTTGCTGATGATGATCCTGTGATTGTATCACCTGATGTTGTATTATTTGTTCCAATAATATTTTCTATATTTGATACTGCGTCGTTATCACCATTTGCTACATTAATTGTTCCTGCACTTAAATCTGCATCAATTCTATTAGTATCAAAATCACTTCCACTATAATCTATAGTATCTGTTCCTGATTCTCCATTGATTGTGTCATTTATTGTATTTACATCATCTCCTGATGCTTGGAAGTTTGCAGTAATCTTATCATCACCTAATCCTGCTGTGATTGTATCATCTCCAGCTCCTCCGATTAGTGTATCGTTATCTGCTCCTCCATCTAGTGAATCATTCCCTGCTCCACCTTCTAGACTATCATCTCCTGCTTCTCCACTTAATGTATCATTCCCTGCATTCCCATATAATGTATCTTTATCTGCTCCTGCTGTAAAAATGTCATTTCCTGTTCCGCCTGTCATCGTATCTTTGAAGTTTGTCCCTACAATCTCTTCTACTCTTACTACTGTATCTGTACCATTTGCTGCTTTATCTACTGAGTAATCTGTCCCACTTGTTGTTAATACTATCTTTTGTGATTGGTTTGAGTAATCTGCTTTATCTACATCTCCCCCACCATCTAATGTATCATCTCCTGAGCTTGACTTTAATGTATCATCTCCTAATCCACCATCTATTGAGTTTACTGATGAATTTCCTACGATTGTATCGTTATGAGCTGTTCCAATTACATTCTCGATATTATTAATGATTACATCATTATTACCATCTCCATCTGTATCTTGTTCACCTGTTTGTGATAAATCTAAATCAATCTTTTGTGTTCTATCTGAGAAGTTAACTACATCTATGTTGTTTCCACCATCTAGTTCATTTAACTCTGAAATTGTTCCTGCATATAATATATCTGATCCAGATCCACCGTTTAGTGTATTTACTCCTGCTTCACCTTTTAATGTATCATCACCTGTACCACCAAATAATGTATCATTTCCTGTTCCACCATCTAATGTATCATCATTTGCATTTCCATATAATGTAT
Source organism: Poseidonibacter lekithochrous (assembly GCF_013283835.1). Lineage (GTDB taxonomy): Bacteria > Campylobacterota > Campylobacteria > Campylobacterales > Arcobacteraceae > Poseidonibacter > Poseidonibacter lekithochrous. The sequence goes on along the minus strand of NZ_CP054052.1, from coordinate 1,676,261 downwards.
CATTTCCAGCTCCTCCAGTGATTGAATCATCACCTTCGTTACCTGATAATGTATCATTATCTGCTCCACCATCGATTGAGTCACTTCCTAATCCTCCATCGATAATATCATTTTCTGCTAATCCATATAATGTATCATCTCCGGCCATACCATTTATTGAGTTTGCTAAACTTGAACCTGTGATTGTATCACCTGTTGTTGTATTATTTGTTCCAATAATATTCTCTACAGTTGTAACCGTATCATTATCTCCACCAGTAACATTAACTGTACCAGCGCTTAAGTCTGCATCTATATTATGTGTATCGAAATCACTTCCACTATAATCGATAGTATCTGTATCATTTCCTCCATCAATTACATCATTAACTGTATCTACATCGTCTCCTGAGGCTTGGAAGCTTGCAATAATTTTATCATCACCTGATCCAGCTTTGATATTATCATCACCTTCTTCTCCATAGATCTCATCATTATCTGCACCTGCTGTGATTGTATCATCACCTGCATTTCCATGAATAGTATCAGCTCCGCTACCACCATCAATTGAGTCATTTCCACCATTTGCATGAACAACATCATTTCCAGCATTACCTAAGAATGTATCTGCATTATCACTACCTGTTAATGAGTCATTTCCTTGTGAAGCACTAACAATCTCAATATTTTTAAGTTCATCTGCTCCACCTTGTCCATCGTTTGTAACTTGGTTTCCATCTACATCTGGTGTTTTTAAATTTACAGTAATTGCATTTGATTGGTTTGAGTAATCTGCAATATCTCCTGATCCATCTCCACCATCTAAGATATCATTTCCACCATTACCGATTAATGTATCATCTTCTAATCCACCAAATAGTGAGTTATCTGATGAATTACCAGTGATTGTATCTTTTTGGTTTGAACCTACTACATTTTCAATATTGTTTAATATTACATCATTATCTGCTGTACCACCAACATTTTGTGCTGATGTATTTGATAAATCTACATCAATTGCATTTGAGTCATCTTCGAAGCTTACAGTATCTGTATCTGTCCCACCATCAAGATAATCTAATCCTAATGTTGTACTTGCATGTAATGTATCATCTCCTGCTTCACCATATAATGTATCTTCTCCTGCTTCACCTTTTAATGTATCATTTTCAGTTCCACCATATAATGTGTCATTATCTGCTCCACCATCTAAGATATCAGCATCTGCATTTCCATATAATGTATCATCTCCTGCTCCACCTGTTATACTATCAGTTCCTGCATTCCCTGATAATGTATCATTATCTGCTCCACCATCAATTGAGTCATTTCCTAATCCTCCATCAATAATGTCATTTCCTGCTAATCCATATAATGAATCATCTCCTGCCATACCATTAATTGAATTTGCTGATGATGATCCTGTGATTGTATCACCTGATGTTGTATTATTTGTTCCAATAATATTTTCTATATTTGATACTGCGTCGTTATCACCATTTGCTACATCAATTGTTCCTGCACTTAAATCTGCATCAATTCTATTAGTATCAAAATCACTTCCACTATAATCTATAGTATCTGTTCCTGATTCTCCATTGATTGTGTCATTTATTGTATTTACATCATCTCCTGATGCTTGGAAATTTGCAGTAATCTTATCATCACCTAATCCTGCTGTGATTGTATCATCTCCAGCTCCTCCGATTAGTGTATCGTTATCTGCTCCTCCATCTAGTGAATCATTCCCTGCTCCACCTTCTAGACTATCATCTCCTGCTTCTCCACTTAATGTATCATTCCCTGCATTCCCATATAATGTATCTTTATCTGCTCCTGCTGTAAAAATGTCATTTCCTGTTCCGCCTGTCATCGTATCTTTGAAGTTTGTCCCTACAATCTCTTCTACTCTTACTACTGTATCTGTACCATTTGCTGCTTTATCTACTGAGTAATCTGTCCCACTTGTTGTTGTTAATACTATCTTTTGTGATTGGTTTGAGTAATCTGCTTTATCTACATCTCCCCCACCATCTAATGTATCATCTCCTGAGCTTGACTTTAATGTATCGTTTCCTGATAAACCTTTAATTGTATTATCACTAGCATCACCAGTAATCGTATCAATATGATTACTACCTTCAGCATTTTCAATATTTTTGATAATTAAATCATTAGTTGCATTACCATCTGTATCTTGTGCAGTAGTAATAGATAAATCTAGTTTTATCCCAGAGCTACTATCGCTAAAGCTAACATAATCTTCATCATCAGCTGCACCACCACCATCTAAATAGTCAATACCAGTACCACTAACACCTCTTCCAAATAATGTATCATTACCATCATTACCAATTAAAGTGTTTGCTGAAGAGTTACCTTTTAGAATATCATCACCAGAACCACCAATGATTCCTTCAATATCTTTGAATGTATCAGTACCTTGAGATGTACTAATAAACTTTGTACCATCAGTAATATCAACATCTAAGTTTTCACTTGCATCAGAATAATCTACTGTATCATTTCCAAGACCCCCATCTAAAGAATCATCTCCACCAGCACCTTTTAAAATATCATCACCAGAATTACCAACTAATGTATTATTTAAACTATTACCAGAAATAATATCATTATGATTAGTACCTTTTACATTTTCAATATTAACAATTGTGTGGTCTTCTGTTCTTGTACCAACAGTAACACTTGTAGATACATCTGTTTCCCCTAAAGTTACATTAACACCTGTAGATAATTGAGTATATTCTAAAGTATCTCCAACTCCTGTATTAGTACCACCATCAATAGAATCAAATCTTGATTCATCAGCAGTATTAGTGAATGTGAATGTATCATCACCGGCATTACCATATAGTGTATCACCACCAGCTCCACCAGCAATAGTATCATCACCATCATTACCTGTAATAATATTAGAAGAAGTATCTCCTGTTAGTAAATCTTTTTGGTTTGAACCTTTGATATTTTCAATTCCAGAGATAGAATCATTTTCATCATTTACATCAAAATCATTGTCATTTTCTGTATCAACAACTGCAGTACCAGAACCTAAATTTACTTCAACAGAATTAGCTCGTGCTGAATAATCAATAGTATCAGTACCTGCTCCACCAATTAGAGAATCTTCACCAGTACCACCAATTAATATATCATTACCATCTCCACCATCTAATGTATCATCACCGGCATTACCTTTTAGAATATCATTTCCATCTTTACTTATAAATACATCTTTTTGATTGTCACCTGTTAATTCATCATTATAGTTTGAACCAATAATTGTATCAATACCTTCTAATGTATCTGTTCCCCCAGCAACTTTTGTTACTGTATAGTCACTTGTACCAGAAGCTGTTGATAATGTAATTTTTTGTGTTTGATTTGAGTAGTCGGCAATATCACCAGTTGAAGTATCTGTTGACTCATTTCCACCATAGATATGATCATCACCCGCACTTGCAATAAATGAATCATTTCCATTAAGACCTTTAATAGTATTATTTGAGGCGTTCCCAGTAATTGTATCAGCTTGATTACTACCTTCAATATTTTCAATATTTCTGATAATTAGATCATTTGTATTATCATTATTTGTATCTTGTTCACCAGTTACAGATAAATCAACTTTAATTCCACTACCAGTTACATCTGAGAAACTAACAAAATCTTGTCCAATTCCACCATCCAAGAAATCAACTCCTGAAGTGGCACCTTTTCCAAGTAAAGTGTCATTTCCTGCATTTCCTATAAGTGTATTTGCACCTGTATTACCAGTTAGAATATCATTACCAGAACCACCCATTACACCTTCAATACTACTAAATGTATCTGTTCCTTGAGAAGTACTAATAAATTTAGTTCCATCTGTAATGTCAACTGTTAAATCTTCTGTTGCTGCTGAATAGTCAGCCGTATCAATACCTGAACCACCTGTTAATTTATCATCACCAGCACCACCAGATAAAGTATCATTATCAGCTCCACCATCTAATGTATCATCTCCAGCTTGCCCAGATAAGATATCAGCACCAGAATTACCTTCTAAAATATTTTTCTCAGAGTTACCCGTAATCGAATCTGCTAGGTTTGTACCTTTTACATTTTCAATATTTTTAATTTGATGATCGTTAACATTATTTATAACTACATTAGTTGTAATATCAGAATCACCTAAAGTTAATTCTACACTCTCATTAACTAATGAATAATCAATTGTATCTCCAGAAGTTTCACTTCCTTCTCCACCATCAATAAAATCACCTAATGTATGACTTTTCTCATTAAATTTGATTGTGTCATCACCAGCATTAGCATAAACTGTGTTAGATGAAGAATTCGCAATTATTGTATCATTTCCATTTGTGGCAGTAACATTTTCTATATTAGATAAAGTATCTTTTTCATCAGATCCATCAAATGCATTATCACCACTTGTATCAACAATAACTTCATTATTAGATAAATCTGCTTTTATTTCGTCACTTCGTAATGAATAATCAACTGTATCACCAACAGAAGTATTATTACCACCATCTAAAATATCATTACCAGTTCCACCAATAAGTGTATCATCTCCATCTTGTCCATATAAAGAATCATCACCAGCATTTCCTTTTAGTGTATCATCTCCAGAACCTGCTTTAAATACGTCTTTTTGGTTATCCCCAGTTAAAGTATCGTTATAATCTGTAGCTATTACTTCTTCAATATTACTTACTGAATCATCTGTATTCGTAGATGTTTTAGTCACTGTATAGTTAGATGTACCAGAAGCTGTTGTTAATTCAATTTTACTTGTTTGATTTGAGTAATCTACAATATCAGTATCATCAGAACTTGCATCAATACCTCCATTAATAGTATCAGATCCCGCACTTGAAATAATTGAATCACTTCCCTCATGACCATTAATACTATTATCAGAAGAATTTCCAGTAATTTTATCATCTAATTGAGAAGCAATAATATCTTCAATATTTAATACAGTATCAATATCACCTGTTGCAATAACTTGTGCAGTTGTAAGGCTTAAATCAATATTTATACCACTTCCATTGTAATTAGAGTAGTTAATTAAATCTGTACCATTTGAACCATTAATAATATTTGTTGTAGTTCCACTTTTCATAATAAATGTATCATTATTATTTGTACCTAATACATTTTCTATACTGTCAAAAGTATCTGTATCACTTCCATTTGAAACCGTTGCAATATTAGTAGTAAAGTCAGCAATTACACTGTCTGTTCCTGTATTTAGATACGAGTAGTCAGCAGTATCATTACCCTCTCCTCCAACTAAAGAGTCATTTCCTTCATTACCAATTAGAGTGTCAGATCCAGCATTACCATAAATAGTATCATCTCCTGTCCCACCAGATAAAGTATCCGCTCCATCTGAAACAGTTAAATCACTATCATTTTCAGTTCCACCATAAATAGTATCATTACCAGCTCCACCAGAAATAATATCAGAACCACCCATACCTTCAAATAGATTATTTACATTATCATCAGTATCACCAGTAATTGCATCATCATTTTTAGAGGCTCTAATATTTTCTATACCAAATAATTTGTCTACTGAACTAGCATTATAAGAAACTTCACCAGCTTGTTTTCCTGCTGTGTCATCACCTGCATTCATATCAGCACTAATTCCAACACTACTAGTAAGTCCAGAGTAATCAACAGTATCAATTCCAAGACCAGCTAAAGCATCACTATTATTTTCATCAATAGTTAGATTATCAGCTATTTTAGATTGACCACCAATTAGAGTATTACTATTAGAACCACCAATTAACCAGTCATCACCAACACCACCAACTAATTCATTTCTATCAGAATTACCAATAAGTGTATCATCACCTGCTCCACCTTCTAAGTTTTCAACATTTTTGATAAATAGATTTCCAGCAGCTCCAGCATTTTGATATTCATGGACATCACCATCAACATCATTATAAGCATGTCCATCACCATCATAATCTAAACCTAAATTAATAGTAACCTTTTGAGTTTCATCTTTAATATAGTTGTAACTTACAAAGTCTGTACCACTACCACCATCAATATAATCAAATTCTGATGATGCTCCACCACCAAGTAATGTATCATCTCCAGCATTACCAATTAAAGTATTCGCTTCACTTGTACCTTTGATATTATCATTTCCAGAACCACCAATAGCACCCTCAATAGAAATAAATGTATCTTTTCCTAATCCTGCACCAATATCAATTTGACCTGAGTTATTTAAATCGATATTTAAATCAGCACTTGCATCTGAGAAATCAGCAGTATCTGTACCAGTACCACCATTAAGAATATCATCACCAGTTCCACCTTTTAGAGTGTCATTCCCAGCTCCAGCTTCTAAAGAGTCATTTCCTGCAGCACCTTCAAGTAAATCACTCCCAGCATTACCTTTTAATGTATTATCAGAGCTATTACCAACAATTGTATCATTATTTTTTGTACCATCAACATTTTCAAAGCCAATAACTGTATCAGAACCAACTGCATATCCACTATCTATATCATTAGCTGTTTGGTTCTCCAAGTTTACATTTACACCTATTTCATATGCAGTAATATCATCTATATAAGTATAATCTACTGTATCTCCAATTGATGTGTTAGAGCCACCATCTAAATAATCATTTCCTCTACCACCAACAACAGTATCATCACCTGCATTAGTAATAATTGTATTGTGTCCATTATCACCAGTAATAGTATCATCACCACTACCTGAAATAATATTTTCAACATTTTTGATTTTATCACTGTCAACAGTATCAATTTTTGCTCTTACTTCAGATGAAGTATTAAGTGTTAAATCTAAGTCTCCTGTAATTGCACTATAATCAATAGTATCCGCATCTGCACCACCATCAATTACATCTATACCATCATTATCTGTAGAGATAAAAGTATCATTACCAGCATTTCCTTCAAGAACATCATCTCCAAGTCCAGCGGTAATTGTATCAGCTCCTGCATTTGCTATAAAAGTATCAGAATTATCACTACCTACTAAAATATCATCAGCTTGAGAAGCTTTAATTATTTCAATATCAACTAATGTATCACTATCACCTTGTCCATCATCTAATACTTGATTTCCATTAGCATCTGGTGTTTTAAGATTTACATTTATAGATGTTGTTTGAGCAGAATAATCAGCAATATCTTCATCCCCTGCTCCACCGTTTAGAGTATCATTTCCTCCACGTCCAATTAAAGTGTCATTTCCATCTGAACCAAATAGTGAGTTATCAGAATCATTACCCTTAATAATATCTACTACACTAGATCCTGAAACATTTTCAACAGAAGAAATAGTATCATTTATGCCATCTGCTACATTTTGAGAATTAGTAATTGATAAATCAACTGTAATAGATTTACTACCAGAATAATCAACTGTATCAATACCTGAATTACCAACAATTGAGTTAGTACCTTCACCACCTTTTAAAGTATCATTTCCACTACCACCACTTAAGTAATCATCTCCAGTTCCACCATCAATTGTATCATTACCTGCTTCACCATATAATGAATCATTATCAGCTCCACCATCGATTTTATCAAAGCCATCACCACCTTTGATAATATCATCTCCAGCTTTTCCAGAAACACTATCATCACCAGCTTTTGCATCAATACTATTGTCTTTAGCATCAGCTAAAATTGTATCTTCTACTGTAGAATTATCACCATCATTATAATTTGTACCTATAATATTTTCTACATTAGAAATAACATCATTATCACCACCATCAACAGCTACAGAGTTTGAGTCTAAATCTACTGTGATTTTATGGTTGTTAAAATCGCTTCCTGAATAATCAACAGTATCAGTATCCTGACCACCATCTATAACATCATTTATATTATTAGCATCAGTACTAGAACTTTGGAAATTTGCTTTAATTACATCATTTCCAGTATCACCATTAACAGTATCATCTCCTGCTCCACCTTCAAGTATATCATTTCCTGCACCACCAGAGATTGTATCATTTCCAGCTCCCCCAGAAATAATATCATCTCCAGCTCCACCTTCTAAAATATTTGCTAAAGAGTTTCCAGTAATAGAGTCAGCTAAATCTGTACCAATTATTTTTTCAATATCAATAATTGTATCAACACTTCCATCAGATAAATTAATAGTGCCTGCTGTCATATCAGCATTAATAGATAATCCAGTTGTTGAAGAGTAATCAACTGTATCAATAAATGTTTTTGATGTATCAGTAACATTATCAAGACCATTTACAGTCTCTGAAGTTTGAAGTAATAGTTCATTACCTTTTCTTACTAAAGTACCTAATGATCCATCAGCATTTTTTGAATTAAAATCTGATACTAAATTATCAAGCATTACATCTTCACTAGCACTTGCACTTGTTATTGAAACACCTGCAATAACAAAAGCAACTGTTAATGCTGGATTTGTAATTCTTATTGTATGTGAATCTTGATTTCTACCACCATCTAAAGTATCATTTCCACCTTTTCCAATTAAAGTGTCATCTCCATAACCACCTTTAAGAGTATTAATATCATCATTACCAGTTAGAGTATCATTACCAAAACCACCATCTATATTCTCAACTCCAGATACAACTAGTTCACCTACTCCACTTGTTTGAGCAGATGTATCAGATAAATCAAGTTTAACATCTTCGTGAGTGAAACCAAAACTAACTAAATCATTACCTGATCCACCTGTTAAAGTATCATCTCCCCCATATCCAATTAAAGTATCATTTCCAGCACTTCCATCAAGATTATTAGCACCAGATGTACCTATTAATGTATCATCATTTGATCCACCAATTACACCTTCTATAGAATCAAAACTATCAATACCTAAACCACTAGCTACTTCTCTTGGAGTTAAAGATTTTAAATCAATAAATAATTTATCACTTACACTTGAATAATCAGCAGTATCAACTCCATCTCCACCAACAAATGAATCATTTCCTGCTCCACCTGTTAAAGTATCATTTCCATCTCCACCATCAAGATAATCATTTCCAGCTCCACCAGAAATAGTATCATTACCATCATTACCTTTTAAAGTATTGTTATCACTATTACCAGTAATAGTATCATTTAATCTTGTACCATTTACATTTTCAATATTTAGTAAAGTATCAGTATTATTATTTGATAAGTCAATACCTCTTGTAGCTGATAAATCAACGTCAACACCTAATACATCACCATTTAAATCTTTGTAAGAATAATCTACTGTATCCCCAGCAGCACTGTTTGAGCCACCATCTAAATAGTCATTACCTTTTCCAGCAATTAGTGTATCATCACCTAAGCCACCTTCTAATCTATCATTACCTTCTTTTCCAGATAAAGTATCATTACCTTCATTACCAATTAAAGTATTAGCTTGATTATTACCAGTGATTGTATCATTTTGATTTGTACCAGTAATATTTTCAATGCTATTTAAAGTATCTTTATTTACACCTGATTCTTTTAAAGTCGAGTTTCCTGAATCATTTAATGTAATATCAATAGAATTTGCTCTTTGTGAGTAATCAACAGTATCAATTCCATTTCCACCAAATAAAGAGTCATTTCCATTACTAGCAATTAAAGAATCATTTCCACCTTGACCTAATAAAGTATTATCTTGACTATTACCTTTTAAAGTATCATTAAAATTAGAGCCATGAATATTTTCAATATCTTTGATTGTGTCTTTTTCAGTATTGATTGTAGCTTCAGCTTCAACTCCTGCTTCCCCAAGAGTTAAAGTAACAGCATCACTATTTGTATAATCAACTGTATCAATTCCTGAACCACCATCTATGTAGTCATTACCAAGTCCACCAGCAATAATATCATTACCAGCAGCACCTTTTAATGTATTAGCAGAACTATTCCCTGTAATATTATCATTACCACTAGAACCAAGTACATTTTCCACTTCAGAAATTAATAATTCACCATCACCAGATGTTTGTGAGCTTGTATTTGATAAATCTACAGTAATATCTTTATTAGTGTATTCGAAACTAATTGTATCTTCACCAGTTCCACCAATGATTGTATCATCACCACCAAAACCAATTAATGTATCATTTCCAGCATTACCGTCTAGTTTATTCTTTGTACTTGTACCAATTAGAGTATCATCTAAATTCGAACCAATTACAGCTTCAATAGAATCAAAAGTATCACTTCCTTGACTAGTACTAACAGTTTGAGCAGTTGTAGCTTTTAAATCAACAGTAACAGCATCAGTAGAATCAGAGTAATCTACTGTATCAAAGTCGCTTCCACCAAAGAATTTATCATCTCCAGCTCCACCTTTTAATGTATCATCACCTGAACCACCATCAAGATAATCATCTCCAGCTTCACCACTTAATGTATCATTACCCGCATTTCCAGTTAATGTATTATTTTGGCTATCACCTTTAATAGTATCATCATTTCTTGTACCATTTACATTTTCAATATTTAGTAAAGTATCTGTATTATTACTAGTTTTATCTGTACCTTTATTAGCAGATAAATCTACATCAATACCTGTGATATCATTTAAATCATCTTTATATGAATAGTCAACTGTATCTATATCATCTCCACCATCTAAATAGTCATTACCTCTACCTGAGACTAATGTATCATTTCCAGCACCACCTTCTAATCTATCAGCACCATCATTACCACTTAATGTATCTTTCCCTGCATTACCAATTAATGTATTATTTTCACTATCACCTGTGATTGTATCATCTACACTTGAACCAATAATATTCTCAACATAAGAAATACTATCTTTGTTAACACCTGATTCTTTTAATGTAGTAATTGAGCTACCTGCTAATGTAACTTCAATACTATTACTTCTTGCAGAGTAATCTAAAGTATCTTTTCCTTCACCACCGACAATTTTATCTAAGCCATCGCTAGCAATAAATGTATCATCGCCATCATTACCTTCTAAAATATTATTTTGTGAGTTTCCACCTAATATATCATTAGCACTTGAACCAGAAATATTTTCAATATCTTTTACTTTATCAATATCTGTACCGATTGTAGCAGTTGCTTCTACCCCAGTTTCAGCTAAAGTTAAATTAACTCCAACTGTAGAATCTGAATAATCAACTAAATCTATTCCATTTCCACCATCTAAATAATCGTTACCTAGACCACCATCAAGTGTATCATTATCGTTGCCACCAAATAATGAATCATCTCCAGTTCTACCTACTAATGAATCATCCCCATCTAAACCATATAAATCATTATTAGTTACAGAAGCACCTTTGATTATATCGCTTTGATTAGTACCTTCAATATTCTCAATATTACTAACAATCACATTTCCAGTATTAGTATCTTGAGAAGTAGTAATATCTAAATCAATTTTGATACCTTGAGATTCATTTTTGAAGCTTAAAAGGTCATCAGATCCAGAACCACCATTTATTAAATCAGCACCGTTAGCTGAGCTTCCACTAGAGTAAATAGTATCATTACCTGCACCACTTAAGATGCTATTATCAGAAGAATCTCCTGTTAAAGTATCTGAAGAAGAAGTTCCAATTAAATTTTCAATTCCAGTAAGAGTATCACTACCAGCGTTAACAGTATCTTGAGCACCGCTTTGAGCTAAAGAAACTGTTACACCACCAGATGTAATATCACTGTAATCTGCTGTATCATTACCTTCTCCACCATCTAGAGTATCATTACCTAAGCCACCACTTAGATAATCATCACCTTTTTCACCTTTTAAGATATTATCATTATCATCACCAGTTATTGAATCATTAAATTTTGTACCAATTACATTTTCAACATCAAAGATATCATCGATATCTTCTCCACCACTAGCTCTATTATTTTTTAAGTTTACAGTTTCCGCATCAGTAGAGTTTGAAAAATCAACTGTATCATTACCCTCTCCACCTTGGAAAGTATCATTACCTTTATCCCCAACTAAAGTATCATTACCTGCACCACCAGATAAGATGTCATTACCTTCGAAACCTCTAATTGAGTCATTACCGGCTAAACCACTTAAACTATTATCTTCTTTATTTCCAGAAATAGAATCAGATAAAGATGAACCAATAACATTTTCAAAATTATTTAAACTATCTGTACCTTCACCAGTTGCTAATCCAGCTTCTTCATTATTATCATCAATCTGTAAATTAACAGTTACAGCAGTAGCAGAGTTCTCAAAAGAAACAGTATCAATTCCTGTTCCACCTTTTAGATTATCATCTCCAAGACCACCTTGAATTGTATCATTTCCTACACCACCATCAATAGTATCATTTCCAGCTTGTCCATCAATAGTGTCATTACCTGCTTGTCCATCAATAATATTAACTACAGAAGAACCAGTTAAAATATCATTATCTTGAGAACCTATAATATTTTCAACTGAAGTAATTTTATCTGTACCATTTCCAGTAACAGTTCCAGCAGTTAGATCAGCAGTTACACCAATATTAGTATCACTATTTATTGCGGAGAAATCAATAGTATCATTTCCTTCTCCTGCATCCAAAGTATCATCACCAGTACCCATAACAATAGTATCATTACCAGCACCAGATTCGATAATATCATCATTTGCTCCAGCATCAATAATATCATTACCAACTTTTGAGTAAATAGTATCTTTTCCTTCACCTGTAGTAATAGTATCATTACCTAAACCACTTGTAATTGTATTAGATAGAGTAGTTGAACCTTTAATAATATTGTCATTTACATTACTTGTAACTACATATCCATCTTCATATTCACCGAATTTAGAAAATTTATACTCTTCAATAGAATTTGAATCTTTATTTGCAATAGATTTAAGATTAATACCATATTCATTTGTAGCTGTAATTTCCGTAACTACAGGAGCTTGAAAATCAGCTTTATCTTTTTCAGGTAAATTATCTAAGCTAAATTTTGAATCAGCCTTAATAACTAATTCAAAATCTTTTGCTTCATTATTATTTACTGTAAATGTAATTTGAACTTTACCACTTGAATCAATAGTAAATCCATCAATTTCATCAGTATTAGGATCATCTTTTTTAATCACCCATGAATTACCACTTTGTGTAGCATTTTGAACTTTAAATCCATTTGGTAAATCTGCACCACTTATCGTAATAGTATCAACGGCAAATCCTGCACCTTGTATAGGATTGATTGCAATTGTTCTTGAAGTAGTAGTTGCTGTAAATAAATCACTATCGTCTGCATTAATAACAACATTTGAGAATTGATCAGATGTAACATTTGAATAATCAATTATATCACTTGCAGTTTGGTTTTTTGTTGGTTGTAATTGGAAAGAATCCTTACCATATACATTGTCATAGGCAATACCTCCTCCACCATTTACGATAAGAGTATTACCTTCAGAACTCTCAACTGCTTGAACATGCTGAATGTCAATATCAAAAGATAATGTAGGTTTAGCACCTTCAGTTTCTGCTTCTTCAGTTTTTGCAGAACTAGATGAGTCTTCATTATTACTTGTAAATACATTTTCAATTACAATTGGTGCATCAACTGGTGGTGCATCAAAGTCAGATGAACTATCGAGGTCATCTATTGCTTCATTAGAATCAATTGCAACTTCGATTTCTTGAATAATAACAGGAGGTGCAGGAACAGCTTTATCAGAAGATTCTCCATCTTCATCTTCAGAACAAGTAGCATCAGGAATATTTATATCAATATTTGAAACTAAAGCATCAATCGGCAACGAATTGATTTCTTCAACTTCAGATAATATATCTCCAAGACTTAACTCTTTTCCAGACGAAGAAGAAAAAGTAGGAGGAGTGTCATTATAACCCATTAAAGCCATAGATACGAAAGTAAATGAACCTTTATTAGGAATATCGATAACAATATCACCCCCAACTAATTCATATTCAAGATCTTCTAAATTAATCCCATCTAATTTAAAATCTATTTCATCTCCAGGTCGAACATAAACTGAAATATTCTCACCTTTTTCTGGTTTATCTATAAGTTTTACACTTTTACTTTGATACTTTACATACTTGTTATCTGTTGCCATGATATGTTCCTTTTGTTTGTACAATTAGTAAAGATTATATCATAATATGCAAGCAGTAAAACAATATTAATTAATATAAATATGAAATTCAACATAATAATATTAATTAATATTCATTAGACCCATTTATTAGGGGTTTATTATTGTATTTAATATGTAAAAATTATTATGTATTTAAACATAATAATTTAGTATTTTATAAGTATTTTTTTTGGTTTTTAGATATTAAAGAAAGTGTTTTTAGTAACGATTATATATTTCTTATCAAGTGTTGTTGGAAATTTTTCAGAACTAGCTTTTAGTTTACCATAAGATATTTTTGCCATATCTTTATCTTCCCATAGTATTTGTACAAAAGTTATTGACTTGTTGTTGTAAGCTATTAAATCAATATTACTACCATTATTATCCCACCATGATCCAATAAAACTTGGCTCATATGAAAAAGTATCTTTTTGATTTGCATAAATATATTCTTTTATACATTTAATATAATTTAGGAAAACTGTTTTACTAATAAATTCTCCCTCAATTAATTTACTTACCTCTTCAATTTTTGAGAATTGCAGTTTTGAAAGATTTGGATAAATATATGAGAACCAAAACTTTAAAGCATTATCTTGAATTTCATATCTACCAAATTTTGATTTTTTCTTATCCTCCCGTAAAGGGACCCTTTTCTTGATAACCATCATATCTATAAGCTTTTGTATATATCTTGTCAAATATGTTGATTTAACGTTTAATGAAGCTGCTATATCCCCTATTTTTGTATTTCCTTGAGATATAGAGTGTAATATAGAAGCATAGGTACCTATATCAGTAATTTCTGACTTTAATACTCTAATTCCATAATCAAATAAATAAGAATTAGGAGCTAAGAATAAGTTGAAAATATTATCAGTAAAGTTTTTATTCTGATTATAATATTTTAGATTTGTAGGTGTAGTTCCTAATAGTGAATATACATATAATTGATCAAGTTTATTAAGTTTTGGAAACATTGATTTAATAGCTGTAAAATCCAAATAGTTTAACTGTATTACATTTGATTTTAGTTTTTTAATATCTTTTTCATATTCATCATTAAATAATAAAGATGAAGATAAAACTAATTGCATATTTTTATTTTTTAGTGTTTTCTTCCAAAAAGTTATTAAATCACTTAAAGCTTTTTTATCAACTTTTTGTATATTCTGAAAATCGTCAATAATTACTATTAGTTTATTTTCAAATTTTTGTTTAGACAAAAATTCTAATACTTCTAAAAAAGAATTAAAAGTAAAATCAACATTATCGTTTTTAAAAAAGTTATTAATTATATTAGCTATTTTTGTAAAAAAAAGGGAAGGTATCATTTCATAATTAGAAATATAGATTCTATCTTTATCTTTAGAAAACTCATTTAATAAGCTGGTTTTACCACTATTTCTTGGACCAAAAACAAAATCCATAGTAGAGTTTGGCTCTGTGTAGCTTGTTTCTAAAAGTTTTAGTTCTTTATTTCTTTGTATAAACATGAGATGATCTTTTGTTATTTTATGTGTATTATACCTTATATCATCTTATTCTTAAACTTTTTGTTTTACTTAGTTTATAAATAGAAGAAGATACCTTCTCACTGAAACCATTATTCTCATAAACAATAATATCACTATTTATCAAAGCAAATTTTTCATCAAATTTATTACCAGTTAGATTTGCAGAAGTAGAATATAAAATCTTAAATTTTTTTATAAAATTATAAAAAGATGCCTCTTTTTCGATTACACGAAATGAATTAAGATTTGGGTATATAAAAGTAGTTTTTGTAGATTTACGTACAAGCTTTCTGTATTTTTTTGGAACTCTTGTATATTTATTTAGTGTTTTGAAAGAATCTACTGTATGAAGTATTTTTTTAGACCTAGGTCTTTGTTTTACATCTGATAGCCTCTCATCAGAAGATGATGAGAAACCAACAGTTGTATCAGTTTGAACAAGATAAACTAATGAAGAATTCATTAGTCCGCTAAGAATTCCTGAATAGATTGTACATGAACGCCTTCTTTTCTTTTAAGAGCTTTCATTGCTTCAATACAAGCTAAAGCAGTAGCAGCAGTTGTACCATAAGGAACATTTTCTTTTAATACTGCTCTTCTGATGTTTTTACCATCATCTTTAGATGATTCTTTTCCATCAGATGTATTAAATGCTAATGCAATTTCACCATTAGTGATTGCATCAGTAATATTTGGTCTACCTTCAGAAATTTTAAGTACTTTTTCACACTCAATTCCAGCATCAGAAATAGCTTTGTGAGTTCCACCAGTAGCAACTACTGAGAAACCTTCTTCTACTAAACCTTTTGCAATTTCAGGTGCAAATTCTTTATCTAAATCACATAATGAAATAAATACTTTACCTTCTGTTGGAAGATTATTTTTTGCAGCACTTTGTGCTTTTGCATATGCTTCACCGAAGTTATCAGAAATACCCATTACTTCACCAGTTGATTTCATTTCAGGTGTAAGAATCATATCTGAACCAGATAATTTATTGAATGGGAATACAGCTTCTTTAACAGAAATATGACCTTTTAATTTAGGTTTTAATACTCCATTGTCTTCAGTAACGATATCTTTATCATAAGCAGCTAATGCAACTCTTAAAGATTCACCCCACATTACTCTAGTAGCAATTTTTGCTAATGGCATACCAGTTGCTTTAGAAACAAATGGAACAGTTCTAGAAGCTCTTGGGTTTACTTCAATTAAGAAAATTTCACCTCTATGAATAGCATATTGAGTATTCATTAAACCAACAACACCAAGTCCTAGTGCCATTGCTTTAGTTTTCTCTTCTAATTCTTTAATTAATTCTTCAGAGATTGAAACAGGAGGTAATGAACAAGCAGAGTCACCAGAGTGAACACCAGCTTCTTCAATATGTTGCATGATTCCACCAATGTAAACTTCTTTACCATCAGAAATACAATCAACATCAAGTTCAATTGCTCTATCTAAGAATTTATCAATTAATACAGGAGCATCATTTGAAACTGATACTGCTTCTGCCATATATTGTTTTAATTCATCAGTTGAGTAAACAATTCTCATTCCTCTTCCACCAAGTACAAAAGAAGGTCTTACAAGTACTGGATATCCAATTCTCTCTGCAATTTCGACAGCACCATTTACTTCAACAGCAGTACCATTTTCAGGTTGTAATAATCCAGCTTTTTCAACAAATGTAGAGAATTTTTCTCTATCTTCAGCTAAATCAATTACTTCAGCAGTAGTACCGATGATTTTACCACCAGCAGCATGAATTGCATTTGCTAATTTTAATGGAGTTTGTCCACCGAAGTGTACAATAATACCATCTGGGTTTTCGTTTTCAATTACTGATCTTACATGTTCAAAGTCTATTGGTTCGAAGTATAAAATATCAGATGTATCATAATCAGTAGATACAGTTTCTGGGTTACAGTTATACATAATTGTTTTTACACCAATTTCATTTAATGCGAATGATGCATGTACACAACAATAATCAAACTCAATACCTTGACCAATTCTGTTAGGCCCTCCACCAATAATTAATACTTTCTTATCTGAAGACTCTGGTTTTTCAACTTTTGGTAATTTTGTAATATTTGTAGTTGAGTAAAGGTAAGGTGTAAGTGCTTTAAATTCAGCAGCACAAGTATCAACTTCGTTGTACTCTAAGTTTACATCTAATTCTTTTCTAGCTTGATACACATCTTCTTCAGTTTTTGAAATAAGTTGAGCAATCATTGCATCAGAGAAACCATTTACTTTTGCAATTCTCATAGCTTCTTCATTTGTTAAAATTGAAGCATCAATTGATTTTTCAATATTGTACATTTCTCTGTATTTAGTTAAGTACCATGGATCAACTTTACATAAGTCAAAGATATCTTCATTTGATAAACCTTGTCTCATACCATCCATTAAGTATAATAATCTATCACAGTTAGGTCTTCTAATCTCTTTTTTAATAAATTCTAAATCAGTAGATAAAGAATCGAATCCAACAAGACCAGTTTCCATTGAACATAATGCTTTTTGAATAGACTCGTTAAAAGTTCTACCAATAGCCATTACTTCACCAACTGATTTCATACCAGTTGAAAGCGTAGAATCTGCTTTAGGGAATTTTTCAAAAGTAAATCTAGGAACTTTAGTAACAATATAATCAATCACAGGTTCAAACGAAGCAGTAGTACCAGTAATATCATTTTCGATTTCATCTAGAGTAAATCCAACTGCTAATAATGTAGCAACTTTTGCAATAGGATAACCAGTTGCTTTAGATGCTAATGCAGAAGATCTAGATACTCTTGGATTCATTTCAATTACAATCATTCTTCCAGTATTTGGACAAATTGAGAATTGTACGTTTGATCCACCAGTATCAACACCAATTTCTCGCAGAATCGCAAAAGAAGCATTTCTCATATCTTGGTATTCTTTATCTGTTAAAGTTAAAGCAGGAGCAATAGTAGTAGAATCTCCTGTATGTACACCCATTGGGTCTAAGTTTTCAATAGAACATACAATGATACAGTTATCTTTTTTATCTCTGATAACTTCCATTTCGTATTCTTTCCAACCTAACATAGATTCCATAATTTCAATCTCGTTAATTGGAGAAGCTTCAATACCAGATTCAGCTAAAGCTTTAAATTCTTCCATGTTATATGCAACACCAGAACCACCACCAGCAAGTGTGAATGAAGCTCTAGAAATTACAGGGAAACCGATCTCTTTTGCTTTTACAATTGCTTCTTCAACTGTATAAGCATTAGCAGATTTTGGTAAATCCATACCAATTTTAATCATAGCTTCATTAAAAAGATGTCTATCTTCACCTTTTTTAATTGCATCAGGATGAGCTCCAAGGAATTGAATTCCTTCTAACATACCCTTGTCATACATTGATGTTGCAACATTTAGTGCTGTTTGTCCACCCATTGTAGGTAAGATAGCATCTATATTTTCTCTTTCAATAATTTTAGCAACTACTTCTTCAGTAATTGGCTCAATATAAGTTTTATCAGCAAACTCTGGATCTGTCATGATCGTAGCTGGATTTGAATTAATTAAAACAACTCTATATCCTAGTTCTTTAAGTGTCTTAGTAGCTTGAGTACCTGAGTAATCAAACTCACACGCTTGACCAATAATAATTGGTCCAGAACCGATAAGTAAAATAGACTTTATATCTTCTCTTTTTGGCATAAAAATTCCCCACATATATTTTTATAAATTTGGGAAGTATATCTAAGAAGTGCTTAAAAAAGGGTTATACAATTTGGAAAAAGTTTTTTTTGAGTAAAATGACATTATAAAAATAGTGTTAGAATTTGCTAACACTATTTTTATCTAGTTTAAGATGCTGGAAGATTGAATTTTTTAGTAGAAATTACACCCTCATCATCAAATGATAAGTAATATAATACATCTTTTTTAACAGGAAGTCCCGTTAAGTATCTAATAGCAAGGTTTGCTTGAAGCGAACCAATATGCATTACGATTGGACAAGCAATACCATTTGGTTTTCTATCATTGATTTGGAATACTGCTTCATATGATGCTTTTTCAAAGAAACAAACTTGCCCATGGAATTCTTCAACAGATCCATAAATCCATGCTTGATTGTTTTCCATACAATAGGCATTAATATCAGCACGTGTAGGAAGATTATCTGTTCCATCAATAATTAAATCAAATTCTAAACCTCTTTTTGCAAAATCTTGGAAAGATTCATTATAAGCAGTTACTTTTGTATATGGACATCTAGCTTCTACAAGTTCTTTTAAAACTTCACATTTAGCTTTTCCATCATCACCAACTTTGAATCCAATTTGTCTATGAATATTATGAACACCAACCTCATCAAAATCAACAAATGCAAACTCTCCAATACCTGAAGCACCTAGGGCAATTGCTAAAGTACACCCTAATCCTCCACTACCAATAATTGCAACTTTTTTGTTTTGTAATGAATCTTGAGTATCTTCACCCCAAAGCTTTATTTGTCTATTGAAAAACTCGTGTATTTCGCTCATTGTTTAATCCTTAGTATATAAGTATAGTTTATTTATATTATTTTATATTGTAATGATAGCAAAATAAGGTTAAATTTCTTTGACTGTCGTCAAGTGTAAGATTATGATTAGATAATAAACTTCCCAAAAGGAAAAGTTTATTAGTTTTTATTCTCAGTTGTAAATATTAGTTTTGCTTCATCTAGAAGTTTTTGTGCTTCATCAAGCTCTTTGATTCCATTTTTATATACATCTACTGAATCACTTAATGTAATTTGTGGGTTAGCTAGTTTTTCTAATAATTCTTTTGCTTTTACGATTTTATCTTCAAAAGCTAATTCTTCTTTTTTTTCTGTACTCAAATTTATTCCTTATTTAATATATCTAATACATAATCTTCAAATTTGTCTAGTTCAACTAAAAATGAATCATGTCCAGATTTACTGTTTACCATTTTATATGTTACTTGTTTTTCTTTTCCAAGCTTGTGCATAATATCTCTTATCTCTTCCATCTCTTCTGGGAAGAATAACATATCATCTTCAAAAGAGATAAGATGTAGATTACATTTAATTTTATCAAATGAATCTTCTAATTTATCTTTATTTCTTCCTGCATCAAAAATATTCATTGTTTTACATATATATAGATAAGACAATGGGTCAAAAGTCTTAGGGAAGTTATATGCGTTGTATTCTAAATATCGCTCAACTTCAAATCTACCAAACAATTCATATAAACCATCTGTTGCTGAATATTCTCTACCAAACTTATCATTGAATAAAGTTGGGCTTAAATACGCAATAAGTCCTGCCATTCTTCCAATAGCAAGTCCGGGTAAACCTTGTGCTAATAAATCATCTTTTTCATAAAACCCATCTTTAAAAGTAGGATCATGCCTAATAGCTTCTATTGCAATTTTATTAATAGCAATTGCCCAAGGTCTTGTATATGCAGTTGTAGCCATAGCTATTACTGTATCTGTAAATTCTGGATGCTCAATAGAATAACATAGTGCTTGCATTCCACCCATTGAACCGCCAATAACAGCTTTGGCTTTTTGAATACCTAAGCTTTCATATAGTTTCATTTGACCTTTAACAACATCTGATATTGTTAATATAGGAAATTTTAATCTATACTCTTCCCCTGTTGATGGGTCTATACTTAAAGCATTAGTAGAACCAAAAGAACTTCCTAAGTTATTTGAACAAATTACAAAATACTTAGTAGTATCAATAGTTTTACCATCTCCAATAAATTTATCCCACCATCCAGCTTTTGCTTCATTTGCATATCTTCCTGCAGCGTGATGACTTCCTGCAAGAGCATGACAAATAACAATTACATTTGATTTATCTTCATTTAGTTCCCCATAAGTTTCATATACGATTTCGTAAGATTCTAAAATCCTACCACTCTCTAAATATAATGGTTCATCAAATTTTGCTGTTCTTGTCTCAATTCTCAATTTTTTTCCATTCTTAAATAATAGTTGTGCTCTATTTTTAGAACTATAATTTATAATCTCTTAGTTAAATAATAATGAAATGTTATCTAAAGTATTATAAGAATATGGTTTACTTATGTCTTAAAACGGCTTATTTTATGCTTCTTTTATCTCTTTAATATCAGCTTTTATAATAGATTGCCAGATTTCATCTGGTCCCCATTGCTCGAACATTGATAAGTCAATGTTATCAAAAGGTGTTTTCAAAATGTATTTGTGATATACATACATAAATGCAGTAACTCTATAATTCATTGCACAATGAACTAGTACTTTATTAGACCCTAATGCTTGAAGAATATTTAAAAATTGTTTTACATCACTTAATTTTGGATTCTCAAAATCAACAGGAATATGAATATAAGTCATTCCTAATTCACTTACAATCTTGTCTTCATTTTCTATTGCATTTGTAGAGTTACATAAAGCTAGGTTTATAACAACTTCAAAATCATTCTCTTGAATTGTTTTAAACTGCTCTATTGTTGGCTGTCCTGCTGTTGATATTAATTCATTTATTTTTATATAATTTAAGATATTTTCCATTTGCTTCCTTTAGAAATGGAATTATATCTAAATATACTCGTCAACTTTTTTAAGGTATTTTTCTTTTAACTCATCAGATATAAAAGATGATCTAAATGAATTCTTTACTAGTTTGATAATATCTTCTTTTGTTAAAGGTAGGTTTTCACATAAATTCAAGAAGTTTTTATTCATATAACCTTTGAAATATGCAGGGTCATCAGAATTAACTGTAACATTAAGACCATAATCTAACATATTCTTAATATTGTGTTCTTTATATGTTTGGAATACTTTTAATTCTATATTTGAGTTAGGACATACAGTTAGAGGTATTTGTTCTTCTTTTAATCTTTCCATTAACTCTTCTGAATTAATTGATTGTACACCATGGTCAATTCTGTGAATATCTAATAAATCTAATGCTTCATAAATATAAGATACATCAGCTTCTTCTCCTGCATGAGCTACAAGCTTAAAACCCTCTTCCTTTGCTTTTTTAAATACTTCTTCAAACTTTGAAGGAGGATTTCCAATTTCAGATGAGTCAAGACCAATACCTATAATGTCATCTTTATAGTCTAATGCCATTTCAAAAGTCTCTAAAGCATCTTCTTGTGATAAATGTCTTAAAAAACACATGATAATATTTGATGTAATTCCAAACTTCTTATGAGCATCATTTAATGCTTCTTTAATTCCTGTTATAACTGTTTCAAAAGCTATTCCTCTATGAGTATGTGTTTGAGGGTCAAAGAAGATTTCAGTATGAATTACATTATCTTCTACACATCTTAAAATATAATCCCATGTTAAATCATAAAAATCTTGTTTTGTAATAAGTACATTAGCACCTGCGTAATAAATATCTAAAAAGCTTTGTAAGTTTGTGAAGTTGTAAGCAGTTCTAACATCTTCTATATTTTTGTAAGGTATCTCTATTTTATTTTTTTTAGCAAGAGAAAACATCAACTCAGGTTCAAGTGAACCTTCAATATGTAGATGTAACTCTGCTTTTGGTAATAACTGTATAAATTCTTTCATATAAATCCAATATAATATTTTATTTCTCTTATTATACTATCTTTGTATGTCAAAAAAGTGTTATTTTATTTATTTACAGTCCAATCAAATTCCATTTGGTTTGCTGTTTTTATTGCTAGGTCTTTACTATGTAATTTACTAACTAAATATAAACTCATATCAATTCCCGCAGAAATACCGCCAGAAGTGATAATAGAGTCATCCTCTACCCATCTTTTATTCTCTATTACATTTAGTTTAGGAAACTCTTTTTGTAAATCTTCACAATCTTCCCAATGAGTAGTAACATTTTGTTTTTTGATTACTTTTGAACTTGCTAATAAAAAAGCTCCTGTACATACAGAAGTTGTTAAATGAACTTTTTTTGATTGTTCTTTAATCCACTTTTGTACATTTTCTTTTTTCATTTCTCTAGTGTGTACACCACCTGAAACAATTAATACATCTAAATTCGGACAATCTGCAAAA
The DNA here is from genome assembly GCF_013283835.1 of Poseidonibacter lekithochrous. Taxonomy (GTDB): domain Bacteria; phylum Campylobacterota; class Campylobacteria; order Campylobacterales; family Arcobacteraceae; genus Poseidonibacter; species Poseidonibacter lekithochrous. Next base: position 1,652,555 of record NZ_CP054052.1, on the reverse strand, counting down.
CTATGATTTGCTAAGACTTGATATCCACCTCTTGCTTTTGTTATCTTATTCTCTTCTGATATTAAATAAACGTTAAATTTTTCTTTTTTCTTCAAAAATCTTGATGCAGTTGAGAAAACCTCAAATGGTCCTGAGAAGTCCAGAACTTCAGCATCTTCATATATATAAATTCCAATATTCATTAAATTTATTCCTAAACCTTATAATTTCATTGGGATTATAACCAAAGGAAAGTAATATTTTTATGACAAAAATATCAAATATGTTACAATACGAGAAAAATTATCAAGGCTATTATTAATGACAATGATTATGAGTAAAGAAAATGAAGCTATTGAAGCATACACTTTAGTTAGAACATTACAAAAAAAATTTGTAGATAAACTAAATAATTTAAGTCAAACAATTGGTGAAAACAAAAACTTTGAAGAAGTAACTTGGCTTCGAGATGAAGGAATCCATGGTGGTGGTTCTAGATTTGAAGCTAGAGATAATATTTTATTTAATACAGCAAGTGTAAATGTATCACAAGTTCATTATGATGAAGATGATACAAAAAAATTACAAAGTGCTAGTGCAATTTCTACTATTATTCATCCAAAAAATCCGCAAGTTCCATCAATCCATATTCATATATCTTTAACAAAACTAAGAGATGGTGGAGCTTATTGGAGAGTTATGGCTGATTTAAATCCTAGTATTATAAATGAAGAAGATAAAAATATTTTTGATAAAGCTATTGAAGATTTAGCTAGTTCTACTTATGAAGAGGGAGTAAAACAAGGTAATAAATACTTTAATATTCCTGCACTTAATAGGCATAGAGGAGTTAGTCACTTTTATTTAGAAAACTATAAAACAGCTAATAAAGAAGATGATTCTACTTTTGCTTTAAAATTTGGAGAGGGAGTTATTGATACATATATAAATATTATAAATAATGCTTTCAAAACTAGAAAAGAGTTTTCAGTACAAGATATAAAAGCTCAACTTGATTATCATACTTTATATTTATTCCAAGTATTAACATTAGATAGAGGTACAACTTCTGGATTATTAATTCATTCACAAAATGATGTTGGTATTATGGGCTCATTACCTACTTTTGTAAATAAAAAACTATTAGATTCTTGGTCATCTAAAGTAGAAAAACCACAAGATGAATTAGTTAAAAACCTAGCAGAGGTTTTAAATGCACAAGGCTGTGTAGATGTTAAAACAAAAGAAAAACTAGCTTCAATTGTAAGAGAACATTACAAGAAATACCCAGAAGCTTTAAGTATGCAAGCAAGTGGAAATACGATTCCATCAACTGTATCAAATCACGATAAGAAGTAAGAAAACTAGCAAACTTTATTTCTGTAATATAGCCTAGAAATAAAGTTTTACTAGATTATCTTTTTAATACCCTAAAACATAAAAAAATTAAAATTAAAGAGATTAAAAATACAAAAAATGTGTATATTTTATTTTCATATTTTGCTGAGTGAAAAGTATATATATTTTCTACTATTCCAATTAATGCATGATGTTTTCGTGCATCTATATTTTCTATTATTTTATAAGTACTTGGATTTACAACTAAATATGATTTTCCATTAGGATGAACTTCTTTCAAGTATTTAATTCTAAAAATATATTCTGAAGAGTTATTTTTTTGGAAATAAATTCTTGTTATTCTTCCATTTTTTATTTCCTTTGAAAACTTTTTATATAACTTATCAAAGTCTAATGTAGTATCATTTTTTACTAGCTTTACACTAGGGTAAGTATTATACTCATTAAAAAAAGTCTTTATAAATATACTTTTTAAAGGAAGAAAACTTCCACTTAAAATAAATATTAATAAAAAAGGAAAAGATATAAAGCCTACATTCATATGTAAGTTTCGTATCTTAAATTTTTTTATCATATAAAAACCACTAATAAGCAAGAAACATATAGATATACCAATAAAACAAATAAAATATTTACTAATAAAAAACGTATAATGAAGCTTGCTTAGAAAGTTTGTAATATCAATATATCTACAATCAAGTATTTGAGAATTATCACTTTGAAAATATAACTTCTTTTTATTTTTTAAAGAAACTATATAGTAGTAATTACTTTTTGTAAAAATAATAGATTTTATATGTGCAAGTTTATTTATATTATTTATAAATGCACTTTTATTTAAAATACTAATACTATTTTTTTGAATACATAAAGAAGAGTTAATTATCTCTTCTTTATATAACAAAATACTTCCAGATAAAGTCATGGAAATAATAAAAAATAATAATATTTTTGCTAAATATTTATGTATTTTCCTAGAAATCATATTTCATTGAAAAGTATATTTCTCTAGGTGCACCAATATATTTACCATTACCTAAGGTATCTGTAGATCTAGTAAAATATTCCTTATTAAATAAATTTTTAACTCCTAAAGAAAAAGATAAATCATTATTAGCTAAAGCTAAAGATTTTGTATATCCAATATTTGTAAGTGCATAAGCTGGCATTGTTCCTAATGAAGCTGCTGTATTTTCATCTTGAGTATTTAGATTATCTGCATATTGTTCTGATTGATAATACATCTCTATAAATGCACTCCAATCATTATTTTCACTATATTTGTAACCTATTAATCCTGTGTGTTTTGATGTAAATTCAATATAATTATTAACATTTGTTTCTTTATATCTTGCATCTAAATATGTATAGTTTCCATAAAAACTACTACCTTCTAAAATCTCTGCAATATCATCAAGATATAAGTTTCCAGCTAATTCAATACCTTTATGAACTGTTTTTCCCCTATTTTCCCATTTTTTAACAACACTGCTATATCCTAATTGATCTTCGAAGTCTATGTAAAATAGCGTAGTTTCAAAATCAGCATTATCATTAAAATATCTTGCTCCTACTTCATAGATATCTGCTGTTTCAGGCTTTAGTGTATTTTGTCCTTTATCTTGAAGATTTAACTGTAAATGTTGAACACTTCCAAAAGATTTATTATAACTTCCATATGTTGTCCATGAATCATTTAATTTATAACTTACATTTAAAGAAGGTAAGGCTTTTGTATAATTAATATCTTCTTCAAAAGCCGTAAGATTATTAAGTCTTGAAATATCAACTTTTTCATATCTAAGTCCAGGAGTAAGAGTAAGCTTATCTAAATCAAATCTCCAATCAGTATACAAAGCATGTGCTTTTGTTTCATTGTGACTATCTCTATTTGTTACAGCTGATACAGAATAAGGATCAGACCCAGCAGTAAAACTTCTTCTATGTCTTTTTTCATCAGCATCTTCTTTTATATATCTATAACCAAAAGATAATTCCGAATCAATACTTCCTAATTTAATTTGCTCTGAAACTCTAGCTTCTAATCCAAAAACTTTATACTCTCTAGGTAAAGTATCTAATCTTGTAGATATATCAGATGCACCTCTTGAGTAAATAAAAGTTCTATCACTTGTATTATAAAAAGTTTTTATTTCAGCAAAAGTAGTATCACTTAATTGTCCATCATAAAATAAAGCTAACTCTTTTCTATCTCCTTCAAAATTATCATAAGGTCTTTTTGATTGATATGGATTTTCTTCATACTCTGCTTGAGTTAAACCTCCCGGCATGTCATTATTTGCAGTATAGTATGTAAGTCTTGTTTTTAAAGTATGATTATCATTTAGTTTATGTTTTGTTTTTAACATAATATTATCAATATTAGTTTTTGAGTGATCTCTCCAAGATGAACCTTTTTTGCCATCATAAAAAAGTGCTAATCCATTATTTTCATTAATCATTCCACCTGTAAAAAGAGAATATGATTTACCTTCAAGTTTACTCTCACCTTCTGTATAATAAGTTCCACTTGCTTGAATAGTACCTTGGAATTCTTCTGGAATATCTTTTGTATTAAAGTTAATAATTCCTCCAACATTTTGAGGTCCATATCTTACACTTCCCCCTCCTCTAATAACATCTATACTTGATAACATATCAAATGAAACTGGAGCTAAAGATAATTGAGGTTGCCCATATGGTGCAACTGATAAAGGAATCCCATCTAATAAAACAGTTGTTCTTGGAGATAACCTTTGAGCCATTCCTCTAACACCAATATTTAATGATGATGAAGAGCCACCTGTTCCATCTTGTTTTGATGAAATAACACCTGGAATTCTTTTCATAGAATCAGAAATAGAAGCATCACCTAAATTTTTTGATTTATCTATATCAATTACAGTTCTACTTCCACCAAAATACTGTAAATCTTCATAGTCTACATTTGATAAAAAATCACTTTTTACAGTAATATCACCAAGTTTTGCTCTATTTTGATTATTATGTTCTTTAACTTTATTAGATTTCTCTTTTATAATAATAGTATTATTTTTGATAACAAAATCTAAACCACTACCTCTTAATATCTCTTCTAAAGCCTTATTTACACCTTCAACACTATTAATAATCTTTGCTGATTTACCTTTTAAAATATTTGTATCAACAATATAAGGTATATTTGAAATTTTAGATACTTCTTGGATTGATTCAATTAATAATGAAGTATTTGTTGAGTATAACTGTTCTGCTAAACCATTTGTTTGTAATAGTATAGCAAGTCCTGGAATTATTAAAGATGATTTTAATATATTCATTTATTCTTCCTTGTATAATGATTATGAGAATTGTTCTCTTATATAAGAAGACGTTAAAGCAAAAAAAAGTTGACAGGAAATTTAGAGAAATTTTAAAATTTCTCTTTTATTAGAATTTTATTAGCAGTTCTTTCTATAGAAATTGGATGAATTAGAGGTAAAGATTTTAATAAGTTATCAAATTTATTAGTATTAAATTCCCCTGTTATTGCATATAAGGAACTCTTTTTTGTTTCAAATTTCACATCGATATCTAAATGCTTAGAAAATTCGTACATAACATTTTTTAAACTATCTTGTTTAAATATTAATTTTCCTTGTTCCCAGGGAGCAATAGATTTAACATTAATATTTTGAAGTTTATCTATTTCACCATTACTATTAAGTGAAACTTTTTGCCCTTTTTCTAATAGTACTAAAATTCTTGGTTTTTTATTTTTATTAAAAACTTTAGCCACTTTTACTCGTCCCTCTTTAACATTTACATCAACACGATTATTGATATTACTTACTTCAAACTTTGTTCCAATTACTTCAACATTTGTAAAATTGGCATTTATAAGGAAAGGACGATTTCTATTTGATTTTACCCAAAAGAAAGCTTTTCCTTTTTTCAGTAATACTTCTCTTGACTTCTCATAATATTTGATTTTTAAAGTAGTATTAGAATCAAGTGAAATTATAGAGTTGTCCTTTAATTTAATATTAGTAAGAACTTTATTTTTAGTTATGAACTCTTTTGAATATAAAACTTCAGGACCTTTAAACATTTCAAAAATAGAAAAAGATAAAATCAAAAGTAATGAAGCAGCAAGAGAATATGGAATAATAGCTTTAAATAAAATTTTTCTATTTTTATTCTCTTTAATTTCATTAAAAACTTCACTACTTAACTCTTTTAAAACATCATTTGAAATAGCACTTATATTTTTTCTTAACTCTTCTTCTTTTTTGTAAGCACTAAAATGTTCTTCTTTTTCATTTAACCAGACTAAAAATTCTTCATTATTAAAAGTAGGACATTTTTCTTTTTTAAGATTTAACCAATTACAGGCTTGCTCTTGAATTGTAACCTTATTCACCAATAATATCCTTGTTTGATTCTAAACTCTCTCTAATTTGAAGAGAAGCCCTTGATATATGCTTTTCAACAGAAGCTATTGTAATATTTAAAACTTGAGAAATCTCTTTTCTCGAGTATCCTTCAACAATATACAATACAAAAACTTGTCTTCTTTTTTGTGGTAATTTTTTTATTTCTTCATATAAAACTTGATCTTCATTTAATTTTAATACTATTTCTTCGGCTTGAATATCTTTTGAGAGAATATCTTTTTCTTCAAATTCAATAAAATTAGTTTTATTATTTTTTCTTGCTTGATCAATTATGATATTTTTTGCAACCCTGTATAAAAAGGCTCTTTTATTATCAATAGGAGTATTTGTATTAGCTTCTAAAGTACGCATATAAGTCTCTTGTGTTATATCTTTAGCATACTCTTTATCACGTACTAGATTTTGTATATACGCAAATAACTCTTTATAATACGATAACATATAGACAAAATCCTTCTAAAATATAATATTGAGAACTATAATCATTAATTAATAAGAAAAAGCTTAAGTTAATATATTATTCTATTAGTCGTACTAAATCACGAAAAAAAGTAGTTAACTTTCAACTACTTTTTCTCAACTAACATTATTATTAAAAGTTAATTTCTATCTTCCAATGCCAGTTTAACTCCTAAAGCAATTAGAATAGTTCCACTTGTTTTATGAATATAATTTAATAAATAAGGTCTTGTTTTTATCCAAAAAGATAATAATCCAGATAACAGTCCAATTGGTGCTTTTAATAAAAAAGTAAGTACAGCAAATGTAAGCCCTAAAATAAATAATTGAGAAGCTTCACTTCCCCCATTGGGAACAACAAATTGTGGTAAATATGAGAAATAAAAAATTGTAATTTTAGGATTACTTATATTAGAAAATGCTCCTTGAATAAACATTTTTGTATATGATACTTTTGGAATATCATCTTTTACTGCTAATTTGTGTTCTTTACTTGTTAATAATTGATAACCAATATAAATTAAATATGCAGCACCAATATATTTGATAATATTAAAGACCCAGTCACTAGCCATTAATAAAGCTCCGAGTCCTAAAGTAGCTAATAAAGTATGCCCCATAAGTCCAATACTAACTCCAAGGGCTGTAATAACTCCAGCTTTTTGCCCTTGAGCTAATGATCTTGACATTACAAGTAACATATCTTGACCTGGAGTTAATATAATAATTGTTGAAGTCATAATAAATAAGAACGTAATTACTTCCATATTTTGTCTCCTTTATTCAATATCAAAATTTAATTAATTATGATTTTTTAGACTTAATAACCCTATTCCCATAGAAATAAAAATTCCACCAGTTATTTTATGAAACCAATTCATTCTATTTTTATCGCTTAAATATGATTTAGATTTTTTAGCTAAATAAGCATATGAGCAAAGTGAGAAAAATGATATAAACAAAAATGCAAATGTCATAATCAAAAACTGTGGTAGTATAGAAACACTAAGATCTAAAAACTGCGGGAAAATAGCAGTGAAAAATAGTATAGGTTTTGGATTTGTAACAGCTAAAAAGAACGATTCAAAAAAATAAGACTTATTACTTTTTATTTTTTTATTTGAGTTAATATCATCAATATTTAATACATTTTTATTTTTAATAAATTTAATCCCTAAATAAACTAAATAAAATGCTCCAATAAATTTAACTATCATAAATAAAGTTGCCGAAGTAGTAAGTAATACTCCTAATCCTAAAATAGAAGCACTTGATAAAATAAACAATCCTAAAATATTAGCAAAAGAAGAAATTGCAACAGTTTTCATATTAGATCTAAGTCCATTAATTATTGCTAATACAACAGCAGGTCCAGGACTAGTAACATAAAAAAAAGTAACTACTAAATAAACTAGCAATGTATCTATATTCAAAATATATCCTTTCTAAAATCCTATACAACACTGGTCTTGTAATTGACCAACTACACTATTTAAAACTTCAAAGTTCGCAATACAATGTAAGGTTCTACCTTCTCTTTTTTGTATTACTAAATCTGCTGATATTAGTTTTGTTATATGATGAGAAAGAGTGGAACCTGGCACATTTAATTTTTCTTGAATTGCACCTACGGGCATTCCCTCTTCCCCTGCTTTAACTAATAATTTAAAAACTTTTAATCTTGTGATATTTCCTAATTCAGCTAAGCATTTTGCTAATTGTTCATCATTCATTTATATTTCCATAATTCTAAATTTAAAGAAATATTATACCTTTAATTTGTTAAATTCGTTATATGATTATTATCATCCATCATTTTATTTCTATTTTTATCGAAATAAGTATTCTTAATACCTATTTTATTTATATTTATTTGGTTATAATTCAAAAAAATAAATATAGGGTTAATTATGAATCAAATAAAAACATTAGAAGACTTATTAAGAAATGACGTATTAAAAGAAGTAAATGAAAATATAGAAGAGCTAGTAAAAGCTGGATCTAGTAAAAAAGCAAAAAAAGATGAAATAAAATATATGGAAGAAGTAAGAAACTACTTCACTGAAGTTTTAAAAGATATTGAGAACAATAGTTTATCACAAGAAGATGCTATTGATATCTTAGAAGGACTTGAAGATATGAGAGCTGAAAACCAAGAGGTTTAAATATGTTTGATTTAGAAACTTATGAGATAATAAACCTTTTAGGTTTAGGAATTGGTATTATTTTTGGAATGGTTGCACAAAAAAAACAGTTTTGTTTTAGCGGATCAATCAAAGATTATATTCTAACTAAATCTACAAAAAGAGCATCTTCTGTAATAATGGCAATGATTGTAGCAATAATAGCTACTACTCTTATGTCAAATCATTTTGAAGTTGATTTAAGTGAATCTGTATATCTAAGAGAAAATCTTAACTACGCAACAATCATTCTAGGTGGTGCAATGTTTGGTGTTGGTATGATGATAGCAGATGGATGTGGGAATAGACATTTAATAAAATTTGCACAAGGTGATTCAAACTCTTTGATTGCTTTAATTTTTATTGGAATATTTGCCTTTGCAACAAGTAAAGGTCTTATCCATGGAATTCTTGACCCTATTGTTGCAAATGAAACATTAATTAGTATTTCATCATATATTCAAAATGTGCAAATGAATGTATATCTTGTAGTTGGCTTATTAGTAGTAACTTTAATATATTTTCTAAAAAGAACAAAAAGAGTTCTTAGTCTATTTGATGGAGCTATTATTGGTTTACTAGTCGCTGCTTCTTGGTATGTTACGGGCGTTATGGGCGAAGATAGTTTAGAGCGAGAAATTACATTAACAGCAATTACTTTTGTTTACCCTACGGCTAAATCTTTAGAACTATTTAGTTTTTATGAGGTAAACGAATTAACATTTGGTATTAGTTTAATTATTGGGGTAATACTTGGTGCATTTTCAATGTCTAAAATGAATAAACAATTTAGCTTTGGATGTACTGCAAATCAGAATATTAATAGAGCTAAATATAATATGTTTGGTGGTGCTTTAATGGGTACTGGTGGTATGTTATCTATTGGATGTACTGTTGGGCAAGGTCTTACAGGACTTTCTACATTAGCCTTTGCATCAGCTTTAGCAATACTGTCTATTTTTGTATCTGCATATATAGCAGCTATTATTTTAAACAAATACGACAAACTTCCTATGTGTTTTATCTTCGACTGGGATGATAATACACCTGATTACCAAATCTAAGAATATCCGCAGTTATTGCGGATTTCTTATCTTCTTTATTCTTCTAGAAAAATATACTCTTACATACTATTATTAAACATATAAAATGAAATTTTATTGTATACTTCTGCAATTAAAAAAAAGGAAATTGCTTGAATATAGATATTACAAAAATAGCAAATGTGATTTTGTATATGTTACACAAAGAAGTAGACCATTTAAACGATAAAAAGCTGTCAATTATGCTTTTCTTAATGGACTATAATCATCAAAAATTTTGCGATAAAAAAATATTTAACGAAGAATATATAAAAAGTGCTAGAAATCCTGAGCCACTTTTAATAGCTGAGTTATTTGATATTATTGCAAACGAAGAAGACTTAGATGAAGAAGATGAAAGACTTTTTCTTATTCAAGAATTATTAGACTATTTAGATATTGAAGTGATCAAAAAGAAAAACTTTATTGAATTAAAATTTGTTCAAATGGAAGAAGAATTTGATGAATCACTTTTCGATAAAGATGAAATAAAAACAATACACAAAGTTGTTTCTGAACACAAACAAACATCAGCAAGAAATATTGCTAACGTATGTTTTCAACTTGAAGATGTAAGAAATACACCAAAAGGTGAAGTAATTATCTAATACACTTGGATATAACGAAATTAAATCATAAGGACAAACATGGCAATTAAAAAAGACCAAACTGTAGAAATGAACTATGAACTTAAAATCAATGAAGAAATGATTGAAGATAACATGGATGGTGAATCAATAAAATTTGTATACGGAAGTGGACAAATAATCCCAGGATTAGAGTCTAGAATCGAAGATATGAATATAGGTGAATCAAAAACTATTAATGTTCCTTCAAATGAAGCTTATGGTGAATATGATGAAGCTTTATCACAAATTCTTCCTATTGAAGAGTTTGAAGGTATCAACTTAGAAATTGGTATGGTACTAGAAGGTGAAGAAGAAAACCAAGAAGTAATAAGAGCAACTGTTACAGAAGTAACTAATGAAGATGTTACTGTTGATTATAACCATCCTCTTGCTGGTTGTGACTTAGAATTTACAATACTTATTAAATCAATTTCATAACAAAATATTCAATAATATTTCATTTTTTTGGAATATTATTGAAAACCACTCTCAAAAACAAATTATAAAACAGCAATATTTTACATAATTTCAAAAATCACATAAAAATCACAAAATAACATATTCATGGGCTTTACAACATTATTCTTTCTTCATTAATGTTACTTATGACGTTATAAGAATTTATTTTTTTATTAAATTTTAAGTATTTATCTTCTATATTTCCAATAATGATTATCAATACAAATCATAAAAAGAACACAAGTAAGGAACTCTATGTCTGCGAACATAACAATCGATTCTGATAAAGAACATCTAAATATGCTAATGAAATTTGCATTAGTTTTCATCTGTACTACAATCTATACATATGTAAGATACATTGTATATGGAAATGTAAACCCAACACACTTACCAGTGTTTTTATTCAATAAATCAATGTCAATGGTATCTGTAGTATACTGTTTTATCGCTGCTTTACACTATGGATTATTCAAAAGTGATATTAGCAAAGTAAAAGCATGGGGTACTGCTTCATTACACAGTGCTTATCTTCATATTTTATTATCATTAAGTATTTTTGGTACTGCTTATTATGGTAAGTTTTTTGATGGAAGTAAACTTTCATTAAGTGGAGAATTAATTATATTCTCTGGATTAATTGCTATTTATTGTTTTTGGTTAATTAATAAAACTAACTATGTTAAAATTTATACATTACAAATTCTAGCTTCATTATTTATTATTATTCACTTAGTAGTAATGGGATTAAGTGGTTGGCTAAAAGTTGCTAAATGGCATGGTGGATTACCTCCAATTTCATTAGTAAGTGTAACATTTGCAGTAATTGCATTAGTTTTATTTTTTAGAAAAAGAGATAAATTATAAAATCATGGGTTTACATTTTAATGTAAACCCATTATCTTATCCCTCAATCATTCTACAATTTTCTTGTATACTTAAGCCATAAAATAAAAGGAGATTACTATGAAAAAGTTAATTACAGCTATTGGACTAGTAAGTTTACTCTTTATACCTCAAATAGCTTCTGCAGAAAAACCCTCATGGGCAGGTAAACCAGCATGGACTGGAAAAGGAAAACCACATTCTGCTGATAAGGAAGAGTATAAGTACAATAAAGAACTTGAAAAAGAAGAAAGAAAATATGATAGAGAGTATGATAAATCGCAAAAGAAAGATGAAAAAGCATTTCATAAAGATCGAAAAAAAGAAATGAAAAAATTAAACAGGAAGTAAAACTTCTTGTTTAACTACTTTACCACTTATGTTTTGGTGCTTGATACTTCTGTAAAGTTTCTAATAGTTTATCTTCACAATCTGTATTAATTATCATATCAACATACTCTTTTTTTAAAAACCCTTCAAGGGACATAGTCTCTAACATATCTATTAATTTATCGTAAAAACCATTTATATTAAAAAGAGCACAAGGTTTATTATGAAATCCTAATTGTGCCCATGTCCAAACCTCAAATATTTCCTCTAAAGTACCAGCACCTCCTGGAAGTGCTACAAAAGCATCTGATAATTCAGCCATTGTTGCTTTACGCTCATGCATATCCGCCACAACTCTAAGCTCTGTAATACCTGTATGTTCTAATTCTTTTTCTTTTAATTTTTCAGGGATAACTCCACATACTTTCCCACCATGTTCAATAACAGTATCAGCTAAAACACCCATAAGCCCTACTCTTCCACCACCATATACAACATTTATATTATTTAAAGCAAGAAACTTACCAAAATCTTTTGTTCTTTCTTCATATTCACTATTGTTTCCAGCACTAGAACCACAATATACAGCTATTGTCATATTATTCCCTATTATTTTTATTGGACAAATTATATTCTTTTTTACTTAATTAGTTTCTAAAAATATCTAAACAAAAAAATAATCTTTAAAAGAGTTATTTTAATTTGGAATAGTAACTTATTAAGATATAGTAATGCACAAAAATAATAAGGAGTCAATATGGCTATGCAAAAAGATCAAGTAATCTCAATCAACTACGAACTTAAAATCGAAGGAGAAGTTGTTGATAGCAATATTGGCAAAGATGCTTTAGAATTTACTTTTGATTCAGAACAATTAATCCCTGGATTAGAAAGTAGAATGATAGATATGAATGAAGGCGAAACTAGAGAGATTAATGTACCAGCAGCAGAAGCTTATGGGGAACATAATCCAGCTATGAAACAAATTGTACCAATTGAGCAATTTGGTGGATTAGAACTAGAAGTAGGAATGCCTATGCAAGGTCAAGGACAAAATGGTGAATCTATTCAAGTAGTAATCACAGAAATCCTTGAAGATACTGTAGAGGTAGATTCAAATCACCCATTAGCTGGAAAAGATTTAGACTTTACTGTAACTGTATTATCTATTAAATAATTATTAATTCCAAAGCTACAAGCTTTGGAATTATACTACTCTCTTACGCATCTTACGTATGCTTTCCCTGTTCTATCATTATCATAAGAATAACCATCACTAAAATAAATACGTTGCACATAATAATCATTTATTGCTCTCCACTCTTCACCAAAAGCAATACGCTTGTATATAATAGACCAATAATGTCCTGATGCACTATTTTCAAATATTTCATTTATTTTAGGTTTATATACAGCATAGTCACTAATACTTAAAAGTTCTTCGTATGTGGGTAAACGCCAATCTTTATACGTATTCAACTGTAAGTTATTACAGTATTTTTGTGAATCTTTTAGGCTGAGTTTTGTTTTTGTTACATCAATATTATCTTGCCAATAAAGTTTCAATTCTTTATCAAAAATGATATTATCTTCTCTAATAAATTTTGATTGAGCTAGAATATTTTGAGTCCAAAATATTACTAATAATAGAAGTAAGTTTTTCATTAATACTCCTTGTATAATTTATATAAAATATTCTAACAAAGATTTATAGCGGTTTTATATAGCTTAAGATTTTGAATTTCGTAAGAGTTGCAATCCATCCTCAGAAATCATTGTTAATTCCCATTTAGGTGAAAAAACAAATTTTACATTACATATATGAACGTCATCAATACTTTGCACTTCTTGGATAATCAAATCAGTGAATGATTTTGTGCTATTACAACGTGAATTAATTACTGTCATATTAATATTTACTTCTATATTATCTGTACTGTTTTTTATATCAATATTATAAATAAGACCTAAATCATAGATATTTATTGGGAGCTCTAAATCATTTATTGTTTTTAATTTATCTATAACTTTTTGTTCTAATTCTTCTTTATTAAATGTTTTCATATTAATTTCCTAGTAAGTACTTCTTTACACTATTTTGTATTTGTTTTACTGTTTTTCTACCTAATTCTCGCTCAATTATTTCATCATTTTTAAAATATATCAAAGTAGGCAAAACTTTTACACTAAATTCATCTGCTAATTCTTTTTGTTTTAACATATCAATTTTATAGATATATACATCATCTTTATTACTTGTATTATATATTGTAAGACTTTCACCTAAGTCCTCACAAGCACTTCATCCTATTGTATAAAAATCTAAAATTACTTTTTTATCTATTGTTTTTTCTTCAAAGTTTTCTAAATTCAAATCTTCAAATGCAAAGAGTGTAGAAATAAATAGAAGAGAAAATATAATAGTTTTCTTCATAATATTCCTTTTTTTATGAGTTTAACACAAGAATATAGCGTGAATATCATTTTGTTATTTTGATTAATTCTGTTTTATGATAAAATCACAAATATAATAAATAGTAAAATAAGGGAAACAATGGCTACTGATGAACTAGCTTTAATTGATGAGAAAATAGCTGAACTAATTAAGGATACAAACGAATATGGCTTTGAAGCACTAAAAGATAAAGTAGAAGAAATACTAAAAAGTGTTGATATTTTCTCAATTGAAAATGAACTAAATACAAAAGCTGTAGATATGTATTTAAAAACAGTAATAACTCAAAGAAACAATATCAAAAAAGAAGAAGAAAAAACTCAATTAAAAACTAATAAAAAAACAAAGTATGAATTAATAGAATCAATATGTAAAAAATTAGAGTTTGAAAGTCAAGAAGAACTTATAAAAAAAATAAGTGAATTAGAATCAAAAAGTATTTTAGAATTAAATGATGTAAATTATAAATTGAGTATATAAATAGAAGCCAAACTATGTTTGACTTCTTTTATATTAGTATTGTTAATTACTTTGCAAGAGATGCAAGCATATCAACTGTTACTTCTGATACATCTTTTGTACCATCAAGTTCTACAATAACACCCATGTTTTTGTAGAAATCAATTAATGGAGCTGTTTGATCGTGGTATGCAGCTAATCTTTTAGTTACAGTTTCTTCTGTATCATCAGCTCTTTGAATAAGATCTTCTTCTTTTTCATCAACTGGTGGATTAAATGTCATATGGTAAATTTTACCAGTAACTTTAGAAGTTCTTCTTCCAGTAATTCTCTCAACGATTAATTCATCTGGAACATCTAAAGAGATAACTTTATCTAAAGAAATTTTCATATCATTCATTAAAGAATTTAAAGCTTCTGCTTGAGGTAATGTTCTTGGGAAACCATCTAAGATAAACCCTTTTTTACAATCATCTTCAGCTAATCTATCTTTGATAATACCAATAATTGTAGAATCTGGAACTAATTGACCAGCATCCATGAAGTTCTTAGCTTCCATACCCATATCAGTTTTATCAGCGATTGCTGCTCTTAAAATATCTCCAGTAGAGATTTGAGGAATATCATATTTCTCAATTAAAAATTTTGCTTGTGTACCTTTTCCTGCGCCAGGTGCACCAAATAACATTAAATTCATGTTCAATTTCCTTGATTTAATTTTACGTGATTGTATAAAAAAAGTAGTTAATAACACCTAAGGTGAAAGAATTACATAGGTAAATTAAAGATTATTTTGTTAATATAACTCACAGACCAACTAGTCGGTATATAATTAAGGATTAAAAATGACAGCTACAGATTTAAAAACAGTAAAAGTATTAGGACAAACAAGCGAAGAATTGAGTTTATCAAAAAGAGAAAAACATCTTATTGGATTAGCAGTAACACTTACAAGAGGATGTACAGCTTGTACAAATAGAAGATATAAAGAAGCCCTAAATGATGGTATTACAAAAAAAGAATTAATAGAAATGACAGATTTAGTAGCACTTACAAATGCAGGAGTAGTTGCAAGAACTGCACTTTCATCATGGGATGAAGAAAATGATGATTGTATAGATGGTGCTTGTAGCGTAAAATAAGTTAGTCAATTTGACTAACTTAAGCCTTATTTTTCTTCTATCTCTTTTTTAGAATTCTGAATACTTATTATAAGAAGCTTCCTACATTGAGTAGTAGAAACTAAAATCAAAGTAAATAAAAGTAATGTTAATATTAAAAAAGGAATAAGACCTACAGGTATCGCTCCAATAATTGTAGACATTAATAAACCAGCAGAAGCAATAAAAAGAAACAATATCACCCTAGTATATAAAGAGAACGTACTAGATGCAAACATCAAAAGTTTTATACAAGCAATATAACTACTATTTACGTAGTTAATCATTTCATCGCAACCTTTAGCTTCTTTAATATCTTTTGTAAATTCATTTATTTCATTTTCTATTTTATTAAGCATTTAATTTCCTAAAGTATTTAAATATTTGGCAATTAGTTTACGCAAACTTTACAATATATATCATTAAGTATTTTAAATAAAAAGAAAATTTAAAAACCTTTTAGTTACACTACAGCAATTATAAGGAATCAATAAATGAGCATAGATCAAGAAATAGAACAAATACTAGATAGCCTAAGAAAAGTAGCCTTTTACGTAGGACATGGCAAATACAATGATTATATGACTACAGAAGAAGTAAATAAAATAAAAGCGACTCTAGAAAGTATATTAGAAATAGAAAAAGAGTACGAAAATGCAAAAAGTGATGAAGAAAAAGAAATTATATACAAACAACTGTCTGTATATAAAACTTATAGTGTAAAAGATTTTATTGATTATAAGCTATAGAGAATATTAGTTTCTCTTTTTTGGAGGAGGTAATAACTTATTAAAATCATAAGGAATTATACTTCTCTCTATTTCCTCAGTAAAATCATATAACTTCATGCAAACACCAATTAACACTGGCCATACTGCTATTTGATTAATAATCGGTATTGTAAGTAATCCAACAATAACTCCAAGAATCCCAGCTGATATTAATAAATCATCAACCCTCTTCTCTTTTAATATTCTGTAATATCCAATTATTTTTTTACTAAGCATATAATTATCCTCTTTTGAAATCAGTAACTATTATAGTAACAAAAGAAAGTTTAAAGTGGCTTAGTTATTATGCGGTAAATTATCAAAATATTCTTTTTTTGATTGCATCCATTGTATTAAACTATTGTTATCTTTCATTAGTTCACCCATTTGTTTTAAAGCTTCTAAGTGTGGTAAGTCTCGCTTATCAAACATCTCTTTTGCATGTTGTTTACTCAACTCACCTAATTCATCAAAAGTATTAGCAGAAAAAGCCTCATCACAAGCTCCACCTAATTCTCTACATGTCATTGTTTTCATATTTATCCTTTGGGAAGATAGTATCTGAAGTTTGTTGCAGAATTATCGCGGTTTAATATAATAAAAGAGTATAAAAGTTACTAGCAATAATTTTAGGTAAAAAATATTTTACTAAAATTCTAGTTTATAACAATTTTTAGACTATAATTCAAATAAAAACAGGATAATAAATTATGAGCGAAAAAACAAACGAATTTTTACAAAGAGCTGATGCTCAGATTGAAATTGCAAATCAACAACTAAATCAAGGACTAACATTAGGTGAAGTAAGTGCTTCATATTTATATGGTTCAGTACGATTTAGTACATACATGGCATGTACATCGTATAAAACAGCTGAAGATATGCTTGCAGATAAAGATGACATCATAGAGTACTTTACGAAAGAGTATAAACTAGCATTAGAAGAACATCTAAATAATCATGCTGTTACTCATGATTTTACACAAAATCAAAATAACTAATTAAAAAAAGGGGTGTTAAAGATACACCTCTCTTTTAGTTAAAATTTAACCATAGAGGTTAATTTTAAAAAATATCTTGCTTTCTTATTTTGAAGAATCAATAATAGCAATCATCTCTTTTTCAACTTCATCTGCTACATTGTCAAGTTTATCTGTAAATTTTCTATAAAACTGTTTTGCTTTAATCATTGAAATTACAGTTTCACCATTTTCTGAGTGAATAAATACTTTTGATGGAAGAATCATACTCATGTCCATCGACGTAGATAAAAGATTTAATACATGATGAGGATTACTAATATCTAAAACCTGACAATCACCCGTAAATGAAGCACCTTTTGAATGTAACATATTATGTACATCACATATATTCATTACACCAAAATCTCTTTTTTTAGAGTTTCTAACAATTGAATCAACAACTTCTTGAACACTTTTTTTTGATTTTGTAGAATATTTCATAGTAACTCCTTTTAATCATTTCATATTATAATTATAACTTTAATTTTTGTAAAAGGAAAATATGTGTGGAATTATTGAGAGTTTGTTTTGTAAAAGTATAAAAAATGAAAACTCAAACTTTACTTGATTTAATTATTTCATTACCTAGTATTACTGCTTCTTTTAGAATACTTTTTGTTTGAATAAATCCTTCAATATCAAATCCCTTACTCATCATACCACCAACTTTAATATCTTGAACAACAGCATCTATTAAATTATGAAAAACAACAATATCCCTTGCTAAACATTCTTCTAAAACACCAATGCTTGAACAATTATTTTGATAAACTCTTGAATAGTGATTAGGTACTTCGACTGCAAATTTATGTTGCGCACCCTTTAGTTCATCATTTAGTGTATTGATCACTTCATCCAACTTTTTTACGTATTCTCTACGTTTAATAATTTCCAATAAAGCTGCTATTTCAGCTAACAATGAAGCTTTAATACTTTTAGAAAGCTTTTTTTGTTTACTTCTTTCTAAGATAAAAATTGGGATAGAGGTAAATATTGCACCTGCTATTGCTCCACCAATTGCACTATATACTGGCAATAACCCATTAGATTTATTTTCTGATATATTTTTTACTATCTCATAAGTATCAGCAATTATCTTTACTTCATCAGGTGACATTAAAATCCTTTAAATAATAATTTTATATTATCAAAAAAAGGTTTAGAATTGACTATTTTATTAAAGTTCAAGGCGAGAGTAAAATTTTTTGTGGGAGCGTACGCGTAGTACGTGAGTAAAAAAATTTCTGCGAAAAACGCAGAAATTTGAGAAAAGAGGCTGTTATAAACCTCTTTTTTTATACGTGGTAGTTTGGAGCTTCGTTAGTAATAGTTACATCATGAACATGAGACTCTTTAAGTCCTGCAGATGTAATTTCAACGAATTCAGCAGTTTCTTGGAAAATAGAAATTGTTCCTGAACCTAAGTAACCCATTGATGATCTTAATCCACCAGTCATTTGGTGAATAATATCAGCAATAGAACCTCTATATGCAACTCTACCTTCAATACCTTCTGGTACAAGTTTATCAGCAGCAGTTCCCTCTTGGAAATATCTATCAGTACTTCCTTTAGTCATAGCTCCAATAGAACCCATTCCTCTGTATGATTTGAATTTTCTTCCTTGGAATAAAATTAATTCACCTGGAGATTCGTCAGTACCAGCTAATGCTGATCCCATCATAACTGAAGATGCACCAACAGCTAATGCTTTTGCAACATCACCAGAGTATTTAATACCACCATCAGCGATAACTGGAACACCATGTTTAGCACCCTCAGCAGCACACTCATCAATTGCAGAAATTTGTGGAACACCAACACCTGCAACGATTCTAGTAGTACAAATAGAACCAGGACCAATTCCAACTTTAACACCATCAGCACCAGCTTCAATTAATGCAGCAGTACCTTCGCTAGTTGCAACGTTACCAGCAATGATTTCTACGTCTAATTTAGACTTGATATCTTTAACTGAATCTAAAATACCTTTAGAGTGACCATGAGCTGAATCCATTACAAGAACATCAACACCAGCTTCAACTAATGCAGTAGCTCTGTCTAATTGTCCAACACCAATAGCAGCACCAACAATTAATCTTCCTAATGAATCTTTAGAAGCATTTGGATATTCTCTTTTTTTGTTGATATCTTTAATTGTAATTAAACCAATTAACTTGTTGTTATCATCAACGATTGGTAATTTTTCAATTTTATTAGAATGCATAACATCAGCAGCATCTTCTAAAGTAGTACCTTCTTTAGCAGTGATTAATGGCATCATAGTCATTTTTTCACTTACTTTTTGAGAGAAGTCTTTAGTAAATCTCATATCTCTGTTTGTAACAATACCTAAAAGATTTTTGTTATCATCAACAACAGGAACACCAGAGATTTTATATTCAGCCATAATATCTTCTGCATCTTGAAGAGTTTGATCCATTTTAATAGTAATTGGGTCAATAATCATTCCAGATTCAGATTTTTTTACTTTTTTAACTTGTAATGCTTGAGTTTCGATATCCATATTTTTATGAATAATACCGATACCACCAAGTCTAGCCATAGCAATAGCAGCTTCATATTCAGTAACTGTATCCATTGCAGCAGAAACAAATGGAATGTTTAATGTAATATTTTTTGTTAATTTTGTCTCTAAGCAAACTGCCTTAGGTAAAATTTCTGATTTTGCTGGTACTAATAACACGTCTTCAAACGTTAATGCTCTTTTTCTAATTCTCATAATCTATAATCCTAATTCTATATATAATTTATTAATTTACTGCTTTTTCTAAAGATAAAGCACCGTCAAATAAAGTTTGCTCATCATAAGCTTTTCCTATTAATTGTAATCCAACAGGCATACCTTCCTCGTCTTTATCAACAGGTAAAGATATAGCCGGTAAACCAGCAAGGTTTACTGAAATTGTGTAGATATCACTTAAATACATTTCTAATGAAGTTTTAAAGCTTCCAAACTCTGGTGCAGTTGTAGGAGCAACAGGAGAAAGAATTAAATCTGCTTCATTAAAAATTGCTTCATATTCGTCTTTGATTAAGTGTCTAACTTTTTGTGCTTTAATATAATAAGCATCATAATAACCAGAACTTAAAACAAATGAACCTAACATGATTCTTTTTTGTACTTCATCCCCAAATCCTTGAGATTTAGTTTGTACGTACATATCTTTTAGACCACCTTCACCTTTTCTATTACCATATCTAACACCATCAAATCTAGAAAGATTTGCAGATGCTTCAGCAGTTGCAACGATATAATATGAAGAAAGAATCTTATCCGTGTCTAACATATTTTTATGAACTATTGTATGTCCCGCTTCTTCTAATGCTTTTACACTCTTTTTGAAAGCGGCTTTAATTGCTGGGCTTGCTTGCTCAACAAAGTTATCAATTACTGCAATTGTAAGTTTTTTGTTTGAATCTAACTTAGGAGTTACTGCTTCATATTCAACATTTGCTGACGTAGAATCCAAAGGATCATTACCAGAAATAATGTCATATAAAATTGCCGCATCTTCAACATTTTGTGTGATTGGTCCACACTGATCTAATGATGATGAATAAGCTGTAATTCCGTATCTTGATACTCTTCCGTATGTTGGTTTCATACCAACACATCCACAATAAGCGGCAGGTTGTCTAATAGAACCACCTGTATCTGTACCTAATGCAGCAATAGCAATACCACCAGCAACAGCTGCAGCACTACCACCTGAACTACCACCAGGAACTTTAGTATTGTCAACTGGATTTAAAGTTTTACCATAACAAGAAGATTCTGTTGAACTTCCCATAGCAAACTCATCCATATTAGCTCTACCAAATGCAGATAATCCTGCTTTTTCTAAATTATTAATAACAGTAGCATTGTATGGTGATTTATAACCTTTTAAAATATTACTAGAACAAGTGATTTCCCAATCTTTAACATTTATATTATCTTTAATAGCAATTGGAATACCCGAACCAGATTCGTTAATATCTTGTGAAGTTAATTGTTCAACATACGCACCTATGTTGTTTTCTTTGATTTTTGAAGCTAAATCTTCTCTTAATTTTTTAATCTCTTCACTACCTAACGATAGTGCCTCTTTTAGAGTTATCAAACGGTTCTCCTGTGTTTTACAATTATAGTATTACACCCGATTTTATCTAAAAAATGATTAAATTTTGGTAAAGCGAATTTAAATGAAATTAAAAAGTAATTTTTAATTAGGAATATTAAAGTTTTTTTTATTATTGTGAGTTTTTAAATATAAAAAAAGGTAGAAGTCAATGACTCCTACCTTCTTGTTAGAAAAAGTGTATATCTAAAAGATTATACGAATGAAATGAATGCCATTTGAGTAGCATCACCTCTTCTGATTCTAGTTTTAATGATAGATGTATATCCACCATTTCTAGTTTCGTACTTAGGTGCAATTTCATTAATTAATTTTTTAGTAGCTTCTTTGTCTTGTAATACAGCAAATACTAATCTGTGAGTATTTAAATCTGCATTTCTTGCAGTAGTTACTAATCTTTCAATAAATCTTCTTAATTCTTTTGCTTTTGGTACAGTTGTTTCAATCTTTTCTCTTTCGATGATTGCAATTGCCATGTTTTTTAACAATGCTTTTCTATGAGAAGAAGTTCTACTTAACTTTCTATATCCATGCTTATGTCTCATACTGTAAACCCTTAATTATGCTTTAAGTTGCTCTAATTTTCTTCTTAATGCAGAAGCAACGTTTTCTGGAAGTGTATTTTCAACTGGGAATCCTAAAGATTCTAATTTCTCAGCGATCTCATCGTAAGATTTTTTCCCTAAGTTTTTAATGTTTTTTACTTCAACTTCGCTCATAAGTACTAATTCACCTAAGAATTTTAATCCCGCTCTATCTAAAGAGTTGAATGATCTAGCACTTAAATTTAAATCATCAATTTTGATGATTAAATCTTTTAGTTCTACTGGCTCTTCACCTGCATCACTAACTGTTACTTCAGATAAATCAAATACTTTGTTAAATACTGACATTTGAGAATACATAACAGATACTGCTTCTTTAAAGGCAGTAATTGGAGAAATTTGTCCATTTGTTTGTACATTAAATACAGCTTTTTCAAAGTTAGGATTATCTTCAACTAACATTTTTTCTACATCGTAAACAACTTTTTTTACTGGAGTAAAGAAAGCATCTACTGGAATGTAATCTGGTCCAACGATGTCTCTGATATCTTCAGAAGGCATATAACCAATACCTTTTTGGATAATTACAGAGAATGTTAAATTACAATCAGAGTTAATAGTAGCTAAGTGAACATCAGGAGAAACTACTTCAACATCAGAGTTGATTAAGTCTTCACCTTTAATCTCTTTAGGTCCGTTAAACGAATATTCTACTACTACTTGCTCTTCATCGCCATTTATCTTAAACTTAATATTCTTAAGATTAATAACAAAAATAGCTATATCTTCTAGCATACCTCTTAATGAGTCAAACTCATGTGAAGCACCTTCAATTTTTACTGCAATTGGTGCGTAACCAACTGAAGAGCTTAATAAAAGTCTTCTTAAAGGGTGTGCCAAAGTAATTGCAAAACCACTTTCAAATGGATATGCAGAAATCTTAGCTTCATTATCACTAATGGCTTCGATTTCAACTTCTGTTGGTAAAAACGGTGTGTCTGCAAACTTTTTCATTGACTACCTTTTGCTGTTATTATTTAGAATATAACTCTACGATTAGTCTTTCTTCTACAGGAATAACAACTTCTTCTCTAGCTGGGATTCTTGTGAAAGTACCGCATACTTTATCTTTATCTACATTAACCCACTCAACTAAACCAGTTTGTGCAGTTAATTCTAAAGCTCTTACTACTTGAGGATTAGATTTAGATTTTTCTTTAATTTCAATTGTTTGACCTGGTCTAACAACAAAAGAAGGAATATCTACTTTTTTACCGTCAACTAAAACGTGACCGTGTGTTGTGAATTGTCTAGCGTTCGCTCTAGTTGAAGCGAATCCCATTCTATAAACAACGTTATCTAATCTTTGCTCAATTAAAGTAATTAGGTTTGAACCTGTGTTACCTTCGTTGTTAGCAGCTTTTTTGAAGTATTTTCTGAATTGTTTTTCAGAAACACCATACATGAATTTAGCTTTTTGCTTTTCTCTTAATTGTAAACCATACTCAGAAATTTTCGTTCTTCTTTGTCCGTGTTGTCCTGGAGCAAATGGTCTTTTTTCTAGAGCAGATTTTCCGTTAAGTCTTCTTTCACCTTTTAATCCAAGGTCTGCGTCTAATCTTCTTTCGATTTTTTCTACTGGTCCTCTATATCTTGCCATAATTGCCCCTTACACTCTTCTTCTTTTAGGTGGTCTACAACCATTATGTGGTAATGGTGTAACATCTTTAAACCATGTAACTCTGATACCTTCAATTGCACCAACAGATTTAACTGCAGTGTCTCTACCAGATCCTGGTCCTTGAATTTTAATACCAACGTTTTTGATACCATGTTCCATTGCTTTAGCCATAGCGTCTTCTACTGCTGCTTGTGCTGCGAATGGAGTAGATTTTTTACTACCTTTGAAACCTAAGTTACCAGCTGATGACCATGCGATAGCGTTACCTGCATTGTCAGTTACTGTTACCATAGTATTGTTGAAAGTTGCTGCAATGTGAACTACACCGTCAGCAATATTTTTTCTAACAATCTTTTTTCTAGTTACTTTTCTTTTTGCCATCTACTATCCCTTACTTCGCTGCTGCGCCAACAGTTTTCTTTTTACCTTTTCGAGTTCTAGCATTAGTTTTAGTCTTTTGCCCTCTACAAGGTAAACCTTTTCTATGTCTTAAACCTCTGTATGAACCTAAGTCCATTAAAGCTTTGATATCCATAGCAACTTTTTTTCTAAGATCACCTTCAACCATATAGTTTTTTTGTAATTCTTGTCTAATTGCCGCTGCTTCGTCTTCTGTTAGTTCGTGTGCTCTTTTGTTTAAATCAATTCCAACAGCATCTAAGATTAATCTAGAGTTATGTAATCCGATTCCGAAAATATACGTTAAAGCGTATTCCATTCTCTTTTTATTTGGTAAATCAACACCTGCGATTCTTGCCATGTCTTTTTATCCTTGTCTTTGTTTGTGTTTTTTGTTTTCGCAGATTACTCTTACGATACCTCTTCTTTTGATAACTTTACATTTATCACACATTTTCTTTACTGAAGCTCTTACTTTCATAAGTCTGTCCTCTTTGTTTGTGTTTTTACCACTTTCCAACAGGCAAGAGACGTTCACGAAGTTTTAACACTTCATCTTATCTCTCCAAGATTTTCTCTAATATTCAGGAGTAAAAATCTAAGAGCAATGAAGCTATTCGTTCATCGCTACTCCCACCAACTCTTTATAAAACACAAAAATTTTATAAAAACTTCTTCTTTGGTTGAAAAAATGGAACCGGATTATAGACAATATTAGCTTAAATATTGTTTAAAGTAGCATGATTAGTTTAAAGTTCTTTATAGTAAAATAACAAATCGATTAAAAAGGATAACAATTGTCAGAAATATATAAAAATGATTTAATCAATATTCAAATTGAAGAAAGTGAAATACCTTGGTTAAAAATATTTACTAATGAAAATATCAAAGAATTATCATCTTGTAATTATGAAACAAAAGAAGAAATATTTAGATGTCTAGATATTATTGAAAAAGAAATGTTAGATTATTTTAATCCTGAAAAAATAAATATTGCATCATTTGGAAATTATGTTCCACATGTTCATTTTCATATTATGGCTAGATTTAAAGAAGATTCATATTTTCCTGAACCTATGTGGGGAAAGAAACAAAGAGAAGCTAATCTTGATTTAGCCTCTTTTGAAGGTTTTTATGAGTTAATAAAAAGTAAGTTTTAAAACTTACTTTTTATCCATCAGCGTTAATTTGTGCAATTAACTCTTCTAATACTTGTGGAGCTTCTTCATGTGAAGGTTGACAACCACCAGCTGCATGATGACCACCACCACCATACTTAAGCATTAACTCACCAACATTTGTATTTGATGATTTATTAATAATAGATTTTCCAGTACTGTAAACTACATTTTGTTTAT
This sequence comes from Poseidonibacter lekithochrous, assembly GCF_013283835.1. Classification (GTDB taxonomy): domain Bacteria; phylum Campylobacterota; class Campylobacteria; order Campylobacterales; family Arcobacteraceae; genus Poseidonibacter; species Poseidonibacter lekithochrous. The sequence continues at coordinate 1,626,765 of NZ_CP054052.1, read as the reverse complement.
CTCTACCCCAAACAGTATGTATAGAAATATTTGTATCTGGATGCATTGCATATACTAAGAATCTATTTCCAGGGTAAATAATTTCTTCTTCTCTATAATCAATAATTAATAAGTTATTATGAATAGTTGTACATCTTTGTAACTGTTCTTTAAACTCTACTTCATATTTGAAATATAAATCAACTCTCTCTTTAACATCAGGTAAAGCTAAAATATCATCAATATCATGATCTTTACAATAATCAATTAAATCCATCATTAATTGATAATTTGAAACCGTAAACTCTCTAAATCTTCCAAGACCTGTTCTTGAATCCATTAAGAAGCTTAATAATTCCCAACCTTCTGGGTTTAAGATATCTTCTTTTGTAAATGCTGCACTATCTGCTTTATTAGCTGCAAACATCATACCTTTAAAAGTACCAGGGAATTTTTCCTCTGCTCCATAATATTGATATACAACTTCAGCAGCACTAGGTGCAGAAGCATCAATAATATGATTATCTTTTTCTTCATTTCTAATTGTTTCAGAAAAATGATGGTCAAATGCTAAATAAACACCATCAACATAAGGTAAGTTTGTTGTTATATCGTCTGAAGTAATTTCTACTTTTCCATCTTGCATGTCTTTTGGATGCACAAATGTAATTTCGTCAATGATTCCTAAATACTTTAGTAGTGTACCACATACTAAACCATCCATATCACTTCTTGTAACTAGTCTATATTTTTTGCTCATTTTAATATCCCAAAGAATAATTTTGGACTATTCTAGCATAAAAAATTATTAGTTTTTATTAAATAAGTTATTTTTGTAAATAAAGTGTGAGAATAACAATAAAGAAGGATTATCCTTCCTTATTATTTATTATTAATTACTTGTTAATGTAGTTAGCTATTACGTCACCCATTTCAGCAGTAGTTACAATTTCTTTAGCATCATATGCAGCTAAATCTTTTGTTCTATAACCGTCTTTAAGAACGTTTTTAATTGCAGTTTCAATCATATCAGCAGCTTTATCTTCACCAAGAGAGTATCTTAACATCATTGCAGCAGATTCAATTGTTGCAATTGGGTTAGCGATACCTTGTCCAGCAATATCAGGAGCAGAACCATGAATTGGTTCATAAACAGCAGTTTTATCTCCAGTTGAAGCTGATGGTAATAATCCAATAGAACCAACAACCATAGAAGCAGTATCAGATAAGATATCTCCAAAAATATTACCAGTTACAATAACATCAAATTGTTTTGGATTTCTTACTAATTGCATTGCAGCATTATCAACATACATATGAGATAATTCAACTTGAGGATAGTCTTTTGCAACTTCTTCAATTGTATCTCTCCATAATTGAGAAACTTCAAGTACGTTTGCTTTATCAACAGAACAAACTCTTTTATCTCTTTTCATTGCAAATTCAAAAGCTTGTTTACCAATTCTGATAATTTCATCTTTTGTATATACCATAGTATTGTATGCTCTTTCACCATCGTTAGCTCTTGGTTGACCAAAATAGATACCACCAATTAATTCTCTAACAACCATAATGTCACAACCTTGAATAACTTCAGGTTTTAAAGTAGATGCATTTACTAACTCGTCATAAACGATCGCAGGTCTTAAGTTAGCATATACACCTAATTCAGCTCTTAATTTTAAAAGCCCAGATTCAGGTCTTAATTCTCTTGGTAATGTATCCCATTTTTCTCCACCGATTGCTCCAAATAAACAAGCATCAGAGTTTAAAACTCCTGTTACTGTTTCATCAGGTAAAGGAACACCAGTTTCCTCATAGGCACATCCACCCATTAAATATTCTTTATAGTCTAATGTGAAATCACAAGCACCAGATACTGCATCTAAAACTTTAATAGCTTCATCAACAATCTCAGGACCAATTCCGTCACCTTTAATTAAAGAGATATTATATCTTTTCATTATTTACTTTCCTTTTCAGCTGCTTCTTTTTTTGCATAATTTATTAATCCACCAGCAGCAATTAATTCTTGCATAAACTCTGGTATTGCAATAAAGTCATAAGATTTATTAGTTGTATTATTAATAACTTTACCATTATCTAAATCAATAGAAATCTCTTCACCCTCTTTAATTTCTAAAGATTCAGGTAATTCAAAAATAGGTAAACCCATGTTAAATGCATTTCTATAAAAGATTCTTGCAAATGAAGGAGCAACAACAGCTGCAACACCTGCTGCTTTTAAAGCAATAGGAGCATGTTCTCTAGAAGAACCACAACCGAAGTTTTCTCCTGCCACAATAATGTCACCTTTTTGTAACTTATTAGGGAACTCAGGGTCCGCATCTTCCATAACATATTTAGCTAAATGCTCAGGGTCTGAGCTATTTAAATATCTTGCAGCGATGATAACATCAGTATCAATGTTTGCACCAAAATTCCATACTTTTCCAGTAATTCTATTCATATTTTGTATCCTTGTATTTAGTGAAATCATAGTGTTCCCTAAATATAAATATTTTCAAAAGAGATATTTTAGCTAAAAATTTAGTAATATTTGATTAAATATACTTTTTTTAATCATTACCTTAAGTATACTCGGTATAATATCAACCTATCTTAAAGAGAGGATTCCCCGTCAATGAGCGTAAAAGATTTAAATAAAGCAATTGAACAAACAGTTAAAGAATACAAAGACTCTATATTAACTTTTGAAAAAATTATTAAAATCTTTCCTAAAGCTCCTTCAGCTGCAAACGTAAAAAAATTTATAGCTTTGATTCAACTATATAATGTAACAGTTATTAGTTCACAAGAACAAGCTAAAAGAATGAATGCTGAAGAAGCAAAAAAGAAAAGAGAATTAAGAGAAAAGTTAATTGAGAACGAAGATGATGTATTTGATCTTCTAAAAAACAAGGAATTATTAGAGTGGTCTAGATCTGATTCTCCCGTAAGAATGTATTTAAGAGAGATGGGACAAATCCCTCTACTTACAAAAGAAGAAGAGATTGAGATTTCTAAAAAAATAGAAATGGGTGAAGATGTAATTCTTGATGCCATTTGTTATGTACCATATCTAATTGACTTCATTTTAGAATACAAAGAACCGTTAGTAAATAGAGAAAGAAAAGTTAAAGAACTTTTCAGAAACTTTGACGATGAAGATTCTGATGATTCTGATGAGCCAGAAGTTGAAGCTGCTGGTGATGATGATGAAGTAAATGGAAAAAAACAAAAGAAACTTGACAAAAGAGCTCATACAATTATTGAGTCATTCAAAGTTCTAGAAAAAGCAAAAAAAGATTGGCTTAAATTCTTAGCAAAAGAAGCAGCTAAATCTGAAGATGAAGTTCATCAAATGCAACACAACTTAGCAATTGCATTCAAAAAGAAAATTTTAAAAGAGGCTCTATTAGATTTAGGACCAACTTCAAAATTAATTTCTGAAATCGTAAAAGCTATGGAAACTGCATTAAAATCTGATACAGGTTTTGATTCTGAGCTTAAAAGATTAGAATATAGATTACCATTATTTAATGATACTCTATTACAAAATCACCAAAAAATTCTTGATAATATTGTAAATTTATCAAAAGTTCAAATTACTTCTATGGTTCCTGAAGCAACTATGGTTTCTACTTATATGGAAATCAAAAAACTGTTCCAAACAGCAGAAGCTTCTAAAGATGGTTTCGATTTAGAGCCTGAAGAATTAAAAGATGTATTAGAACAAATTAAAAGAGGTAAGCAAATTACTGATAAAGCTAAGACTAGAATGGCTAAATCAAACCTTAGACTTGTTGTATCTATTGCAAAAAGATATACAAATAGAGGTTTACCATTCCTAGACTTAATTCAAGAAGGTAATATTGGTCTTATGAAAGCGGTTGATAAATTCGAGTATAAAAAGGGATATAAATTCTCTACTTATGCTACATGGTGGATTAGACAAGCAATTTCAAGAGCCATTGCAGACCAAGCTAGAACTATTAGAATTCCAATTCACATGATTGAGACGATTAACAGAATCAACAAAATCATTAGAAAGGGAATCCAAGAAAATGGTAAAGAGCCAGATGTAGATGAGATCGCAAAAGAAGTAGGACTTGCAGTTGATAAGGTAAAACAAGTAATTAAAATTACTAAAGAACCTGTATCACTTGAAGCACCTATTGGATCTGATGATGATGGTAAATTTGGAGACTTCGTACCTGATGAAAAGGCACCAACTCCAGTTGATAACATTATGAAAGAAGATTTACAAGGACAAATTGACCAAATTCTTGCTCAGTTAAATGAGAGAGAACAAGCGGTTGTAAGAATGAGATTTGGACTAATGAATGATGCTTCTGATAGAACACTTGAAGAGATTGGTAAAGAGCTTTCTGTAACAAGAGAAAGAGTTAGACAAATCGAATCTAGTGCTATTAAGAAATTAAAGCATCCTAAAGTTGGTAAAAACCTTAAAAACTACGTAGAAAGTTAATAACATGAGCTTCTTTGAAGAATGGGTTGAACTAGACTTAAACCCAGTAATATCTTTTAGCTCTAATGCTAAGATAACTTATTCAAATAGTGAAGCTCAGTTTTTGTTAAGTCGAATTAAGCAGAAAGAGCTTTTCGAGTTAGCATTAAAACACGCTCCAAAATCTTTTGGGGCGGAAACTTCATATATTGATCTAACTATTAAAAACTACACATTTTATGCTATCACTGTTAAATATGAAAATGAAGATGAAATTCATATGAAACTATATAAAAGTGCAATGGTTAAAAAAGAATCAAAACTTAATATCCAAAATGTAAATAATACTAATATTTTTACACTACTTGATTTAGCAATTTCTTCAAACAAAATCAAAAATGATATTAATTATATTAAAAACTATGACCCTTCTATTCCTGATTTTAAATTAGATGCAAGTTCATTTATAAAAACATTAGGACAGATATTTGAAGCCTTTAGTAATGCTAGTACAATCAATTGTTCTATTATGCTAAAGATTGGTGAATATATTAGAATTGAGGGGAAAAAGTACTCATTAATTACTGTAGAAATAACATCAGATAAAACAAGTAATTTATCATCTGTACAACATAGAGATGACACCTCATTTATTTTATCATGTGAAGATAATAAAGCGACAATAGACTTGCCACTTCTTATCTGATTTGATAGTTTTAAAGCTTTTTAAATAAAAGCTTTGAAGCTAATACTCCAAGTGGAACTACACCAAGTCCAATCATAAATGCAATTGGAAGAAAAATACCATTATTGTTTAGAGCAAAGAATCCAAATAGTAATGAACCATAACCTAAAACTCTATAAATAGATAAAAACCCACCTGCTGAGAAAAGAGTATTTTTAAATGAATCTTTTCTAACTTTAGATTTCTCATCATTAATAATTTCTTTTATTTTCTCTGGTGTTAACTCTTCTTCTGGAATCTCTTCATATTCAGTATATAAATCATAAGGATCATCAATTTCATCAATCTTATCTCTATCTTCTGTTTTAGAAGTTTTTGACATATCAAGATTAGAGATTCTACTTTGAATATTTCTTTTATATGAAAGAAAAGAAGCGATTGTTATAAATAGCGAAGAGAAAAAAGCTACTTGAGTATTAAGTAACCAATGCATGCTTTCAAAGGCAAAAGAGTAAATAACTAAGCAAAGGTTAATAGCAATAAAAACCTTTGCAAAGTCTAAAATATGTTGATTAATCTTCATCATCTGAAGCTTTATCTCCATGTTTCGCTCTATGTGAATATCTAGGGTCGTTTTCCATACCTTCATATTGTTTTTGAGCTCTTTTATAAGCTCTATAAATATTTAATCCAGCAGCTGCAATACCCCAAAATAGTCCTAACCATAAAGTCCAACCATAACCAGTTAACTCTTTTAGTCCATATCCAATACCAAATCCAATAGCAACAGCTGCTATCATTGAAATACCTAAAGATAAGTTATCTAAGGCTTCAAGTTTTTCTCTATGTTTTGGTACATTATTTTCTTTATTATCCATAAAATATCCTTGATTATTTAATATATGAACAACAATAATCAGTAATAGTTTTTACTTTGATATCGAAGCTTGAATTAGCTGGAACATCAAATGAAGTGTCAGCAGTATAAGTATTCCAAGTATCAGAACCTGCAAGTTTAACTTCAACTTCTCCTGCCAAAATTTCCATTAATTCAGCTTGAGCTGTACCAAAGTTATACTCACCAATCATCATAATCCCAAGAGATTTACTTTCACCATTTTCATCAATAAAAGATCTACTTGTAACATTTCCATCAAAATAAATATTTGCTTTTTTTGTTAATTCAACGTTTTTTAAAGTTCCCATATCAACCTCTTATAAATTTTTCATAACTTCTGATGCTGCATTTATACAAGCATCAATATCTTCATCAGTAATTACTGTACAAATAAATCCAGCTTCATATTGAGAACAAGCAAAATAGAAACCTCTTTTAATCATTTCGTGGTGGAATTTACCAAATCTTTCAAAGTCACAAAAATCAGTAACTTCTTTGAAGTTTGTTGGCATTTTATCAGCGAAGAAGAATCCAAACATTGAACCTCTTGTATCCACTTGAAGACCGATATTATTTTGTTCTGCAACTTCTTTAAGTCCAGCAACTAATCTTGAAGCTTTTTCATTTAAAGCTGCATAAATTTCTGGATTTGCTTTTAATTTTCTAAGAGAAACTAAACCAGCACTCATAGCAACTGGATTTCCACTTAATGTACCTGCTTGGTAAACAGCTCCATCTGGTGATAAGTGACCCATGATTTCTTTATTTGAAGCAAATGCACCTACAGGCATACCTGCACCAATTACTTTACCAAATGTAATAATATCAGCTTTAGTTTCTAAGATTCCACTAGCACCTGTTAAAGAGGCTCTAAACCCTGTCATTACTTCGTCAAAAATTAATAATGCACCATTAGCATCACATAATTCTCTACAAACCTTTAAGAATTCTGGTGAAGCAGGAACTAATCCCATATTTCCAGCAATTGGCTCAATAATAATACAAGAGATATCATTTGAGTCTTCAAAACATTTTTTTAAGTTTTCAATATTGTTATATTCACATAATAAAGTGTGTTTAGTTAAATCAGCAGGAACTCCAGGAGAACTTGGTGCTCCAAATGTAGCCATACCAGAACCAGCTTGAACTAATAATGAATCAGAGTGACCGTGGTAACAACCCTCAAATTTTAAAATATCATTCTTACCAGTAACACCACGAGCAAGTCTAATAGCAGACATAACTGCCTCAGTTCCTGAACTTACAAATCTAACTTTATCAATGTAATCATACATATCAACAATTTCATTTGCTAATTCAGTTTCTAATGTAGTTGGTGCTCCAAAAGAAAGACCTTTTTTTGCAGTTGCAATTACTGCTTCTTCAATATCTTTATCACAATGACCAAAAATTAGTGGTCCCCAAGATTGTACAAAATCTAAGTATTTGTTGTTATCAACATCAAAAAGATAAGCACCCTCACCTCTATCAATAAACGGTGGAGTTCCTCCTACACTTTTAAATGCTCTAACTGGTGAATCAACCCCACCAGGAATTACTTCACAAGCTTCTTCGTATGCTTTAACTGAATTATCAAACATCTATTATCCTAATAATAATTTAATTTTAGATAGGATACCCAAAAATATATTTATGATATATTAATAAGCCCATTAAACAGTAGTTTTGAAGCAGATTAATAAAGAATTTTTCACACTGTTAATAATCTATTAGTTTACTTTGAATATAATCTTTTTATGAAAATAATTATATTTGCCTTTGTTGTATCCATTTCCCTGCACTTATTACTATTTAAACAATATAAAATTGAAAAAGCTGCGCAAACTAAAACAAATAAAAATATAGACCATAAAAAATCAAATGTACAATTTGTAAAACTAAAACAAATCGCGCCAAAGCCCATAAAAAAAGAGATTAAAAAAGTAGAGCCAAAAAAAATAGTTGAAATTAAAAAACCAGCTATAAAAAAGCCTATTGTAAAAAAGAAAGTAAAAAAACAGATAACAAGAACTTTACCAAAAAAATATATCAAAACTAAAAAAACTGTAACTTATCAGAAAAAAAGAGTAAAAAAGCCAACACCTGTAAAACAAGTTCAAAAAAGAAAAACAATACAAGAAAAAACCCTTGAAGATTTTCTATCACAAAAAGAGCCTGTAAATAATAAAGTTTTAAATGAACTACAAAGGTTATATGGAAGAGAATATCAAACCTTTACAAAGGTGCAAAAAGCATATTTAGAAAAGAATCTTAACAATTTTCAAGTAATTACACAAAGGGTTTTAACAAGACTTGGATATCCTAAGTTAGCAGCAAAATTAAGATTATCTGGGAAAAATATAGTAGAATTTATGTATTATCCAAATGGTAATATTAAAAATCTTAAAATTACCAATTCATCTGGTTATGCTGTATTTGATGACTATTCATTAAAATTAATAGAAATTGCATACAAAGATTATCCTAGGCCTAAAACACCTACAAAACTAAAATTTCAAGTTCATTATAGAATATACTAAAGGAAACAAAACATGACAACAAACGAAAGTTATTTCAGAAAACTTATAAAAGGTGAAATTAGCCTTTCTATTACTTTTTGGATTTGGTTTGTATTTGCAAATTTATTACTAAATGTTTTTTTTGGTTTCAACATAGGTGAAGATAGTTTTGAGATTACTGAATCTGATAAGATTATAGATTTCTCTCTTTATTCTCTTAGAATTATTTATACAATTTTTATTTTTATAGCGGTAATTAGAAGTGCCAATAAATATTTAGGTTCAAAATTCTGGAGTTTTATGGCTAAGATTATGGTTACAATAAATCTTATGTTTTCATTATTTGCGTTAAATGATTTAGCAAAAATATACTTTATGGAAGAGTACATAATAAAAAGTGAAATTGAAAAACTAAAAGATCAACTTCCAATCAAAGTGGATTCATATACTCAATTACAAAATGTTGAGATAGTTGAAAAAAATATTGCTTATACTTATCAATTACTTAGTCTAAATATTCAAAAAAATAGAATGCCAAGATTAAAAAACTTTAGAAAAAGAGTTCAAGAATCTATTTGTGAAGATGAAAACTATTTAAAACTATTAAAAAAAGATTATGTTTTAAACTATACATATCTTGATAACAAAGGTACTAAATTTCTAAATGTAAAAACAGATGTAGCTTCTTGTGGAAAAAGTGTCTATGATTTAGATATCTTAAAACAAATTCTAAAAGCCCAAGGTCAGATGTAAAATATAGGAAAATACTCCTATATTTACTGATTCAAAAACTCTTTTTACATAGACTTAAACAAAATCTAGTAAAATACAAAAATTTATAATATATTTCAAGGTTACTAAATAAATGTTAACAGATAAAATAAGAACAAAACAAAGTGGTATTTTATTATACGGTATCACACCTCCAAAAGTAAAACATACATCTGAAGAGATCGAAGTTATTGCTAAAAAACATGTTGATAGAATTTCAAAATTAGACATTGATGGTTTAGTTTTATATGATATTCAAGATGAATCAGACAGAACAGATGAAAAAAGACCTTTCCCTTTTATCAAAACTCTAAATCCTTGTGAGTACTCAAAAAAATATTTACAAGATTTAAAAACTCCAAGAATTGTATATAGAGCTGTGGGAAATTTCACTAGTGAAAAATTTACTGCATGGTTAGAAGAGACTAAACAAAGCCAAGTGCACTCTGTATTTGTTGGAGCTGCTTCACATGAACAGCAAAACAATATTACTCTAAGAGAAGCTTATAGTTTAAAAAGAGAAGTAAATGATAACTTATGTTTAGGTGGAATTACAATTCCAGAAAGACATACAAAAAAACATAATGAACATGAAAGAGTATTCGCAAAAATTGATAGTTCTTGTGAATATTTTATTACTCAATGTGTTTACGACTTAGAAGCTGCAAAGATCTTCTTAAGTGATTATGCTAAATACTCAAAAGAGAATAATAAAGAAATGGTTCCTATTATTTTCACATTAACTCCTTGTGGAAGTGCTAAAACATTAGACTTTATGAAATGGTTAGGGATTAATATTCCAAATTATTTAGAAGAGGATTTAAAAGATTCTGGAAATATTCTAGAAGAATCAGTAAGATTATCTAAAATGTTCTTTGAGGAATTATATATCTTTGGTAAAAAAAGAGGTATTCCAGTTGGTTGTAACGTTGAGAGTGTTGCAATTAGAAAAGAAGAAATTGATGCTTCAGTAGATTTATTAAATGAAGTAAAAAAGATTATCAAAGATAACGAATAATATTTTTAATAAAGTAAAAGAAAATCTTTTACTTTATTGTTGCTAATACCAACTCTCTTAAAGTCTTACAAGCAACTGCTGTAGATACTCCACTAGCATCATGTTTTGGACTCAATTCAACAACATCAATACCTACTACATTCTCTAATTTTGATAAAGTACCAATAATTTCTAACATCTGATGAAAATTAATTCCACCAGGCTCCGGCGTTCCAGTCCCAGGAAATACAGAAGGATCAAAAACGTCTAAATCTATAGTAATATATACAGGTTCATTAATTAGAGCTTCTACCCTACTCTCTAGAGTATTAAAAGTGAACTTTTCTAGGTGTGCATGTTCTTTTGCCCATTCAAACTCTTCTTTAAGTCCTGACCGAATACAGAATTGATTTAATTTACCATCTCCAACTAAATCATATATTCTTCGCAAAACCGTAGCATGTGAAAATTCTTCCCCTAAATAATCTCTTCTTAAATCTGTGTGAGCATCAAAATGAATGATATTTAAATCTGGATATTTTTTCACTAATGATTTTACAGGAGCATAAGAAACTAAATGTTCTCCTCCAATCATAATTGGTTTTTTTCCTGCTTGTACGATTTCATCAACTGTTTCTTCAATCATTCGTAAAGCATTCATTTTATCACCAAAAGGTAATTCTAGATTTCCAAAATCAAATAGAGATAAATCTTCTAAATCTTTATCTAAATAAGGAGAATAACTCTCAATAGCCCAAGAATCTTCTCTCATTGCACTTGGTGCAAATCTAGCACCTGGTTTAAATGAAGTAGTTCCATCAAAGGGTACTCCAAATAATACAGCTTGTGACTCTTCAAAATTTTCTTCAAATCCTATAAAAGTATTACTTTGTGCTTTCATGTTTATAATTTCCTCTCATAATTGTACATATCCATGTATCTAAATGCTAATAAATTTTCTAATATTGCGAATATTACAGCAAAATTAATAAAAGAACTCCCACCATAGGAAAACAATGGCAATGGTAATCCAACAACTGGAGCAAAACCAATAACCATAAGTATATTTACACTCATATTCAAAAACAACAATAGCGCAAGCCCTGAAGCAAACGCCCGTATGACGTAATCATCTTTGAAATAATAGTTCATGGTTAGTAAGTGCATAATCAGTAAAACATAAATAAATATCAAGCCTACTGAACCTAAAAACCCATATCTTTCAACAAAATATGCAAAAATAAAATCACTAGTTGCAATTGGCAAAAATTTTAACTGTGTTTGAGTTGCATCCTCACTTAATTTACCAACTAAACCACCTGAACCTATGGCAATAATTGATTGTTGTACGTGATAACTAGGTTTTTCAGAAATAAAATCTTTAATTCTTTTTTTCTGATAATCTTTGATTAAATATGTATACATAAAGGGAGAAGAAATGGCAATTGTCAAAATAATTCCTGCCCAAATTTTCCAATTTACACCAATAATAAATAAAATTCCATAACCAACTAAAAGCATAACAAGAGCTGTTCCTAAGTCTGGCTCTTTTGCAATTAAAAGAAATGGCAACAAAATATAAAATGAAAAATACATAAAATCAATAAATCCATAGCCATTTTTAGGGGGTGGTCTACTGTGTATTAAATAACCTAACATTAAAATATATATAGGTTTTATCAACTCTGATGGTTGTATAGTCGTATTCAAAATAGGCATAGGAAGCCATCTTTTTGCACCAAGTTTTGTAACACCCCAAAATTCAACCGCTAGTAGTAAAATAATTCCAAGCCAATAAAGAAAAGGTATGATTCTTAACTTCTTTCTTATAGGCAAAATGAAGACTACTGCAAAGGCAAAAAATGAAATTGTAAAGTAGATTAATTGTTTATTCGCTAATATTTCATTTGTTTCACTGATTAGGTGATGTGATAAAAACACCAATGGTAAAACAAAAATGATTAACAAATAATCAAAATGGGATATAATTCTCTTATCAAATAAACGCATAGTGAAAGAGTATCTAAATATGGATAAAAATTTTATTGTTCAAGAAGCAAATAGATTAGATAAATTTCTGGCATCACAGATTGATGCTTCAAGAAATCAAATAGAACAACTTATAAAAAAAGAGTTTGTTAAAGTAGATGGTAAGACGGTTTCTAAAACTGGTCTAAAATTAAAAGAAAATCAAGAGATTGAAGTGCATTTTCCTCAAGCTGAGTTAAATCCAGTGAAAGATGAAGAGTTTGTAAAAGAATCACTAAAAGATAAAAATGTAAAAATAATATATGAAGATGATCATATTCTTGTAGTAAATAAACCAGCTGGTTTAACAGTACATGATGCTCCAAGTGTAAAAGATGCAACTCTTGTAGATTGGTTAAAACTAAAAAACATTTCTCTCTCAACTATTTCAGGAGAAGAGCGACATGGAATTGTACATAGATTAGATAAAGGAACAACTGGAGTAATGGTTGTTGCTAAAACTAATGAAGCACATGTTGGATTATCAAAACAATTAGAAGCTAAATCAATGGGTAGATATTACTTGGCAGTTATTGATTTACCTCTTAAAGATAATATAATAATCGAAAAACCAATAGGAAGAAATCCAAATAATAGACTAAAAATGTCTATTGAATCTAATGGTAGAAATGCTAAATCAGCATTCGCAAAAATTGCTCTTAGTAAGAATGAAAAATTTGAACTAGTTGCTGCAAAATTATTTACAGGTAGAACACACCAAATCAGAGTACATTTAGGCTCGATAAATAGGCATATTCTAGGTGATAATTTATATGGTTTTAAGGGCGAATTAAATAAAATAAATAGATTTTATTTACACGCATATAATCTATACTTAACTCACCCTATCACAAATGAAGATATGAGTTTCAAAGCAGATTTACCAGAAGACATAAATAATTTTTTAAATAACAACTTTCAAATGGAGATGATAAATGACAACATTAGTGAAAACGACATCATTAGCAGCTTCACTTCTTTTACTTAGTGGATGTAGTGGATTAAGCAACTTAGGTACACCTACAAAACCAAAAGTTGACGAAACAGTTGAAGTAATTGACAGCAAATCGATTAAATCGATTGCTGACATTACTTCAATTGCTTTTGAATGGAAAAAAGTAGAAGACCCAAAAGTAGTTGGATACAACTTCTACAGAGCTAATATGCACAAAGATGGCAGAAGATTAAAACTTATCAAATCTCTTGATAACAGATACACTACGCACTTTGTTGATACAAAACTAGAACCTAACACAAAATATGTTTATCAAATATCTTCTAAAGCAATGAATGGTAGTGAATCAAATACTACTACAGCTTATGTAACACAAACAGCGGCTAGAGCTTTACCAGTTAGTTTTGCACAAGGTATTTCTGATTTACCAAACAGAATCAAACTTGTATGGAGACCACATCCTGATTTAAGAATCAGATATTATGAAATCCAAAAATTTGATACTGGATTAAACAAATGGAAATTACTAAAAAGAATTGACGGAAGACTAAATGCTGAATACATTGATGATCGTTTAGGTAATAACAAAGTTTATAAATACAGAATTACTGCATTAACTTACGAAGATGTAGCAACTCAACCAACAGAAGTTATTACAGCAAAAACTAAACCTTTACCAATTGGAGCTCAAAACTTCCAAGCAACTGTAAATCAACCTAAAAAGATTGTATTAACTTGGGAACCTTCTCCAACTGAGGATGTATTAAAATATTCTATTCATAGAAGTTTATTTGAAAGTTTAGGATTTAGTAAAGTTAAAGAAGTTTCAAAAGACACTCTTTCAGTAACTGATAAAATCGATTCAGATGGAAAAACTTACTACTACAAAGTTTTTGCAATTGATAAAGACCATTTAAGAAGTTCTGATAAGATTGATTCAAGAATGGGTATGACTTTAAATAAACCTGCAAAACCTGTTATTACACTTGCACAGATTCAAGGTTCTAAAGCAATTTTAAACTGGTCTGCTGGTGATAAAAGAGCTATGTCATACAATGTTTATAAAACAACAGAAGTTAGCTTTTTTGAATCTAAAACAGAAAAATTCACTGATATCAAAGGCCTTAGGTTTGAAGATAACAACATCATCAATGGAGTACAATACAAATACTCTATTCAATCAAATGATGAATATGGATTAATGTCAGAAAAAACTGATGATGCAGAATTAATCCTTCCAAAAATTAAAAATTAAAAATAGTAAAGTAGACAATGCCACATATCGTATTTAATAAAAAAGAATTAATCACTACACCTTCTTCACATGAAGGTGTAGATTTTAAATTTATAGCAAAATCGTATAATTTCACTGACTATGAAAGAAATACGGAATATAAAGTTGCTGTTGAGACTCAAGAAAAAGAGTTTTTATTAACAATTAAAAATAAAGACCAAGATCATATGCTTAAAATTGACAAGGTTACAAGAGTTGCTCCTGTAACAATTGTTAAAGATGCCTTGAACTCTTATGCAAGTGCTGTTGATGCAAATATTGTATTTTCAAATACAAATACAATCAACGTTAAAATGGAACCACAAAAACAATATTTAAAAGATATTAACTATTTTGTTGATGAGTTCAAAACAGATAAAGAGATTCAAATTGAAATTGGTTTTGGAAGTGGTAGACACCTAATTCACCAAGCAAAAGAAAATCCTGATGTTCAATTTATTGGTTTAGAGATTCATACACCTTCAATTGAACAAGCATTAAAACAATTAGAACTTCAAAATATTACAAATGTTTTAATTGTTAATTATGATGCAAGATTATTCATGGAGTTTATTAAATCTAATCAAGTTGGAAAAGTATTTGTACACTTTCCAGTTCCTTGGGATAAAAAACCACATAGAAGAATTTATTCTAATGAGTTTATCAATGAAGCATTAAGAGTTCTTAAAGTTGGTGGAACGTTAGAACTTAGAACTGATAGTAGAAAGTATTTTGATTACTGTACTGAACTTCTTACAAATCTTCCAACAGGAAGAATTACAATCGATATCAACAAAGATTTACCAGTTATTAGTAAATATGAAGATAGATGGAGAAAACAAGGTAAGAATATCTATGATGTAGTTTTAACAGCAGCTAGTGAAGATGAGCAAGTAGTAATTGATACTGATTTCTCATTTGATTTAGAAATTGAAGACTATTTAGAATTCATAAAAAATGTTTCTACGAAACCAATTGTTGAAAAAGGTTTCTTTATTCATATTGAAGATTTATTTACAATTGAGAATAAAGAAAATTCTGGATTAATTGAACTTACAATGGGTAACTTTGATAGACCTGTAAGTAAATATATTCTAGTTGAAAATGGAAAACTTTCTTATTATCAAGGAAATCCTTTACCAACTAGCTCAAATATAAAAGCACATAAAAAATTAAAAGAGATTATTAGTAAATGATAGAAGCAAAAAATATATACTTATCATACGATGATAATAAATATATTATAAAAAAAGGTAATTTTAGCATTAAGCCTAGAGAGTTCATCTTCATTGGTGGAAACTCGGGTAGTGGTAAATCTACTTTATTAAAATCATTCTATGGAGAAATCCCTTTAAAACATGGTAGTTTAAAAATTGAAGGTCAAGAAGTTCTTGGTATTCGAGGGAAAAAGCTAAGAGTTTTAAGAAAAGATATTGGTATTATATTCCAAGATTATAAACTAATCAATGAATATACTATTGAAGAAAATATCATGATACCTCTTAAAATTAATGGTTATTCAAACGAAGTATCAAAAGACCAAGCAAATAAACTACTAGCACATGTAAAACTAGGACATAGAGCTGGATATTATCCAAATGAGCTAAGTGGTGGTGAGCAACAAAGAGTTGCTGTTGCACGTGCACTTGCTCATAATCCAAAAATCATTATTGCTGATGAACCTACAGGAAATCTTGATGATTATTCTGCTGATGTTGTATGGAACCTATTAAAAGGTGCAAATGAACAACTAGGTATTACAGTAGTTGTTGTAACACATAGAGTTCCTAGAAACTTAGGAATTAAGTTTAGACAACTATCACTAGAGGATGGAATTATTTATGAAGTTTCTTAAGAATATTTTCGCATTTTTAATTCCCTTAACTGCTATGTTATTAGCATTTTCTATTTATTTATTAATAGATAATGTAGTAGATAACTATAAAACAAAGATATCAAAAGATTATTCTATTGTTATAGTTACAAATACGCCATTAATAAAAGATAATATTGATGAATTAGCAGGAATTAAAGTAGAAAGAATTCAGACTTTACAAAAAAAGAAGATTATCAACGATATCAAATCAAATCTTTCAAATACTTCTATCAAATTATTAAAAAGAAAATTACCTAACTTCTATCAAATTTATTTAGAAGTATTCCCTACGACTAGTGAATTAGAGAAAATCAAAGATACTCTTTTACAAAATAAAAACATTAGAAAAGTAGAAGTTTTCTCAAAAAACCATAATCAAACATATTTATTATTAGTTTTATTAAATAGTGTTTCATTTATTTTATTTACTATTATTACTATATTTGCCATTATAATTATTGCAAAACAGGTAAAACTTTGGTTTCACGAACATAGTACTAAAATAGCCATTTTAAGACTACATGGAGCGTCTATTCTATATAGTGCATCAAGTGTATTAAATTATGCTATTATGAGTTCACTAATATCATTTATTACAGTTGGTGCATTCTTGTATTATGTATCAAATAATATGATGGTTATATTTCCCGTAGAACTACAGTCAATTATTGATGTTGAAATCGATTTTAACTATGAGTTATTCAAAATATTTATACTATCATTTAGTATTTCTATTTTTACAATTATTGGGGTTTTATTAAAATATAAAATAAATAATGACTAAACTATTTCTTGCATTAATTATAATAATTAACTATTCGTATGCATCTACGAAAACTATTGATAAGAAGATTCATAATAATCAAAGTATCTTAAATAAGAGTGCCTCAAAAAAGAAGCAAACAGCTCTAAAAATAAAAGGTCTTTCTGACAAAATCAATAAACAAAATAGAAATATTATAAAATTAGAAAGAGATATTAAAAGAGTTAATACTGATATTGATAAACATACTATTTTATTATCAGAATCAAAAAATAAAATAAAACAACTAAAGAAAAAATCTACTAACTTAATCAGAGAAAAAAAAGGAAATGAAGAACAAATCGTTGATACAATCATCGAAGATTTTTCTACTTCTATTGCTTTAAAACTAGCTTCTAAAAATAGTTTAAAAGAGATGGTTGATAGTGAAGTTTATACTATTCTTTCTGAAAACTCTAAAGATCAAATATTAAAACTAAACAATAATTATGATTTACTAACTAACAATACGAAAGTAAATGAGAAGAAAATTAAAAAGATTTCTTCGTATATTAAAGATAGACAAAAAACAAAAAAGACTTTAAATACTTTAAAAACAAAACACTCTAAGTCTTTAATAGATTTAGAACAACAACATAAGTCTTATCAAAAAGAATTAAAAAACGTAATTCAAAAACAACAATCTTTACAAAACCTTCTTTCAAAGCTAAATATTTTAAAAGAAAAAGAGATCAAAAAAGAGAAAGCTAAAAGAGCTAGATTAGCAAGACTTGCTGCCTTAAAAAAGAAGAAACAGAAAAAAAGCACAAAGACAAACTCAATTGACACAGCAGAGGTTAGAAATCAAAAGTATGCTAAGAACTTAAACCTAGATGTTAGAAAAATTGGTTCTTCAACTGCTGGTGTAAAAATCACTAGATATAGAGGTAGAAAAACTATAGCTCCTCTAAAATCATTTAAAGTAGTGAAAAAATTCGGTACTTATTATGATCCAATTTATAAAATTAAACTATTTAATGAATCTGTTGTATTAAAAACAAGAAAGAAAAAAGCTAAAGTAGTATCAGTATTAAATGGTAAAGTTGTATATGCTAAGAAAAATGCTGGTATGTTAGAAAACGTTGTAATTGTGCAACATCAAAACGGATTACATACAATCTACTCTCACTTAGATGAAATAGCTCCAACTCTAAAAGTTGGAAAATGGATTAAAAAAGGATATGTTATTGGTAGAGTTAATAACAACCTTACATTCCAAGCTACTAAAAACTCATCTCATATTAACCCAAAAGACTTATTTAGAATATAGTGTTACTTTTTTATACATAATTTTTTCATTATGTATTCATATTGTAGTTCCTAAAAGTTACACTATGCTATTTTATTGCTACGTTTATAATATTTTGCTTAAAATATTATATTAATATCATATCTAAAGGATTTAATGTCATATCGATTTCATATCGATTAAATCTATTTAAGTAGGTAACATGAAAGAAAATGTTCAAAGTATGGTTACAGATACAAAGATTGTAGATACTACATCTAATCCCGCACCACTTGGTTTATGCGCTTTTGGTATGACAACTGTTTTATTAAACATCCATAATATTGGATTTACAGAACTTGACAGTATGATTTTAGCAATGGGTGTATTCTTTGGTGGATTCGCTCAAATCTTAGCAGGGTTAATGGAGTTCAAAAAGAATAATACTTTTGGTACAACTGCATTTACAGCTTATGGTGTATTTTGGTTAACTTTAGTAACACTAATTATTCTACCAAAGATGGGACTAATTGATGCTCCATCAAAAATTGCAATGGGATTCTATTTATCAATTTGGGGATTATTTACATTAATGCTTTTCATTGGTACATTCAGAATTAGCAAAGCTTTACAATTTGTCTTTGGATCTTTAACTGTACTATTTTTCCTTTTAGCTATTGGTGATTTTACAGGAAATACTCTGTTTACACAAATTGCTGGTGTTGAAGGTGTTGTATGTGGTTTAGTAGCAATATATGCAGGACTTGCACAAGTTCTAAATGAATTATATCAAGATGATGTTTTTCCTCTTGGAATAGTTAAGTAGCTGTTTTTTACAAATAAGAAGGATCTCTCCCCTTCTTATTTCTTTTTATCTATAAATTTACTCTAATAAAAGCTTTCTCATAATCCAACTATATAAGATGTATGCTATAATTGCATAAAATTTTCAAAAGGAAATAACATCTTTTTAATAGATCAATCAACAAAAAATCAATTTAAACATTTTTGTAAACAAAACAATCCAAAAGATATGGAAACAGCTATTGAATACTTTACTGTATTTGGTGGAATGGATATCAAAATTGATACAACAAAACCACTAACAGAATTAATAGAAAAATATATCTTAAAAGATTACACATACCTAAGAAATAATGTACATAACCTAACAGGTGGATATAGTGTAGATCACGCTGTATTATCAGGAATTGCATTAGGAGATAGAAGAACATATTCATCATTCAAAAGAGCTCATATTACTTTTGAACAAGGAATGAAATGTGTTGAGAACTTAACTGAAAGAGGAATTGTTGAAATTGAATCTTCTCAAAACTTTTTAGTTAATAAAAGAGGTGATAGTAAAATTGCTAAAAAACTTCTATTTACTACTCCTTTTTTACGATTTTGGTTTGCATTTGTTTCACCAATTTACAAAGGAATCAAAGAAGGTGACTTCAAAGAATTCTATGAAAAATATGAAGCTAGAAAAGCTGATTTTAGTGATTTTATTTTTGAAGAGTTAGGATTAGAACTTATTACTGATTTATACAAAGATGATGAGATTAAAAACATTGGTAAATACTGGGATGATAATATAGAAATTTCATTAGTTGCTAAAACTAAATCAGGAAAAATTATTGCAGGGAACTGTAAACAAACAAACTCAAAACTTAAAAAAAGTGATTTAAACAAGCTAAAAGCTGATTGTGAAACAATTGGATTAAAAGCTGATATTCATACACTATTTACAAAAAAAGGTTTTACTACAGAGCTTAAGGGAATGAAAAGTGAAACAATCAAACTTTTAACTACTAGAAACCTAAAAATATTACTAGAAGAGTCTAAATAATTGAACTTAGTTGGTTTTGATTATATAAACGAAAAAGATAAAGAGTTAGCAAAACTTTTTATCTCTTCAAAAGATACAAAGAAATACATCTTAGGTATTAATAGACTTACAAAAAGTATTTGTAAGCATATAGAAGTTGATGGAATCATTGATGACTTTACAAGAGTACAAAGTTCAAGAAAAAAGAAAAATATAGTTACTATTGAAGAAGTACCAAAAGATGCAATTATATTATGTACAGCAACAGGAAGTCCTCTTGAAGTAATAGCTAAACTTGATGAGCTTGGATATACACATTTTAACTATCTTTCTTTTTATAGATACTCAAATCTACAATTAAATCAACCACCTTTTATGGATGATTTTGAAGATGATTTTAAACAGAATGAAAAAGAGTATCAAAAAACTTATAATTTATTAGCTGATGAAAAATCAAAAGAAGTTTTTACAAAAGTCTTAAATTTCAAAATGACTTATGATTTTGAGTTTATGAATGGATTTACGAATAACTTCGATGAACAGTATTTCGATAGTGAGCTAATACCAGATATTAAAAACATAAACTTTGTAGATGGTGGAGGATATATTGGTGATACATTAAAACCTATAATGAACCATTTTCCAGATTTCAATAAGATTTATTGTATTGAACCAAATGACTTACATATAAATATTGCAAAGAAGAACTTCTCTGAATATGAAAATATTGAGTTTATCAACTGTGGCCTTGGAAACAAAGTTCAAAACTCTAATGATAAAGATGAAAGCCAAACAAACTGTGCTCATGACTATCAAGCTTTGAATATCAATACCTTAGATAATCTAATAAAAGAAAAAGTTGATTTTATCAAAATGGATATTGAAGGTGCAGAACAAGATGCAATTGAGGGTTCAAAAGAAACTATTCTAAAGTATCACCCTATTCTTGCTATTTGTATCTATCATAAAGCAGCAGATTGGTACAAAGTACCTCAAATGGTACTAGATATCAAAAAAGAGTATACAGTCTATATAAGACACTATATGGAAGGTATATACGAAACTGTTATGTATTTTATTCCAAAGAAGTAATTTTTACTTCTTTGAATAAACTAACTAGAAACTACTTTTAATCCTACTATTGAAATCACTAATGTACTAATGAAAAACAATCTTAGAACTGATGAAGGTTCATTATAAAAAAAGATTCCAACTAATACAGTACCTACTGCACCAATACCTGTCCAAATAGCGTAAGCAGTGCCAATTGGAATACCTTCTAATGCTTTTGTTAATAAATAAAAACTTGTAGCTGCAAAAACTAAAAATGCAATTGTAGGTACTAACTTAGTAAAATTCTCTGTTAATTTTAATGTAGAAGCAAATAACACTTCAAATAAACCTGCTGCTATTAAATAAATCCATGCTGTCATGATTTTGTCCTTTTAAATATATCTTTCCCAGAAAGATAACATCAATATACTTAAATATATCTTACTAAGAAAGATACTTTTATTTAAACTATGATAAAATTAACCTATGAATTTATCACACTTAAAAAACGGAATCCAAAATATAAAAGAAAATACACCTCAGATATACAAAGATAGTATTAATATTTCTGCTTCATTATTCTTTTTAAAAAACACGATGTATGATGAGGGGAATAAAATATTAAGTGATGTTTATAATATGAATCAAACACACTTAGATGTATTATCAACACTTTATTACTTAGGTGATGAGCAATATACATTAAGCCCAACAGAACTCTATGAGAGAATGCTTTTTTCATCAGGAGGAATGACAAAGGTTCTTAAACAATTAGAAGAAAAAGAGTATATTCAAAGAATTGAGAATAGTGTAGACAAAAGAAGTAAGCTCGTACAATTAAGTCAACTAGGAAAAGAAACAACTGTTAAAGCTTTAGGAGAGATCTTAGAATTAGAAGATACTTATTATAGTAAACTAAATAATGAAGAACAAAAAAACCTTCAAGCCTTACTAGAAAAAATGCTGTCTTAGTAAAACTCAAAAATAAAATTACTTTTCAGTTTTACTCATTAATTTATGATAGTTTTCTCCAAGTTTTGAAGCACCACCTGTATTACCTGAAACAAATGAATATACAACCAAAAAAGACAACATTAATAAAACCCACTTCATTGCATACCTTAAATAATATTTAAAATATTATTCAATAAATTGGTGTTCTTTTGGTGTTCTTTTTATAAGTTATTTAATTTTTCTTCGTATTCATCCATTAGAACATCTAATTCTAATTGTGTAGTTTCTAATAATTCAAACTTCTCTTCTACAAGTTTTTCATTTTTAGTAACTATTTGTGATAACTCAATAACTTTACTATTATCACCTGCATTTGAGGCTTGGATTAGTTCATGCTGTTCTGATTCAAGTTTATCTTCAATCTCCATGATTTCATTTTCTAACTTTTCAACTTTTTTCTTAAGAGGTGAAGTTAATTTACTTCTTTCTTGAACTAATTGGGCTCTTAGTTTTTTATTCTCTTTTTTATTTACTTTTGGAGCAGCTTTTACTTTTTCTTCAAGCTCCTCTTCTTCCCAACCAATTTTTTCTAAGAAGTCATCATAACCACCATCAAAATAATCAGCTCCACCTTTTGAGAATATAATTAATCTATCACATACTCTTCTTAATAATTCTTCGCTGTGAGTTACAACGATACAAGAACCATCAAACTTTTCAATAGCACTTGTAAGAGAATCAATAGATTCCATATCAAGGTGATTCGTAGGCTCATCTAGGAATAAAACATTTACATCCGTTGCTAGAATTTTACCAAGCATTACTCTAGATTTTTCACCACCTGAAAGCAATGATACTTTTTTCTTAATATCATCCCCACTAAACATCATAGAACCTGCAATTCCTCGAACAGTAGCTTCCCCTAGTTTTGGATTACCTACATAAATCTCATCCATGATTGTATTAGCTGGATTTAAATGATCAATATTAGTTTGTCCAAAGTGACCAAAAGTAGTGGTACCATGATAATCTACATTTCCATCTACTTGTTTTAATTCACCCGCAATTGTATTTAATAAAGTAGATTTTCCTTTACCATTTTTTCCAATGATTCCTAAAGTTTCACCTTTTTTAAGTGTAAATGAAATGTTTTCAAAAAGTATATTATCAAGACTGTATCCAAAACTTACATCTTTAACATCTAATAATACTTTTGCAGGAGTATCTTTGAAATTAAAATCAAAATCTAATGTACTATCATGAGCTAATGAAGATAAATCTTCCATTTTATCAAGCTCTTTTTGTTTTGATTGCGCTTGAGCTGCTGTTGAAGCTCTTGTCTTATTTTTAGCAATGAACTCTTCAAGTTCTTTTCTTTTTTTATCTTGTGCTATTTTTTGTTTTTCATAGTGTTCATCATTACTTTGTAATTGAGCATAGAACTTATGAGTATTTCCAGGAATAATCTCTAAGTTTCTTCTCACTAATCCCATTGTATGAGTAGTAACAGCATCCATAAAGTCTCTATCGTGAGTGATTATAATAACTTCACCTTCAAAGCTTTTAAGGAAGGATTTTAGCCATCTAAGTGATAAAATATCCAAGTAGTTTGTAGGCTCATCTAGTAATAATAAATTAGGTTCTGTTACAAGTAGTTTTGCAAGATTAATTCTAATTTGATATCCACCTGAGAAACTCATAGGATCTTTATCTAAATCCTCATGAGTAAATCCTAGTCCAAATAAAATCTTTTCAACTTTATAAACACTATATTTATCATCTTCCCCAAGGGCTAAAGCACCCTCTTCTCTTACAGTTTTCTCAGTAAAAACAAGATGCTGTTTAAGCGCTCCGATTTTATATCCCTTTGGAATATTAATCTCTCCATCATCTTGATGTTCTTCACCTAAAATGATTTTAAATAAAGTAGACTTACCACTACCATTTCTTCCTACTAAACCAATTTTATTACCTTGATTAAGTCTAAAGTTTAGGTTTGTAAAAAGTTCTTTATGTGCATAGCTTTTTGAAATATTTGAAAGTTCTATCATGTTGTTCTTTTATAATCTTTTTTATTTTAAATTTAAAAAGGATTATAAGATATTGTGGGTTATAGACTGGTTAGTTAAAGGATTTAAGATTGAGCAATAGTACCATACCAATGTTTTCCCTCATCAGTATATAAATCTATTTTATTTTCATTCTTTATTTTTCCAAATAAATAATTGCCTCTATTATCGTAAATATCAATAAATACATCATTACGAACTTTGCCATGAAAATACTGACCACTATCACTATAAAGTTCTATTTTATCATCAGCTTTAATTTTACCGCAGTAGTAGTTGTAGTTAAAGTCATATAATTCAATTTTTCTATCCATGATTTAATCCTAATTTGCAATTAATATAATATTTTTATTATTTAATAATTTTGTGGCAAATTAGTGGCAAACATAAAAAAAGGGAGAAAGAACAATAAGTTCCTCCTCCCTTTAGGCTTTAAATTACAAAAAAATTAGTGTAAGTCAGCGTTTAATTTAACTTCTCTAGTTGATCTCATAGCAATTGTTTGACCAGTTGTTGAGTTAACTCTGAAGTGTACTCCATTAACACCTAAGAAATCAGCACCTTTCATTGAAGTTGAAATTTCTTTTTCTGGGTTAATTTCTTTAATTGCAGCTACTGCTTTTTCAGATAATGCAATTTTAGTACCAGGTAAGATAGTAACACCAGCATCTAAGATACAAGAGTCACCAATAGCAGTACCAGTACAAGAGTTAGCACCTAATAAAGTGTTTTCTCCAATAGTAACAGGAACACCATCAGTACCTGAAAGAACACCTAAAATAGAAGCTCCACCACCAACATCAGAACCAGCACCAACTTTAGCAGAAGAAGAAATTCTACCTTCAACCATTACAGAACCTTCAGTTCCAGCATTGAAGTTAATGTAAGAAGCACCAGGCATTACAGTTGTACCACCAGCTAATTGTGCACCCATTCTTACTTTAGAAGTTTCTAAAATTCTAGTATTATCAGCAGGAATTACATGTCCTAAGAATCTTGGGAATTTATCTACCATATCAATTGTAGGGTATTTACCAGATAATTTTAATGTAATTTCATTTTCTCTTAACCAGTCAAGTTCAATTGGTTGATTTCCAACCCATGCAACATTGTGTAATTGACCAAAGATACCATTTAAGTTTAATGATCTTAAAGCTGCTTTTCCAGTTGATAAAGCGTATAATTTTAAGTATGAAGCTTCAACAGATTGTGCATTTTCGTCTTCAAAAATAAATACTACTTTGTAATCATTTGCAGTTAATCCTGAATCAATTGGTAAAGATGCTAATGCAGAAATTACTTGAACATTTTTGTGCGCATCACCCTTTGCTTCTGGGATGTAAGGTCTGAATGATTCAACACACTCAGCTAAGAAAGTATCAGAAATTCCACAAACTAATTCAGAACCACTTGTATCTACATTTTCTCCTGCTTTTTTAAGAGCGTTTAATAATACAGCAGCACTTCCGTAGTTTTCTTCCCAGTTAATTAATGGGTAAGTTGCTTGTAAAATTTTAGAAGAATCTAATTGTCCTCTATCTACTTTTGCAATACCGAATCCAATTGGGTTTCTATACCAATCTTGTGCTTGAATATCTTCTACTAATTTTTTAAAATCTTCTTTTGTATAAGCCATTATATCTCCTTGATTTTTTGGCATTATACAGTATAGAATACTAATTTTAGTTTAAATAAAAGTATTAAGACTTTAATCCCTTATCAAATAAACTACTAAGTTCCGTAGGAAAAGGAAATACAACAGTATTAGTTTTATCATTAGAAATATCGCTTAGTGTTTGCAAATATCTTAATTGTATTGCTTTAGGATTTTGACTAATTACTTCTGCTGCTGCTAGAATATTTTTACTAGCTTCAAGTTCACCTTTTGCATTAATAACTTTTGCACGTCTTTCTCTCTCAGCTTCTGCTTGTTTTGCAATTGCTCTAATCATACTTTCATCTAAATCAATATGTTTTATTTCTACATTTGATATTTTTATTCCCCAAATATCTGTTTGTTTATCTAAAATATCTTGTATATCAGAATTTAATCTTTCTCTCTCACTTAACATTTCATCTAGTTCATGCCCACCAAGAACCGAACGTAAGGTAGTTTGGGCTAACTGACTTGTTGCCATATGAAAATTCTCAACTTGTATAACAGCTTTTTGAGGGTCTATTACTCGAAAATAAACAACTGCATTTACATGTACAGAAACATTATCATGAGATATTACATCTTGAGTAGGAACATCTAAAACAATTGTTCTTAAATCTATTCTAACTGTTTGTTGAATTAATGGAATTATTATAATTAATCCAGGTCCTTTAACACCAGTAAAACGTCCAAGTGTAAATACAACTGCTCGTTCATATTCACGTAAAATTCTTACAGATAAGACCAATAAAACAAGAATAAAACCTAATATATATATTAAAGTAAAAGTTAATGACATCATTTTAGACTCCTTATTTTTACAATTAAACCATCTATTTTTTCTACAATTACATTTTCATTTAATGAAAAATCTTTCTCTCCGACTGCATTCCATAGTTCAGCATCAATTCTAATTTTATATGTACCATTTTTTACTTCTACAACTTTTGCTTCTCTTCCTATTAAAGTTCCAAGACCTGATACTGTTTTGTTTTTTCTAGATTTAATTAAAAATCCAAATATAAAAACAAAAAAAGCTAAACTAACTAAACTAAAAGCCATAATTAAAGGAATTGATACTCCTTCACCCAAAGTCTTTTCATCAAAAAGAAAAACAGAACCAAAAGCAAATGAAATTACACCTGCAATTCCCAAAATACCAAAACCAGAAATAAATACTTCAGCTATCATAAATGCTATACCTAAAAATATTAGCAATAATCCTACATAGTTAAATGGTAAGATATTTAAAGAATACATAGCGATTAAACCACATGTAATTCCAATTACACCAGGAAATAAAGAACCAGGATTCATCATTTCAAATAAAATGCCATACATAGCAACTATTAAAAAAATATAAGCTATATTAGGATTTGCTATTTTCATTAGAAAGCTAGTTTTCCATGATGCTGCAAAGAGTAAAATATTTGCATTAGAAGTATCAATAATAATCTCTTTCTTATTTATTAAGATCTTTTTATTATGTATTAATGTTAATAGTTCTTTAATATCATTTGCCACATAATCAATAACATTTTTTGCTAAAGCCTCTTTAGCTGAGATGCTTTTCCCTTCTTCTACTGCTTCTATTGCCCAAGGGATATTTCTATTTCTAAGCTCGGCAATACTTTTTATATATGCAATTGAATCATTTATTACTTTCTTTTCCATTGCTGTTTTATCTGTATTTTCTTTCTTATTTGTTTTTTTACCTTTTTCATCTTTTTGTGATTCCTTTGGAATACTTATTAAATTTACAGGAGTTGCAGCACCAATATTTGTGCCGGGGGACATTACAGCAATATGAGCAGCATAAGTAAGATAAGTTCCTGCACTAGCAGCTCTTGAACCCTTCGGAGAAACATATACTACAACTGGTATTTCACTATTCAAAATATCTTGAATCATTTCTCTCATAGAAGTAGCTAATCCTCCAGGAGTATTTAATTCAATTAACAATAAAGATGAATTATGTTGTTTTGTATGTTTAAAGGCGTCTTTTAAGTAAGTTGCACTTGCAGGGGAGATTGTACTATCAATTTTTATATGAGTAATTGTATTTGCATTTAGAAAAATTGAAAAGAATATCAAAAAGAGTAGATAATAAATAAGTTTCATAATAACTCCTAATTAGGATTTAGTATTCATATTATTATCTTACTCCTATTTAAAATCAAAAGCAATAAAGTAATTAAATTAGTATATAGTATCCATATCTACAGATGCCATAGGAGAAGTTACACTATGTAAGGTAGTAAGCATTGCTTTTACATTTTTAGATCTAATTACTATTTCATATCTATATTTATTTGCCATCTTAAAAATAGCACATTCTCCAAACCCAACAACTTCTATATTTTCTCTAGCTTTTAAAATAGTAATATATTTATCAAGTTCTTGTTTTACTTTAATACCATTGGCATGAGCAAAAACAATTTTTGCCATTTTAAGATATGGAGGATATAAATCTTCTCTAAATTCAAGTTCAGTTTCTAAAAAGTCTTGGTAATTTGACTCATTTAAATAGTAGTTAAAGAACTCTTCATTCTTAGTTTGAATAATTACTTCTCCATCACCTTTTCTTCCACTTCTTCCTGAGATTTGAATTAATAAAGATAAAGCCCTCTCTCTTGCTTTATATGAATTCATATTTAAAACAGAATCAATTCCAATTACAACAGCTAATTTTACATTATGGTAATCGTGACCTTTTGAAAGCATTTGAGTTCCAACTAAAATATCTATTTCACCTTTATTAAATTCATTTAAAATAGTTTTTAATTGTTTGTCCGTTCGTACTTCATCTCTATCAAATCTTTTTACTACTTTTTGAGGGAATATTTCTTTTAGTTCTTCTTCTATTTGTGCCGTACCAACTCGCAAGTTATGAATAATTCCAGTCTTACAAGAAGGACAAGTTTCAGGTATTCTTTGCGCATAACCACAGTAGTGACATTTTAAAGCTAATGAATTTTTGTGTAAACTCATAGAAACAGAACAATAAGGACACTCAACAGACTTACCACAAGAAGTACAAATTTGATATTTGAAGTTTGCTCTTGTTGGAAGAAAAACAATAACTTGATTATCTGTATCTAAAGTACTTCCAATTTTATTTACAATTTTTGAAGTAAGACATGACTCACCTTCATCAAATTCATACTGTTTAGAAGTATCATAAAAGGTTTTATCTAATCTAAAAAATGGAACTTTTGAAAAAGATCCAGCAGAAGCAGTAGCACTACCTAGAACTAATTGAATATCTAATTTCTTGGCCATATAGATACTTAAATCTTTTGTATGTAATCTTGGCTTAGAATCACTCTTATAAGACTCGTCATGCTCTTCATCTACAATAATAGCTCCTAAGTTACTATAAGGTAAAAAAAGTGCAGATCTAGCTCCTGCAATTAATTTAATACTACCTTCTTGTAAACCTTGAAGAATTGTCTCTTTTTTCTTTTTAGTAATTTTTGAATGCCATATAGCAATACTTTCACCAAAAACTTTTTCAAGTCTTTTTTGCATTTGAGGAGTAAGAGAAATCTCTGGCATTAATAAAACAGCTTGTTTTCCCTCTTTTATATGTTGCTCAATAACTTTGATATAAATCTCTGTTTTTCCTGAACCAGTGTTTGCAAAAAGCAAAGCTTGTTTTTTATTATTTAAAAAATCAAATGCTTCTTGTTGTTCTTTTGATAGATCTATATCACAATCAATTTTGATTTCATTCTCTTGTGCTTTATACTCACTATTATATGCATTATAGATACTTAATGCCTCACCTAATGAACTAACATAATATTGAGAAATAAAATTAGATACCTGAAGCATTTTATCATCATAATATTCACTTGTTATCTCTTCTATGTTTACACATTTAAAAGATGGTTTTTCAACCTCTTTAATAACAACTGCATCATTTAGATTTTTTCTTCTTTGTAGTTTAACTTGTACTTTCGTACCAATTTCTATTTGAGTTTCACTTTGATAAGTAAGATTTGCAAGTGGAGATTTTAGTAAAGCCAATTCATAATATAACACTATTGTAACTCCTGACAAATATCTTTTGGGCTTTTACACTCAAAGAATTCATCTTTAAGTGCAAATTTAATTTTTGTATCTGAATCTAAAAAAAACTCATATTTATCTGAAGATTTTTTTAACCATTTCCCTACTTGGCTACTTGATGTAGATACTATTGGAAAATCAATAACTTTTGAGAAAAGATTTTCATTATCACTCAAAGCTATTGCATCATCTAATGTATTTATTTTTTCATTTAAAGATAAAAGTACATTTTTTCTTTTTATATTTGAAATACCATTTTGAATTAGTGCTAAATCTGATTTGACTTTCGTCATATTAGAACTTTTAAAAATGTTATCGTATTTTGTAATTGCAAAGGATAAGATTATTGAGATTAATAAAACTGCAATTATCAATTCTAATAAAGTAAAAGCTTTACTCATTAAAACCTTGCTAACTTATCTGAGATTTGTTCCACATCACCTTTGAAGTTTGTATACTCTTGAGTGATTCGTATATATGCTGCTAATAAATCTTTTGTATCGTTATTTTTACCAAGTTCTAAATATTTTGTAAGATGTTCTTCCATAGTATCGTCAACATTAATAGTATAAGCCATATTGTTAATATAAAATGTGATTTCTTTATTCACTTTTTTGTGCCTTTAGTAATGTTAATGTACTATCTATTCTTAGAAACATATCTTGATTATTTCTGATTAATTCATCGTTCTCATTCTTCATAAGTTCTAAGTCTTGTTTCAAAGATTGATTCTCTAGTCTTAATCTATCGTAATCGTGTAATAATTTATCTAATTTTGTATTTAATGTCTCTATTATTTCCATAATGGAATTTTATCAAAACTTTCCTACTAAGAAAGTTTAAAGAATTGTTAATTCTCGTTTTTTTCTTCGTTTATGAAGATATTTGCAACTTGATACAACATTGCAACAGATTTTCCCCATTGTGAAAAATCCCCAGCATCATCAAGTGAGATTTCAAATTTGTCTGTAATCTTTTTGATTAATTCTTGTTCATTAACATGAAAGTTATTATCTATATGAATTAGTATCATAAGCTCTAAAAGTACGATTTTTTGGCTTTTCTTTGATTTAAAATGATTTAAAATCTCTTCTAAACAAAAACTATCCATATCGAAAGAATCAATATAATCAATTCCCATTTCTGTACAATACTCTTTTAGAATTTCTACTTCTTTATCCCCAAAGTTATTGTCAATTCTAGCTAAATAATGAGCTAACTGTAAAAATGAAAATTTTTCTTTTGTTTCTAGTTTCATTAATAACATTTATTATTTCCTATCCTAATATTTTATAAATTATAATTTTTTTTAATTAACAGTTTTTAAATGACTCAACCAGCAAGAACTGGGAAAACTGTAAGAAGCCCTGATGTGATGAACTCTATTGAAATAGAAGCAAGTATTAATCCCATTACTCTTGAGATGATATTGATACCTGTAATTCCTAATTTTTTAGAGATAAACGTAGCCATTCTAAGCATAACTAAAATATATAAAGAAATAGCAATAATAATACCACTCATAGCAATCAAATGCATAAATTCACTTGATCTTTGTGAGAAAATAATAATTGTAGATATAGCTCCTGGACCTGCAATAAGAGGAATAGCAAGAGGTACTACTGCAATTTCACTAACATTAATACTTTTTTTCTTTGCTTCTTTTAATTCGCTTTTAGTATTTTTGGCTTTTGGGATTTTAGCATTTAACATATTAATTGCCATTAATAAAAGCAAGATTCCACCTGCAATTTTGAAAGAAGAAATTGAAATACCGAAAAAAACTAGTATATACTGACCAATCCATACAGAAGTAAGTCCAGCAATACCAGCTGAGAATGCAGCTGTTTTAGCAGTATCATTTTTTTCTTGAATTGATGCGTTTGATGTAAGAGATACAAAAATGGGAATAGCAGCAAAGGGAGAGAAAATTGTAACTATCCCTATTGCTATTTGTATGTAATCTGCAAGTGCTAACAAGGTAAACCTTTTGATATATTTTTTCGTATTATATCAGAAAATTATCCTTTAATTACACTAAAGTCACATTTTATAAAATATTAAGCACCTAAGTATTTAGCTCTAATTTCATCAGAACTAATTAGATCACTTCCCTTACCTTCAAGGGCAACTTGACCGTTTTCTAAAACATAAGCATAATCAGAAACTTCTAATGCAGCAAAGGCATTTTGCTCAACTAAAAGAATTGTAATACCTTCTTCTTTTAGTCTAACTATTGTTTGAAAAAGCTCACCAATAATTTTAGGAGCTAGTCCTAATGATGGTTCATCTAACATAAGAAGTTTTGGGCTTGACATTAATGCTCTAGCAATTGCAAGCATTTGTTGTTCACCACCGCTCATTGTTCCAGCTAGTTGACCTTTTTTGGCAACTAGTCTTGGAAATAGTTTAAACATCTCTTCTTGAAGTTCTTCGTACTTTTCATCATTATTAAAAGCACCCATTCTAAGGTTCTCTTCAATTGTTAAGTTCTGAAAACATCTTCTTCCTTCTGGAACAAGTGCAATATCACTTTGAATAATCTTATGTGTTTTAAGATTTGAGATATTATTACCTTTGAAACTAATTTCTCCAGTTTTTTTAACATCATTTACAATAGATTGTAAAGTAGAAGTTTTACCAGCACCATTTGAGCCAATAAGAGAAACAATTTGTCCCTCGCCTACTTCAAAATTAACACCTCTTACAGCATTAATTAAACCGTAATATACATTTAAGTCTTTTACATTAAGCATGTTTAAAATCTCCAAGGTAAGCTTTGATTACTTCTTCATCTTTAATAGCGTCTTTAATATCACCTTCAAAGATAGTTTTTCCATAGTCTAAAACCATAACTCTATCACATAGTTTATTTACAAACTTCATATCATGTTCGATTAATAAAATTGTTACATCAAATTCATCTCTAATTTTGAAGAATAGTTCAGCTAACTCATGTGTTTCTTGTGGATTCATACCAGCTGCTGGCTCATCTAAAAGTAAAAGTTGAGGGTTTGCAGCTAAAGCACGTGCAATCTCTACTTTTCTTTGTTGACCATAAGAAAGAGAAGTTGCTAATTCATCAGCAAACTGAGCAATTCCTAAAACTTCCATAATTTCAAAAGCTCTTTGTTTTACTCTTCTCTCTTCTTTGAAGAATCTTGGTAATCTTAAAATCGCTTCAAAATATGTATAAGTAGCTTGATAATCAAATCCAATTAAAACATTATCTAAAACTGTCATAGACTTAAATAATCTAATATTTTGGAATGTTCTAGCTATTCCTCTATGTACAATTTTGTAAGGTTTAATACCATCGATTCTTTGACCATGGAATTTAATAGAACCTTCTGTTGGTTCGTAATTTCCAGTAATGATATTAAACATTGTTGTTTTACCAGCACCATTTGGACCAATAAGTCCATATATTTCTTTTGAGTTCACACTAAAAGAAGTATCCTTGATGGCTGTTACACCACCAAATTTTTTAGTTACGTTGCAAACTTCTAAAATCATTTGTTTGCCTTTTTCTTTTTAAATAAGTCTTTTAACTCTTTTTTACCCATTAATCCTTCTCTTGCGAAAAGCATAACAATAATAAGAATAAGTGAGAATACAACCATTCTCATTCCTGGAAGTGCTTCTGTTTCGTAACCTAAGATATTCATAGGTTCGTCTAAGAATCTCATCCATTCTAATCCAGCCATTACAAAAATAGTACCTAAAATAGCACCAGTTGTTGAACCTAATCCACCAAGTACAATAATAATTAGTAATTGGAATGTTAAGAAGAATGTAAATAAATCTGGCGAAATTGATGTTAATAATGCAGCTAATAATCCACCACCAACACCCTCAAAGAATGCAGATGTAGAGAATGCCAATGTTTTAATCTTAAATGTATTAACACCCATTGCAGTTGCTGCGTCTTCATCATCTCTAACAGCTTTCATTGCTCGACCAAATTTTGAATAGATAATATTTAAAATAGCCATTACAGTAAAGATAGCAACTCCACCTGTCCAATAAAGATTTGAGTACTCAGGAATATCATTAATACCTAAAGAACCGTTGGTAATCTCTGGGGAATTAATAGCAAGAATTCTAATAATAAATCCAAATCCTAAAGTAACAATAGCAAGATAATCTCCTCTTACTCTAAATACAGGGAAAGATAAAGACAATGCTAATAATGCTGAAATAGTTCCAGATAAAATTAAAGCCCATAAAAAATTAGTTTGTAATGCTAAAACCCAAGGATATGGATCTTCAATATCGTATTGATATAACATACCTTCACTATCAACAAGTAAAATAGCTGTAACATAAGCACCAATTGCCACGAACCCATTAGGTTCTAGTGAGAACTGACCAGTAACACCATTAATCAGGTTGTATGAAACTGCAAGAATAACAAAAATTGCAACATTGTTAATAATTCTTACTGTATATTCATCAAATGTAACTTGTGCGAAATGAGTAAACCAAATAGCCGTAACAATAATAGCTAGATTAATTAATCTTTGTTTTGTAAAGATTTCATTATTTGTAATATTATTCGTCATGATTAGAACCTACTCTTTTCTAAATCTTCACCCATAATTCCAGTAGGTTTAAATAAAAGTACTAAAATTAAGAAAATAAATGCGAAGGCATCTTTATATCCACCCATTTCAGGGAAGAAAGCAATTACAACAACTTCAGTAAATCCAATAATAAATCCACCTAATACAGCACCTGTAACAGAACCAATTCCACCAACAACAGCAGCAGCGAAGGCTTTAAGTCCAACTAGAACTCCCATCATAGGCTCAACTGAAGGATAATTTACTGCCCAGAAAATACCACCAATAGCAGCAAGTCCTGAACCTAATCCAAATACTAATGCAATAATAGTATTAGCATCAATACCCATAAGGTTTACAGTTTTAATATCAAATGATAAAGCTCTAATTGCCATACCATATTTTGTTTTGTATAAAACAAATAAGATACCTAATAATAAAATAAGTGTGATAATTGGAACTAAAATAGAAGCAACAGAGAAAGTAACACCTGCTACATTAAAAATATTTTCCATGTAATCTGGAACAGGAAAGGCTCTAGGAACTCCACCTGCAAATACTGTAAAGGCATTTTCTAAGAAAAATGAAATACCAATTGCAGTAATTAAAAGAGAAATTTTTGGCGCTTCTCTTAAAGGTTTGTATGCAATTTTGTCCATAAACATACCAAAAGCAGCAGATAATGTAACTGCTAATAGAACTGTAACTGGGAACGACAAGTCAAATACTGCCATAAATGTATAACCTAAAAAGGCACCAACCATCATAATATCTCCATGTGCGAAGTTAATAAGCCTCAGCACTCCATAAACCATGGTATAACCAATTGCAATTAAGGCATACATCGAACCTAAACTGAATCCATTTACCATTTGCTGCATAAACGTTAAAATATCCATCAAATCTCCTGAACTTTCTACAAAACTTAATAATTTACTTTTTTACAATAGGAAAAGTAAATCTATTGCTCTTTCTATTGCAAAAAAAAAGTCTAGCAACAACTTGCTAGACTTTTTTAAAAGAATTAAACTAACTACGGATTCACTGTCGCTTTAAAGCCAGCTTTACCATTTCTAATCTCTTTGATAACCGCAGATCTTGTTGCGTTACCTTCACTATTAATAGAGATTTTTCCAGAAACACCGTCAAAACCATTTGTTTTTTTGATTTGATCATTAATACAAATTGAGTTTGTTGGGTCTTCACATCTATTCATAGCATCAATTAAGATATTATAAGTATCAGCACCTAATGCTGTGAATGAATTCATTTCTGCTTTTCCAGTCTCTTTTTCGTGGAATTTTACGAATTCAGCTGAAGTTTGAGATGGAGGATTTGTATAGTCAAAGAAATCTGTAAACATATAACCATTTACTGAATCTCCACCTAAATCAATGAATGTTTGGTTAGCAACACCATCACCTGAGAACATTGGTTTTTTAAGACCTAATTGCTTAGATTGTCTAGCAATCATAGAAGCTTCTGGGTGGTATAAAGGCATAAACATAAAGTCAGGGTTAATTTTCTTGATTTGAGAAACTACTGCTTTGAAATCTTTATCACCTGAAGTAACTTTGATTTTCTTAACAATTTTTCCACCTTTCTTTTTAAACGCTTTTTGGAACGCTTTAGAAAGTCCAAGAGAGTAAACTTGTGCTTGGTCAATTACAACTACAGCAGTTTTGTATCCTGATTCAATAGCAAAGTTTGCAACAACTTCACCTTGAAAAGAATCTGTAAAACAAACTCTATTTGCAAAAGTTCTTCTAGCAGTTAACTTATCATTAGTAGCAACAGATGCAATAACTGGAATTTTTTTCTTATCAGCAATAGCGATAGTTTGAGCTGTATTAGTAGATGTTAATGCACCTAAAATAGCAACAACTTTATCAGAAGAGATAAGTCTTGTAGTTGCAGTTGCAGTCTCAACTTTATCACCCTTATTATCAATAAGTACAAGTTTAATTGTATCACCATTTTTTAACTTAGGTTGTTGTTTGTGTGCTAACTCTAACCCTAAGTTTGTTACTTGTCCATAAGCTGCTAAAGGACCCGACATTGGCATAACTGCACCAACTTTAATTTCTTTTGCCATAGCAACACCACACGTTAGTGCAGATGCTACTGCTAAACTTAATATTTTCTTCATTGATTCTCCTTAGTAAAACTACATTAACATAATCATATGTAAAAATTATGTAAAAATAGCTTATTTAAAACCCTTTTTACTATAAAAATTACACATTTTATTCAATTTCCCACTTTTTCCCCACTTGTATTAAATACAATAATGATTTAAAAGTTTTGTTTTCATAAGTAATTAATCAACAATTAACTCATTTCTAAACTCATTAGATACATATCATTCTATGTAATTAGAGTATAGTCTTTGAATTATTATCAATTATTTTTTATATTCTTGAATGCTGATAAAAAAGTATTTTTATACAGACTATTAGAAATAAATATACATTCTTTTATAGGCTTAAGTTTTATATAGATGTTTTTCTTATAATATCATATATTAGAATATGCATTGGCATTTTTTCTTTTTTCTTCTTTTCACTAATTGTATTATCTATTTGTTTAGTGTTCTCAGTTTTATTTAGATTTTTATCTTTGTTCATTTTTTCCCTTTTATTATTTACAATAAATACACCAAAGAAAATTAGTATAGTCCCAATACAATCTACTAAATCAATATTTTCATTAATAAAGAAGTATCCAATTATTAATGCAACTACTGGTGGTATATATGTTACAGATGAAGCTGCAACTGCACCCAACTCTTCTATTATGTAATAATATAAGATATATGCCAATCCTGTTCCTAATAAACTTAACCCTATAATCATTCCTAAAAATGTGTGAGTATCGTTCTTTATGTTAATAATTCCATTAAAATCTGTAATTAATAGAAGAGTTAATAAAGCAAATCCTAATTGATAAGTTGTTAATGCAGAAAAATGAATTTTTAAAGGTGATATAAATTTCTTTGCATAAACAAATGATGAACCAAGTATTAATGAACCAAACACAACATCAAAGATTCCTTCAATATTAGAGTTAAAAATATTATCATTAAATGGTTTTGCAATTAATACAACTCCAATTACCCCAATTAAAATACCAAATATTCTAATATTTAGTTTTTCTTCTTTAATAAAAAGAACTGCTAGAAGAAAAGCAAATAAAGGTATAGAACCACTTAATGCACCCATTACCCCAGATAAAAGAGTAGATGATGCTTTAACAAAAAAATAGTAGTAAACAGTCGTTCCCAATAATGACATCACAAAAAAATGTAAACTATATTTAAAATGATTTAAAGACATTGATTTTTTGTATAAAGAGTATGCTAAAACTGGAATAAATCCCAAAAAAACTCTTAAGAATACAATCTGTAAGGGCGAGATTAATTCAGTTGCCCATTTCATATATATAAAATTGCTACCCCATATTATACCTAGGGATATAAAAGCAATTATCGGTAATTTATTATTCATATTTTCTCCATTTGACCTCAAAGTCAAATGAATTGTAATCTATTTGACCTTAAGGTCAACTGATTCTATAAGTCCTTTAGAGAGTTAAGATAATTTTCTATTTCATCAATACATTCATTATATATATTTAAATCTTGAGATTTTTTTGCAGTAGCAACACAACCTTCCAGTGAAGCAACTAAATAAATTGATAGTCTTTTTGGATTGGGATGAGAAATTTCTTTATTCTCTATAGCTTTGACAATTGCTTCTTCTATAATATTTTCAAATCTTATATATATTTTTTCTAGCTCAACTTTAAAATCATTATCCCTATGAGATAATTCTTGTACTAAATTATTTAATCTACATCCATTACATACACCTTGACTACTACTTTTTCTAAAAACTTTTAATATTTCTTGAATATGATTCTCTTCTACTTTTAATATTACACTATATTTTTCTTCAATATAATTATTTAGATTTTCTTTTATCATTGTAAGAGTCAATTCTCTTTTTGATTTAAAATAATGATACATTGAACCTTTATTAACACCTACATCTTTTAAGATTTTATTTATTGAAGCAAATTCATATCCATTTTTATGTATTTCTTCAAATGCTTTATCTAATATTTTTTGTCTAATATCCAATTTTTACCTTTATTCATAATGTGCCAGTGAGATAATACAATAAATCTCCTTTTTTAATATTTTAAAAAAATAAGTCTTCAAGAAAAAACTTTTTATAAAAGTAGTTTTAAAAGTAGTAGAAATATTTAATTTAAAAATAAAACATACAATTGAATTAGATTTTATCTAAATTCTATATGCTCATTAAAACTAATCACTATAAAGCCTTTTTTATCTAGTATAAAAGTTTAGTAAGTTCAAAAAATATATACTACAAATAAAGTGAAGATATACTATATTTCAGAGAGATTTTTTATTATTGTTTTATTAAAAGCCCTATTTTATAGGCTTATAGCCTACTCCATCTCAAGAGACATTAAATACATGTCTTCACCGTCTATTACCTCAATATTAGTACTTTGACATGATGGGCATTGAAATTCATGCTTTTCCAAAACTGACTCATTATTACAAGATACACATTTAATAGTTATTTTTTGTATGTTTAGAATAAATTCAGCATTATGACAGACTGTTTGTTCTTTAAATGTATCAAATGCTGTTTGTAATAAGTCAGGTTCTACCCCAGATAACACACCAATCTTTACTACTACTTTTGTAACTTCCTTGGCATCATTTTCTCTTGCGTGTTGTTCACAGCTTTCAAGTAGTGATTGAACGATACTATATTCATGCATCTTGTTTTCCTTTTAATCTTTTTGGTGTATTTGTTGGTTTAGTTTTGTTTACAAAGTTTTTACGTAAGTTATGAAAAGTACTAGATGAGAGCCAAAACTCATCATACATAATAGATAGTTCTTTTTCTTTGCATGATTCCATTAACTCTTCATCATCATAAAGTTTGTCTTTTTTTGAGTCTATAAAATCTTCATACTTATCTTCATCTTCTAATAAAGCATTTGAGAAGTTTTCTAAATCTTTCATATAAGATGAGCTTTGAAATACCTCATCAATCATATTTATCTTTTTTGCTTCACTTACACTTATAGGTAAACATTCATCTAATAACTCTTGTGCTTTTTGCTCACCTACTCTTTTAGGTAAGGAATAAGTATGATATTCACTTCCTGTTAATCCCATAGTTTTATAATGTGGATTTAATACAACTCCATCACATCCTATTACATAATCACAGCTAAGTCCTAGGAATACTCCTCCAGCTCCTGCATTTTTAGCAAAAGAAGCAATTGTAATAATATCTTCACTTAATAATACAGACTTAACCACATCATTCATAGCATTTATATTACTCCAACCATCTTCCCCTTGTTTTTTACTATCTTCTAAAATATTTAGATGAATACCGTTCGAGAAGAAATCATCTCCACCCATGAGAACTAATACTTTACACTCATCTTTTAGAAAGTCAACTGCATATTTTAATCGCAGAGCTTGAGCTGAACTCATAGCTCCATTATAAAAGTTGAAATATAGATATGTAACCTCATCTTTTTGAACCATTGATATTTCATGATATGTTTGCATTTTATAATCTACAATCAAAGGAAGTCTATTCTCAGCTATTCCTTTGATTTTGTTCTTTAATACATATGTAGCAGGAAGTTTAAACTTTCCTACTTCTTTTATATGAGATATCCAAAGTGCTCCATCTATTGTACCAATACAAATAGCGCCATCTCTTTTAGCTAATATCTCTTTTGGTTCACCTTTGAAACTCTCTTCATAAGATGCACCATATAAATAACACTCTATTCCAAGTAGGTTTTCTTTTACACCCGGATGTGAGTCAGACATGTTTATTTTTTTGATTATCTCTTTTGTAGTGTCGTTATTCCAATCTATGATTCTTTTATCCATAGTTATTGGAATATGAATATCATTTTGTATTTGTTTTGTAGGAATAAAATCTTTGTTTTGATAGTTTTCTAAGAACTCTTCTAAGGCTTCTAAACTAGCTTTATTTACTTCATTTCGATATATCGAAGCTTTAGAAGATATTCTCATAGGAAAATTTGCTTGTGCGTAAATATCTCCTGCATCTAATTTATGGTCTGCTTTTAGTATTACTACACCCCATTGTTTTACCTCATCATTAATAGCATGGTCTAGGGAGTTATGACCTCTATCTCCAATGATTCCCGGGTGTAGTATAAAACTATCGTAGTTTTCAAAAATCTCACAAGGAAGATACTCTTTTAAAAATGGACATAAAACAATATCAGGATTTAAACTCTGTACCTCTTCTATCATAAGCTCACTTGAGATTGCAAACTTAACACTAATTTCATGATTAAGTTCTCTTAACTTACAATATACACTTTGCGATAAAGAGTTAAAACTTGATATTATTAAAAGTATCTTCATAT
The DNA here is from genome assembly GCF_013283835.1 of Poseidonibacter lekithochrous. Lineage (GTDB taxonomy): Bacteria > Campylobacterota > Campylobacteria > Campylobacterales > Arcobacteraceae > Poseidonibacter > Poseidonibacter lekithochrous. Next base: position 1,585,612 of record NZ_CP054052.1, on the reverse strand, counting down.
ATAACTACTAACAGATTCTTGGTAATAACTCACCAGTTGGTAACTCTAAAAATCTTTTTGTTCCCCAAGGGCTATGTAGTACTACTCTTTTTTCATAAGCTTGACTTACACTTCCTATAATAGATGCATTTTTACTATTATCAAATTGAGCTAATACATCTAAGACTTTTTGTGCTTCTTCTTTTGGTAAAGCTAATACAAATGTACCTTCATTTGCTAAACTCATTGCTTCAAAACCTAGTAGTTCACAAATACCTTTTACTTCATCAGCTACAGGCACTTTTTCTTCTTGTACTTCTATACATACATTTGATTGATTTGCCCATTCATTTAAAACAGCACTTACTCCACCTCTTGTAGCATCTCTTAAAGCTGTGATTTTAATACCTGCATCAAGTAAAGCTTTTACTTGTATCCATAATGAAGCACAGTCACTTTGAAGGTCAGTGTTTATATCCATTCCCTCACGTGCTGCGAAAATTGTAGCTCCGTGTGCTCCAACATCACGGCTTACAATAATTACATCATCTTCACTTATAGCATTTGAGCTAATACCTTTTTGTTGCACTTCTCCAATACCAGTAGTATTAATAAAAATCTTATCAACACTTCCTTTAGGAACTACCTTTGTATCACCACTTACAACTATTGCATCGTTTTTGGCTAACTCTTCTTTCATAGAACGTACAATCTTCTCTAGGCTTTTAATCTCAAAACCTTCTTCAATGATAACTGAACAAGTCAAGTACTTTGGTTTTGCACCCATCATTGCTAAATCATTACAAGTTCCACAAACTGCAAGTTTACCAATATCAGCCCCATTGAAAAATAGTGGACTTACGGTAAAGGAATCAGTTGTAAAAGCAAGACTACCATCTTGAATAATAGCTGCATCTTCACTTTTGTTTAAAATATCATTTTTAAATGCTCTATAAAAAACTTTTGAGATTAACTCTTGGTTTTCTGCTCCACCGTTTCCGTGAGCGAGTGTAACTGTTTTCATATTTCTCTCTTTTAAATATCTAAGATTGTTAGTAAGGATTAGATTTTTAGTAAAAATCAAGGCGGAAAGTAAAATTTAGATAGGAGCTTACTTTTAGTAAGTGAGTAACTAAATTTTTCTTTTCAACGCAGAGTTTTGCAAAAAGCTGATACTTAATAACTATTTTAATAGGTTTCCGTACTTGTAATACGCCGCACATGCACCCTCGCTACTTACCATACAAGACCCAATTGGTTTAGTTGGTTTACAGGCAGTTCCAAATACTGTACAATCAGGTGGATTTGCTATACCTCGCAGAATATCTCCACAAATACATAATTTATGATCTTCTATCTCTTCTATAGGAAGAACGTCTTTATATATTTCTTTTGCATTGTATTTATTGTATTCGTCTTTTAGCTCTAATCCACTTGTTGGAATATTTCCTAAACCTCTCCATTTGAACATTACTTTTTTAAAGTATTTATCCATCATTTCTTGGGCTCTTTTATTTCCATCATATGAAACTAGTCTTTTATACTCTATTTCTAACTCACATCTATTCTCAATAAACTGCTTAACTAACATAGAAATTGCTTGCATTACATCTACTGGTTCAAAACCTGCAACTACTACTGGTCTTTTATAATGCTCTGGAAATTGCTCATAGATTTTACTTCCACTAATTACAGATACATGAGAAGGGCCTAAGAAAGCATCGATTCTATTATTGTATGAATCTACATGTTCATCTCTACTATCAATTAGTTCTTTCATTACTTCTGGAACTGTTACATGATTGATATGGAAATATACATTATTTATTTCTTGTTTTACTACAGCTTCTAATAATGAACATGTCATTGGTGTAGTTGTTTCAAATCCAATTGCAAAGAAGATTACTTTTTTGCTAGGATTTTCTTTGGCTATTTTGATACAGTCAAGTGGCGAGTATACAAATCTTACATCAGCACCTTTCGCCCTAGCGTCTTGTAAACTTCCTTTAGATCCCGGAACTTTTATCATATCCCCTAAAGTTACTAGAATTACATCTTCTTGTAATGATAAGATATATGCACTATCAATTCTCTCTTTTGGCATGATACATACAGGACATCCCGGTCCATGGATAAAGTTGATATTATCAGGTAATAATTGAGGAATACCATATTTCATAATAGTATGAGTGTGACCACCACATACTTCCATGATATTAATAGTTTTTCCTAATTTCTTAGCATCTTCTTCTATGATTTTTGCAAAAGCTTTAATAGTATCTGCATCTCTAAAACCATCATAAAGATCTTTTAGTTCTAATTCATCATTCATATTAAACCTTTATCTATTTGGGCAGTTTTCAGATTCAGCGATGGCAGCTAACCTATCCTCTTCTTCCATTTTGTCTATGATTTCCCTATAGACTTTTAGTGATTCCATTGCATCTTCTTCATCGATTTTATTCATAGCAAAACCAATGTGTAATAGAACATAATCCCCAACAACTACATCTTGGTCAATTAAGTCTAAAGAAGCACCTCTTTCAACTCCCATAGTATCAACTATACAAGTGTTCATTTCACTATCTATACTTTTAATTTTTGATGGTATTGATAAACACATATTTCTATCTCATCTTTCTTTTGAATTCAATCCAGTCAATTACTCTTTGTAAAGACTCTTTATCTTTGATATTTACTTCTAAGATATCTACATTTGGTTTTAGTTTTCTAGCATCTGCTTTTTCATTTTCAATGTTGTATTCAAAATGAGGTAATAAATCTGTTTTAGTAATAAGAATTAAGTCAGCAGCTCTAAACATTACTGGGTATTTAGCAATCTTATCTTCACCTTCAGGTACTGATACTAATACAATGTTTAAGTGAGTTCCAACATCATAAGAAGCAGGACATACTAAGTTTCCTACATTTTCAACAAAACATACATCTAAATTATCAAGCTTGATATCATGTAAACCTTTGTGAACCATAAACGCATCCAAGTGACAAGCAGATCCAGTTTGTATTTGAACTGCTTCAATACCTTTGGCTTTTAATCTATCCGCATCTCTTGAAGTTTCTAAATCTCCCTCAACTACTGAGAAATTAAAATCAACCATATCAGCTATATTTTCTAAAAGTGTTGTTTTTCCACTTCCCGGACTAGACATTAGATTTATTCCTAAAACTCCATGATTATCAAAGTGAGCTCTATTATGAGAAGCTTCATGGTCATTCTTATCTAAAATCTTTTTTATAACTGAAATAGTCTTTGTATCATTTAACTGTGGATTATGATGTAATGTATCATGTGCAGCTTGGTGGCTTGCACTGTCATTTCCATGTGAATGATCGTGAGTGTGTTCATGACTATGGTCATGGTCGTGTGAGTGATGGTGATCTGTTATGCTACATCCGCAATCTGTACACATATATATTCCTTTTTATTTATATTCTTTATATTGTGAATATTCATTCATTTTTAAAAGTTTAGCTCAAAAAATATAAATCTATTCTAATTTTTTTCATCTCTTATGTACTTTTTGAACAAAGTTCAAAATATTATATTGCTTTATAAATATTATTTTTTAGAAAATAAAAATTATTAGCTAGTAAACTTTAAATTATTAAATTAATTAATTTTTTTAAGAGTATTATTAAATTCAGTTTTATTTAAGTTTTAAAGGAGTAAATTATCAGGCTATATACTATAAGGAGCTTATATGCTTAAAAATATGTCAACTAAGGGTAAATTATTATTTCTACCTATACTATTTACCTTAACAGTTATTATTTCTTCAGTTATTTTTGATTATTTTAACACAAAATCAGAAAAAAGAACAGAGATTTCTTTAAAAACTGAAGTTTTTATTCAACAAGTTTTAAAAGGTAGGATTTCAGTATACCAATTTCTTAGAAATCCAAATAATACAACTGCTACAAAGGTTAGGAATGATTTTGATAAATTAAATAAATCTGTTTTATCATTAAAACCAAAACTTCATGAAAAGAAAAATATTACATATGCAGATAATATTTTGAATTTATCAAAAGAATATATTCATAGTTTTGACAAATTCTCTTCAAAAAGAATTAAAGAGTTTAATCAAGGTATTAAAAAAGAAGGTCAAGAAGTAACAAAAATCATTAAACAAATGGTATTAATAGGACTTGAACTTGAAAGAGAACTTGATGAGATAAATAAGAATGCTTCAATACAAAAAGAAAAAGCACAAAATACTATGAAAAATGTATTAATCTCTATTGCTATTCTTGCAGTACTTTTCTTTGTGATAATTTCAGTACTACTATCAAATCAAATTATCAATTCTTTAAAAAACTTCCAAAAAGGATTATTGAGTTTCTTTGCCTATGTAAATAAAGAAAGTACAAACATAGAGACACTAGAAGATAACTCAAATGATGAGTTTGGAGATATGGCAAAAATAGTAAATAAAAATATTTTAAAAACTAAACAAGCTATAGATTCTGACAACCTATTTTTATCAGAAATCAATGAAGTAGTTCAAAAAATTGAAGATGGTTTCTTAGACAAAAGATTAACACATGAGGCAGAGTCTGAAAACCTAGAAAGTTTAAGAGGTCATATTAATGATATGCTGATGAGTTTACAACTAAGAGTTTGTACAAATATCAATGATATATCATTTGCTCTTGAGCGATATGCAAACTTAGACTTTACACATAGAATCAAAGGTTGTAATAGTGGTGTTACTGTAGGATTAAATAACTTAGCTGATATTATTAATGATATGTTAGTTGAAAATAAATCAAATGGTTTAACACTAGATGAAAGTAGTGTTGTACTATTAAAGAATGTAGATACTCTAAATAAAAATTCAAATGAAGCAGCAGCAGCGTTAGAAGAAACAGCCGCAGCAATTGAACAAATCACAAGTAATATTTCTAATAATACTAATAATATTGTACAAATGTCTCAATTAGCTTCAAGTGTAACAAACTCAGCTTCTTCTGGAGAAAGATTAGCTAATCAAACAACAGATGCTATGAATGAAATAGATAATGAAGTAAATGCAATTAATGAAGCTATTACTGTTATTGACCAAATTGCCTTCCAAACAAATATTCTTTCATTAAATGCAGCCGTTGAAGCAGCAACAGCAGGTGAAGCTGGTAAAGGTTTCGCAGTAGTTGCACAAGAGGTGCGAAATCTTGCATCAAGATCAGCAGAAGCGGCTAAAGAGATTAAAGATTTAGTAGAGAGTGCTACAAGAAAAGCTGACCAAGGTAAAAAAATATCTGATGATATGATTAGTGGATATAAAGACCTAAATGAAAACATCACAAAAACAATAGACTTAATCAAAGATGTTGAATCATCAAGTAAAGAGCAGTTATCTGGAATTGAACAAATTAATGATGCTGTAAATTCATTAGATAGACAAACTCAAGAAAATGCAAGAATAGCAAATCAAACTTATGATGTAGCAGTACAAACAGATACTATTGCAAAACTAGTAGTTTCAAATGCAAACTCTAAAGAGTTCATAGGAAAAGATGAAGTTAAAGCAAAAGTTATTGAAAAAAAAGTAGAAGAAAATACAACAGCTATAAAAACTGAGAGAAAAGTAATAGAAAAAAATACTCCAAATCGTGAAGCAAAACAAAAAGAGTTTGTACAAAATAACAATGATGAAGATGAATGGGCAAGTTTTTAAAACTTGCTCATTACATAATAAAACTACCCAAGTAAGATATTAGACCCTACTACTAAAGAAACTAGCCCTGCAAATGTGAATACTCTTTTGATATTTTTTAGTGACTTTAATAAGTTACTATTGATATATAAAATAACTGCACCAAAACCAATAAATATAAGCATAACACCTAAAGTAAAGGCTAATACCATTGAGAAGTCAACACTAGCTGATTCAACTAAACCTAAAGTTACTAGCATACCTCTAACTCCACCTATTCCCATAAGTGTACCTATTGTAAATGCTGATGTAACATCTTTGTTCGAGTGAGTATGTTCTTTTCCAAAATAAATATGAACATGTTCAACACCATCATGAACGTGTTTGTTTAGATTGATTCTATTTGTAAATACTAAGAATAGTAAATATACACCCATTCCAAAAATTACTAATGCAGAGATAATATCTCCATATCCTAGAATATCCTCTGAGATATTGTACGTTTCTAAAATCTTAGCAAAGATAAATAAAGACACACCATGACCTATAGCAAACATCGTTGTAATTGTCATAGTTTTTCTTTTATTTTTTCCAATAGAAAAATCTGCAATTGCTGTTAGATGATCTGGTCCAAATGCATGTAAAATTCCATACCAAAATATTAAAAGTAATCCTATTGATTCCATATTTTCACCTTATGAATGATTATTCAATTTTTCGTAGTATATATTAAACAAAATAAAGTTAAACTAATTTATACATTACACTTATGTAGCTTTAGAACAAAATCGCAAAAAAGAGATAAAATCAAATATGAAATGTCAAAACTGTGGCAGCACAAACTTTTATAAACTCAAAGATGACTATATCAAATGTAAACAATGTACAAAGAAATATTCCCTAAAAAAATTAGAAAAAGATAGATTAATAAAAACTGCATTTTGTGAAAATAAAACAGCTCTGGAGTTATCAAAAGAGATGGGAGTAAATTATAGAACCATCAAAGATAGATATGATGAATATAGATACAATATTGCTAAATTCTTAGAAGATGAATACAATAATACTATCAAAGACTATAATGAATATGAAGAGTACTACTACTTTAATCAAAGACAAAAAAATAAAAAAATAAAATCCTTATATGAAGCTATTAATATTATGGGCTTTTACTCAACTGGAAAAGTCTATACCCTACTAATGCCCAAACTAATAAATAGAAAAGAAAGTAATAATGAGAACTTTGAACAGTATTTAAACTGGCACAAAATTCACTCAAAAGAATCATATAAAACGAATCTATATAGATTTTGGCAATTTTTAGAAGAAAATATAAAAAGATACAAAGGCATAAAAGAAGAGCATTTTTTCTATTATCTTAAAGAGTGTGAGTTTCGATTCAATTACAGTAAAGATGAACAAATACAAATATTATTGACACATATTAAGATATAATACAAGTAATAAATTTTTGACTGGATAAAAAATGAATAGCCTTATAGCCCTAGAAGAATTAATCAAAGCAGAAGAAGCAAGAGTTAAATTTGAGCGAAAACAACTAGCTGACCATGAATCAGGCGAAAATAAACTATCCAGAGTAGCTCTAGCTTCTGCTGAAACAAAACTAGATGAGGCACAAGAGTTATTAACAAAACACAAACTTATGCTTGAAGAACTTCTAAAACAAGATCAAGAAGAACTAGCAGAGAAAGAAAGACTAGAAGAAGCTATAAGAAGAAAGAAATATTTTGAAGAACAAAATATGCGAATCCTAAATAGCAAAGAAAGAAGTGACGACCAAAAACTAGAAGCTATGATGATTATAGATGAGCTTCCAGAGAATATAAACTTCGAAGATAAAGAGCTTTTTGAAGTAGCTGTTAAATCCCTAGAGTTAAATCTAAAAGACCACAAAGAACTAGCCGATAAATTAGGCATAATAAAAGCCGAATTCAAAGACCTTCTAAAGAATACAAAAGATGGCAAAATTAGCGAACTAGAGATGCTAAACTATAAAATACCAGTTCTTATACTACATTTCTCTGTATTTTTATCAGTATTAAAAGAGAACTTCACTGTAAAATGTGAAGATGGTAAAACTCCTCCAAAGTGTAATTTTCATGGTTTCCCAAAATATGAAGATTGGTGGATTGCTGAGCTTTGGTCTAGTCATCAAGCATATTTTGCATTGTTTAGATGGAAATCTATTATCAATACTTTTTGTAGAACAGGTGAACAAAAAAGATCTTGGGCTAAAATATTTGATAACTGGATATTCATAAAAAAAGTAATCAATGATAAAGGTGCTATGGCTTTTGACTATCATTTTGCTATGGACTCACTACTAATTGAATATGCAGAACTAGAAGAAGAACTAAACAATAAAAACCTAGAATCAATGGAAACAATTGTCAAAAGAATCACAAGCAAAGAAGACTTCTCAAAGGTTATGAAAAATCACAATATCATAACTCCATACTTACAATATAAAAAAGAGCGAATAGAAGGTAAAAAAGAAGAGAATTAAACTAAATAAGTTTATTCTTCATCTTTCCAAATAGGATTTTGTTCCCAGTTTTCAATAAATCCCATGCTCTCATATTTTACTTTGGGATATTTTTTTATTAAGTTTTTAATTTTTGTTTTAAACTCTATTTCATCTTCTCCTATACTTGAAAGAATAAATTCAATAATACTCAATACAAAAAATATTTTGTCATTTAGTTTTATTTCTTTCCCATCAACTAAGCTAGTTCTTTTAATACTTTTAAATTCATTAAGTTTCCTTGGTATTTCAAATTTAACACCTAAAGTTTTATTCCAAAGTCTACTATGATGAGCACAAATATTTCGTACTACTGATAATCCATGAAGCCAGTTTTTGAAGACATTGTTATTTATACCTTTTAGTTTAAATATCACTTCTTTTTGTTCATTTGTTTTCAGTATTGAATACAGTTTTGATATTGTTCCAAAGGATACTACTTCTACTACTGCCCAAAGTGGTAAGTCTGTAGTTTGATATGTATCTTTAAAATGTTTTATAAAAATTTCTTCTGATCTTTTTGTTTCATCTTTTAGATTTAATAGTACTTTCTCAAAAAAACCTTGAGAACATTCAAAGTTATCTTTTTCTAAATATCCAAATGATTCATATCTAAGAGCATGACTATATGTAATTTGTGTACGAAAATATATCTCAATACTCTCAATTGCTTCAAATATGATTTTTCTAAGTTCACTATCAAAATAATATAATTGAATAATATTTTCAAAAGAAGTATTTTCTAAAAAATCATCTTTTTTATCTGTATCTTGAAGTTGTTTAAATGGTAAAAAATAAGCACTAAGTCTATAGTAGTTAATTCTTTGAAGTTTAGATAATACAAAAGAATCATTTGTAATATTTAGTTTTCTTTGTTTTAATAAAATTAATTGTTCATCAAAAGTTTTAAACTTTTTTTGATATCTATTTTCTTGATTTTTTATATTTTGAAGTTGTTCTTGTAAGTTACTCATGAAGAAAACCCCTTCGTTGGCACTTCATTGAGAGGTGGAGGGGGTGTGTTAAAAGAAGTATAACTAATATACTCTTTATATTTATTAAAACAGCTACTTCTCATATTGAACCTTTATAGTCATAAAATAATATTTTTACTTATATTTTATCTAATAGATACCAAGATTACGATAAGTTATAAGAAAATAATAATATTATTAAACACACACTACACATGATTTAAATAAAATAAATCAATAAAAAGGATATAAAATGAATAAATATTTTGTAATAGCAGTACTTGGAGTATTAGCATTATTCTTTACAAACTTTTCTTCTGCAATAGAAGTGCCTAAAAACAAAAACATTGATTATGAAAACACTAAAAGAGCATATTTTGCAGGTGGTTGTTTTTGGGGTGTTGAGCACCTAATGGAAAGCAAAAAAGGTGTAAAGGACGTAATTAGTGGTTATATGGGTGGAACTGTAGAAAATCCTAATTATTACGGCGTAATAAAAGGCGATACAGGACATGTGGAAACTGTAGAGGTTATTTATGACCCAAGAGAAGTATCATATGAAACTCTTGCAAAACTATTCTTTGAAATCCATGACCCAACACAAAAAGACGGGCAAGGTCCAGATATTGGAAGTCAATACCTATCAGTGGTATTTTATGGAAATGATGAAGAAAAGAAAACTACAGAGAAACTAATAAATATCCTAGAGTCAAAAGGTTATGATGTAGCAACAACTCTTAAACCTCATAGTCCATTTTATGCAGCGGAAGGTTACCATCAAAACTATTATTTAAGAACTGGCAAAACTCCATATTGTCATGTGTATAAAAAAATCTTTGATTAAACATAATAATTAACTACAAAATTACGCAGACACTGTCTGCGTAATCTATTTTTAGCTACAATTCCAAAATGAATTCAGATATTAAAAAACTTACTATATTTACACTATTATTAATCTCTATGACAACTATGATGTCAAACGTAGCTATTGTTACAGCTTTACCTCATCTAAAAGAACATTTTACTGATATTAAAAACATAGAATTTTACTCACGACTTATGCTTACACTACCCTCTTTTGTTATAGCAATACTTGCGCCTATTTTAGGACATATTATTTTTCGATTTGGTAAAAAACGATCAGCTATTATCGCACTGATTGTATTTGCTATTTCGGGAAGTACTGGTCTTTATTTGGACAGCTTAGAATTACTTCTAGCTTCTAGAGCTGTATTTGGAGTTTGTGTTGCTACACTAATGATTGTATCTACTTCACTTGTTGGAGATTATTTTAAAGAACAAAGCCGACATAAATTTATGGGATATCAAAGTGCATTTACTGCTGTTGGTGGGGTTGTATTTGTTATTGGTGGAGGTTTTCTATCTGATATATCATGGAGATATTCTTTTGGTATTTATCTTATTGGATTTTTACTTTTGCCTTTGGCAATTACTCAATTAAAAGAAGTGAAAATTAATACTATAAAAGATGATGAAGTACAAGTTAGTTCAAAAATGTATTTTATATATTTTCTTAGCTTTTGTTATATGTTGATATTTTTTATTTTACCTACTCAAATACCATTTTTACTTATTGAAGAGTTTGGAGCTTCTGGGAAGTTTGCAGGAAGTGTTATTGGTACTGCTTTTTTAGCTAATGCATTTGGAGCTATTACTTTCTCAAAACTAAAAGCTAGATACTCATACTCAACTATATTTCTAATAGCTACTTTTATTATTGCTATGGGATTTACAGGTGTTGGCTTAGTTCAAGAATTACATCTATTTTATTTTACAGCTCCTTTACTTGGTTTTGGTGGGGGAATAATGCTTACAAACCTTACAGCATGGATGTTAAGTCGTACCACATTAAAGAAAAGAGTTAAAACTTCGGGATACTTTACTAGTGCTTTATTTTTTGGACAGTTTAGCTCCCCTTTGATTTTCCATAGTGCGGTATCAAATCTTGGGGTTCAGGACTTCTTTTTTGTAGTTGGAATAAGTTTAATAACTATTGTTTTTATTAGCTCTTACATAATGAAATTACAGCGGTGAATCAGGATTGTTTACGGGCATATCTGGGGTATGATTATCAAAGAACTCGTAAACTCTTGCATTTCTATTTACATCATCTTCATATTTATCATTTTTTAGTTTTTTATATTTAGCTATATTTCTAAGCTCAACAATAGAGCCTATGATAGGAATAAAAAGAATAAACAATACTTTATTTAACTTCTCTTTCTTTGAATATAAAATATCTTCTTGCAATACAGCAACAATAGATGCCAAAGTTAATACAAAATAAAAAGCAAATAGTAAAACTAAAATATAAAACATCATCTATCCTTTTATATATTATCTTATTTTTTTATTTAGCTTTTGTGTACTAACAAGAAGATAACAATTACATATTTTTTATTGTATAATTTATACAAAGGAAAGTAAGATGAAAAATTTATACTTATACTTAATAGCTTTTTTCTTTTTTTTTACTACAAACCTAAATGCAAACGACAATCAAAAAGTACTAATTCTACACTCATATAATCAGACATATAAATGGACAGATGATATAAATAAAGGAATAAAAGAAGTATTTAATACTAACTCTTCTTTTATAGATTTTTATGTTGAATATATGGATACAAAGCGTTTTGTATCCGATGAATACTATGATTTATTAAAAAGAACTTATGATAGAAAATATGAAAAGATCAAATTTGATTTGATTATTAGCTCTGATAATAATGCTTTTAATTTCATCAAAAAACACAATAATACTTTATTCAAAAAAACTCCAGTTGTTTTCATGGGAGTTAACTACTTAAAACCAAAAGATATAGAAGGATTTAGTAATTTTACAGGTATTAATGAACAAGCTAATATCATAAAAAATTACCAATTAATAAAAAAACTTCATCCAAATATCAAAAATATTTATACTATTATTGATGATACAACCACAGGAAATATTGTCAAAAAAGAGGCATTAGAGATTATAAAAAATTATTCTGATAAATCAATAAACTTTGAAATTATCACAAAAGTTTCTTTTGAAGAGCTAAAATACAAGGTTCAAAACCTACCAGAGAATAGTGCTATTTTATTATCTGTGTATTTTCGAACCAAAAATAATATGGCGTTAGAGTATTATGAAGTTTCTGAAATGATAGAGAAATACTCAAAAGCTCCTCTTTATGGATTGTGGGATTTCAATCTTGAAAACGGAATTATCGGTGGATACTTAACCAGTGGATATCATCAAGGTAAAACAGCTGCAAAAATGGGAAAACAAATCCTAGAAGGAACAAAAATATCAGATATTCCAGTACTTTATATAAGTCCTAATAAATACATCTTTGATAATAATAAGTTAGAAGCTTTTAATATTGAAAGTGTAAATTTACCAGTAGATAGTGTAATTATAAATAAAAAAATAAACTTCTTTCAAGCATATAAAAAAGAAATTATTACTCTTATTGTAGTGTTTATTTTCATGTTCATTTTTATTATATTACTTTTAATTAATATCCAAAAAAGAAAAACTGCAGAAGCAAAAACAAAAAAACAACTAAAATTCCAACAAGATTTAATAGATAGTGTACAAGCTCCAATTTATTACAAAAATAAAAAAGGTATTTATACTGGATGTAATAAAGCATTTGAAGAGTTATTAGATTTACGGAAAGATCAAATTATTGGTAAGTCTGTATATGATATGACTTCAAAAGAAATAGCAGATATTTATTATAAAAAAGATCAAGAGTTATTTGATAGTGGGTCATACCAAAAATACGAAGGAATATTCAAAGGGCGTGATAATAGCCGAAAGAATATGATTTTTTACAAAAATGTTTATTATGATGAAAACAATAATATTGATGGAATCATAGGTGTAATGTTTGATATTACTCAACTAAAAGAAGTATCAAAAAAACTAAATGAACTTAATAAAAACCTAGAAGATGAAGTTGAGAGAAGAACTATTGAATTAAAAGTAACCAATGAAGAATTAGCAGATTCAAATGAAGAGTTACAAACTACAATCTTTAATCTAGAAGAAACACAAAAACAATTAGTGATTTCTGAAAAGATGGCAAGTTTAGGTGGATTAGTTGCAGGCGTTGCACATGAGATTAATACTCCTGTTGGAATTGGAATTACTGGAATCACACACTTTATTGAATTGAATAAAAAAGTAAATAAACTATATAAAAATGAAGAAATGACAGAAGAAGAGTTTGAGCATTTCTTAGATAATTCTCTAGAAATAGCTACTTCAATTAATACAAATTTAATAAGAACCGCACAACTTGTGAAAAGTTTCAAACAAATTTCAGTTGATCAAACAAGTGAAGAAAAAAGAGAATTTTACGTTAAAGAGTATATAGATGAAACTCTTCTTAGTATGATTAATGTTATTAGAAAAAAAGATGTTAATATCCAAATAAACTGTGATGAAAATATCAAAATAAACTCTTTCCCTGGGGCATTTTCTCAGATTATTACAAATCTAATATTTAATTCATTTATTCATGGATTTGGCGATAATAAAAATGGTGACATTACAATTACTGCTACATTAGAAGATAATAAACTAAAAGTAATATATAAAGATACGGGAAAAGGAATACAAGAAGAAAATATTAATAAAATCTTTGATCCCTTCTTCACTACAAATAGAAACAATGGAGGTACAGGACTTGGACTAAATATAATTTATAATATAGTTACAAGTACTCTAAAAGGCTCTATTACTTGTAAAAGTAAAGTAAATGAAGGTGTAGAATTTACAATCATCACCCATGTATAAAAGAGAACTCTAACGAGTCATCTTTTTTACAAATACAACTACAAATAAAGCTAGTATAAATCCACCTAAAAGTGCCTCTATTCCTGCAAAAAACTTAGATATTCCAAGAGGTAATATATCTCCATATCCCAAGGTAGTAAAGGTCACTACACTAAAGTATAAACTATTTAGAAAGTCTTGTAAATTTTGTAAAGAACTTGCAGATGCTGAGAACATAATCATATCATCGTTGTAAGATAGTCCCGTCATAAAAAATATAAAAGAGAATAGTAATATAACTAATGCACTAATCAATACAATTCGTAAAGGTCGCTCTCCATAACCACATGAGAATTCCACTATTTTAGAGATTAATCTTTTTGTTGAAAATTGAGGCATTTGTTTTCTTCTCATTTTCATCTCTTTTTGGAAGAAAATTCCTGCTGTTTCAAACAACCCATCAGATTCAGTTGTAAGTCGTAAATTACGATATATTTCTTCTGATTGTTGGTATAAATCTATTTGTTCTTCTAAATTATTACTTTTTCTTGCTAATCGCTCTTGAATTAATTCTTCATCCCAAATAACATTTTCCAATCTTGCATGTTCAAAATTAACACCCAAAAGATTACAATTTCTCAAATCTGCAAAGTGTAAATTAGCTCCTGAAAAGTTTGCTTTCATCAAAGATGAACCAGAAAAATCTACTTTAAAACAGTGAGATTTAGAAAGATTCGCTTTATAAAAATCACAATTCTTTAGCTTGAAACCTTCATGGTGCCCTTGGTTTACTAGATTAATATTTTCTAAATTTGTATTTGATAGGTCAAAAGTATTAATAGGTTCTTGGGTTTTAGCCCTTGCTTCTAATAATAGTTTTAAATTTGAATTTTCTTTGTATAAACCCTGTTCCCATCTTTTATCATCGTTTGAGTTTGACATAATAAAACCCTAATAATTTATTTACTTACATTTTATATTAACTCTTCGTAAACAAAACTTTAATATAATCTCTTTTTATTTAACAAAGGGACAATTAATATGTTAAAAAATTCGTATTCAAGATTTAGAGTTATTTCGTTTATTGAGGGGCTTTCTTATTTATTACTAGTATTTGTAGCAATGCCTATTAAATATATTGGTGAAAATCCATACCCAGTAAAAATTGTGGGAATGGGACATGGGGTATTATTTATTCTGTTCTGTATTATTTTATTTGAAGCAATGAAAAAATGTAAATGGGATAAAGGTTTAGTATTTCAATATTTTGTATATTCATTATTACCATTTGGATTTATAATTATTGAAAATTCATTAAAAAAACAAACTCAAGATAACTAATGTTTTCACAAGCTGGATTCTTAGGAACTGAAGCTTTACTATTTTTAGATATTGCAACAGTTTATTTTGCTTTACTTCCTATATTTTTAGGAATTAGCATTTCTTATGCAATTAAAAAGCAGTATAAAAAACACTTTATTTCACAAAGTATAATATTAGCATTTACACTAATACTAGTAATTATATTTGAGATTGGAGTACGTTTAAGTGGCGGTTTTATGGAGTATGCAAAAAGCAGTTCTGTATCTTATGACTTCTTAGTTATATTCTTAATCGTTCATATAATTATAGCCATTGGTTCAGTTGGAGGATGGTTATATTTATATATAAGTGCATTCAAAGAGTATAGAAAAAATGGTTTAGCAAACTTCTCAATGAAAAACCATAAAAAGATTGGAAAATCAATATTTGCTACTTTAACACTTAGTTCTATCATGGGTGTTATGATATATATTTTCTTATTCGTATTATAAAACTTGACCAAGCACAATTTTTATAAGTGATCTTTTTGATATGATTTAATAAATTGTATCAAGAAGGTTTTATATGGATTCTCAAAAAGTAGTTTTAATTACAGGTGCGAGCTCTGGAATGGGTGAACAAACTGCACTACTTTTAGCAAAAAAAGGTTTTATAGTTTACTCAGGAACTAGAAACACAAAAAATATAAATACTAATAATTTACAAAATTTAATTCCACTAAAACTTGATATTACAAATCCTTCTAATATAAAAGAAGCAATAAATACAATAATCAAAAATCATAAAAAAATAGATATTCTAATTAACAATGCAGGTTATGGATTAGTTAGTACAGTAGAAGATTTAGACGAAAAAGAGATGTTTGATCAATATAATATTAATGTCTTTGGACTTCTTAGAGTTTGTAAAGAAACAATTCCTTTTATGAGAGTTCAAAATAGTGGTATTATTATCAATATCTCTTCTTTTTTAGGAAAAATTGGTCTTCCACTACTTACTCTTTATAACTCTAGTAAATACGCAGTTGAGGGAATAACTGACTCATTAAGATATGAATTAAGTGATTTCAATATAAGAGTTCACTCAATTATGCCAGGATTTTTCAATACTGATTTTGCAAAGAAAAATCTAGTTACAAACTTCGATACCTTTGATAAAAACTCACCTTATGCTAATACTGTATCCAAATTAGCTCCTGTAATAGTTGAGCAAATAAACCAAGGTAATGACCCTAAAGAAGTGGCTTTTATTATCAAAGAAATAATAGAAAATGAAAACTTCCCTGCAAGGGCAACTATTGGAGAGAAAGCCAAAAAATTCTTACCAATGAAAAAAGAGTTAAGCGATGAAGACTTCGAGCGTAGAGTTCGAGAATATTATAATTTAGGTTAATCATGGATAGTTTCTTTTTTAATATTACAGATACAAAATATAAAACAACAAAACTTTTTGAGAATAAAAATAGCCATATTACAAGAGTAGATATTTCAAACTCAATTGTTTTTCTAGATATAGATTTAGAAAATAATGAAGATATGCAATTTCCAATAAAAAACCTTGATAGAATGGTAGTAATATCTAGTATAAAAGATGGAGCTTTTTCTTTAAATGATCATATAAAAAACGAAGAGTTCATATCAAAAAAAGATGATGTTAATATCTTTTGTTCATCTAGACAAAACTTTACATTGAATATAAAAAAAGATAAAAGAACAAAGATATTCATCCTTTTTATTGCTGACTTTTTCTTAAAGAGATATTTATCAGGGAAAAAAACAGAACCCTTAGATTTCTTATACAATAAAATCCAAGGGGAAATATCCCTAGAGCTTGTAAATTCACAACCTATTGATGCTTTGAGTTTATATATCATAAGTAAAACACTTAACTCAAAAGAACATTTAAGTATGAATAGTATTAGATATGAGCATAATATTATGGAGTTTATAATTCATAGGTTTTCACTTTTAGATATTTGTGAAGATGAAATAAATGAAGAAGAGTTCCAAATAGCAAAAAAAGCAAAATCATATCTACTTAAAAACTATGTATCCCCTCCTACTATTCATGATTTAGCCCATCATTGTGCTACAAATGAATCAAAACTAAAAATTGTATTTAAACAAGTATATAAAATGACTATTTATAATTATGTGCAAAAACTTCGTCTTGAAAAAGCAAATTTATTACTAAAAGATAAGGTTTTAAATATTGGTGAGATTGCAAAAGATGTGGGCTATAAACATCAAGGACATTTCTCAAAACTGTTTTTTGAGACTTATGGCGTTTACCCAAAAGACCTATTAAAAAACTAATTTATTTATTTTTCTTTTCCAAAATTCTTTTAGTGCTAAAATTTATTTCTTCTAGTGCTAAAAGTATATTGATTGCGCGCAATCAATAAGAGTAAGATTACTGTATATATAAACAAAGGAATGAATATGTCACAAGTAGTTTTAATAACAGGCGCAACTTCAGGAATGGGAGAACTATCAGCTTCAACACTAGCAAATTCTGGATACAAAGTATATGCCGGAACTAGAAATATAAATGATCTAGACTCTTCAAATAAAAATATTACAAATATTTATATCGATGTAACAAAAACAGAATCAATAAAAGATGCAGTAGCTACAATAATCAAAAACGAAGGAAAAATCGATGTTTTAGTGAATAATGCTGGATATGGATTAGTAGCAACACTTGAAGAAGGAACAGATGAAGAAATCTTCAATCAATTTGATGTAAATGTATTTGGTTTAATTAAAACTACAAGAGAAGTACTTCCACATATGAGAAAAGCAAAAAGTGGTGTGATTATTAATATCTCTTCATTCTTAGGAAAAATGGGATTACCTCTTCTTTCTCATTATAATGCTTCAAAATATGCAGTTGAAGGAATCGTAGATTCACTAAGATTTGAAGTAGCACCTTTTGGAATTAGAGTTCACTCTATTCAAGCAGGATTATTTGGAACAAACTTTGTAAAAAAAGGTCTTGTTGCAAATGCTCAAACAACAAGTGAAGACTCACCATACAAAGACTTAGTAGCTCACTTTGTACCAATTGTTGCAAAAGCTATTAATGAAGGTCCAAGTCCACAACCAATTGCAGATGCTGTAAAAAGTATTATTGAAGATGAAAACAGTGATATTGCACTTGAGGTTGGAGTTGAAGCTAGTACTTTTGTACCATTAAGAAAAGAGTTAAGTGATAAAGATTTTGAAAATAAAATCAAAGAGACTTTTGGAATCTAAAACAAAGAGAAAAACATGAAAACTATTATCCAAGTTATTATTGTAGCTTTTATAGTTATCTCAATTTTATTATCCCTTCCTTCAATTTTGAAGCAAAGGGATTTTAAAGTATATGAAGATGACCTTCTACGTAAAACTGCCATTGCAAAGGGATTAAAAGCTATTCCTAATAACTATGAAGATTTAGAAAAAATCTATAAAGAAAAAGATATCACTTTAGATAAAGAAAAAATACTTTTAGGAAAAGAACTATTTTTTGATACAAAACTATCTTCAAATAATGATACTTCTTGTTCTACTTGTCACTTAATAAGTAAAAATCCTCAAGAGAAAAAAATCATTCTTAATGCTCTAACTAGTAATAAACAACCTAATGATATGCAAGATGCTAATAACTGTGTTCTTTGTCATTTAGGAGATGAGAGTGGTACAGATAGATTAGCTACCTCTGTTGGAAGTAATGGAGAGCTAAATCCCTATCATCTAAATACTTTGACTATTTTAAATACTTCTCTTGCTAAGTTTTTAACGTGGACTGGGGAAGTAAAAAGCTTGGAAGAAGAAGTAGATAAAGCTATAAAATCTCCACATCAATTAAATATGAACGAAAAAACTTTATTAGAAAAACTTCATAATGATGAAAAATATAAAGATATGAATTTAAATTATGAAGATATAAAAATCTCTATTGCCTCGTATGTAAGAACACTGCTTACTAGAAGTAGTTTTGATAGATTCTTAGAAGGTGATAATAATGCTATAAATGCCCAAGCAAAACAAGGGCTTGCAAACTTTATGAACTTTGGTTGTAGTGGTTGTCATACAGGTATGAGTGTTGGCGGTCAAAGTGTACAAAGATTTCCTTTAAGACATTTCGCAGGAATTCATGACCTAAGACCAAACCTAGGCTCACCACCTGATTTTGAAATCATTGATAATAGTTTTCCTTTTGAAAATAAAGGTGGATTCAAAGGTCGAGCTAATACAAACTTCTTTAGGGTTCCAATTCTTAGAAATGTAACAAAAACATCTCCATATTTTCATAATGGAGCAGTTGATAAAATAAAAGAAGCAGTTGAGATTATGGGACGTCACCAATTAGGAATAAATCTTACAAGTAAACAAATTGATGAAATAACAGCCTTTCTTAAAACCCTAGAAGGAAATATAGTTGATTATGATGAAGGAGCCAATAAATGAAATTTTTAAATGTAAAATGGTTAATAATCATAATCTTTATAACAGGTATTTTACAGATGGATATATTAAGTCTTCCATGGGAATACTTAAAAACCATATCAGTAATACATGCTTTTTTATCTATAGTTTTTTCAGTATTTTATATTATTCCTTTTGTAAATAAACACGCATATAAATATATCGTTGTAAAAAGAAAAAATAGTTTTGTTGGTTGGGTTTTAGGTTTTATATTATTACTTGTAATACTAAGTGGATTTTACTTATTTTTTATAGGAAATACAGGAGGAGATATGCTAGGAATCATATCATTTAATATACATCTTTATGGTTCATTTGTACTTATTGTATTTTTATTATCACATACAAAAAATATGTATAAAAAACCTATGATAAATACTTTTTTATTAGTCTCAATTTTATCTTTAATTAGCACTGTTGAGCTTAGAGCTTATGATGAAAACCTAGTTGGAATAAAACTAGAAAATGATAAAAAAATGTATCATAATGAAGATTGGACAAACTCAACAAAATGTAAGTCTTGTCATAATGAAATCTTTAATCAATGGGCAAACTCAAATCATAAAAATCTAGTAGGTTCAAACCCTTATTATATGCTTTTAGAAGCAATTGCAGGGGAAGTTGAAGGGGAAGAGTTTAGACAATGGTGTATGGGCTGTCATAACCCAAGTGGACTTACGACAGGTCTTACTCGAACAAGCCATAATATGAATGAAAATAGCTTAGCAAATACTCTATTTGAAAAAAATGGTAAAAACCTAGTTGATAATTATAAAAAACATGGAAATGCTAGACTTGAAGAAGGTGTTTCTTGTCTTACTTGTCACAGAATCTCTGAGGCTTCAAGTGTTGGAAATTCTTCTTATACTTTGGATTTAACAAATAGAAAAAAATATCCTTTTGAAGATGATGAAACAAGTATAAGAAGTTATTTGGGGCATAAGTTTATAAATGCAAAACCTAAAGAACATAAAGACAGTTATATGAAACCTTTATATAAAGACCCAAAATACTGTGCTTCTTGTCATGATGAAACTTCTCCAATAACTGGAAAAAAAATAGTTTCGACTTATCAGCAATGGAAGGAATCAGAATATAATAGTCCAAATGATAAGGCTAAAAATAAAACTTGTATTGATTGTCATATGACAAATCTTGAAGATGGTAAATTCTCACCATTAAGAGGAACATCAACAAGCGGTGGAGTTATAAAAGATGATGTTAAAGTTCACTATTTTGCAGGCTCAAACCACTTTTTATCAGGGCTAAAAGATAAAAAAGCAGAAGATCAAACAATACAACTTCTTAGAACCTCAGCTAAACTAGATGTAAATATTAAAGATAATCAAGTTCATGTAGGTGTTACAAATGTAGGAGCGGGACATCATTTACCAACTGGTGTTGCGGATTTTAGAGAGCTTTGGCTTGATATTACTATAAAAGATAAAAATAAAAATATAGTATTTTCAAGTGGAAAACTAAAAGAAGATGGAAATCTAGGAGAGGATGCAAGACCATTTATGAAGGTATTTGGAGATGAAAATGGAAATCCAGTTGGGCTATTATTTTGGAAATATAAAACACTTCTAAAAGATACAAGAATACCAGCTAAACAGCGAAGAGTTGAATCATATGATTTAGCAAAGAACTTAGCTTATCCATTAGATGTAGATGTTAAATTGAATTTTAGAATATATCCTCAGTGGGTGACAGATGCGGTTAAGAAGGCATTTCCAACATTACCTAATCCTCCAGTAATAAAACTAGAAGAGATTAAAAAAGAATTTAAAAAGTAGGTTTATAACTTACTTTTTATTTAAGTAAATCTTTTTTAGCAAAAAGATAAAAAAGTGACATTATAGGTATAAGAAGAACTCCAATTAACCAAACTTTTCTCTCGTCTTTATTTTTAAATTTACTAGAGAGAATAGAGAACATGGAGTAAAGCCATATCGCAATAACAGTCACTACTGCTACAAGTGCATAGGTTGCCATGATAACTCCTTTTATTTAATTATAAACCTATGTTTATTAAAACAATAAAAAGAATGGCAATTAGTTTGAAAAGCAAAGATACTTAAACTAAATAGTTTATTTATCTTTGTTAGCTTGAGCTTCTCGAAGTTTGTCTTTTTTACTTTTTCTTTTACCTTTAACTGCTTCGGCACCTTTTTGTTTCACAGGGGCTTTTCCAGTAGGTTCAAAACCTTCTAATACTTCTTTTTCTAAAGAAATCTTACATCTCTTTTCAATTAGTTTAAAGTGTTCACTATTTTCATTAGTGATAAAAGATATTGCAAGTCCATCTTTTCCAGCTCTTCCAGTTCTTCCGATTCTATGAACATAATCAGCAGTTGCTCTTGGTAAATCGAAGTTTATAACACAAGTAATATCATTAATATGTAAACCCCTTGCTGCAATATCTGTAGCAAAAAGAACATTGATTTTTTTAGCTTTAAAATCTTCTAGAGTTTCTACTCTCTCTTCTTGGATTAAATCCCCATGAAAAGACTCTGCTTCAATTCCATGTTTTCTGAACTTAGCAGCAATATTATCACTAGCTCTTTTATTTGCCATAAATACTAAAACTAAAGGCCAATCATTAGATTGGATTAGATGTCTTAATAGTGGTCCCCTATTCTCAGAGTTTACTCTAATAGCTCTTTGCTGTATTTTTTCAACAGTTGGTGCCTCTTCTTCTTGTTCGACCTTTACAGCACTTGTAGTAATCTTAGAAGCTATATCTAACATCTTTTGAGGGTATGTAGCTGAGAATAATAAGTTTTGTCTATTTTCTGGTAATTCTTTTAGAATCTCATCTAACTCATCAGAGAATCCTAAATCAAGCATTTTATCTGCTTCATCTAATACAAAAAATTCTAATGTAGATAAATCAATCTGTTTTTTGTTGATAATATCTAATAATCTTCCAGCAGTTGCAACAACAATATCACAACCTTTTTGAATATCAAGTAGCTGATCTCCAATACTAGCTCCCCCAATAACACTAACTATTTTTGGTTTTTTATTGAAGTTTTTACTAAAGATTTCAAAAGTATTAGCAACTTGCAAAGTAAGCTCTCTAGTTGGAGCTAAAACTAATGTAGTAATTTTGGCTTTTTTGGGATGATTATATCCTAGCCATTTTTCTAAAATTGGTAATACAAAACCAGCTGTTTTACCGCTACCTGTTTGGGCTTTTGCCATTAGGTCTTTATTTTCTAAAACAAGAGGTATTACTTTTTCTTGAATTTGTGTAGTTGAAATATACTTATTTTCATCTAGGGATTTTTGTATATTTTCATTAAGATTAAAAGTGCTAAATTGCATGAAAGATTCCTCTGTTTATTTCCTCGCATTTTAGGGGGTTTTAGCTTTAAAGCTAATATAAAAGAAATAAAAAAACAAAGTTAATATAGGGATTTATCATGTAGTGAAAAATTCAGAAATATTTAGCTAAAAATTTATCTTTTTTCATACTTTCTTATGCTAATATACCGCCTTTTTAATCAAATAAAGGAGTACTTTGCGTACAAAACAATATTCAGTTAAAGTTTGTGAAATGGCTTTAGTTAATGAAGATGAATTTATATCTTTTTTTGAAATCAATTATATTTTATTTAAAGACCATCTTATAGTAATAAGTGGTGAAATGACAAAGAGAGTTGAAGCTTATTTAAAAGAAAAGAAACTTCAATATTTAGTTAATGCTAACTTACCAAAGGGACAAGGTAGAGTTGCAATAGAAAAAGAGATTCAAGAACAAAAAGAACAACATCAGATTGAACAAGAACAAAAAGAGTTAGAGCTATCAAAACTATCAAACAAATTACAAAACAATTTAAAAGTTAGAGATACACTTGTAAGAAGTGGACAAGAATTAAATATCGATGGAGATTTACTATTACTAAATAGAGTAAATAGTGGAGCTACAATCATAATAAATGGAAACCTTATAATAACTCAAATAGTTGATGGTGCATTAAGATGTAATGGTAACTTTATGATGTTACAAGCATCACCAAAAGCAAATATAGTTTTTAATGATATTGAAATAGATAATACATCATTAAACGAAAGACTAAACAAAGTAGAGTTTATAAATAATCAAATAGTAATAACACCTGTATTAAAGGAGACAAATTGGGTATCGTAATAGCTGTAATTAGTGGAAAAGGCGGTGTTGGTAAAACAACAACTACTGCAAATGTTGGTTTAGGTATCGCAATGAACAACAAAAAATGTGTTGTTGTTGATTTTGATATTGGACAAAGAAATCTAGATATGATTTTAGGTTTAGAAAATAGAGTTGTATATGATATGGTTCAAGTTATGGATGGAGAAGTTGCATTAAAACAAGCTCTAATCAAAAGTAAAATGAATGATAACTTACACTTTCTAGCAGCCTCTCAAACAAAAGATAAAACTGCTTTACAATCAGATAAAATTCTTAATTTAGTGACAGCTTTAAAAGCAGACTTTGATTATGTAATCTTAGATGCACCTGCTGGAATTGAAAGCGGATATGAACATACTATTGAGTTTGCTGATACTGCTATTATTGTAGTAAATCCTGAGGTTTCTTCTATTAGAGATGCAGATAGAGCTATTGGTATTTTAGACTCAAAATCTCAAAAAGTAAAAGATGGTTCAGAAGTAAATAAACACCTAATTATCAACAGAATTGATGCAAAAATGGTACAAAGTGGAGAGATGCTTACAAGTCAAGATATTATTGATATTTTAAGTATTCCATTAATTGGAAAAGTTCCTGAAGATAGAGGAATTATTGATGCATCAAATCAAGGTAAACCAATTATCTTAGATAAAAACTCTGAAGCTGGTAAAGCATATTCTAGAATCTCTGCAAGACTTTGTGGGGAAGAAGTAGCATTAGAAGATGTTGAGACTATTCAAACTGGTCTATTCTCAAAAATAAAGGGGATTTTTAAATAATGTTTCCTTGGTTTAAAAAGAAAAAAAGCGCAAGCACGGCAAAAGATAGATTAACAATTGCAATCATGTCAGATAGAGATAATAACTCTTATCCATTTATGGATCAAATGAAAGCAGAAATAATTGAAGTAGTGAAAAAATACATGGGTGTAAAAGCTATTGAAATTAAAAAAGATGTAGATGGTGATGTTGAAGCACTGTCTATTGATGTACAATTAGACAAGAAAGTATAAGAAGAGCTAAATAGCCCTTCTTATATAAATACTTAGAATTTAAATAATCCTGTTTCGTTTAAAATAACGATGATTAATGCGATTGGAATCACAAATTGAACCATAAAGAACCATACTTTTGTTAAAGCAGATCCCATTAATGGAACTAATTCCCCATTAATTGTTTCTTTATCCATGAAGTGACCTACGAATACTACCGCTAAAATTCCACCAATTGGAACTAAAATAGTAGAAGCTACGAAGTCTAACCAATCAAATAAACCTTTATCCCCAACCATTAACATTGGCGAATAATCAGAAATATTCGATAATAATGCAGCAATACCTAATACATAGAAGAAAATACTACAAATCATTGCAGCTTTAATTCGTGAGTAATTAAATCTATTTACAAAGTAAGAAACCATTGGCTCTAACATTGAAATAGCAGAAGTAACACCAGCAAATGCAATAGCAACAAAGAATAACAGTGCTAATACAGAACCAATTGATCCAAACTCATAGAATACTGATGGTAATGAAATAAATACTAATCCAGCACCTTTAGTTGACTCAGCACCTTTATCAAATAATAAAGTAAAGATGATTAAACCAGCAACAATTGCAACAGTCGTATCAATAATTGAAATTAAGATTGATGATTTTACAATGTTTGCATCTTTTGGTAAAGAAGCAGCATAAGTAATAATAATCCCCATACCTAATGATAATGTATAGAACGCTTGTCCAATAGCTACAATAACAGCTTCTGAGCTTAATTTTGAGAAGTCAGCATCAAACATAAAGTGTACTGCTTTTCCAAAACTTCCATCAATTGTTACAGAATAAATAAATAACACTGATAAAATAAGTGCTAATAATGGCATTAAGATTTTATTGATTCTTTCAATTCCGTCTTTGATACCTTTTAAAATAATAGCTGTAACTAATACAAAAACAACAGTATGATACATAAGTTGTGTTTTAACGTCAGTTGTTAATAATGACATAAAGATACTTTTTGATTCTTCTACTGTTGCTGGTAGTCCTTGAAAAGACAATGCAATATAGTGAAAAATCCATCCAATTACTACTGAGTAATAAGATAATATAATTAATGGCACAACTACTATAAACCCGGCGTATTTCCAAAGGTTCTTTTTCTTAACCGCTAAGTTTTCAAACATTGTAACAGCGTCACTTTGTCCTAACTTACCAATAAGTAATTCTGCAATTAATACAAAAACACCAACAAAAAGAGCAGTAATTAAGTAAACTAATACAAATGCTCCACCACCATACTCACCTGTAACATAAGGGAATTTCCATACATTTCCTAAACCAACAGCAGAACCTACTGCAGCTAGAATGAACCCAAATCTTGTAAATCTTGAAGTGTTCATATTCCTCCTTAAAAATAAAGCTTAAAGTGTAACCAAAATTAAGTTAAACTTTTATGTGACTTTTGTGAATAATTAAAATTTGTTTAAAGAAACTTAAATAAAATTTAATAAAACTAAACAAAATACAATATTATTAAAGTAAATCTAGGATTTATTACATTGTTTTATATAATAATTTAAAACAAATTGCTTTTTGAAACCTAACTTTTCATAAAAATTAGAACTAAGACTTGAAGTAATCAGTGTTAAATATTGGAGCTCTTCTCTTTTTGCAAAGGATACAATTTCTTCAATTATATTTTTTGAAAAACTATTGCCTCTGTACGATGATAATATACTAAGAAAATGAACACCTACTACATTACTATTTGTAAAAATCAAAGCTGTTCCTATTGGGATATCATCTTTATATATTAATAATAAATCTATATTCTTATTTTTAGATAGGTTATATATTGTTTCATAAATTATAGGAAAAGAAAAAGAATTAGATGCAATTTCTACCCAAGTTGCTATATCTTCTTTTGAACCTACAAAATTTATATTTAAATCATCATCAAGAACATTATTAGATAAATGCACATCTAATGCCATTGCTGTTTGAGTGTAAGAAATATCAAATCCATTCTCTTTTAGTAATTTTGTACTTGAAATTGTATTGTTATCTTTTTTATCCCATAAGGGAATTAAATGTGAATTATCTTCATTTAACACCTTATTCATAAGTACATTAATATCATTTTTTTCATAATCATAATTAGCCCATAATCTTTTTGGCCAAGATTTTGAACCCATTAATGCAAATAAATTTCTTACATTATTTATATTGTTTTTTTCTAATTGTTTTGAAGTCATGAATTGTCCTTTTATTCTGATACCAAATTACTTACTGCTTTTCTAATTCTAGGAGTTACTAATAAAATAATTGGGAAGGCAACAAGAAAAGCTTTCCAATAAGCACCTAACCATAAGAATATAAAATTATCAACAAACCCAATATTCAAAAAAGTAATTACAAAACTCATAAAGCCTGACATAAAAGCACCATTAACAAGTGCAAATAAAATTGTTTCATATTTTTTAGCTATCATTTTTATTTCCTATTAAATACATTTCTTGTCTATAATAGACAATTATTGTTTTTTGTATTCTAATATTATATACCTTAATTGTATATTAACGACAATTTTTGTATTATATATTATAAAATTAAGGGAAAATATATGGAAGAACTATTTGATTATGAACTAATTTCAAAGTTACGTTTGAGTATTGGTGGAGTAGAAGATATTACGGGAATCAATCAAAGAAAACTTAGATATTGGGAAGAAAAAGGAATTATTCGTTCTCTTACAGGTAAATGCGGAGCAAATAAACTATTTGATTATATAAATGTTAAAAAGATTTTATATATAAAAGACTTTCTAGAAGAAGGTTTCACTCTGCAAACAGCAGTAAAAAAAGCAGATGAAAAACTTATTCCTGTTATAGAATTCCTAGGAAAACTTCCAAAAGATGAAAATAAATAATCTCATGGCTAACAATAATAAAACTATAGCTTTTAAAGCACTAAGAAATGCTATTAATACATATTTTGAAATCAGTGATAATACATGGAATGATTTAGAAGATATTTGTACATTTATGGAAATAAAGAAAAATGATTATATTACGAGATTTAATGAACATCCAGATGGTTTTTATTTTGTAAGTGTTGGTTTATTTCGTTCTTACATATTGAATGAAAAAGGAAATGAATATAATAAAAACTTCTTTTTTGAAAATACTTTTCCAGGTTCAATGGTAGCCTTACTAAAAAAACAAACTTCAAACTTTGAGATTCAAGCTCTTGAAGACTCACAAGTAATTCATATAGATTTTAAAAAATATAGAGACTTACTACTAAAACATGATGATTTAAAACTTTTTCAAATTTATTATTTAGAAAACAACTGGCTTATTAGTAAAGATGCTAGAGAAGTAGATATTGTTCAAAAAGATGCAGATGAAAGATATGATGAGTTTTTAGAAACTTATGAAAACCAACATTCAAGACTAACACAATACCATATTGCTTCACATTTAGGAATCACAGCAACACAATTAAGTAGAATTAGAAAAAAAAGAATTTAAAATCAACATATGTAAATGACAAGACCCTAAAGCTACTGTTATAATCCTCTCATAACTTAATGAAAGGAGATATAAAATATGACATTTTTAATGTTTATGGCTTTTTTAGCAGGTATTGCACTAGCAACTCAAGCTACTTTAAATACTCACTTAGGTCAAATGTTATCAAGTTCACTATTAGCCACTTTTGTAGCTTTTTTAAGTAGTAGTATTATTATGAGTTTTGTAATATTAACTTATGTAAAAAAACTACCTTCAGTAGAAGTTATAAAATCAGTTCCAATATATTTATGGTTTACAGGTGGATTATTAAGTGCATTTGCATTAGCACTATTTTATTACCTAATACCAAAAATTGGAATATTGCCATTAGTATCTCTATCATTAGGGGGACAACTAATATTTGCAGTAATAGCAGGACATTTTGGTTTATTTAATTTCCCAGTAACTACAATAGATACAAGTAAAATAATAGGTGTAGCTTCAATGCTACTTGCAATTTTTCTAATAAATAAAGGCTAAAAATGAATAATAATCAATTAATACAAAACAATATAGAAAACCTAACAAACTTATTCAAAGTAATGGGTTCAAAACAAGAAGATATTTCAAATAATAAAAAACTGCATTTATCAGACTCATGGCCAAATAGATTATGGATGCCATACGATTATAATAAACAAGATTTACAAGAAGCTATAAGCACAAACTCTAAAAAAGAAAAATCATATATTTTATCTTTATGGGAAAGAGACAAAGAGTTATTCCAAGAATCAATAAAAGAGTTAGAATCAAAAGAATACAAAGTTTTATTTGAACAAATTGGAATGTATTTAGATTTAAACGCTACAAATATAGAAGAGAATAGCGATTTAGAAATAAAACTAGCTAATACACAAGAAGAAATAAAACTATGGACAAAAATCGCATCTGAGTCTTTTGGATATGAAATAGATGTAAATATCATAGAAAAAATAGCAGAAGATGAAAATACATATCTATTATTAGCATACAAAAATGGTGTTGCTGTTGCTACTACATTATTGTTTGAGAACTCATCTGTAATGGGTGTACATCTTGTTGGAGTTCCAAAAGAGCATAGAGCACAAGGAATTGCAGAAAATATCATGAAAAGAGCTATTAATCTATCAAAAGAGAAGAAAATTGACATTATGGTTTTACAAGCATCACTTTTAGGATTAGGGATTTACCAAAGATTAGGTTTTAAACAAAACTTTATGTTAAGAAATTATCAAAAATAAATAGGAATATATTATGAATAAGACATTTGAAGAAGCAATGAATTTTAGACACGCGTGCAAAGAGTTTGATATAAGTAGAAAAATACCAAAAGATGATATAGAATTTGTATTAAATGCTGGAATACAATCACCAACATCTTATGGTTTAGAATTCACAAAATATTTAGTAATTGAAAATAATGAGCTAAAAAATAGAATACAAAATGCAAGTATGAATCAAGAACAAGTTTCTCAATGTTCACATCTTGTTGTAGTTTTAGTAAGAATAGATGATGCCAAAATAAAATCAGGAACTCCAAAACAAAGATTTGAAAGATTAAATTTACCAGATGAAACTCTAAATTTTTTCCTTGATATGTATGGACAGTTTTCTCAAACACATCTAAAAGATGATAAAGATATTTATCATTGGACTTCAAAACAAGCATATATTTCAATAGGAAATATGATGACAGCGGCAGCTGTAAAAGGAATAGATTCTTGTCCCTTAGAAGGTTTTGAAAAGGATAAAATTGAAGAGATTTTAGAACTAAATAACTCATCATTTCAAGTAGCTTTAGTTTTACCATTAGGATATAGAAATAGAGACCCTAGAGATTCAATCAGATTAGATTATAAAGAAGTAGTTGAATTTATTTCTTAGACTTACTGAGAAAATAAAAATTATTTTATAAAGATTTTAAGAATAAAAAAAGGGTAGATAAAAAATTATTTTTATCTACCCTTTTTTAGTTTTGTACTTTTATTTTAATTAGAATACAAAAGATATATCTGTAATACCTAAAGTATAAATATTTACTTTTACACCTGAGCTATCTAAAATATTATATGATATTATTAATTCATTTGGGTTTTCAATAGTTTCATTTAACTCTACAAATTTAACATATTTATCATAATCAATAATGCTATAAATAAATATAGCTTTTTCTTTGAACTTTTCATTATTGATATATTTGTCATAAACCATTTGATATGTATTTTTGTCATATTTATCATAAAAGTTTTTCTTGTACATTGCTTCGCAATATTCTTGTTTATCAAAATCGGCTGTTCCATATTTTGAATAATCTTCAGCAATGATTGCTTCAAGATCAGGATGAATTTCAAAGAAGTTGTATTTGATGTATCCATCTTCTCTTGAGATTTCATGTGTAGTCTTAATCATAATTAACCTTGTGAATGTTTTTTGTATTTTAGCATAGTAAGTTTTATATTAGATTTCTTCAAAATAGTGTATAAATAATATTAGGTTAAAACATATACATTATGTTTTATTTATATTTTCAAAATATGCTTAAATACTCATTGTCATTTTTCATCATTTTTTCAAAAAATTATTTTTTCTACAGAGGCTTACATATAGGGTATATAGACTATTTTCATACATTTTATATATGTTTATTAGATATATAATATTAAGACAATATGTATAATATAAATATTTAAGTTTATGGTATAAAAATACAAAGGGTTACATTCTTGAATATATAAATATATAAAAGTCTGCATTTTTCCAAAAAAGCCCTACTCTATTTGGAAAATGCAGTAATAAAAATTAGATTATGTGGTAGATTTGACCTACAGAAATTCCGCCATCATTTAGTGGAATATCTTTTGAGTAGTAATAAGTTTTGTTTAATTTGTCTAGTTTTGAAGTAAGTAATTCTAATAAAGTTTTATTCTGGAACACTCCCCCACTTAGAACTAAAGGAAGTTTTTCATATTGATTTGAGATATTTATGATGATATCACATAGAGTATTTATGAACTTTGAACAAATAAGTTCTACATCATTATCCTCTAATATCTCTTTTATCATAGGATTTATATCTATAATTTTATTCTCTATAGTATATGAATAGCAAGTATCTATATTTTTATTATAGTTCTGCTCAATAGCAAGACCTGTTTGTCCTTCATAATCTTGTACTTGATATAAGCCAGCTATTGAAGCTACTGCATCAAATAATCTACCTATTGAGCTTGTAAGTGGTGCGTTTAATCCTCTACTCCACATAGTATGCATTAGGTTGATTTCATTATCACTAAAAGCTTCTCTTACATTATTTTTTTGATTTAGAATCTCTTCTTTAGTATATGATTCAAATAACAAAGATAGAGCAATTCTCTTTGGTTCTTTTACAGCTTTTTCACCACCTAGTAATTTAAAGTAGTTAAATTGGAATGCTCTTTCATACTTTTTATTATCACAAACAAAGAATTCACCACCCCAAATATTTCCATCATCACCATATCCTGTACCATCAAAAGCAATACCTAAAACTTCTTTTTTTAGATCATATTCTGCCATTGTTGATAAGATATGAGCATAGTGATGTTGTACTTGAATTAGCTTTATATTTTCAAAAGTTTTAGCCCATTTTACACTCTCATAATTTGGGTGTTTATCACAAACAATTACATCAGGTTCAAAGTCATAAAATCTCTTAAATGTCTCTACAGTTCTAATAAAATATTCCGTTGCTTCTATAGAATTTAAATCTCCAATATGAGGAGATAATATTAAGTTATTTTCAAAAGCAATACTAATTGTAGCTTTTTGATTTGCTCCTAGCGCTAATATCTTTTTGTCTGTAGATTCTTGTAGTTTTATAGCGTGAGGAGCATAACCCCTAGCATTTCTTAGTTTTGTAATATCATTATTCACAACTTGTATAACAGAATCATCACAAGCATTTATAATATCTCTATTAAAATCCAAAACATAATCTACAACAAATCCAAGCTTTTGTAATAACTCATCTTTGAATCTAATAATCGGTTCATCTTTTAGATTTGCACTAGTTGCAACTAATGGATTTTCTAAAAAATCAAATAATAAATGATGCAAAGGAGTATAAGAAATAAAACATCCTAATCTATTAATATTAGGAGCAATTAGCGGTGATAGTTTTGACTTTTCTTTTTTGTTTACTAAAACTATTGGTTTCTCTTTTGAGTTTAAAAACTCTTCTTCTTTCAAGCTTATATTTGTATAGTCTTTAATCTGGTCTATATTTTTAAACATAAGAGCAAATGGTTTATTATGCCTATTTTTTCTTAGCCTTAATTCTTCTACAACTTTAGTGTTTGTGGCATCACACATAAGATGAAAACCACCTAGACCTTTAATAGCTACTATTGAGCCACTCTTGATAATATCTGCTATTTGCTCTATGGCATTTATATCTTTGCTTAGTACTTCATTTTTATTATTATATAGTTTTATTTGAGGGCCACATTTATTACAAGATACTGGTTGTGCATGGTATCTTCTATTTGTAGGATCTTCATACTCTGCTTTACAATCAGAGCATAATTCAAACTCACTCATAGAAGTATTACATCTATCATAAGGTACTGTTTTTATTATGGAATACCTAGGACCACAGTTTGTACAGTTTGTTAAAGCATAATTGTGTCTAAAATTTGATTTATCGTGTATATCTTCAATACAATCATCACATATTGCCATATCTGGTGAGATGATTGTAGATTTATGATTTGTATTTTCACTTTGGATTATTTCAAAGCTTGAGTAGCTTTTATTTGTAGTTATTTCTTCTATATTTATAGAATCAATTTTTGCTAGAACAGGAGGATTTTCTTGTAAGTCTTTTATGAATAATTCACAAGATTTCTCGTTCGCATAAAGAAGAATATTTACTCCCTTATCGTCATTATTAACCCAGCCTTTTATATCATATTTTAAAGCTAAATTATATACAAAAGGTCTAAATCCAACCCCTTGTACAATTCCTTTAACTTCTATCTTTTTACTTAGCATTTACCCTCTTCTATTTTTGTATTACAAACTCCTTATTATAATAAATATTGAAGTTCTTTGTAATACTTTTTTCTACTAGTGAAGTAAATATATCATATCTAAACATATCACCACATAAACTAACTCCATCTAAATCATAAGAGCTGTTAATATTATCTAATTCATATCCAATAAAATGTGCTAAACTCTCCATAAACCCTAGAGAAATAGTCTCTTCTTCTACTCCTGCTAATTTAAAACTCATAGCTGATTTGATAAGTTTTACATAGTCAAATTCTCTATTATAAAGCTTTTCATCTTCAACTAGTTTATAATCAATTCTAGGTCCCTTCTCTAACATACATTTATTGGCATTTTCTAAGATATCTTCTTCAAAACATAATATTTGTTTTGCTATTTGCCAGTAGTTATAAAAAGATTTTGTTTTATATGTAGAAATATCAGTATTTAGAGCTTTGTTATAATCATCTTCAAACTTTTCTTTATAGTTTTGCAATAATCTATTACTTGTTTCATCTTTTTTCATAGTTTCAAAAAACTGCTCTACACTACTTGGAATATTAAAAGGTTTTACAATATCTATAAGTCCATCAAACTTCTCACTATAAAAAGATAGACCATCATCATCTTTTGTACTAATATAAAAATTAACAATTGCTTTATCAAAAAGTTCATTTTCTGCTAATACTGTCATAAAATGAGATTTGTTTTTTTCTTCAAATTTACTATAGATTACATCAAGACTTTTATCATAAGATTTTGAGTCTAAAAAGAATTTCTTATTATCAAAGCATTTAATATGAGGAATATCTAAAATCTTATTTTTTATTATTTTTTCTTCTACATCTAAAAATACATCAAATTCATTTTTATTATTTTCTATGTTTAAAAAGTTTATATTTAATTTAGATAATTCTAGAGATAAAAAATATAAAGTCAAATCATTTGCAAATCTAATATTAATAAAATCTTTTTTTATCCCATTATTTAGTTTATAAATTTCATTTATTTTGAAATCAACTGAGGGTTTTTCTATACTAGCAAGTGAGACAATATCTGTTTTATTCTCAACTACTAATGATGACATATTTAATAAATTTGTAGCTAGTAAATTTGTACTAGAATCTAAATCATTTACTTTTGAGAAAACAAAAGTTCCACTAAGAGTTTTGATTTTGATTTTTTGATTTTCATTTATTTTTTGTGCTAGGTTTTCAAAAAGCTCTTTTGATGAATTTACTTTTTGGTTATCTAATACAAAATTTGCTTCTTCAAAAGAATCACAAACTTCACAAGATTTAAAAGCATTATAATAATTCTTATTTTCTTCATCCTCTACTTCTCTTAAACAAGTAGGACAAAATGAAATTAGATTATCTTGTTCTAAAGACATCGTTTGAACATTTGGAAAATCTGGAAGAGTATTAATAACAATGTCATAATAGAAGATTGACATAGGAAGATATGTAGAAAGTGATTCAGAAAACTCACCCAAGGACTTTTCTGAACATTTTACATATAAATGCACAAAATCAAGCTTTTGGATGATTTTGTATTCGCAGTCACTTTTTTTTGCTGCAAAATCCAAAAATTTACCTAAGGTTTTGTTTTTGGATAAATATTTGAATCTAAACTCTAGGACCATTTTGTATCTCCCTTTTAAAAGAAACTTCACTTATTAATTCTATATTTGTCTCTGCATTTATGATGTTTGATTTAACACCTATTTTTTCTAGATAATTAACAGTAACTTTTTCCATTAGATTTACAGCACTTATAATCTCAGCACTTAAATCAAAAGTAGTATCATCAGCTACTCTTTTTGGGATAACTCCTAATACATTAGTTGTAGGCAAGTCATGGTTCATATCTATCATATTAAGTGTTTGTAACATCTCAATTTCATGGGCACTACCTTGCCAATTAATATGTGAAGGTGTTTTTTTATAATCGAAGAAATAAACATCTCCAGCTTTAGAATCCAAAGCATCAACACAATCAACTACAATAACTTCATCATATTTAACAATCTCTGGTATCAGTCTTTGTGCAAGTGTTCCACCATCTACAATACTTACAGTAGATTCTTCTGAGATAAACTCATATTTTTCATCTAAATAGTGTACAAAATGAGCACCGATTCCTTCATCTTGGAATAGGATATTTCCTATTCCTAGTATTAAGATATTCATTTTTCATCTTCCCATTTGTATCCAGAAACAATAGAATCCATTGCACCTGTTTGCCCATAGATTGAATTGAATACTGCTAGATAAATATGAACTGGTAAGAAAACAATAAATACCCACATAAAAATATGGTGCAGTTCTCTAACTACCGCTAATCCACCTAACATCACTTCTAAAGGTCTTAGGAAGTCATATAAAAACCCACCTAATCCCTCATGATATACATGAATATGTAAAATCAATCCAGTAATACAAATAGCAATAATAGCCACATATATTCCCATATATGCTAAGAATTGTAATGGATTATAAACACCCTTTAAATGGGCATGTTTTCCAATTAACATATAATATTTAATTTGTTTAACCCAAATCTTTGGGCTAATAAAATCCCAAAAAGAAACTCTCTCGATACTACTTTGCTTATCAAAAATAAACAAATAAAACTTACCAATAGTTACAGCAATTAATACAAAACCAAAAATAATATGCCAAGATCTCATTAAGGCATATAAATAGTTATTTGGTTCACCTTGATTAAGTGCAGCACTTATAAAAGGTACAGCTATATAAAATCCTGTAAAAGTAAGAATAATAATAGCAACAACTCTAATCCAGTGAGTTACTCTAAGCCAAGATGAAAACTCATAATGTTTTTTTATCATGACCTACTCCTTAACAAGACGTACCATAATTAGGGTCAACTCTGTATGTTCCTAAGTCAGTTCCTTTTTTATCCATCACATGTACAGCACAAGCAATACAAGGATCAAAACTATGAATAATTCTAATAATCTCTAAAGGTTGAGAAACATCTGCAACTTTTAGACCAATTAGATTCGCTTCATATGGTCCTACTTGACCAAGAGCATCTATTGGACCTGCATTCCAAGTTGATGGAACTACTGCTTGGTAGTTTTCAACTACTCCATTTTTGATTCTAATCCAGTGAGATAACATACCTCTTGGAACATCACCAATAAATCTACCTTTGTATTCAAGGTTTTTATCAATTTTATATGAAGTATATGTATCTTGGTCTACTTTTAGATTCTCAATTAAAGTATTAAAAGCTTCTAATCCATATTTTGCAATTGCTCTTGCTTGAATCATTCTAGCAGCCGTTCTTCCAAGTGCTGTAAATAGTGCAGCTTTTGGTAATCCAGTTTTTGCTAAGAAATCATCTACTAAAGGAACGATTCTTTCATTTCCTTTTGCATAAGAAATTAAAATACAAGCAAGTGGACCTACTTCCATTGGTTTATTATCATATCTTGGAGATTTGATCCAAGAGTATTTTCCTTTTTCATCAATAACTTTTGAGTGTACTTCAGTGCCATCTGCACCGATTGTATCCATATCTCTAAAGCCAGTATATTCTGGATTTGTTTTTCCATCATAAGGATGAAGTGCTTCATCATCTGCATACCATGAATGCGTAGCTTCTTCTGTAATTAAATCTTCATTAATATCAAATACTTTTGATAAATCACCCTCATAAATAATTCCAGAATCAAATAAGAATTCACTTCTATTTAACTGCATTTCTTTGTGTGCCATAAAGTTCATAACACCAGCTTGTTGAGTAACAGATGGTTCATCTTTGAATATTTTTCCAGCCATAATAACATCAGCTTGATATGCATTTTCTACAAAATCAACACCTTTTTTAAATAGTGTCAGATACTCACCCATTCTTGAAGGATCAAGTAAATCCATAATACAAGTAACTCCACCAACTGTAAGACTTTGTGGGTGTGGTTGTTTTCCACCGAACATTGCCATTAGTTTTGCTAAATCTCTTTGAACTTCTAAAGCTTTAAGATAATGAGCTAATAAAATTAAGTTTTGCTCAGGAGTAAATCTATATGTTTTATGTCCCCAGTATGCGTTGGCAAATGGTCCTAATTGACCTCTATCTACGAACTCTTTAACTCTTTTTTTAACTTTGATTAAGTCATTTTCTCCAGTTGCTATTGGTGCTTCTGAATATTTGAATGCTTCTTTTGCGGCTTTTTCTGGGTCTGCATCTAAAGCAGCTACTACATCTACCCAATCTAGTCCATGTAAATGATAGAAATGAACAACATGGTCATGCATAAATAAAGACATATTCATTAAAGACCTAGTTAACTTCGCATTTAAAGGTGGAACAATTCCAAGTGCATCTTCAACTGCTTCAATTCCTGCTCTGTAGTGTGAGAATGTACAAACACCACAAATTCTTTGCATTAAAAAACCAGCATCTCTTGGGTCTCTATTTTTTACAATAGTCTCTAAGCCTCTCCATAAAGTTGATGAAGAATAGGCTTTTTGGATTACATTATTGTCATCTATTTCAACCTCAATTCTTAAGTGTCCTTCGATTCTTGTAATTGGGTCTACTATTACTCTTTTATTTGCCATTTTTTATTCCTCACCCTCTTTTGGATTTTTAAACTTCGAGATTGCCGCGTGTGCTGCTATACCAATACCAGTCACTGTTAATAATCCAACTCCAACTTTATCAGCAGTTGCATCAGCTCCTAATCCTTTGAATACTGTGTCATATAATCTGTTTGCAACAGGCTCTTCAAATGGTCCCATAGTATCCCAGAAATCAGGCTCAGAACATCCAATACAACCGTGACCTGCTTGGATAGGCCATGACATATGAGAATTGAACTTATTTTTTGAACAGTTATTAAAAGTATAAGGACCTTTACATCCTACTTTGTAAAGACAATAACCTTTTTTTGCACCCTCATCACCGAACTCTTCTAC
The DNA here is from genome assembly GCF_013283835.1 of Poseidonibacter lekithochrous. Lineage (GTDB taxonomy): Bacteria > Campylobacterota > Campylobacteria > Campylobacterales > Arcobacteraceae > Poseidonibacter > Poseidonibacter lekithochrous. The sequence continues at coordinate 1,547,132 of NZ_CP054052.1, read as the reverse complement.
AAATTCACCTGCATCAAAGTGACCTCTTCTTTCACATAAATCATGGATTCTTTGTCCATAAGCCCATTTTGGTCTATTGTAAGCATCAAGAGCAGGAAGTGTTCCATATAAAATATAATGAAGTAAAGTTCCTACAATATTTTTCTCACTAGGAGGACAACCAGGTACATTAATCACTGTTTTATCTGTAACTTTTGATAAACCAACAGCTCCCGTAGGATTTGGAATAGCAGCTTGAACACCACCATAAGAAGAACAAGTTCCAATAGCAAAAATTGCAGCAGCGTTATTAGATGCTTCAATTGCACTTTGCTCACCAGTTTTACCATGTCCACCAATAGTTAAAAATGAAGCACTATCTCCTGATGGAATTCCACCTTCAACCATTAAAATATATTGACCTTTGTATTTTTCAATTGCTGATTCAAGATTGTGTTCAGCTTGCCAACCAGCAGCTGCCATTAAAGTTTCGTGGTATTCAAGTGAAATATAATCAAAGATTAGTGAGTCAATAGTAGGAGCATCAGATCGAAGAAGTGATTCTGAACATCCAGTACATTCTGCCATGTGTAGCCAAATGATTGGTAATCTATCTGATAATTTAGCAGCTTTTGCAACAAGTGGAGTAAACGAAGCAGGAAGAGCTAACATCGCAGTAATAGCAGTTGCCCATTTCATAAAATCTCTTCTTGATACACCTTTTTCATCTAGGTGTTTAGAGATTGATTTTTCTTCTTTTAGTTTTGGTAGTTTTTCTAAGTCTAACAATCTATTAGAAAGTTTTTCATATAGTTTTTTGGTATCCAAAGTATATCCTTTAAATATTATGAATGACTATTCATTTATTAATTTAAAGAATTTTATACAAAAGAAGATTAAAACTTCTTGACTGGAATCAATAAAATGAATGATTATTCATAAAATTTAAAAACTTACTATTTATAGGTCATTTTCGTAACATTTTTGTGATATTTTAAAAATTTAGTTTGTGATTTTATATCTAATAAATAGAGTTATTGTCTTTCTTATTTTACAAAAGACAATAAATCTAAGCTTCTTTAGGTTTTATTTAGTTCTTTTAAGCCATAAATATACAGCCTCAATATTTCCTTTAAACCAATCATCATAATTCTTAAAATATTTAAACTCTTCTAATTCAATAGAATTTTGTGTCTCTTCTAAACTCATACCTTTTGATATAGAAAAAGAAACCTCTTTAAATAGAGTATCATAATATTTAACTTGTCTTTTTATTGCTTCTTTTGTTCCTGGTTTTCCATGACAAAAAGTAATTACATCAATATCTAGTTTTAAAACTTCTTTTTTCATTTTTATTAATTCATCTAAATTTATTCCAGGAAGATTTGTCCAACCTACAACATCATTATTTGCAAAATCACAAATGTAAGCTTGTTTTATTTCTTTGATAATTGCAACTATAATTGAGTCTGTATGAGCTGAACCTAAATACTTAAACTCTATTGTTGTATTACCAAACTTCATAGTTTTACCTGAGTATGGAATTAAAATATTTGGCTTGTCAATATAAGAAAGATTATAATAGTCTAAATACTTTTCAACTCTTTCATGGGCAATAATAGGAACATTTTTCCCGAACTCTTCTCTTAAAACCCTTGCACCTGCAATATGATCTGTATGTAAATGGGAATAAACTATTGCAAGTAAAGGTTTATTAGGAGCATACTTTTTTATCTGTTTTACATATTCATATGCTGCAATATCTGATAGTGGGTCAAAAGCTATCACTCCTTTTGAAGTGATATAAAAATTTGTAAAATATGATTCTTCATCATTTCTAAATTCTAAAGTATATGCATTATTAGCAGTTTTAATTGCTTTTACAAAAGTAAAAGGATTGTAAGTACTTCCTTCATCATTAAACCCTTTTGAAAAAACACCTGAAACAAATAATAAAACTAAAAAAATAACTTTCATATATATCCTTTATTTGAATATACATTTTTTATGTGTAGAAAGTATAAAAAGATAAGTGAGAATTTGAGTTAAGTCTAAATAATGTTTGCCTACACTAATTAAGCATAGTCAAACATTGTACTTGTATTATTGTTTTGTAAGTATGTATTAATTTCACTGTTGTTATTTTGATTATTTATAGCTTTTAATAATCCATCAAAACTATTCTTATCGACACTTCCATTTTCACTATTTGATTTTAATGCCTGCATAAGAACTTGCAGATTATCTAAAGTATTTTGTTGATTTGCAGATAGGTCTGTACTTGAATCATCGCCCGTACCATAATATGCTTCCATTTCAGCAGATGATACAACGCCATCTTCATTAGTATCCATAACATCATATTCTTCTTCAGATGAGTTTCCACCACCTGAACCTCCACCGCCAGAGGGGCCTCCTCCACCAGATGGTCCACCACCTTGACCTCCAGCAACACCAGCAAGAGTTCCTACTTCATGAGCGTCAAAACCTGCTTCTGACATTGCACTTGCTAGTTCAGCAGAGGGTTGAATTCCTGCTTCTTTGAAAGCTGCTACAATTTCTAAGGCATCACTTTTACTTAGATTATTAGCATCATAGTTTTCTAATACTGAAGCTATTGTATCGCTTTGAGATGATGTTAGATTATTAGAGTTAGGGTTATTTGGTACTTCAAAACCAAAATCAGAAAGTACAGATTGAAACTCTTCTTTTGTAGGCATATTACCATTGAATTTATTCATAGCAGTGTCAATTGCCGAAGCAAGCTCTGATTGACTAACTAAACTATCTGAATCCAAATCATAAGAAGAGAATAGTTCTGAGCTAACACCCATTTCCTCAATACTAAGAGAAGAATCTGAATCACTATCTTTTTTCGAAATCATATTAGTAGATATAGTACTTGAAGTTGGTTGTATTAAATTTGCTATAAAACTCATATTAGTAGTATCTATCATGATTAATCCTTTGTTAAAAAAATAATACAATGTGAAAGTAAACCCAAAGTAAATATTGATAGTTTTTTAGCTATTAAATAAAGTTGTAGTTTAAAATTATTAAATAATATTTTTTAAGTTATATTATTTTATAATGCCTTACTAATAAATAGTTTAAATAATATAATATTAATTTGACTTGTTATTTAATCAGAAACTTGGAGAAAAAATGAAGATAAAGTCTTTTGGAATAAGCTTAGCGGTAGTAGCAATATTAAGTGTTGGATTTACAGGATGTGGTGTTAAGGTAGCTAATTATCATGCATCTGCAGATAATGTAACAGAATTAAAAGAATTAAATATAAAAATAAACGTTAATGATTTTACAGCAACAAAATCAAATTATAAATTTATGTGTAGATTAGCTAATGATGTTACAACACCTAACAAAGAACCATTTGAAACATATATTGAAAATGCTTTTGTTGAAGAATTAAAAATGGCAGGAATGTATTCTGAATCATCAAAAATAACAATCTCAGGTCATTTAAATATGGTTGATGTTAGTTCTGGAATGACTGATGCCCATTGGACATTTGATATTACAGTTTCTTCAAATAATGGAAAAAGCTTTAGAGTCAAACATAAAAGAGAATATAGTTCAAGTTTCTTAGGTGGGATTGCTTGTGGTCAAGATATGCCAGGTTCATTTCAACCTACTGTTAAAGAGTTAATAAGTAAAATTATTAAAAATCCACAATTTAGAGATTTAATTAAATAGTAAAATAATAACAAATCCGTAGAGAAATAAGCTAAAAGTTACAAATGTTAAATGATCTTATTTCTCAAGACAATTGAATTTTTAAGAATATAAAAAGCCAAGTCATAAAACTTGGCCTTAAAAAAGAGTAATTAAATTACTTAGATTTAGTAATCTAAAGGATACTCTTTTGGAAGAATAAAGTTATAATTTTTACTCAAATTCTTATGAGTTTTTGATAATAGAATTGAGTTTGAGAACATATTCCCAGTCATTACTACATCTTTTGCTTTTATCTCTTTTGCTACTTCATCTACATAATTACAGATAAATTCACTAAGACTTTCATAGAATGAATATGTTAAAGTTCCGTTATCTACATCTGCCATTTTATAAGACATTATAGATTGTACAGTTCTTCTATAATCTAGATAATTTACACCATCAAGATTCACAAGTTTCATATCTATTTGAATACCACCTTTTGCTGTTACACTCAAAGCCATATCTTCAAACTCTTTAGCATTATCCATACCAATTACTTTTGCACACATATTTATAATAGATTCAAAACCATGTACATTTTGAGGTACTTCACTTTCAAAATATTGAGGGAATTTCTTTTTATAGTTGTTTACTAATCTCTCACAATGTTCATCAATTTCAGATATTTCTTCAATACAATTATCCAAACTATTATGAATATTTGGAATAGCAATTACTTCTTTTAATCCCTTTGAAGGAAGATTCATAAGAAGAGAACTTTTATTTGAGTTCTGAGAAAAATATACTCCAGCACTAGGTACTAATCTTTTTCCAATCTGACCAATAGTTGCTTTATAAACTCCCCCATTATCATCAAAGAAATCTTTTGAAGAATTAAACTTAGCATTTGCAATATAGTCATATTTTGGGAATAGTCCTTTATCACCACTTACTATTAGATTTTGGTCTTGGAAATATGTAGTTTTTAATCCATCTTGATAAACTTCGTCATTTACATAAAGTAAAAAGTCAATTCCTTTTTCCATTAAAGCTTGTGAGAAAAGAACTGTTTCTTTATCATCTGGAATTTTCGCATATACAAAGTTTGTAGAGGCATACTCTTTATTCTTATTTTGTAATAGCTTGAACTTTAGTTTTACCAAAGGTCTCTCTATTGAACATAATAGTTGTAAATCTTTAGGACTTACATCGAATAATTCAGAGATTTTATTAATATTAGTGATTAGAAGTTTTACTTCATATCCTCTACTCTCAAAATCTTCTCTTATTTCTCTACTTGGTAAAAATAGATCTTTTAAACCATTATGAGTTTCAAATCTTGATATTTCACCTTTTGTGATTTTTACAATATCATTTAAAAAATCAATATCATGTGTATCGATAATATTTTTGATTGCATCATTTGTCAATAAAGAAATATTTTGTTTTACTTTTTTATCTTCTAACTCTTCGAAATCATCTGAGATTGATTCAACTACATATGATTTACTTAAGAAAATTGATACTGGTAATTTCTTTTCTAAAAAGCCAAAGAAATCTTCTATTTTCTTTGATTCTTCTTCAAAAATTAAAAGTATAAAACCTTTATATTGTTTACATTGAGCATTTACTTTTGTTTCAGTGATTAATGTATCAATAATATATTTGAAATACGAATTTGTTGTATTAAATTCTATTTTATAAATTAACTGCATGTCTAATGTCTTCTTCATTTGGGATTCTTGTTAAATGTTCGCCATTATAACTACCAATCATACTTTTTACAATGTCAGGGATCAAGATATTATTTACCTTTTTAGATTTAACACCAAGACTATCTATCTCTTTTATTGCATGTAGTATAAATTCTTCAAATCTATTCTCCATAGTATCAGTTAGACCAATACCCACACTTACAATATCTTCAGGAATAATTCCTAAGATTGTTACATTTGCATGAGAATCTAACACAGAACAGATTTCAAGCATTTCAACTATTTCTACTTCATGAGCAGTTTTTCTATAGTTTCCTAAACCTAATAATACATCTGATGGCAATCGAAAAATCTCACCTGGATTATCTTCTATTGATACTGTGTCTAAAATAACTACGTTTTCATATTCTTGAAAATATGACATTAATTTAAATCCTAATGTTCCACCATCTATAACTTCTAAATCACCTTCGAATTCATAGTTTTGGCTTAAATACTCAGATGCATAGATTCCTATACCTTCGTCTTTAAATAACATGTTTCCTACACCAATAACAATATTTTTCTTTTTCATAATCCACTCCAAAATCAAAGAGGCATAAAGCCTCTGTTGATATTATTTATTTTCTTCGTCTTTTTCTTTATCTTTGTTTTCGTCTTTAACAAACTTATGTCCACTAAATACAATACCAATATCACCTTCTCTCCAGAAAATTGTTCTCCAGATTTGGTAATAAATATGAGACATAACCCACATTAAGATTAAGTACATAGCAGTATGATGGGCAATTCTAACACCCATATTTCCACCAAATACATATAATGTCCAGTCAGTTGCAAAATGCAACATCCATGGCCACCAAGCACCAATTGAACTGTGTCCAGAAGCTAATCCATGAACATATAATTGTAATCCAGTTAAAAGCATAAATATTAATAGAATATGAAACAATGTAAAAAACATTACATTATAACTATCACTATGCGTCGAATCAAATTTCTTTCTTCTGTTAAACGTAACTAAGTTAAAGAAAACTTCACAAAACTCAATGAAGTTTTTCTTAGTTGGTAAAACTTTTTTATATGGTTTTTCAAATCTAGAGAAAAGATATAAATAACCAATTAAAATTGCTGTAACATCAAAAATAATCGCAGCAATAAAATGTCCCCATCTATTCCAAGCCATTACATACTTATCCACAGCAGGATCAGCAATAAGAGTTTGGTAATATGGATAACCAATATATAAACCGGTTGCAACTGCAACAATCATACAAAGCGCATTCATCCAGTGAATCGTTCGCATGATTGGAGTCATTCTCTCAACCCGTTTCATATTAGGCACGGCTAGTTCCTCCAATAGGGTCTACTTTGTAAACACCTAATTCTTTACCATTTGTATCAATAATATGTACCGCACAAGCAATACAAGGATCAAAACTATGTACTGTTCTTAAAATTTCAAGTGGTTGATCAGGATTTGCAACTTTTGTTCCAACTAATGAAGCTTCATAAGCTCCTAATCTTCCTTTATAATCTCTAGGTGCCGCATTCCATGTTGATGGAACAACTGCTTGATAGTTTGCTACTTTTCCGTCTTTGATTTTAATCCAGTGACCTAATCCACCTCTTGGTGCTTCAGCCATACCAAAACCTTCAGCATCAGCAGATACTGTATCAAAGTCAAATTCAGTCCAAGTTGATAAATCACCATTTGCAACATTTGCTGCTAATTCATCTACCCATTCCATCATAACATCAGCCATAAGTTCAGTTTCAATTGCACGTGCTGCAGTTCTACCTACTGTTGAGAATAATACTTTTGTTGGTAAGTTACCTTGTTTTAAGAATGTAGTTACATATTTAGAGATTCTTTCATCTCCTTTTGCAACTCCAACAATCATTCTTGCAAGTGGTCCAACTTCCATTCTTTCATCATCATATAATGGTGATTTAATCCAAGAGTATTTGTTTTCAGTATCTAAGTAAGCGATATTATTTTCATTTTTACCAAATCCAGTATAGTTAGGTTTTGTTTCACCTTCGTATGGATGTAGATTAGTTTCACCTTCGTACCAAGCATGAGTTACATCTTCTGTAATTTTTGTTTGGTCAACTTCGTAAACTTTAGATAAATCTTTGTTCATAACAATTCCAGAAGGGAATAATTTTGAAGATTCATAGAATGGTAAATCATCTTGGTTAAAGTCACCAAAAGTCATGAAGTTACCTAAACCTCCACCAATTCCTTCTAATGCTTCATCAGCATACATAGTACCAGCCATGTAAACATCAGGTAAATAAGCCATTTTAGTAAACTCTCTACCTTTTTTAAGAATTTGTTTAAACTCAGCAATTCTTGCAGGGTTTTTAATATCTTGAACACAAGTTACACCACCAACAACAAATGATTGTGGATGTGGATTTTTACCACCAAAGATTGCCATCATTTTTCCAAGTTCTCTTTGGATTTCTAAGGCATCTAAATAGTGAGATAAACCAATTAAGTTTTGCTCAGGAGTAAGTTTAAAACCTTTTGAACCCCAGTAAGCATTACCAAAAATTCCAAGTCTTCCTTGTTTTACATATCTTGTAACTCTCTCTTGAACTGTGGCATATACATCTTCACTTGCATTCCAAGGTCTATTTCCAGATAATCCAGCCCATTTTTGTGCTTCTGATACTGTTTTCTTGGGATCTGCTTTTAAAGCTTCTGTAATATCAACCCAGTCAAGCGCATGTAAATGGTAGAAATGTACAATATGGTCATGTAAATATAATGCCCCTTGTACTAAGTTTCTAACAAGTCTAGCATTCTTTGGAATAGTTACATTAAACGCATGTTCAACTGCTTCGATTGATCTTTGGTAGTGAGTACCTGTACAAACTCCACAAATTCTCATAGCAAGTAAACCACAATCTCTAGGGTCTCTTCCTTTTAAAATTTCTTCAATTCCTCTAAACATAGTAGAAGATGAATAAGCATCAGTTACAACATTGTTTTCATCTATGATTGCCTCAATTCTAAGATGTCCTTCAATTCTTGTAATTGGATCAATTACTAAGTGTTTTTTTGCCATTATTACTCTTCTCCCTCATCTGATTTTTTACCAGCAATTGCACTACCAATTGCATGAACACCAATACCTACAGTTGTTGCAGTTAACAATCCAAGACCGAATTCATCAACAGTTTTTTCAACTCCACCAGTAGGTGCTTTTATATTTGCATTTGCCATTGGTCTCTCATAAGCATATTTATCCCAGAAGTCTGGTTCAGAACAACCAATACAACCACGACCAACACCAACAGGCCAGTTTGTTCCTTCGTTATATCGTACAATTGAACAGTTATTAAACGTCATTGGTCCTTTACAACCAACTTTGTATAAACACCAGTTATTTTCAGCTCCAATATCTCCCCACTCTTCTACAAATTCACCAGCATCAAAGTGAGCTCTTCTTTCACAGTTATCATGGATTCTATATCCAAATGCAAACTTAGGTCTAAGAAGTGAATCTAATTCAGGAACTTGACCAGTTAATACATAATGTAATACAACTCCAACCATATTAGCTGGGTTTGCAGGACAGGCAGGAATATTAATAATTGGTTTCCCTTTTACTAAATCCATAACTCCAACTGCACCAGTTGGGTTTGGAGCGGCTGCTGGAACTCCACCAAATGTAGCACATGTTCCAACTGCAACAACAGCAGCAGAATCTTTAGCCATTCTTTGTAAGTGATCATGGAATGTTTCACCAGATGCACCAATAGTTCCGTATCTACCCTCATTTGCCATAGGAATTGCACCCTCAACAAATAATAAGTAATCTCCTTTGAAATGATGAACAGCTTCTTCAAGTTGTCTATCAGCATCGTGTCCCGCTGCTGCTTGTAGAGCTTCATGGAACTCTAAAGATAAAACATCAAATAATAAATCATCAACTGTTGGAGCAGCTGATCTTAATAATGCTTCTGAGTTACCAGCACAATCTTGTAACTCAATCCAAATTACAGGTACTCTATTCATAAGCTCAGTTGCTTCTGCAACTAAAGGAGCAAACATAGGAGGTAACATAAGTGTGGCAGTTGTAGCACTAACCCACTTCATGAAATCTCTTCTATTTACACCTTCACTATCAATAACGTCCATTAAATCAATATCTTTAAGTGGCTCTTGTGCTCTTAAAGACGACAGTCGCTCTTTTGCTGAATCAAATAATTCGTTGTAATACTCATCACCCTTATTTGTTTCAACTCTTCCAGATTTTTGGGTAAAAACTTTTTTTACCATTTCCGCAGAATCAATCATACACTCTCCCTTTAAAAAATGAATATTCATTTACTCATTCGTAACTTAACAAGTGTAAACTTACGCCATTCTTAAATATCTTTAAGCTTAAATAGCATTAAAATAGCTTTAAGAATGAGGTTTTTTGTTATTAAGAAAAGGAGTTTCGAAACGATGGTATTTTACGAATGAATATTCATATATCAGACTAAGCAAAATTAAAGATATAACAATATAATTATTTAAGTTAATTTTGCTTAGTGTTTAAAAAAGTAACAGTTTTTGTTAATTAGTGAGTGGTACAAACAGAACATACATCAAAACTTCTCAGTACTATTTTTGCAATATCAAGTGATTTTGATCCAATAATAGCTTTTTGAGCAATTCCTTTTTGTTCTTTATGTGAAGGTCCTAGATTCCAAACAGTTGGAGTGATTACATCGTATTTTTTGATTTTACCTTTTTCAATCTCTATATCATGATAAAGTGAGCCTCTACAGGCCTCTACAACTGATGTAGCTTTAGCTGAATCAATATCTTTTAGATTTATTTTGGGTTTAATATATGATTCTTCTGAGATATCTACTTGTTTTATTAGTGATTTTGTATTATCTAATAAATGAGCTAATTCGTCCATTCTAGCCATAACTCTTGTGAAAACTGAGTCTTTAAATGACTTATGTAACTCTTTTATAAAAGGTTTATTTCCAATCATAGCTCTAGCTAGTGGACCTGTTTCATAGAAATTATTATCATAACAAACAGCTTTTGACCAAGTATGTTTTTTTGGATTTGCCCTATCTTCAATAGTAAATGTTTGTTCAGTAAACTCTCTTACCTTTGATAAATCAAGTTTGTTAATTGCTCTTTGTCTTATTTTTCCAGTTTTAAATAAAGAAGATTCCCCTAAAGCAATAAATCTATTATGGCTAGTTCCTATTTTTTGGAAAGAGTTTTCAAATGCTAAGTTAGTAAAATACTTCATATCACCACTTAGGATATTCAAATCATCCCTACTATCAAAGTCTAGATACTTATCAAAAGAAACACCTGCTACACTTTTTTCAAAGAACATTACAGCAGTATCAATATAATTCATCATAGAAGATAAGTCTAATAAAGTAGGATCAGTTACAACACCACCTGGAATCATATATGAAGTATGAGGCCATTGTCCTCCTAAAATCGCTAAAGACTTAATAGTTTCACTTGCAGTCTTTGAAGCTCCAAGCCATCTACTTCCCTTTAGCGGTTGATAAATACCTAAATCATTCTGCTTTAGTTTTATAATATCAGGAAGAATAAACATATAAAACCATTTGATATGAGAATCAATTATTTCAATATTTAGACCTATTTCTCGAAGCAGTTTTGCTTTAGGAGTTACTTCTAGTTTTTCATTGATGTTTTCATATATATTCTCTAATGCATCAACAGTAGCTTTAAGATGAGCTTGCCCACAAATACCACAGATTCTTGGAGTATAAACCAAAGCATCTAAAGGAGCTTTTCCTTCTAGTATAAATTCAAAACCTCTGAAATTAAGAAAATCAATTCTAGCATCACTAATTACATTATTATCCCAAGAGCAATTTAGTTTTGCTTCCCCTTCGATTCTTTCTACTATTTCAACTGTTTTCAATTTTAATCCATTAATTTCTTATTTAGTCTATCAATTGTAAATGTTTTAGCAACACCTGTAATTGATAAATATGCTCGTTTTGATATACCAGTTGGCACTTCAAAAGGAATACCAATATTCTTTTTTGTCTCTAACATATTATCTCTTGGAAAGTCTGTTTCAGTACAACCAATACAAGGCATTCCAGCTCTTGTTTTAGAGTTTACATCATTCCACAATATCTTATTACAAGAACTATGAGTCATAGGACCACGACAGCCTTGGTCGTAAAATAAACAGCCCTCTTTTTCTCCCCATGCTCCTTCGATTTTCCATTCAAAGTATTCATTTCTAGTACAACCATGATGTGCAAGAGTACTATATAATTCTTTTGGTCTACCCTCTTCATCAATAGCCATTTTTCCAAAATTATTAAGAGTAAAAAGAGTTTGAATTATCCATTCTGGATGTACTGGACAACCCGTTAAATTTATAATTTCATGTTTTAAATTTTTTGTACTTTTTTTATCTAGTGATTCTTCTAATCCAACAACATTATCATTTTGTTCAAACTTAGCATGAACTCCACCATAAGAAGCACATGAACCAACAGCTACTAAATATTTTGCTTTTGAAGTAAGTTTATTTAATAAGACATTTGTTGTTTCATCAGAGATGGTGAAAAAATCACTATTTTTACTAATAGCACCCTCAACTAATAAAAAATCTATTTCATCTTTTGATTCTAGAATTTCATTTAGGGATTTATCAATAGTTAATGAAGGGTGATAGATAAGATCAAAGCTATTTAGAAATAGCTCCAATCTTGAAGAGTTGGCACTTAATAATGAATGAGTATTTCCATTACATGTAATTGCCTGAAACCATACAACTGTAGGTTTTTTATTATTCGTCATACTTTAGTGCTCTATAGATATTATCAGCAATAGCATCTGAGTATTCCATAATATCTTTATCTAATACAGCTTCTCCCGAAAGGAAAGCAAAGCCACCAAGACTTCCCATAATCATTGAAAATGCTGGAAAAAATTCTTGATCTCTGAACTCTTTATTTTGTGCACCTTCATCAAGTAAAAGCATAACTTCTGTTACGAATTCTCCTACACATAAGAAACCTTCACAACCTTGTTTGAAAACTTCTCTATTTGATAAATATACTCTTAAAAAGTATTCAATTACTTCAGGTGAGTTTTTTACATTTTCAAAATACATCTTTGCAAATAAGAATATTTTTTCTTTTGAAGAAATTTCCATATGGTTAATTTCTCTTAATTGAGATGCTAATATATTTGTTGAATATTTGATTGCATATTTTGCAAGTTCTTCTTTTGAAGAAAAATAGTTATACATATTCCCTACACTCATTTTCATAGATTTAGCTATGTCTGGAATTGTAGTATTATAAAAACCTTTTTGTGAAAAAAGTTTTAATGAATTTTCTATAATAGAATTTTTTTTAGTTTCTTTTGCAGTAGAAATGTTGCATCCTTAGGAATATAATTTGTTTAATAATATTACATTTATGATTAATAAAAAGTGAATTGTTATTTATTTAGTAAAAAAAGAAACAAGGATGAGGAATTTCACCCAGCCATTTAATAAATTTTTTCTATTAGTATAAGTTTTCCTAAGATATAATCTATGAAAATATTAATAGGTTATAAATTATGAATGAATTATTAAACGATACAGTAAAAGAAGAAAATATTAAGGGTGCATTTTTTGGTGCATTAGTTGGTGATGCTTTATGTTTAGGCTCACATTATGAATATGATGCACAAAAGATTCATTTAGCTTATGGTGAAAAAGCTATTGAAAAATTTATGAGTCCTGGGGAGAAGATGGGTGGAGAAACTCATGGAATTGGTTGGGGTCAAAGAAACTATCACCCAGGGAAAAAAGCTGGTGGAACTACTGATTATGGAGATTATAATGTTTTAATTTTGGAACATCTAGCAATGATTTCAAATCCTCCAAGAGAGTTTGAAGTATCAAAACTATTACCTCATTGGATGAATAGATTAGAAAACGGTTGGGGTTCATGGATTTGTACTATGACAAAAGAGACTTACTCACAAGTAAAACATGGTACAAAAGTACAATATTTAGGTGGAATATCAAATGCAATGGCTATTCGTCACGTAGCTGCTCATGCTTATTATGAAACAGAAGATGAATTAGTTGATGTAGCACGAAAAGCTATGTTCACACATAAAGATGTTCATGCCCTAGGTGGTGGTGAGTTTTTTGCTAGAGTTACACATAGAGTTTTAAGAGGTGAAGACCCAAGAAGTGCCATAGAAGATGTTGCAATTTTAATGGGTGGATTCTTTGAAGAGAAAGTAAAACAAGCAATAGCGAAATATGAAGAAGAAAATGACCCTAATTCAGCTCTTTCAAAAGAGAAGTTTTCAGATGATTTAGCAATTACTAGTATGGCAAGATTATGGGATATAGGAAGAAGTGAACCAATCAAAGTTGGAAAAGCAAGTCCTACAGAGGGCACTCTTCCTGGAAGTGTTTATTTTATTTTGAAATATGCACAAAAAGAAAATGGATTAAAAGAAGCTCTTCAAGCAAATGCAATGGTTGGGGGAGATAATGCCTCAAGAGCAATTGCAATTGGAATGGTTCTTGGAGCTTATAAAGGTGTTGACGCAATTCCACAAGAGTGGAAAGATACCTTAGATCAATGGCAATATTGTGATGATTTATTAAATAAACTACCTTTAATTAATAAAAGTAAATAACTATTAAATAGTAAAAGTTAAAGCTTTTACTATTTAAACTCTTGCTTTGAGACAATACTATATTTAGTATTTAAAAAAGTAAATTCTAAAGAGTAAGCATGAAGCATTAATCTATCTTTTCCACTTACTTCTATTCTTTGTTCCTCTGACATTTTTTTCTTCAAAAACATATCACATAATTTTTCATCTATTCCATATATTGGGTCACCAATAATTCTATGACCAATAGAGTCTAAATGAACTCTGATTTGGTGTTGTCTTCCAGTAATTGGTGAGGCTTGAACTAAAGTAAGATTTGTTTTTTTATCAAAAGAAATTGGTTTTATATTTGTAAGAGATTTTTTTCCCTCTTCACTAATTTGCATTTTCAATTTGATTAAACCATTTGAACTAGCAATAGGAGAATCTATTTGTATTTCTTCTTTTATCTCATTTTCTACATAAGCTAGATATGTTTTTTTATACTTCTTTTCTTCAAACATATTTTTTAAAACCATTTGTGAGTATGGATTTTTTGATACTAAAACTAAACCAGAAGTTTCAGCATCAATTCTATGTACTAAAGAAGCTTCTTTTCCAAATTGGAACTGTATTTCATCAAGAAGAGTATATTCATCATCAATATTACTTGGATGTACTTTTAGTCCTGATGGTTTATCAAAAATAGCAAAATGAAAAGAATCAAAAAGAGGTTTTAAACCTTTTGTAATAGCTTCATATACATTAACTTGGATATATCCATTTTTAATTGTTTGATTTTTTTGTAAACGTCTATTTTTATGGTCAAGAATTTTGCCTTTTGATAATAAAGAATTTGCAGTTTTAGAATCTAGTTCTACAGTATTTAATAAAAAATCTTCTATTTTTACAGAACTAGTAATATCAAACTTTTTTAGTATATATGGCAATTAAAATCCTTGGGCTTATTTTTGAGAATTATACACTAGTAAATATTAAAAATATTCCTTGAAATACTCAATAATTCTTTTTTCTAACATATATTTAGGATTAAAAATACTTCCTTCAATAAAACCTAAATGTCCGCCATTTTCATACAGTTCTAAAGTACAGTTATTTGATAATTCATCTTTTTTAGGAATTACATCTTTATTCATAAAGGGATCATCTAAAGCTTGAATAATTAAGGTTTTAGTTTTAATATTCTTCAAAAATTGTTTTGAAGAGTTGATTTTATAATAATTCTCAGCTGTTTTAAAACCATTAATTTTAGAAGTATATAAATCATCAAACTCTTTTATTGATGATATTTTATCTACTCTTTGTTTATCCAAATTTATTAGTTTTTTATAATCATGTTTATCAAACTTTTCAAATAAATTCTCTTTTAGAAGTTTTAATAAATGTTTTTCATAAACTCTAGCAAATCCAGAATTAAGAACTTTTGCACAAATACTTAAATCAAGAGGAACTCCTATACAAATCGATTTTTTTATAAAGTTATCAACAAAGTCATTACCTAAAAGTTTAAGTAACATATTTCCACCAACAGAATACCCAATTGTAAAAATATTAGCTTGAGCATAATTTTCATGCAAATACTTTAAATACTCAATAGCATCAGCGGTATCTCCACTATGATAAGATTTTGCTTTAATATTATCTTTCTTTCCACATGATCTGAAATGAACAAGAACTACAGCTTGGTTTTTATCCTTTAAAGCTTTCATAATACCTTTAATATAAGGTGATTTATAAGAGCCTTCTAAACCGTGAAATATTACAAAGATATTTTTATTGGCTCTATTTTTATTTAACCAATAACATTCAATAAAATCATTATCTTTAAGAGTAAATTCTTGAATTTCGTAATCTAGTGTTATATCTTTTCTAAAAAAAGATGAATATATAGTTTGCAAATGCCTATTGCTTAGGCCAAAAGCAGGAGTAAATTTTTTAGTTGTCATGCATTAATATAGTAGATAAAGACTTATAAGTAAATGAGAAATGTAATTTTTGGGGAGTTAAAAAATAAGAAAAAAAGAATAAGTTGGGAAAACCCAACTTATCTTTTAAAATAGTTCTTAAGAGTGAACTAAGTTTGTTAATTGATCAGCTGTAACTTGGTGGAAGTTTAAGTATTTATAAACACCCTCTTGGTTTTCTGCTGTAATTTTCTTAGGTACGATTTCCATATATTCTTCTTTAGATGGAAGTCTTCCTAGAAGTGCTGCTACTGCTGCAACTTCTGCAGATCCTAAGTAAACTTGAGAACCTTTACCTAATCTATTATCGAAGTTTCTTGTAGATGTAGAGAATACTGCTGCACCCTCAGAAACTTGCGCTTGGTTACCCATACATAATGAACAACCAGGGATTTCTAATCTTGCACCCGCAGCTGCAAATACTGAGTAGTAACCTTCTTCAGTTAATTGTTCTTTATCCATTTTTGTTGGTGGTGCAACCCATAATTTAGTTGGAACTTCACCTTCACCTTTAAGTACTTCACCTAAAGCTCTGAATAATCCGATATTAGTCATACAAGAACCTACGAATACTTCGTCAATGTTCTTAATTCTTTTATCGTCAGCTAAAATATTAGTTAATGTATCAACATCATCTGGATCATTAGGACAAGCTAAGATTGGTTCAGTAATTGTATTTAAATCAATTTCGATTGTAGCTGCATATTCTGCATCTGCATCTGGTTGAATTAATTCTGGATTAGCTAACCATTCTTTCATTTTATCTGCTCTTCTTTGAAGAGTTCTAGCATCTTCGTAACCTTCTTCGATCATCTTTTCAATTAAAGCGATGTTTGAAGATAAGTACTCAATGATTGGTTCTTTATCTAATTGAACAGAACAAGCTGCTGCTGATCTCTCTGCTGCTGAATCAGATAATTCGAATGCTTGCTCAACTTTAAGATCTGGTAAACCAGCAATCTCAATAATTGTTCCAGCGAATACGTTTTTCTTACCTTTTTTATCAACAGTTAATAAACCATCTTGAATTGCTTGGTAAGGAATAGCGTTAACTAAATCTCTTAAAGTAATTCCAGGTTGCATTTCACCAGAGAATTTAACAAGTACAGACTCAGGCATAGTTAAAGGCATAGCACCAGTAACACCAGCGAATGCAATAAGACCAGAACCTGCAGGGAAAGAAATACCAATAGGGAATCTAGTATGAGAATCTCCACCAGTACCTACTGTATCTGGTAAACATAATCTATTTAACCAAGAGTGAATAACACCATCACCTGGTCTTAATGTAACACCACCTCTAGAGTTGATGAAATCAGGTAAAGTATGTCTTAATTTAATATCTGCTGGTTTTGGGTAAGCAGCAGTGTGACAGAATGATTGCATAACCATATCAGCACCAAAAGATAATGCTGCAAGTTCTTTAATCTCATCTCTAGTCATTGGTCCAGTTGTATCTTGAGATCCAACAGTAGTAGCGATTGGCTCAACGTACATACCAGGTTTAACACCTTCGATACCACAAGCTCTACCAACCATTTTTTGTGCTTGAGTAAACCCTTTACCATTATCAGATGGTTGAGTTGGAGCAACAAATGCTTCAGTAGCAGATAATCCTAATACTTCTCTAGCTTTAACAGTTAAACCTTTACCAATGATTAATGGAATTCTTCCACCAGCTCTCATTTCGTCAGTTAATGTATTTGGAGCTAAAT
The DNA here is from genome assembly GCF_013283835.1 of Poseidonibacter lekithochrous. Lineage (GTDB taxonomy): Bacteria > Campylobacterota > Campylobacteria > Campylobacterales > Arcobacteraceae > Poseidonibacter > Poseidonibacter lekithochrous. The sequence goes on along the minus strand of NZ_CP054052.1, from coordinate 1,529,413 downwards.
CGAATTCAGAAACAACTGAACCATTTTTCTCAATTACACCAGCGTATGGTTTTAAAGTAATAACATCACCAGTTTCTAATGCGTCAACTGGAGCTTGAATTGGTAAACATCCTGAATCTTCTGCAGTATTGAAGAAAATTGGAGCAATAATAGAACCAATTACAACACCACCAGTTCTTTTATTAGGAACACCAGGGATATCTCTACCCATGTGCCATTGTACAGAGTTGATTCCAGATTTTCTAGAAGAACCAGTACCAACAACATCACCAACGTATGCTAATGGGTTACCTTTAGCTTTAAGTTCTTTCATTGTATCTAATGGATTTTCCATTCTTGATTGTAACATTGCAGTTGCGTGTAATGGAATATCAGATCTAGTAAATGCAACAGTTGCAGGAGATAAATCATCTGTATTTGTTTCACCAGGAATTTTGTAAACAGTTAAAGTGATTTCTTCTTCTAATGCAGGCTTGTTAGTAAACCATTCTGCATTTGCCCAAGATTCGATAACTTCTTTTGCTTTAGCATTTCCAGCATCCATTAAATCTTTAACGTCATTGAATGCATCATATACTAAAATAGTATTTTTTAATTGAGTTGCAGCAGCTTCAGCTACTTCATCAATTTTAAGTGCGTCAATTAATGGAGAAACATTAAATCCACCCATCATTGTTCCTAAAATTTCAATTGCTTGTGCTTTTGAAATTACTGAACATGCAACGTTACCTTGAACAACGTCGTTTAAAAATGCAGCTTTAACGTAAGCAGCGTCATCAACACCTGGGTTGATTTTATTATTGAATAAATCTAAACAGTAATCTGCTTCTTCAACAGTACTTGCTTTTAATAACTCAACTAACTCAGCAGTTTGCTCAGCAGTTAATGCTAATGGAGGTAATCCACCTTCATTTTGTCTTTCTTGTGTATGTGCTTTATAATTAGCTAATAAACTCATATATTATCTCCTATTTGATTTAAAAGTATTGAGGATATTGTACCATAAAGGAAAAAATAAGTATGTACAAAAATTGTAAAGGATTGTACAAGTTTTAATTAATGTAAATAAAAGTTACACTATATTAGTTTCTTAAGCTCTTTTTAATTAAAAAACCCTACTTCTTTAAGTTTTTTAGGGCTTTTTGATATTTTGACAAATACGCTACTTTTATACACAAATGTTATTTAATATGTACTACTTTTTCATTTTTTTCTTTTATTGTACAATTATTGTGCCCCTACTGTACAATTTTTGATTAAGGCAAATTTATGTTTAACTATAAGTTTTCTTTACTATAATTTTATATCAAATATATTACAAGGAATCTACTTTGATAAATGACTTACTTAATAAACTACACAATGAAATACCGCTAACAAAAATGATGGATATTCAAATCACAGACTATACTAATGAATCTTTAATTACTACAGCACCACTGGAAATAAATATTAATGATAAAGGCACTGCATTTGGTGGAAGCTTAAGTACCATGACCATTATTTCAGCATGGAGTATGTGTTGGTTAATCTCTAAAGAGTTAGGATACGATAGTAAAAATATTGTAGTTATCAAAAATGAAAATTCTTATAAAAGGCCTGTAACAAAAGATTTAGTTTGTTATACAAGAAAACCAAATAAAGAACAAATAGAAACTCTTAAAAGTAAACTTGAAAAAAAGGGAAGTGCTTCAATTGGAATCCACTCACAAATCATCGAAGATGATGAAACGTGTGTGGATTTTGTAGGAACGTATGTAATAAAATTATAAATTAATACTTATTTTAAACCTGAACCTTGAGCTATTAATGCTCCTAAAATTGGTACTAAGAACACTAGTGCCAATTCCATTCTAATTAACATAATAATTACTTTTGGAATTTTAACATTCTCTTCATTACTATTTTTACTTTTAATAAAAAAGATTGTTGGATAAATAGAAAGTAGTGCAATTAAAACAAAAATAGATAATTTTAAATGAAAAACCCAGTTTGTTGAATAAAAACTTGCATCTTTTCCAACCCATAACCAAAGTGATAATCCAGCTATTAATGTAAGCCCTGCACTAATAGCATAGATAATATCAATAAAAGCTATTTTTTTTAATTGCTCTTTTGTTACCTGTGATGATAAAATTAGATGTTGCATAACTAATGTTGACGCTAAACTCATTATTCCTATAAAATGCAAATATCTAAAAAATATTTCTGCCATTTTTTTTCCTCTAATAATTTTTTGAATTTGTATTCTATAAAAAAGCATCTTAATTATTAATTTTTACCATTGCCATTTCCACCTCCATTGCCATTACCGTTACCATTACCTCCGGCATTGCCATTTCCATTATTTCCTTGACCATTTCCTTTTCCTCTAAATGAATTACCTCTACTAGAATTTGAAATACCACCACCTTTATTTCCTTTATTAGATGATGCTTTTCCTACTAAACCAAAAGCATTCCCCTTATTTGAATTACTAGTATAAGAATTATCTTTGTCAAAGGATTTAGAGCTACGTTCTCTTGCATCTTTTTTACCATGTCCTAAACCTAAATTACTAGGATGAATTCCTAATTCATGGGATATATCTCCCCAGCCTAAACCATCTTCTCTCATTTGTGCAATTTCTTCAACAGATACACTTGAGATATCTGCTAAATTTTTTGTTTCTCTATCTAATTCAGCAAATGCTTCTTCAACTGCAAGGTTTGCAGCATTAATTTCATCAAGACTTGCGTTAGGATCTTGTTCTAGTGTTGCTAGATTATCTTGAGCATTTGCAAGTGACTCCTCTGCAGCTTCAATATTAGCTTGTGTTTCTAAAGCCTCCTCTTGTGCTTTTTCCTGAGATATTTCAGATAAAGTTTCTGCTTTTGCAACTTGTGCTTCATTACTAAATGTTGATATTTCATCTTGTTCTTCTGCTAATAAAGGATAAGCAAATAATACGAGAACTGCACTAAACATTATATATAGTAACTTTTTCATAATATTCTCCTATTTATCTTTTTTTTGTTACAGTAATAAAATCAATGAATTCATAATATTCATATTTTTTCTTATTTACTTTTATTTTTTTTGAGTTTTTAAACCAACTTAGTTTTATTCTTTTTGAGTCTATACTTTTATTTTGTTTCAAAATATATTTTTTTATACTTTTTGCTCTTTCTTTAGCTAAAGTGCTATTTCTAACAAGATAAGAAACTATATGTAAATCAATCTTTTTATTCTTTTGTAAAACTTTTGATAATAAATCTAGGGAACTTTTTGATTCTAATTTTATTTTAGAAGTAAAAGCTTCAAACTTTATATCTTTTAGAACTATTGTATGAATACCAATTATATGATTATGATATTCAAAATTTCCAATTGCATTTAGATATTTAACTGCATTTTGAGATAAAGCTCCACTTGAATAATATTCTAAATAAATCTTCCATGCACTCTGCTCTTCTGCTGTTCTTTTTAATTTATGTAATGTCATTGCACGATTAAATAAGGCAGCTTTATTTTCAGGTGATATTTTCAATACTTTTTTGTAATAAGCTAATGCACTTTTATACTCTTTGCTTGCATAATAATTATGAGCTAAATATGTTAGAGATTGTAGATGGTTTTTATCTATACTTAAAGCTTTAAGATATTGAGTTCTTTCATTTTTATTAGCTTTTATTTTTGAATAAGCCACACCTAACCAGCTATGGTAATCTGCATTTTTTGAGTTTAATAATATTGCTTTTTTTAAATGTACAATAGCTTCTTTATTTTTATTTTTGGCTAATAAAAATCTACCGTAATAATATTGGGATAAATGGTCGTTACTATTTTTATTAATTTTATTTTTGAAATGATTAGAACCATCTTCAAATTTTTTTTCTTGTAAATAGTACTCAGCAGTCACTTGATTGCTAATAGCACATCCTAGAAAATAAATACTAATAATACTGATAAAAAGAATTTTAAATGTATTTTTCATATTAACTCCAAAATACTATTCAAATTTAATACCTTGGGATAAAGGAATATCATCTGAATAATTAATTGTATTTGTTACTCTTCTCATATAATTTTTCCAAGAGTCACTTCCACTTTCTCTTCCACCACCTGTATCTTTTTCTCCACCAAAAGCACCACCAATTTCAGCTCCACTGGTTCCTATATTAATATTTGCAATTCCACAATCACTTCCTATGCTACTCATAAATAGTTCTGATTCTTTTACATTTTGAGTAAAGATTGCAGATGATAAACCTTGAGGTACTGAATTATGCATTTTTAATACCTCATCAAAATCTTCATATTCTACTAAATATAAAATAGGTGAGAAAGTCTCTTCTTGTACTATTTTGGCATTATGATTTATTTTTATAATTGCAGGTTTTACATAGAATCCACCTCTTGGTACATTTTTTCTAATACGATTTCCACCATAAATTAATTTTCCACCTTGGCTTATAGCTTTTTCAATACTATTTTGCATATTTTCATAAGAGCCTTTATTAATCAAAGGACCTACTAAAACATCTTTACTAAATGGATTGCCGATTTTAATACTATTATAAGAGAGTAATAGTTTTCTTTTAACTTCTTCAAATACAGATTTATGTACAAACAATCTTCGAAGTGTTGTACATCTCTGCCCTGCTGTTCCCACTGCTGAGAATAAAATAGCTCGTATTGATAGCTCAATATCAGCACTAGGTGTTACAATCATTGCATTATTTCCACCAAGTTCTAATAATAATCTTGCCAGTCTTACACTAACTTTTGAAGCAATTTCTTTTCCCATTTTCACAGAACCAGTTGCACTAATTAGCCTCACATCTTTATTTCGTAGTATTACTTCACTAATTTTTCTATTTGAGATAATTACTGATGAAATATTCTGAGGAAGTTCTGGCATTAATGCTAATGCTTTTTGTAATAATATATGACAAGCAATTGCACATAAAGGTGTTTGAGATGAGGGTTTCCAAATAATTGTATTTCCACACACTAATGCTAATACGGCATTCCATGCCCAAACAGCCATTGGAAAATTAAAAGCTGTGATTATTCCAACCACTCCTAAAGGGTGCCATTGTTCAATCATTTTATGTCTATATCTTTCACTTACAATACTTAATCCGTATAATTGTCTAGATAAACCTAAAGCAAAATCACATACATCAATAAACTCTTGAACTTCTCCCAGAGCTTCTTCAAATATTTTTCCAGACTCCAGAGTTACTAAATATGCTAGGGAGTGTTTATTTTCTCTTAAAATATTAGATAAATGGCGAATCAACTCCCCTCTTTTAGGAGCTGGTACTTCTTGCCAAGTAATAAACTCTTTTTTTAAAACATCAATAGTATGAGTGATTTCTCTTTTTTCTAAGCTTTTAAACTCAATACCTTTACTTCCATCAATGGGAGAAAAAGATCTAAAGGATAAACCACTTCCATAAACAACACTATTTCCAAGATATAAGCTAGGTAGATGGTTGTCTTTTATTAAGTCTTTTAAACCTAATAAGTTTAATATATTACGTTTCATTTTAGCTCCTTAATATCATAAGCCTTACCAAAACGATTAGATATAAAGTCTTTCATTTTTATATCTTCTTGTTTTATGAAACCATATTTTTTTATTTTTCCTTTTACTTTTAAATCTAAAACAGCACACAATCCTGAGGCTGTTGTTATTTGAATCGAACTTAAATCTTGGTTTTCTATTCTTTGATTATATATTTTTCTTACATTTGTAATTTGTTCTAATTTTCCATTTATCATTCCTGTTACAGAACAAAATATAAGAACAACATCTTGTTTAGTAATTGGTATTGCATACTCTAATATTTGTTTTAATAATCCTCTTCTTTGTTTCTTACCTAAATACAGATCATTAATTAAAAAGTCCATATATTCTCTATGACCTTTGTATCTGATAGTTTTATAGTTCAACTCTTTTACTTTTGATTCTAGCGTTTCACATAATGTTCCTAATCCACCAGAAGTATTAAAAGCTTCATACTCTAAACCATCAAGTGAGAATTTTTCTAATCCTTCTAAAGGTTGTATTGTTACTAACTCTTTATTTTTAATGGCAAAACAATCATTACTATACTCGTTGATTAAACCATCAGTTGACCAAGTAAGATTATAAAGAATTTTATTGGAAGGATTTTTAGGTAAAGCACCTACTCTCATTTTAATACTATGAACTTGTTCAAATTGTTCATATACACTGTAAGCTAGAATAGATATAAAGCCTGGGGCTAAACCACACTGGGGAATAAATACTTGGGATTTTTTTGCTTTTTTTGAAATCTTTTTTATTTCATTAGTTGTTTGTACATCTTCTGTAAAATCAAAATAGTTAATACCAGTTTTTAAAGCAGCCTTGGCCACTGTTACATTTAAATAATAAGGTAAAGCAGAAATTACAGAATCATAACCTATAAGTAATTTTGAAAAATTCTTTTTATTTTCTAGGTCATATTGAATAGTTTTTACATTAAGTACTTTTTCTAAGTATGCTAATCTCTTTTTATTTCTTGCAACTACTGTAACTTCATAATCTTCACTTGAAAGAAGTAATAAAGCTACTGTAAATCCAATATTACCTGAACCTAATATTATAACTTTATGCATACTATCTCCTTTTTCAATACAACAAAATGTTGTATTTCTAAAATCGTAGTCTTAGCAATACTATGTATATATCTATTATATCCAGAGAATAAAAAGGTAAAATTAAGTTTAAATTAATATTTATTTTTTAAAGTTTAACTTTAAGTTTGAGCTTAAAGTCTGTATTTATGTAGCTTTATGCAATTAAACCAATTAAAGTTTAATTACATAAAAATTAAAACTAAGGTCTTAAGTAAGCGTAACCTTGTTCCTGTAGTTCCATAATTCGTGCAGCTCCTGCTGGTACAATTGCCACATCATCAAGTAGTTTAATTTCTTTATTAAATCTCTTTTCCATAATCTCTATTGTATTTGAACATGCTGAGAATTTAATATCATTAAAAACTAAATTTTCAACTTTCGTTGATTGTAAACTCTCACTAGTTAGCAAACTTAAACCAGGTCCATAAGCTACAATTTCAATTTTAATATTATCAACACCATAATGTTCTTGTAAATTCACAGCATTATTAAGTGCCATTTTTTGAGTGATAATATCTGAACTACTAACTTGAATAACTATTTTATGTATTTTTTTGTTCTCTTGCGCATTTAAAACATTAAATGTTGTAAGTAATAAAAGTAATATTGTCCCTAATATTCTTTTCATAAAAATCCTTTCTTTTAACTTGCTTGTATATTATCAATGATTTTTTCATAAGTCAAAGGAATTATAATAATTATGAGAATTTATATTATAAATATTACTTCTTTCTACATAAATTAAAAAGAGTTAGTAAAAAAATTATTACTAACTCTTTGTTTTTATGCTTTTGGGCTTGTCATTTCTTGAGGTTTTACATACTCATCAAATTGTTCAGCACTCAGAAGATTAAGAGCTATTGCTTCTTCTTTTAGTGTTGTTCCATTTTTATGAGCAGTTTTAGCTATTCGCGCTGCATTTTCATAACCTATATATGGATTAAGAGCAGTTACTAACATTAAAGAGTCATTTAAATACTTTTCAATATTAGATTTGTTTGCTTCAATACCTACTGCACACTTATCATTAAATGCAATCATAGTATCTGAAAGTAATCTAATTGATTGAATAATATTTAAAGCAATTACAGGTTTAAATACATTTAATTCAAAGTTACCTTGAGAGGCTGCTACTGAAACAGAAGTATGATTCCCCATTACTTGAACAGCAACCATAGTCATAGCTTCACTTTGTGTTGGATTTACTTTTCCAGGCATTATTGAGCTTCCTGGTTCATTTTCTGGAATATTAATCTCTCCTATTCCACATCTAGGACCAGATGCTAACCATCTAATATCATTTGCTATTTTCATAAGATTAGAAGCAAGTGCATTTAATGCTCCACTTAATACCACTTCCCCATCATGAGAAGTTAAAGCATGGAATTTATTAGGATGAGATTTGAACTCATATTTTGTTTTTGTTAATTCATTTAAAGTATCAGCAACCATTGGGGAAAATGCTGGATGAGAATTAAGACCAGTTCCAACTGCTGTACCTCCAATTGCTAACTCAATAATATATTTCATAGAATCATCAATTTGAGATAAAGCTTTATCTAACATATCAACATAAGCAGAGATTTCTTGACCTAGTGTTAGAGGAGTTGCATCTTGTAAGTGAGTACGTCCAATTTTTACTATATCTTCGAACTCTTTTTGTTTTTTCTCAAATGTAGCTTTTAATGTATTAATTGCAGGGATTAATCTTTTTTGTAAGTCTAAAACAAAAGCTACTCTCATAGCAGTTGGATAAGTATCGTTTGAGCTTTGACCTTTATTTACATCATCATTAGGATGAATTCTTTTCTCTACTCTAAAATCAGCTCCTAGAATTTCGCTAGCTCTATTAGCAACTACTTCATTCATATTCATATTTGATTGCGTTCCAGAACCTGTTTGCCAAACTACTAAAGGAAAGTTTCCTTCTAGTTTACCATCAATTACTTCATCACAAGCGTTTGCAATAGCATTTGTTTTTGTATCATCTAATCTATTTAATTTATTATTTACTATTGCGCAGGCTTTTTTAAGATATGCAAATCCTTCAACTACCTCTTTTGGCATCTTTTCATCACCAATTGGGAAGTTTTCAACACTTCTTTGAGTTTGTGCTGCCCAATATTTATCATTGGGAACTTGCATTTCTCCCATTGTATCTTTTTCAATTCTATATTCCATATTAATCCTTTTTAAATTAATTGATATAGATTATCATTATTAATAATACAATTTACTTAAACTATTTTTATTTTTTATAATTAATCTATAATTGTGTCCATAGATGTAACGTATCCTTAATTAACTATAATCTTTTCTATATAAATATGTCTTTAAAATCTTTTATTCTCTCTATAGTTCATATCATCTTTTTTATTTTTAATCTCTTTTGCTTTTAGATATTTATCAAGGATAATAACCACAGATAAAGAAATAAAACCAATAACAACAACGCTCACAAGTAATATATATAATATTTCCATTTTTCACCTTTTAAATAATTTACTAATACATTAAATGTTTTGCGTCACACCTAGCGTCACAAACAAGGAAAATATTGTTTTTTTTCTAAATTTGTATATATTTTTATTTTCTAAAGTTACTTATATAAAAAATAAGATAGTGTATATTTATAAAAAGGGTAGAAATATGGAATTATTCAAAGAGATAAAAATAGCAAAACTAGGAGAAAAAGTCCTAAGAAAAAAAGCTAAAAAAATAAAAGATATAAAAAGTAGTAAAACACAACAATTAATATCAGATATGAAAACTTGCGTAAAAAAAAGCAATGGAGTAGGCTTAGCAGCACCTCAAATATTCATATCAAAACAAATAATGATTATTTCATCACAACCAAATAAGAGATATCCAAATGCTCCACTTATGAAAAATGAAGTTCTTATAAATCCTAAGATTATTAAAAAGTCTAAAAAAATGAAAAAAGATTGGGAAGGATGTCTCAGTATCCCAGGAATTAGAGCTTTAGTTCCAAGACATGAAAAAATAAAAATCAAATACCTAGATGAAAATGCAAATGAAAAAACACAAACCTTTGAAGGTTTTATTGCAAGAATATTCCAACATGAATATGATCATTTAATAGGTCTAGTTTTTATAGATAGAGTTGAAACAAATAAAGACATTATTACTGAAGAAATGTATTTTAAACAATTATAAAAGTACAGCTATTAACTAGCTGATACTTTTAATTGAAATAGCACAATAGATGCCGCAATTGCTGCATTTAGACTTGTAACTTCTTCATCAATATCTATTTTTAGAATATCATCACATAAATCAAAGATCTCTTGATCTGCCCCATGCCCTTCACTACCTATTACTACCATAGATTTTTTAGGGAAGTTAAATTCATGTAAACTTTTTGCTTCTGGTGAGTTTGCTGTACATAAAAGTTTATAATCATCTTCTTTTAGTTTTATTAAATCATCTCTTAATGTAGATGTTTTATATACATTAATATTAAATAGATTTCCAGTAGATACTCTAATACATCTTCTAATAAAGGGTGAGCAAGTCTTCTCATCAATTATTAAAGTTTTTATATTAAATGCAGCACAAGAACGCACAATTGAACCAACATTCTCAGGAGATGTAAGTCCATTTAAAACTACAATATTCCCTTCTATTTCATCAAATGAAATAAACTCGGGTCTATCTATAACTGCCATCATACCTTGATGGATTTTATGTCCTACAATTTTTTTCATAATTGCATTTGATGCTGTAAAAATTGGGAAATCAATGTTTTTACAATTTTCATTTAAAAAGTCTAAATTCTCTTTTGTTGTAAAAACTTTATGTATTTTTGTATTTGTTGAGAAAAGTTTTTTAAAAACATTTTTACTTTCAACTACTACATATTTTTCATCTAAAGCAGATTGTTTTAAAGAAGTAAATTCTTGTATTTGTGGGTCATTTATATCTATAATTTCATTCATATTATAATAAAACTCTTTTTGTCATTATATACCTTAAGACTTATTTTTGGTTTTTGATTGTATCTAAAGTAATCATGCTAATAAATTAAATATGTATATAAATTTAATACAGTAAAATTTCGTTATAATCACAAAAAAACTTAGGATAAATAATGAGCAATATTGAAAACTTAGAAAATATATTAAAAAATGAATTAATCCCTGAATTAGATGAGAGCCTAATAGAACTTGCTAATTTAACTCAATCTTGGAAATGTACTCAAGAAGATAAAGAAGAGTTTGAAGATATGAAAGAGATGAAAAAATATTTTGATGATGTACTTTTTGATATCCAAAACAACAAACTTACAGAAGATGATGCATCAGATATCTTAGAAGTATTAGAAGATATGAGATTAGATAAAGAGTAAGATTACTTTTTATCTATTTCTATTAAATATAAAATTCTTTATGAGTTTTAAATACTGTGCAGAACTTATAAAAGATCCCATAATAATAAATACACAAGCAAGTGTAATTGCTAAAGTAAAGTTTGCATAACCTAGGCCTACTAATAATAAAGTAGAAAGTAATGGTGTAAAATACGAAATTGAACCAAGCAGTTTAATATCTGCATTTTTAACTCCATAATCCCATAGATAAAAAGCCCCACCAACAGGTCCAAGTCCAAGCATTAAAGCTCCGAATAATTCTGTAGAGTTTGGAATAACTGTAACTTCAAATATTAAATGACAAATAGTAGATAATATCACTGTAGCTACACAAAAGCCAGTAACAGCGTAAGTTGGTACATGAGCTAGTGTTCTAGATATTACAGAATATGAAGACCAAGTAAATGCTGCAATTATTGCAAATACATATCCCCAGAAATATTGAGCCTCAAAATTAAAACTTCCACCTTTTGATACTAAGAAAAATGCTCCTAATAATCCAAGTAAAGCTCCAACAATATGAAACCATCTTAACTTTTCGTTTGGTAAAAATGCTGAAAACACTACAATTAATAAAGGCCATAGGTAATTTAGAAGATTTGCTTCCACTGCTGGAGCGTTTTTTATGGCTAAAAAGTAGAAAAAGTGATAACCAAATAGACCAGTAATTCCAATAAACCAAACTTTTGGTGATATTTTAAACAATTCTTTGAAGTGTACTTTTTGTTTTTTTAGTAAAATCAGACCAATAAATGATGCAATAAAAAAAGACATTGCTGTTAGTTGAAAAGCCGGTATTTCCGTTGTTAATATTGAGAAAAGGGCCAAGGAAGCCCAAAGTAAGATTGCGAATACCCCAAAGATATTCCCTCGTTTTGCTTGCATTAATTACCTTAGTTTATTAATTTAAACTTAAAAATTTAAATTAGTTTAATTATTTTTTTAGTTTTTTACTTATAATGATAAAATTATTATTAATATATTCACTAGTGAAAGGATACACTATGGATTCTTATAACTTTACAACATATAGCCAACTGTTCACACAAATTACAGAAAAGTACGATAATGATTATTTTTTAAATTATTTACAGAATAATGAATACAAAAATATATCTGTTGAAGATTTTAAAAATAAAGTAGTTTGTTTGAGTCTTGCTCTAAAAGATTTAGGTATTAAAGAAAAAGATAATGTTGCAATTTTTGCAGCCTCTTCTCCTTTTTGGTTGATATTTGATTTTGCGATACATCAAGTAGGTGCTGTTTCTGTTCCTATCTTTGCAAATATATCTACATTAAATCTAAACTTTGAAATTAAAGATGCAAATATAAAATATATTTTTATTGATTCTCAAGATAGAATTACAGATATTGAAAATCAAAATGAAGATATGGTTTTTATTACTCATAACTTTTGTATAAAAGAAAAAAACTTTTACAACTATGATGAAATTCTTGTAACTGGTCAGCAAATTTGTGATAATAAAGGCTTTAGACCTCATGAACCAGATGAGGATGATTTATTTTCAATTATATATACAAGTGGAAATACAGGTACACCAAAAGGTGTAATGCTTACTCATAAAAATATCATCTCACAATTAAATGATATTAATCAATTAATCAATTTAGATAAAGAAGAAGTGGTTTTATCCCTACTTCCCTTAGCTCATATTTTTGAGAGAACTGTTATGAGTTATTATTTAAGTCGTGGGGTTAGTATTTATTTTGTAGATGAAATTACAAATGTTAGTAATCTTCTAAAAGTAGTAAAACCTACAATCATGACAGCAGTGCCTAGACTATTAGAGAAAATTTTTAATAAAATTAAAATGAATATATTGCTGAAACCTCTAATAAGTAGAACTATTGCTAGTTTAGCTTTTGAATATGCACTTAATGAAAATATGAATAAAAACTCTTTTGTTTATTCTATATATGACAAAGTTGTTTATTCTAAACTCAGAGAAATTTTTGGTTCAAGATTAAAAAAACTAATCAGTGGTGGAGCTCCACTTCCAAAAGAGATAGCACAATTTTTTGTGAATATTGGAGTTCCTATTTATCAAGGATATGGTCTTACAGAGTTTTCACCTGTAATTTCTACAAACTACCCAGACTTTAACCAAGTAGGTTCTTGTGGGAGAGTAATTCCTAGTGCAACTATCAAACTTAGTTCTGATAATGAACTATTAGTAAAAGGACCTTCTTTAATGAAGGGGTATTTAAACCAAGAAGAATTAACTTCTCAAACTATCGATAAAGATGGATGGTTACACACAGGTGATGTGGGAGAAATTGATGGACAAGGATACTTATATATCAAAAGTAGAAAAAAGGAGATATTTAAAACATCAACAGGTGAATATGTAGCTGCAATCAAAATCGAACAAGAATTATCAAAAAATAAATATATAGAGTTTGCAGTTATTATTGCGGAAAATAGAAAGTACACAAGTGCATTATTATTTATAGATCGTGATAAATTTCAAGAAGCAAAAAAATTAAATAAACGCTTAACAATAGAAGAATATTATGATAGAACTGAAATAACAAGTGATATTAAGAAGCACATTGAACTTGTAAACTCAAATTTAAACGAATGGGAGAAAGTAGTTCAATATACAATTATTACAAATGAAATTTCTATTGAAGGTGGAGAATTAACTCCTTCAATGAAAGTTTGTAGGGGAAAAATTGAACAGAAATATGAAGATTTTATAAACGATATGTATTAGGAGAGCCATCATGAAAAATAGAATTGCAATAATCGATGGACTAAGAAGTCCCGTAGCAAAAGCAAATGGTAAATTAAACAATGTATCAGCTGATACTTTAGGCGCAATAATTACAAAAGAATTAATATTAAGAAATGGCCTAGAGTATGAACAATTTGATGAAGTAATTATAGGAAATGTAGCACAACCTGCAAATGCTGCCAATATTGCCAGAGTTATGGCAATACGTGCGGGTTTTCCTCAAACTACTCCTGCATATACTGTACATAGAAATTGTGCTTCAGGTATGCAATCAATATCTTCTGCAATTGAAAAAATCAATTCAGACCAAGGGGATTTATACTTAGTAGGTGGAGTTGAATCTATGAGTAATATTCCCCTACTTCATAGTGATAAGTTTAGAAACTTTATGACAAAACTAACTTATGCTAGAAATGTAGGAGATAAACTACATCTATTATCTACTTTTAAACCTAGTTTCCTAAAACCTGTTATTGGTTTAATATCAGGACTTACAGATCCAATATCTGGAAGAATCATGGGAATTACAGCAGAAAACTTAGCTAATGAATTTAAAATTAGTAGAGAAGATCAAGATAAATATGCGGTTGAATCACACATAAAAGCTCAAAAAGCTATTCAATCAAAAGTATTAGCTCAAGAAATTCACCCAATTATGACAAGAGATTCATCTATTATTGATGATGATGGAGTTAGATTTGGACAAAATATGGAAAGTCTAAAAAAGTTAAGACCAATTTTTGATAGATTAAGCGGAACAGTAACAGCTGGAAACTCATCACAGGTTTCTGATGGAGCTTGTTCATTAATAGTTACAACTGAACAAAAAGCAAAAGAGTTAAATCTAGAACCTTTAGGATTTATAAGTGATTACTCTTATTCTGGTTTAGATGCACATAGAATGGGTCTAGGACCTATTTATGCAACTAAAAAACTTTTTGATAAAACAAATACTAAATTAGAAGATATTGATATTATTGAATTAAATGAAGCTTTTGCAGCACAAGTAATTGCAAATCTAGAAGCTTTTAAATCAAATGAATTTTGTCAAAAAACATTTGGTTCTAATGCTATTGGGGAAATCGATAAATCAATATTAAATGTTAATGGGGGAGCTATTGCCCTAGGACACCCAGTTGGAATGAGTGGTTCTAGAATAGTTTTAACAGCACTAAAAGAACTTAGAAGAAGAGGCGCTAAAAAAGCCCTAGCAACATTATGTGTTGGTGGTGGTCAAGGTGCAGCTTTCTTATTGGAGGTGTAAGATGAAAAATTTATTTTTAGAAATCAAAGCAGGTATTGCACGATTAACTATAGATTTAGAAAATGAAAAAGTAAATAAATTATCAATTGCAGTACTTGAAGAATTCGATGAAGTATTAGACAGTATAAAAGATAATTCATCTATTAAAGCCTTAGTTATTACAAGTGCTAAAAAAAATGTATTCATTGCAGGTGCTGATATTGAAGAGATTGAGCAATTAGAGGATGAAAAAGAAGTTTACGATTTATTAATGAGAGTACATACTATTTTTAATAAATTAGAGAATTTAGAGTTTCCATCAATTGCATATATAAATGGCGCTTGTATGGGTGGAGGTTTAGAGCTTGCTCTTGCTTGTACACATAGGGTTGCAACAACATCTGATAAAACTAAATTAGCATTTCCAGAAGTAAAATTAGGAATATTCCCAGGTTTTGCAGGATGTTTACGAGCTCCTAAAGTTGTTGGGCTTATTAACTCTCTTGATTTAATTTTATCAGGGAAAACTATTGATGCTAAAAAAGCATATAGAATAAGATTAGTAGATGAAGTTTTCCATGATGGACAAAAAGAATCAAAATTAGAATCATTTATTCAAAGAGTTATTTACAACAAAGTTAAAAGTAGAAGAAAATTTAATTTATTTGAAACTTGGCCTTTAAGAGAAATAGTATTTTCAAAAACTCTTAAAACATTAGAGAAGAAAGTAAATAAAGATTTTGAAGCTCCATATAAAGCCCTTGAAGTAATCAAAGATACTTATGCAAGATCTTTTAAGCAAGGAATTAAAGTAGAAGCTAGAGAGTTCTCAAGGCTAGCTGTTACTAAAGAGTCAAAAAATATGATCAAACTATTTTTTACTTTTCAAAAACTAAATAAGAATTTTGACAAAACAGATAATCCTATCTCTTCAAGTGCTATTTTAGGTAATGGTGTTATGGGAAAAGGAATAATTTGGTTATTTTCAAAATACTTAAAAGAAGTAAGAATCAAAGTTAGAAAAATTGAACAAGTTCAAGGAATACTAAAAGATGTAGCTAAAATCTATGACTTCTTAATTAAAACAAGAAGAATGACAGCAAATCAAGTTGGTTTTAAATTAAATGATATTTCATATACTGAAAAGTTCGATGGTTTAAGCAATACTGATTTTGCAATAGAAGCTATTATTGAAGATGAAAAGGCAAAAAAAGAGGCATATAAAGAGTTAGAGAAAGTATTAAAACCTGATGCAATTATTGCAACAAATACTTCATCTATTTCTATTGAAAAATTAGGAAGTGAACTTAAAAATAAAGAAAACTTCTTAGGAGTACATTTCTTTAATCCAGTAAACATGATGCCATTAGTTGAAGTTATTCCTTCTTCTCATACATCTAAAGAGACTATAAATAAAGTGTTTGAACTTCTTACATCTTGTGGAAAAACACCTATTTTAGTTGGAGATTGTGCCGGATTTATTGTAAATAGAATTTTATTACCATATTTAAATGAAGCAGCATTTATTTTAGAAGAAGTTCCAGATATTAAAAGAATTGATAAAGTTGTAAAAAACTTTGGTATGCCAATGGGACCTTTTACTCTAGCTGATACAGTTGGTATTGATATTGGTTATAAAGTAGCTTCAATTCTAAAAGAAGCTTATGGGGAGAGAATGCCAATTTCTCCAATTATTGAAAAGATTTATAACAAAAAAGAGCTAGGTATAAAAACTGGTTCTGGCTTCTATACTTACAATAAAAAAGAAAAGATAGTAAATAACAATGTTACGTCTATGCTAGAGAAGAGTAGTAAACTAATTACAGATGAGCAAATCATCAATAGATGTATTTATATTATGATAAATGAAGCATCAAGATGTTTAGAGGAAGGTATTGTAGATGATCCAACAATCATAGATTTTGCAATGGTAACAGGAACTGGATTCCCTCCATACAAAGGTGGACTTTGTAATTTAGCTAATGAAATTGGAATAAAAAATATCGTTAAAACTCTACAAGAATTAGAAAAAGATTATGGAAGCAGATTTACACCAAGTAACCTTCTGATTAAACTACTTGAAGACGACAAAGACTTCAACACAGGAGAAACATTATGGAAACTTTAATTTTAATACTTATACTTTTAGTCCTAGGATTTAACGCCTTCCCTATCTATGCATATTTTGCAATCGTAGGGGTATATTCATTAGTATTTTTTGATTTTGGTGCATTAGCATGGACTATTTACCTAGTAATAGGTGCAATTTTCTTAATTCAACCATTAAGAATAAAATTTGTTACACAAAAACTTGTGGATTTCATTAATAAAAAAGGTTTAATGCCAAAAATTTCAGCAACAGAAGAAGCTGCATTACAAGCAGGTACAAACTGGATTGAGTCTTCTTACTTTAAAGGTGAAGTTAACTTCTCTACTGATGTACATGAAGAAAAGATTACAGAGCTAACAGATGAGGAACAAGCCTTTTTAGATAATGAAGTAAATGAACTTTGTGAAATGACAACAGATTGGGAAATCTTCCAAAAAAGAGATTTTACACCTGAGGTTTGGCAATTCATAAAAGATAAAAAGTTCTTTGGAATGATTATTCCAAAAGAGTATGGAGGGCTTGGGTTTTCAGCCACTGCACACTCAAAAGTAATTGAAAAGCTTGTATCAAGATCTCAAGTATTAGCAATTACTATTATGGTTCCAAATTCACTTGGCCCTGCTGAGTTAATTGAAAAACACGGAACAAATGAACAAAAAGAGAAATACTTAAGTGATTTAGCAATAGGAAGAGAAGTTCCTTGTTTTGGTTTAACAGAACCAAATGCAGGTAGTGATGCTACTTCTATTAAATCAAATGGTGTTTTATTCAAAGATGAAAAAACTGGTAAAACTAGAATTAGATTAAATTTTGAAAAAAGATATATTACATTAGGAAACATAGCAACACTAATTGGTCTTGCTTTTGTTTTAAAAGATCCTGATAATCTATTAGGAGATCAAAAAGACTTAGGTATTACATTTGGTCTAGTAAATCATAAGAAAAAAGGTGTTGATACATCATATAGACATGACCCATTAGGTATTCCTTTTGTGAACTCACCTTTATATGGGAAAGATGTAATTATTGATATAGAAGATATTATTGGTGGACTTAATGGAATTGGTAAAGGGTGGCAAATGCTTGTTGAATCTTTATCAATTGGACGAGGAATTTCACTTCCAAGTGTTTCATTAGGTGGAAGTAAATTTGCTTTAAATGTAGTAAGTTCTTACTCACAACTAAGAGAACAGTTTGGTCTTAGTATCAATCACTTTGAAGGTGTGGAAGAAAAAATTGCAAAAATTGCAGCCTTTACGTATATGTTAAATGCAGCTAGAAATTATACTTTAGATGCAATTGATAATGGACAAAAACCAGGAGTTGTTAACTCAGTTATGAAATATCATGCAACTGAGAAGTTTAGAGAAGTAATAAATGACTCTATGGATGTTTTAGGTGGAAGTGCAATTATTAGAGGTGAAAACAATCTATTAGCTCATGCATATTTTGCATTACCAATCTCTATTACAGTAGAAGGTGCTAATATTCTTACAAGAAATTTAATGCAATTTGGACAAGGTTTAATTAAATCTCATCCATATATTTATAAAGAAATAAATGCATTACGTTATAACAATGTGGAGAGTTTTGATAAAGCATTTTTTGCCCATGTAAACTTAGGATATACATCATTATGTAAATCACTATTCTATTACATCACAAGAGGTAGTACAATTTGCCAAAAAGGTGAATTTACAAGATACAAACAAAAAGTTACTTGGGTTAGTTCTGAGTTTACTCTACTTACAAATGTAGCTTTAGCTGTTGTTGGACCTGCACTTAAAAAAAGAGAAAATATTAGTGCTAGATTTGGTGATATTTTATCAAACTTATATCTAATCACTGCAACATTAAGAGAGTTTGAAAATAACCCAAAAGATGAAAACAGAGATTTAGTTGATTACGTATGTCAATATTGTTTTAATGATATTCAAATTGCAAGAGAAGAGATAATCTCTAATCTTGGTGGTATTTCTGCTTTATTACCACTTGCAAAAATCAATCCATTTGGAACAAAAGCAGAAGATAAATTAAATGCAAGAATTGTAAATAGTTTAAGTAATGAAGAAAGACTAGAAGAGTTAACAAAAAATGTATTTGTTGATTCAAGAGAAAATGATAGATTCTCTAAATTACAAAAAGCTGTTAAATTAAATAAACAAAATGCCAAAGGTTTCAAAACTTTAAAAGAGGCATTAAAAAATGGCACAATTGAATTTGATTCAATTGATGTTATGTTAGAGCAACTTGTATCAAAAGATTTAATTAAAGAAGATGAAGCAATTTCTATGAAAGAAGCCCATGAGCTAAAACAAGAAGTTATTTCAGTAGATGCTTTTAAAATCAAACAATACAGAGCTGCTAGATAAAAAGGCTTTATTATGAAAAAAAGTGATTTATTAATAGATACAAATGGTTATGTTTTAAGTTTAATAGAAAAGATCCTTGATGCAAATGTACAAATCAAGGGTGTTGAAAATATACCTAAAAACAATCCTAGAATTTTTGTAGCTAATCACTTTACTAGAACAGAAGCAATGCTTGTACCTTATACTATGTATAATCTTACTGGTAAAAAAGTAGGAGTAATTGCTGATGATTCACTATTCAAAACTTATTTTGGAAACTTTTTAAGTAACCTAGGCGCTATGAGAAAATCTCATCCTTTAAGAGATAATCATATCCTAGGAGATTTAATTACTTCATGTAAAGATTGGATGATATTTCCAGAAGGAAGTATGGTAAAAGCAAAAGATATAGAAAAATTCGATCAACACTTTTGTGTAAAAATTGATGGAACATGTCAAAGGGTTTTTACAGGTGCAACATATTTTGCTCTATATTCACAATTGCTTAGACAAAGTTATTTAGACAATAAAGTAAAAAATTTCAAAAAATTCCAAAGAAGATATTTTGTAAATGACTGTAAAGATATTAGTGAAGAAGAAACAATGATTGTTCCTATTAATATTTCATATTCTAAAATTAGAACAGGTCAGAACTTTTTATTAGATATGGCAGAGAGATTTCTTGGAGATATGGGTAAAAACTTTAAAGAAGAGCTTGAAATTGAAAGTAATATTATTCTAAACTCAAAAATCATAATCCAAATACTTGAACCTATAAGTACAAAAACTTTAATTCAAGAGTATGAAAAAGAGTTAAATCATAATAAAACAATTAGTAAAATCAGATATGAAGCTACTCATAATTTTATGAATAAGATATATGAATCACTTACAATAAATTTTGATCATGTATTTGCATTAATTTTGTTTTTATATCCAAAAAAAGTCATTAATATAAAACACTTTAAAAGATTGATTTATTTAGTAATCAATAAAATTAAAAAAAGAGAATTTTATATTGATGATGATATTGATAAAGATTTAATTTATCTTATTTCTTATGAAGCACACGAGCAATTTGATGAAGTCTTAGAAATTGCAATCAAAGATAAAATATTAAGTATTGAAAATGATGAATATTTCATAGATAAAAAAATACTTTTAAATAATCATACTCACCATACAATTCGATTAAAAAATATATTAAAAGTAATACTAAACGAAATATTAATTAATGAAAAAGTATTAGATATTGTGAGAAAACTAGTACAAGTTGAAGAAAAAGTAATTAACGCAAAACTTTTAAAAGTACTAGAAAAAGAAGAAAATGATAGTTTTTATAAATCATATAACAAATACATTGAGTACGCAGATACAAAACCAGAAGATATTGGAAAAGCTAAGTATTACGACAATAAAGATTCTGATACTTGTATTATTACCTTACATGGGTTTTCTTCGGCTCCAAAAGAAGTTGAGCAACTATCACAATTTTTACATGAAAACACTTTAGCTGTTTACTCACCTAGGTTAGAAGGACATGGAACTAGTCCTGAGGATTTAAAAACAAAAACTTGGATTGATTGGTATAAATCTGTAAGTAGAGCAATTACAATAGCAACATTAAAATATAAGAAGGTTTTTATTATAGGTTTCTCAACAGGTGGATTATTAGCCTTACTTGCATCAAATAAAAGCTATAGGGAATTCTCAGGAGTTGTTTGTATAAATGCTGCTTTAAATCTAAATGATATTAGAGTAAAAGCCCTACTTCCTGCGGTATCATTTTGGAATGATTTAGTAAGAGTTTTTAATGAAGATGAACTAGCAAAAGATTATATAGAAAACAATGCTGAAAACCCTGATATTAACTATGATAAATATTATGTTGAATCAATAAAAGAATTAAACCTATTAATGGAAAATACAAAAAAAGAGTTACCTAATATTACAAGTCCAATTTTAATATTACAAGCTAAAGATGACCCAGTTGTAAATCCAAGTTCAGCTTATGAAATATATGACAAAATTAAATCAGAAAAAAAAGAGATTAAGATTATTGAAGCCTCTAATCATGTAATAATTAAAGGCAATAATACAGAAGAGTTATTTGATTCAATATTAGATTTCTTAAAAAAATAAACCATAAACACGATTCTTTCACTAAAAAGCATTATCATAATTTATTAGATTATAAAACTTTGTTAAGACTAATTTACTTTAGATATAATTAGAAATATATACATCAAAGGAAAAAGTATGAAGTTATTAAGAAATTTATTTATATTAACTATTATTTCATTAGTTATTGTAGGTTGTACACAAAAAACTCCCTATACAAATAGATCTCAAATGATTTTTATGTCACCTAAACAAGAGTTAGCATTAGGTGCACAATCTTATAAAGAAGCACTTTCAAAATCAAAAGTTATTACAGGAACTAGACAATCAAGAAAAGTAAAAGAAATTGGTCAAAGAATTGCTAAAGTAGCAAATAGACCAGATTTCAAATGGGAATTCAATCTAGTTGATAATAAAGCAAAAAATGCTTTTTGTTTACCTGGTGGTAAAGTTGTAGTGTATACAGGTATTTTGGATGTTTCAAAAAATGATGATCAACTTGCAACTGTAATGGCTCATGAAGTTGCACATGCACTTGCTCGTCATGGTGCAGAGAGAATGAGTTCTTCAATGGTACAACAAGGTATTCAAGTATTAGGGAATGTAGTTTTAAGTTCAACAGCACCTGAATATGCAGGAGTATTTAATCAAGCTTATGGAATTGGTTCACAAGTTGGAGTTATGTTACCTTATGGAAGATTACAAGAAAATGAAGCAGACGAAATTGGTATATATTTAATGGCAAAAGCCGGTTACAATATACATGAAGCATTAAACTTTTGGAAAAATATGAGTGCTGGTGCTAAAAAAACAAATGAGTTCTTCTCAACTCACCCTAGTTCAACTACAAGAATTAGAAAAATTACAGAAGTAATAAATAAAATTGAAAAAAGCCAAGGTAAAACTATTAGAACAAATAGTAAACCTGCAAATAAAAGAATTCTAGGTAATAAAATATACTAATTAATTTAAATAAAAAGCTTAAATGCTTTTTATTTAATCAACTAAATTTTGATGTAAATTTAGCTTTTTATCTATTAAAACTACTTTCATATTATCAAGAATTTCACATTCAGTATTAATCATAAAAGTAGTTGAAAAAATGCCACTTTCTAAAGTTGAAGATGAAATTATTGTAGAAGATATAATTTCATCTTTATTTTCTTCTTTTGATATTATATGAGAAAATTCAACATTTTCTATAGTTTTATTACGTTCATAATTTGCGGATGTTGTTAAAGCCTGATTAGAAATATTAACAAAAAGTAAATTATTTTCTTTATCTTCTGGATTTTTAATTCCTATACAAAAAGGCTCATTATCAGGTTTACATCCAATCGCAAATAAATCCCCACCAAAATTAATTAATGCAGATTTTATTCCATAACTTTTTGTGATACTTACAGCTTTATCAACAGAATATTCTTTAATAACTCCACCTAAATCTAGTTTAGTTTCTCTAAATCTAAAGTTTAATTTGTTATCTTTTAAATACCATGAATCAATACCCATTTTATCTTTCAAAGAAAAAAGACAATTATTTACATCTTTTAAACTATTTTGATTATAACAATGTTTAATTGTTCCTACACTAATATCAAAAACACCTCTTGTTTTTAAAGATATTTCTTTTACTAAAGATAATATCTCATATGTTTGAGAATCAATTGATATTTTATTTCTCTTTCTATTATTTATTATTCTATTTAAATATGATTTTGAATCAAAGAAATTATATTTTTTCTCTAATTCATATGTGTGTTTTTTAATTTCTTCAAAACAATTTGCAGCTTTTATTTCATCATTATCATAAATCTGAACCTCACAAGGAGTTGTCATTGCTTGAAAAGTAAATTTAAATAGTTTCATATTATTTCCACCTTATCTTCTGTGAGAAGTTCTCCATGTTTGCTTTTGGGCAGTTGTAGGAGCTAATCCATCACCTTTTAAATTTAAATAATAAGCTTTAAAATCTGTTAAAGCCATAAGTTTACTATCTGTTGTAAATACAAAATCATTTACATTATTTAAAAGTGTAGTCTTTGCAACAACACTATTATCACTTAATAAGAAACTATTTACTACTTTTGAATTATTTAACGTAACTGCAAAACTCTTTTTACCACTTGATAAATCAAATTTATTCACAATAGAATCTGCTGTAAAAACTCTTTTTACACTTAATGCATTTAAGTTAGATATATCTAATAAATTAACTTCATTACTATTAGAGAATGATACTAGAATTTCAGTTGCACTTACACTAACAATTTGTTTTATCTCTTTATTTAATAAAAATGATGAAACAAAAGTATTTGTATTTGCATTATATACATTTATTGAGTTATTAAATGATGCGAAGAAATGATTGTCATCACTGCTATAAGCTACAGCTTTTACACTACTTGATACATTTAATTCAAGTAAAGATGAACTAAAATCTGAGCTATTAAAAACAAAAATCTTATTTAAATCAGATGAAGCAATAATCTTTGATTTATCATTACTTAATGAAAAATCAGTAAAAGAGTTATGAGCATAATAATTATTATTTCCTACACTTAAAGAAGCATATTTTAAAGTTGGAATTCCACTTGCAGAGAATGTACTATTATAAATTCCTAAACCATCGTTAGTATTTGAAACTTTATCTTTTTTAGTTAAAGAATATACATTTGAGTTGTTATCAGTAATAATCATCTTTGATAAAATTTTCTCTGAAGGTCCAGATTGAGTATCTCCATTTGCACCATCTAAATAATTTTTAGTAGCAATTTTATTTTGATTTGAAGAATCAATAATCGTTAGCCTATTATTCCATTTTGAATGAACTACTGTTCTGTTTGAGCTAGCTTTCACACCTACTGCTCTTTGATTTCCATCTTGTGTATCAATATCTAAAGTTTTTGTATCTAACTCTAAAGAATAAGAACTATCATATCTCTTTTGAGTAGGAATACTTGACACTGTTACTGAAAAGTTTTTATTTTTTAAAACTTCATCTACAGTTGTTGCAATAGTATCTAAAGGTTTTGTTTTATCTAAATCATATGATATTTTTAAAGAGTTTACAATATTATTAGCATCAATATTTACGATATTTGGATTTGATTGTAAATAATCTTCCCCTTCTAAATAACTCTTATTAAAAATTGTAGATTCTGATAATAAATCATTTACAGCATCACTCTCTTTTGCATTAGAATATGGATTAAATAATATCTCATTATTTGTAATAGTAGTAAATGGTGAAATCACTTGATTTGAGCTTTTTTGTGTTGCTGTTAAAACATACTCATCATTTATATTTACTACTAAATTTGCATCTTTTCCTAAGTTTGTATTATAAGAAGAAAAAGAAAACTTTCCATTTGCATATGTTTTTTCACTTGGTTCATTTGAATCACAAAGTCCATTTGAATTAATATCAAAACAAACATCTGCACCAACAATATATGTACTTGATAAAACTGTACCGCTTAATCCATCTTTTTGAACAAAACTACTTTGATTAGAGGCAACAACAGTATTAGAGGAAGCTTCATATTTTCCACCTCCCCCACTACCACAACCTTGTAATAGTATTGCAGTTGTTAACGATAAAGATGTTATCTTTAATACTTTATTCATAGAAGTTCCTTTAGAATGCATATTTAACCCCTGCACTTGCCCAATCCATTTTTAATCCAAATGATTGTTTTTGTGTCGCTGCAATAATATTAACTTTTAAATCTTTCATAATTTCATATTCAAAACCTAAACTATATGTTGTTCCATAATACTTAGATAATCTCTCATCAGCACTTCCATATGAATTTTTTGAAAAATGATTATCATTTGAATCATGTGCTTTATAAAAATCAGCAGCACTTTGAGTGTAATATCTAATTAAAGGTATAAATGTAAGCTTTGGTAATACTTTAATATATGAATTTATTGTTACTGTATGTGATGTGATTCCCCAATCATCACTATAGAATCTATATGCTCCATGTAATGAAATGTTTTTATGGAATTTATAAGCAGAATCTAAACTAATACCACTTGAAACTTTTGAATCAGGTCTTTTTTCTTTTGCAATAAAATAGTTGTAAACAGGATCAAATGAAGAAGTTGAGATATTAAAATATCTAACTATTGTTTGATATGGATTACTCAATTCTCCTGATTGTTTAGAAATAAAATAGTTAGCTTGTGCTACAAAGTTTTTTGTAAATACTTTTGAATAGCCAATTTGAAAGTTAACCATATCAAAATCTTTCCATTGGTTATTATCCCTTCTATGCAGAGCAGAGTTTTTTTGAAAAGAAATGCCAGTACTAATTGAATTATTCTTTAAATCATCAATATTATATAAATAACCTAATGAAGCCTCAATACTCTTAAAATCTTCTTCTTTGGAATATGCTAAACCACTTGATATTTCATCTCTTTTGGGAGTTCTTTTTATCAAACTAAGAGAAACTGCTTTTCTTGTATCATCTATTTGTGCATTTTTATAAGAAAAGTTATCTAAACTTGATTCCCCATCAGAAAGTAACTCTTTGTTAGAACTAGTATCTTGACATAAAGTTGCATTGTTTGTACATCTAGTATCATTACTCTTTCCTGTTGCATTTGATGATGCCCCAGATTTAGTATCCCATACAGGAGTACCACCACTCATAGAATCATATGATAAACTCATATTTAATGTATAATCAGTACCAAAATCTTTTTTGAAATCTAAAACAGAAAAATCAATTTTCATTCTGTCATTATTTTCTTCATATTTCATTTGTGTAAATTTAACTTCATCTGAAGAAGCAGCATTTAATACAGGAATTCCAACTGTTACTGCACTAATTGCTAATATAGATAATTTTTTTAGTTGCATCCGCAACCTCCTCCACCAATTCCATTTCCACCAAAAGAACCCTCTTTTGATGTAAAAATATGTTCATTCACTTTTTTTATCATTGCATCACCACCACCTAATTGCATATTGTCTTCAGCTAAAATTCCTTTTTCCCATGGCTTAACTTCTTTACTACAAGCAGTAAAGAAAGTCATAACTACAATCATAAAAACTACACTTTTTTTCAACATTTACATACCTTTTAAATCTTTTTTTATCACCTTGTCTATATCATCTATCGCACCAAAAATAATTTTTTGGACTTTATTGTCTTTTATATAATATAATGCTGGCATACCATAAGGTGAAAATTTATTTACCAAAATATGCTTGTCATCATTTATAACTTTAAAGTTTACTTTAAGTCTCTCTTGAAAGGCAATACCTTCACTAACCTCCTCATCTGTATCAATTCCAATAATTTGAACATTATCTAGTTTTTCAGCATTAATTTTATTAATAAGTGGTAACTCTTTTTCACAAGAAGCGCACCATGATGCAAAAAAATCAACTATTGTAACTTTACCTGTAACACTCCCTATTTTGGTAGCTACACTATCATCAATCTTATCCCCAACCTCATATGCGAATGTAACATTTGATGTAACCACCAAAAGTAAAAATACCAATATAACTTTTTTCATTTTTGTCCTTATTCTTAAAAATTTAGGCGAAATATTATCTGTTTTTATTTCTTTTGTCAATATTGATTATGGATATCAATATTATATAATGGTTACCATTTAAGCACATTTTAATTTATAAAAAACTAGAATTGCACTCTTTTATTAACGATAATGATTATCAATAATCAAACAAGGGGATTTAAATGTATGTATTTTATTTTAAAAAAATAATTTTTTTATTTTTTTTGATGTTTTTTTTAGTTGCGTGTAATAACAATAGTGAGATAAATAATTCTAATAACTCAAATATAAGTGGATATGCTCAAAAAGGACCATTTAAAAAAGATTCTATAGTTAAAGCATATAAATTAGAAAATGGTGTAAAAACTAATGAATCTATTGAGACTAAAATTTTAGATAACAAAGGTAGCTATAAATTAGACATTCCATGGAGTGGTCCTACACAAATAGAAATTACGGGAGAATATTTTGATGAAGTAAATGGCACTTATATTCAAAATGGTCATTTAGTTTCTATTATAAATGCAAAAACAAATGTTGAAATAAAATCTAATATAAATATTCTTACACATATTGCATCTAGAAATATTTTACAATCTTTAAAGCAATCGCCAAATATTGGCATTGATGAGGCTAAAGCAAGTGCAGAAAAATCTGTTGCAAAAGCCTTTAGTTTAGATTTAGAAGAAAATTCACTAGATGAGTTAGACTTAACAGATGGGCAAGATCAAACAAAAAAGAGAGTAAATGCTCAACTTCTAAAAATATCTGCGTCAATACTATCTACAAATAATCCTGAAGATACTTTAGAAAAATTATCAGAAGATATTAAAGATGATGGAGAAATTAATAGTGATGCAATGATTGCATTTGAAGAGTTAAAAAACAAAGAAGAAAATATTGATTTAAATGCTATATCAAATAACCTTGAAACAAATCTAAATATTGATAATACACCAGATAATACAGTTCTTGATGGAACTTTGACTTTACATCACAATATTAAATTTACTCAAAAATCTAATGCTAATTTAAATATAGATATTGAGTCAAATACTATTACTGTTTCAGGAATTATAGGTAATGCAAAAATTTCCATTCGAAATGGTTTCTATAAAATTGATAATAATGATTTTATTAGTAGTGAGTCAACTATAACAAATGGTCAGACACTAAAAATAAAACATATAAGTGCAAATAAAAGTGATAGTAACAATACTACAACACTTACTATTGCTGGTGTTACTATAGATTTTGTGTCAACTACTAAAAAAGTTATTACTGACATTATAGTTAGTGATCCCGTTTATTCTACAAAAGATATTACAAATGAAAATATAAATGTTTCATTTGTAAGCGATATGGATATATTAACTCCTATAGGATGGACAAAAAACAATAATACATATTCGAAAACTTATACAAATAATATAAATGAAAATATTATATTTAAAGATATTCATGGGAACTCTACTAGTAAAAATGTTCTTATTGAAAATATTGATAAAACTGCACCAATAATATCTGGAGCATCATATTCTATTAAAGAATTAACTAACAATGATGTTGAAGTAACATTTATATCAAATGATATTGATTTACTTATCCCAAATGGTTGGACAAAAACAAATACTAATATCAAAAAAATATATTCAAATAATGTTGATGAAACAATAGTATTTTCTGATAAAGCAGGAAATACAACTAATAAGAAAGTTGTGATTTCTAATATAGATAAAACTGTACCAATAGCTAGTATTACTTATTCTACAACATCATTAACTAAAGAAGATATTCTTGTAACTATTACTCTTTCTAAAGATGTAAATACTATTGAGGGTTGGAATAAGAATGCTAAAGTATTTACTAAAACTTATAGTGTAAATACATCTGAGACTATTACTTTTAGTGATTCAGCGGGTAATAGTATTGAACAAGATATTGCTATTAATAATATTGACAAAATTAATCCAATTGCTACAGTAGAATATTCAACTACAGATGCAACAAATCAAGATGTTACTGTAACTATTACATTAAACGAAGATGTAAATGCAGTTGATGATTGGAATAAAAATGGAAATGTATTTACAAAAATTTATAGTGTGAATAAATCTGAAACTATTACTTTTACAGATCTAGCTGGTAACAATGTACTTGCAACTGTTAATATTACAAATATTGATAAAACAAATCCTGTTTTAAATGAGGTTGTATATTCAACAATTATTAAAACTAATTCTAATGTAACTGCTACTTTTACATCTGATGAAGATTTAACTGCTCCAAATAATTGGCTTAAAACTGAAAACAGTGGTACTTTTACATACAAAAAAACTTATTCTCAAAATACTTCTGAATCAGTAATATTCAGTGATAATGTGGGAAACAATGTTTCTAAAAATATCTCTATTTCAAATATTGATAAAGACAATCCAACTGCAACAGTAGAATATTCAACTACAGATGCAACAAATCAAGATGTTACTGTAACTATTACATTAAACGAAGATGTAAATGCAGTTGATGGTTGGAATAAAAATGGAAATGTATTTACAAAAATTTATAGTGTGAATAAATCTGAAACTATTACTTTTACAGATCTAGCTGGTAACAATGTACTTGCAACTGTTAATATTACAAATATTGATAAAACAAATCCTGTTTTAAATGAGGTTGTATATTCAACAATTATTAAAACTAATTCTAATGTAACTGCTACTTTTACATCTAATGAAGATTTAACTGCTCCAAATAATTGGCTTAAAACTGAAAACAGTGGTACTTTTACATACAAAAAAACTTATTCTCAAAATACTTCTGAATCAGTAATATTCAGTGATAATGTGGGAAACAATGTTTCTAAAAACATCTCTATATCAAATATTGATAAAGACAACCCAACTGCAACAGTAGAATATTCAACTACAGATGCAACAAATCAAGATGTTACTGTAACTATTACATTAAACGAAGATGTAAATGCAGTTGATGGTTGGAATAAAAATGAAAATGTATTTACAAAAATTTATAGTCTAAATAAATCTGAAACTATTACTTTTACTGATTTGGCTGGTAATAATGTAAGTGTTACTGTTAATATTACAAATATTGATAAAGCTGAACCAATTGTTAGTACTGCAACTTACTCAACTACAACAAAAACAAAAGATAATGTAACTGTTACTTTTACAAGTGATGATAATAATTTACAAACTCCAAATGGATGGATAAAATCATCTAAAAATTTTACAAAAGTTTTTGATTCAAATACAAATGAAACTGTAACATTTCTTGATAATTTAGGAAATGAAACAAATAAAAATATTTCAATCTCAAATATTGATAAAACTGCTCCTGAAGTAAGTGATGCTATATATTCAGAAGAGTCTACAACAAGAGATCCAATAATTGTAACTTTTTCTTCAAATGATTCTGATATTTTAATTCCAAATGGATGGGCAAAAAATGGTAATAATTTCACAAAAATATTCACAACTAATACAAATGTAACTGTAACATTCCAAGATGATGTTGGAAATGAAACTCCTAAATCTATAATTATTTCAAATATTGATACAAGTAATCCAAATCTTATTTCATTTAATGGAAAAGATTATATCAAAGTAACTTCACCTAAAACTGGGAAAATCTGGCTAGATAGAAATCTAGGTGCCAATGAAGTTTGTAATGGTTCAAATGATGCTTTATGTGTAGGTGATTATTTCCAATGGGGAAGAAAATTAAATGGTCATGAAAAGAAAAACTCATTAACTTCAAATGAATTAATCACAAGTGATGTTTCAAATGATGGAAAATTTATTACTGTTCAGAGTGCTCCTTTCCATTGGGAAGATGCTCAACGTAGTGATGAGTTATGGACTGGGACTAATGCTATTAATAATGTTTGTCCAAGTGGATTTAAAGTTCCAAATAAATATGAGCTTGAAGCAGAATTTACAAATAATAGTACAGTTAATCCAAAAGATTCATTTTTGAAAATTCCCACATCATCGTACAGATCAGAAAATGGATCTATGAATGTGTCTAATACTGATACATATCTTTGGACAAGTAATTCAAAATCATCTCTTATCTCTTTTGATGCTTATGTTTTAAGATTTGCAGATAAAATTTCTTTTACTAGTATCCATACTACGAAAGCTATTCCTCTTAGATGTATAAAAGACTATGAAGACACAGTTAACCCAAGTCTTGTAAGTATTAAAAGTGGAAATAAAATATTAAATAATAATGATATTAATGTTTCTGTTGTTGATGATATCACAATAGAATTTTCAGAAGAGATAAGAACAGAAAATATTGCTATAAATGTAATATTAAAAAGAAATGGCAGTACAGCAATCTCCTCTGAATATGCAAATAAAATTGTCACTTTTAATAAAAGGAGTTTAGATACTCTTCTTGAAAAAGGATATGAATATACATTAAGTATTACAACAAATATAAAAGATATACGTGGAAACAATATTGAAACAGACCATTTAATTACTTTTGAAACCGAAGCTGCACCAGATACTACTTTACCTATGATAGATTTTACTAATTCAACACTTGATAGTTCTTCAAGTAACTTGAAAAATAGTAATGTTTCTGTATCAAATGAAATTAAAATTGTATTCAATGAAAGTATCGACGAATCAACAATTAATAAAAATAATATACTATTAAATAATGCAACTAATTATTCTTTAAAACTAGAAAATAATAAAGAATTGATAATAACATTAAATGAAAATCTGTCTTATGAAACTACATATACTCTTGAATTAAAGCAAGATATTCAAGATTTAGCAGGTAATGCTTTAAATCCAAGTACATGGGGGAACAACTCTGGGGATAAATCAATCTCTTTTACAACACAAGATGCTCCTGATTTAACAGCACCTCAAGTACTTAGTTCTAATCCAAATATAGCAGATAGCGATATTGGGATTTCATCAAATATTACAATTACTTTTAATGAAGAAATAAAAAATTACGACTCTTCTACAGTTATTCTAAAAAAAGACTTGGATAATACTGTTATAACTAGTACTTTAACATACAACAATAAAGTATTAACTCTTAATCCAAATACTGATTTAGAAGAAAATACAGCATATAAATTAACTTTAAATACAGGAATAAAAGATAGTTCAAATAATCCTTTAAAAAATGATATTGAAATAACATTTTCTACAGGAACATCTTCTTCTTGTGCAGGTGCTGTTATAGATAATATTTGTTATGAAAGTTCAAGTGTTCAAAAAAATTGGGCAGATGCAAATACTACTTGTTTGGAACAAAATAAAACTTTAGTTAATAAATCTTTAATTAGTGATTTAGATGCATTTGTAAGTGCATTAAGTTTAACTCAAGATAAAGAATATTGGTTAAATGAAGAAAGCTCATATTATTCAAACTATATTGAATATTATTCAAGCCCTTATGCAACAGATACTTGGAAAATAAATACAAGTGGAAGTAAAAGTAATGATAAATATTTTCTTTGTATGAAAGAATCACAAGCTCCAATTGCAACACTAACAAAACCACTTGATTCAGGCTCAGTATCAACAAAAGCTACTTTTAAAATTACTTTTGATGAAGAAGTAAAAAATATTTCTAATACAACTATTATTTTTAAAGATTCTAGTGATTCTGTTATAAGTACAACAGTTACTTATACTAACAAAATAGCAAGTATAAAACCTAATGATGATTTAAATACAAGTACTGAATATACAATCACATTAAAACCAGAAATTACAGATTTATATGCAAATGCTTTAGTAGAAAAAGTATTTACATTTACAAGTGATTCTATTGCTGCAACTTGTAGTGGCGTTGAATTAAATAGTATTTGTTATGAAAAATCAAGTGATGAACTTACACATATTATTGCTAAGAATACTTGTCAAGCAGAAAATAAAACATTAGTTTCAAAAGATTCAATTTCTGATTGGACAGTATTTGCTACAGCTCTTGAATTAGATGAAAGTAAAAAGTATTGGTTAGAAGAGAATTTAAACTATGTAAATAAATCATATAGTGGGTGGTCTACATCTAGTCATTATTCTTCAAGTACTCAATTTTTTTATATTTGTAAAAGTGAGAAAATTGCTCCTAGTATAAGTTCTTCTACCCCTATCAATAATGCAAGTGATATATCTACAAAGGTAAATATTACTATTACTTTTAATGAAGATATAAAAGAAGACACTTTAAATTCTTCAAATATTATTCTAAAAAAAGATGGTAGTGATGTTGAACTAGAAACAACAATCACTTATATCAATAAAATTGCAACAATCAAAAATACTAATGATTATGCAACAAATTCATCATATACAATTACACTAAATAATGGGATTAAAGACCTTTATGAAAATAGTTTAAATGAAACTAGTATTTCATTTACTACAAGTGCAATTGCTGCAACTTGTGCAGGAGAGTATATCAATGACAAATGTTATACAAAAGTATCTACACAGAAGAGCTGGACAGATGCTAATGCTCAGTGCACATTAGTTTCAAAAGACTCTGGTTTAAATTGGTCAGATTTAGCAACTAGTTTAAGTCTTGATACAAGTAAAAATTATTGGTTAAAAGAAGAACACAGCTCAGCCGATGGAGTTTCATTAAAAAACTCTTATGGTTCATGGGACACAGATTCTTATTTTCAATCAAAATCAAAAAGTACTCTACAAGAATTTATTTGTGTAGAGTAAAAAGTTAAAAGAAGAGTTCCCCTCTTCTTTTAAAACAAAATAGACTTAAGTACAAAGCCTTTTTGTATTTAAGTCTATTTTGTTATTGATAAAAATAATCAATTTCAAAATAAGAAAAAATAAGGAGTCAAGTAATGAATAGGTACCAATTCATTAAAAGTTCGTGTATAGCAATAACAACAGCTGTACTTCTTACTGGATGTGGCGGCGGTGGAGGTGGATCTTCTTCATCTTCATCAAGCGGTTCATCTACAGTTAGTGCGAAAGGATACTTAATTGATGCAGCTGTATCAGGGGTTAAGTATATTAATGCTGATGGTAGTACTGGTTTTACAAACGCTGATGGAAGCTTTGATTATAAAACTGGAACTACTAGATTTTATGTAGGTGGAATAAAAATTGGAGAGATAAATCAATTATCATCTGATAAGAAAACATTTATTCAAGATATTGTTGGTGTTTCAAGATCAAATATTTCACATCCCAAAGTTCTTAAGATTGCAACTTTTTTACAATCAATTGATAGTGATCCAAGCACAAATGAAATTGAAATTGGAAATAACTTCCAAAAATTCAATAGCGTAAATGATGATATATCTAATGATTCTTCAAATGTAAATACTATTCTTTCGAATAAAGGGTTTAGTGTAAAAAGTCAATTTGAAGTTAAAAAACATTTAGAAGATGAATTAAAAAACAATAATATTCAAGTTGATATAACAGCACCTATTGTATCAAGTACAAATACTACAAAAAGATTAAATGTAAGTAGTAATATTAATATTATATTCTCTGAGAACTTACTAGTAGAAACAATTACCAGTAATAATTTTGAATTAAAAAAATTAAATTCTGATATTGTAGTATCATCAAGTATTTCTTATAATAGTTCAACAAATACTGTAAGTATCAATCCAAACGCCAATCTAGATTACAATGAACAGTATATATTAACTATCAAAACAGATGTAAAAGATAATTCAAATAATGCACTAAGAAGTGAATTAACTTATAACTTTACAACATTAAGTTTACCTGATGATACAAAACCATCTGTAACATTCACTACAGAAAGTACAAATGCAGTACTAAATAAAGCCTTAGAGATTAAGTTCTCAGAAGCTATAGATAATAACTTAATTAATAGTACTAATATTATCCTAAAAGATAATGGAAATAATAACATTGAAACAACACTAGATTACAACAGTGTTACAAATAGTGTTACTATAACTCCTAAAACAAGTTTAAAACCTGATACTGAATATACAATTAAAGTAAAAGATACAATCACTGATTTAGCTGGAAATGCCCTTGAAACAGCATCAAACAATGAAGTCTCTTTTAATTTTACAACTATAAATCAAGTTGAATCAACAGCACCTGCAATTAGTTCTTCTTCGCTAGATTCAAATGCAAATGATATAGCTATAAATAGTAATATTACACTTACTTTTTCAAAAGAAGTGGATATTAAAACTTTAGAAAATAATATTAAACTAAAGAAAAATGGAACAAATTTTGATGTATCAAGAACACTTACTTTAGTAGGAAACACTGTTACAATTAATCCTGTTTCAGATATGTCTAAAAATGCAACTTATACTTTAACTGTACTAAATGGAATTACGGATATTTACGCTAATTCCCTAAGCGATGAAAAAACGTATACATTTACAACAGAACAAGAAGTTGATAATACTAGACCTGTATTAGTTGATTCAGAATCAACTCTAAATGATAATGACAAAAATGTTGCAATAAATAGTAATTTCTCATTTACTTTCAATGAAAATCTTGCTGAAAATACTTTACAAAATGATGGTATTGTATTAGAAGATATCAATGGAAATAAAACTGCTATTACAGTAACTTATACAAATAAAATAATCAATATCAATTCTAATACTGATTTAAAATATGCTACTTCATACAAATTAAAACTTACAAGTAAAATCACTGATGTCTCTGGAAATGAATTTGATGGAATGTCTGGATTATCAGGTCTTCATGATAAAGTTATAAATTTCACAACAATAGCAAATCCTAGTGATACTATAGCTCCTACTTTAGTTAGCCCTACGAACTTAGGAACTGTTGCAAAAGATGCAAAAATAATAGTTGAATTTAATGAAGAGCTGAAAAATATTACTAATTCAGATTTAGATATACCTAGTGGATATTTATTTGAAAAATATGAAAACAAAAAAATCTACTTAAAACCTACATACAATAACTATAACACAACATATACGCTTGTTTTAAAAGCTTCTATATCAGATTTAGCAAATAATACTTTAGGCTCTAATCTTTCTGTTACATTTAAAACAGTTCAAGAAGCAGATACAAAAGCTCCTGAAGTTTTAAGTTCTATTCCACAAGATAATATTGAAAATGTAAGTATTAAAAAAGACTTAGCAATTACATTTAATGAAGCATTAGACTCAAGTAGTGTAAATGCCACAAATATTCAGCTTGTAAAAAAAGATAATCAAAGTACAAATCTTATTTCAGATTCAGAAGTAACATATTTGAATAACGTTATTACAGTAAACCCTACTTCTGATTTAGACCTGAATACAAACTACATCTTACTTATAAAAAAAGATGGAGTAAAAGATTTAGCTACAAATAAGTTTGAAGGTTCATATGGTAGTGACTATAAAATTGATTTCAAAACCAGATTAATAGCTTCAACAGTAAATTGTGATTCTGGATATGTTGAACATAATAATGCTTGTTACAAAATCAATGACGATAAGAAAAACTTTGCTGATGCAAAAACTGCTTGTGAAGCTACTTCTTCTAAACTAATCAATCCAAAGACTTTATTTTATTCTGGAGGATGGAATTCATCATTAGTTGGTGAGTTTGCAAGTAATATCAGCCTAAATATAGACAAGGTTTATTGGACAAATGATGACAATGCAAATCAATCATATGTAATTAAAAAAGCTACTTTCTCTTTTGGTAACCCATGGGGAAGTCCTAGTTCTACAGAAAATACTGATAATTTACACGAATATATTTGTGTAAAAAAATAAAGGATTAAAATGAATAAATTATATCAAGGAATTTCAATAATTTCTGCTTCAATCATTTTAGCTGGTTGTGGTGGAGGTGGTGGTTCTGATTCAACTACTTCAAACTCAAATTCATTATCAAAAAGTGCACAATTAATTGATGCCCCAATTATTGGCGCGAAATACGTAAATGAAGATGGATCAACAGGTAAAACTGTGCAAGATGGTACATTTAACTATACAGGTGGAAAAGTATCATTCTATATTGGACAAATTAAAATAGGTGAAATTAATTCACTTAAAGATGATAATAGAGTATTTTTACAAGATATTCTAAATTTACAAAGAGATGAAAAAAGTGATTCTAAACTATTAACTAGTGCGCAATTTTTACAATCACTGGATACAGATCCAAGTACAGACAGTATTGAGATTGGTTCAAACTTTGAAAAATTTGATAATGATACATATAAAAATAGTGACTTAAAAGATTTAGATGTTCTAACTGCTCTTAAGAACAATAATATTGAAATTAAAGAACTAGACGATGTAAAAGAACATTTAGATAACTCAATCAAAGCTTATATTAAAAATAATGAAGATACAAATGCACCAATTATTAAAAGTGTATCTCCTCAAAATGACGCTTCTGAAGTATTAACAAATGAAGATATTATTGTAGAGTTTTCTGAGAATATTTCAAAAGAAAGTTTATTAAAAAGTAATGTGGTTCTTAAAGATCCTTTAGGGAATGTAGTACAAACAACAAAATTAGTAAACAAAAATCAACTTGTAGTTAAACCATCAAGTACCCTTAATTTAAATACAAAATATACTCTTGAATTAGATAAAAACATTCAGGATTTTGCGGGTAATTCTCTTGTATCAAAAAAAGTAGTTAATTTCTCAACTATGAGTACGAAAGATACAACAGCACCATACTTATGGGAAATGTCACCATCTGCAAATCAAGAAGGCTTTAAAATTAGTGATGACATGGTATTAAAATTTTCTGAGAAAATGAATGATGATACTATCAATAGTGCAAATATCACTTTAACAAAAAAAGATGATGCAAATAAAATTGATTTAAAAATTAGACATTCAAATAAAATAGTGACGATAAATCCTACAGTTTTACTAGAACCAAATACAGAATATACACTTTCTATTAGCTCAAATGTTACAGATGCTAATAATAATGCATATAGTGCAAGAGATATTAATTTTACTACAAATGACACTTTCTCTCATAATGGTTTTGAATATAAAATTATTCAATCACCAATTACTGGTAAACATTGGTTAGATAGAAACTTAGGTGCTACAAAAGTTTGTGAAGACAAAGCAGATGAAAAATGTTATGGAGATTACTACCAATGGGGAAGACTAACTAATGGCCATGAAAAGAACTCAAGTGAAGTATTTGATGCATCATTAAACCCTCTAGAAAAAGACGTTCAATCAAATGGTAAGTTTGCAACTTGGGCTGATGATTGGAGAAAAAATAAAAATGATGATTTATGGAAAGGTGCAAATGCAATAAATGCAGTATGTCCTACAGGATATAAAGTACCAAGTATTGATGAGTTATTAATTGAAACAAAACATGTAAATGAGCTTCAACATCCTACACAAAAAGTAGATGGTCAATATACAAACTTAACTAACTTCTTAAAATTACCAAATAATGGATTTAGACACTATATTAGTAGAACTGGCCATATGGATTTAAGAGCTTATTCTGGTGAAATTTGGTCAAGTACTACAAACAATGTTGGATTAGTTAACTCTTTAGGATTCTTCCCAGGAGGTATTTATTCAACTCCAGTAGTTAGATCTTTTGGTAAAGGTGTTAGATGTATCAAAGATTATAATGATACTGTAATTCCAACAGTTGTATCAACTACACCACAAGATAATCAAACTGATGTATCTATTGATACTGAATTTAGAGTTCAATTCTCTAAACCATTTATTTCTTCACCATCAAGAAGCAATATTTTACTTCTAAAAGATGACAAACAAATTGCTGTAAATATTCTTAGAAATATTTCTAATCACTCATTCGTAATCTCTCCTGATAAATTTCAAGGAGATGCAGGGTCTGGGTTAAGTTACGATACTGAATATAAATTTGTATTTAAAAAAGATTTATATGATGTTAGTGGGAATACATTAGCTGAAGATAAAGTTATCACATTTAGAACACAAAAAAGTCCTGAGTTAAGGGCAGCAACTATTTCTAAATCTCTACCAAAAGATAATTCAACTAGCTTCATTAGAAATGAAAACCTAAGAGTTACTTTCTCTAAAGAATTAAAAGTAAGCACAATTGATGCAAATATTATTTTAAAACAAGGTGAAAATGTAATTGCAAGTACAAAATCATATGAAAATAGAGTTGTTACTATTAACCCTACTTCTTCATTAGATGCAAATACTATTTATACAATTGAAGTATCAACAAATCTTGAAGATATAAATAATATCAAAGTTGCTGAAAAGATCACAAGTACATTTACAACTGGTGAAACATTGGCTATTGAAGATACATATGGAAACATATACAAAGAAATCACATCTCCTAAAACTGGAAAAGTTTGGTTAGATAGAAACCTTGGCGCTTTAAAAGTTTGTGAAGACTTGAATGATAATTGTAATGGTGATTACTTCCAATGGGGAAGAAAAGCTAATGGTCATGAAAAAATCAATGCTATAACATCAAATATTAAACTAGCAGATGATGTTCAAAATAATGCTTCGTTTATTACATCTAATGATAATAGATGGAGTACAAAAACAGATGAAACACTATGGAATACTGATGGGGCTAACAACGTTTGTCCTACTGGATTTATTGTACCTTCATCAAATGATCTAGAAAATGAATTAGAAGGATTTACTAGAACTAATCTATTTGATAACTTCTTAAAAATCTCAAATAATGGTAGAAAACATAAAAATGCTTCAATGGATGGAAATAGTTATTCATATTTCTGG
Source organism: Poseidonibacter lekithochrous (assembly GCF_013283835.1). Classification (GTDB taxonomy): domain Bacteria; phylum Campylobacterota; class Campylobacteria; order Campylobacterales; family Arcobacteraceae; genus Poseidonibacter; species Poseidonibacter lekithochrous. The sequence continues at coordinate 1,489,481 of NZ_CP054052.1, read as the reverse complement.
ACAAATACTACAACAGCTAGTAATTTTGGAAATGCAAAAGCAATGAAAATTCAAACACTAAATGCAGTGATTGAAGATGAGGCATTAAATAGTGGTTTAGCTATTAGATGTATTAAAAAAGATTAATTAGGATAAATGATGAATAAAATATCAAAAATCAAAAAAATATCTCTAAGTACTGTACTTATTTCTGTTCTTGCAGGATGCGGCGGTGGAGGTGGAGGAGGAGAAGGATCTTCTTCTGGCTCATCAACATCATCACAAAGTGTTAATTTCTCAAAGAATAGTGTTACTTATGATTCTTGCGTAGATTTAAATTTAAATTTAACTTGTGAAGAAGGTGAAAAAAATCTAAGTCCTAGTTCATACCCTGAAATTGCAGTTACAAGTAAAGAAAATGATGGGAAGTTTTTATTAGGACCTGCAGGGACACAAACTGTTTCTGCTGAATCAACACTAATATATAATGAAATGAAATATAACCCTTTAGTTGAAAATAATGAAACTAAAGCAAAAGATTATATTAAATCACAATTAAATAGTTTAAGTAAAAATGCTGTTTCTAGTGATGAGCTATTAACTGTTGAACAAAGTAAGAATCTTGAAGAATCAATTAAAGATGCTATTGCTGCGAATCCTTTAATAAATAAAAACAGTGTAATTGCTGCTGTTTGTGAAAAATTCTTAAAACAAAAAACAAAAGTATCAGTTTCTTCAAATGATATTTCAAAACAAACAAGAGTATTAACAACGATTAATCCTACAAAACTTCACGAAGTTAACTGGGAAAATGAAACTACTTCTGATATTGTAGGTGAAATTAGAGATAGCTTTGATTCAGATTTAGTAAAAGCACAAGGAGGAGAAAGAATTGTTTCATTACATGGTAATGGTAATTATCAAGTAGCAGCTAGTCAATACCATAATGCACTTACAGTAATCGATTTTAATCAATCAGATAAACAACACCAATATGAAAAATTTGCTGCGTTTAGAACATATGCAGCAGGACAAGGCGGAACAGCTACTCCTTCTACAGGTAATTCTTCTAGTTCTGCAGGAGGAAGTACTGGCGGTAATACAGGAGGTGGAGCATCTGGTTCAAGTGGAGGTAGTGCCTCAGCTAGAAGTATGTCTGTTAATTCATTTAGTGCTCAAGTTGTACAAGTATCTGCTCAATCAAAAACTGTTACAACAAGTGACTATACAGTAAATACAGATCCTAACAATACAAAAAAATTATGGGAACATTTACTTGAAGATGCAAAAATCACTAAAGATGGTAAATATGTTTATGCATTAATTAGATCGAAAGATGAAAGTGTTAAATTCCCAGATGAATCAACATATGGATTATTTAGAACTGAAGTTGGTCCTTATGGAGTTTATCCTTATAATTCAAGTTCAACACTTCGAATTCACTCAAAAGATATTAAAAAGTTTGAATTAGCAAATAGTGACAATAAAGTTATTATATATGGACAAGTTACAAATGATAAAGATGAAAAGCAAAATATTTTAAGAGTTTATGACAAAGATTTCAATCTAATTAAAGCTCTTGAAATTGATAATTTAAAAGATTTTACTATTACATCAAATGATAACTTAATAGTTGGACAAATTTCTGGGGATTATATAAATAAACCTAAACTTGTAAAACTTAATAGCCTAACATTAGAAAATAAACAAGAAATTGAACTTCCTTTAGAAGCTAGTCAAATCTTTACATATGCACACGGGACAATGGCTTTAACTGCTAGTAAAGAGCACAACAAAATAGTTTTAGTAAATTTAGAATCAATGAAAATAGAACAAGAAAAAACTCTAGATATTGATGCACAATATTTCGCTATGAGTAAAAATGGGAAATATTTAGCAGTTGCAAGTGAAGATAAAATCAACATTTACAATCTAAGTACTCCTGAACTTACTTTCCAAGCTTCAATTGAAGTAGATATTACAAATCTTTCAAAAGAAGCAGCTAAAAAAGACGAAAAGAATACAATTAACAACTTAAGTTTTGTTGGAGATACTATTCTTTCATATACACAAAAGCAAAAACAAAATGCTGTTGTTACATATGATATTGTAGATTCAAAAGTTCCAATGACTATGGATAATAAATTAAACACTGCTTTAGCTACTCTTGATAAATACTCTGTTAATAATGGATATTCTTTTAGTGAAGTGAAAACAAAACTAAATTTAATTCCAAGTTACAAAGATGTTAATTTTACTTGGAGCCTTAGTGGATTACAAAGTAATATTAATATTGCTAATGGAGAAGTTACAAGAGATGTAAGTTCAAATAATTCTGGAAAACTAATAGTTACTGCTAGTACAACATTTAGAGACAGCACTAGCACTAAAGTAAAACAATTTGATGTGACAATCTTAAAAGATTCTCCTAAAATCACTTCAAATGTAGAAAAATTTAGTCAATTAGATACAGCTAAAACAGCAGGAATCATGAGTAAAGTTATTGCCAATTCAAATGGTAGTACAGTTATTTCTTATTCTGCTCTTGATAGTTATTTCAAAGGATATAATTTATTTAAAGTTGAAAATGACAAATTAGTATTTACAGATGGAAATGAAAATAATACAAATAGATTATTAAGAGATGACCTACTTAACATGACATTTAAAACTGATGAAAAAGTCATTGTAGTTACAGTAAATTCGAACTACCCTACTTTCTCGTCAATATATTTACAAGACGTACAATCTGATAATACTTTAGAAGAAGGTTACAATACTAGAGTATTAACTAAAGCACATATTGGAAATAAAGGTACACCTTTAGCTGCTAATTTTACTGGAGATAAAAACAAGGTATTTGTAATTAGAAAACATTTTGACTTTGATTATTCAGACTACTATGCAGATATATATAAAATCTCTGGTAATACTATTACTAAAGAAAAAGAAATAAAAATGAAATCAGGTGTTGCTTATGTTAATACAAAAGCCCCTGCAATTAACAATGATGGAAGTATTTTCTATCAAGTTGATAAAAACAATATCTATAAACATCAAGATGATCTTGTATCATCTGTAAGAATCGATAATGTAATAGCCGTATACTACTTTAACAATAGAGTATATGCTACTACTTCAAATGGTATTATTGTAAGTTACAATGAGAAATTGGAAGCAGACTCAAGACAAGAGTTTAATTTAGGTAATGAAGGTGTTATTAATAACCTTGAGTATAGAAATGTTGGCGCGCAAGATTATCTATACGCTTTTGCTTCAAATACGAACTCTGGAGTATATATTATTAAAGTAAATGGTTCTAATGAAATGAGTGAATTTAAATACTCTTCAAAAGACAATACAAAAGGTGGAACAGTATCGCAAGATGGAACACATATTTTTACATATGAAAATGTACCTACAGCATACCAATCAAATACAAGTTCTAACTTATCTTATTCGAAATCTAACTAATAAAGAAAGCCTTTAATGGCTTTCTTTATCAACAAATTATTTATCCTATATTTGTAAATACAGCCTGAACATCATCATCTTCATCTAATTTTTCTAATAATTTAGAAATTTCTTCTTGTTGTTCATCTGAGAATTCTTGAGGATTATTTGAGATTCTTTCTAACTTAGCTTTTTTAAGTTCAATTCCCATATCTTCAAATGCTTTATTTAATGTTCCAAAGTCTTTGTAATCAGCAGTAACTAAAACAATACCTTCTTCTTCATCTTCTTCAATTTCTTCTAAACCAGCATCAATTAATTCTAATTCTAATTCTTCTAAATCCATTTCTTCAGTTTTTTCAAACTCAAAAAGTGCTTTTCTATCAAAGAAAAATTCTAATGAACCAGTAGGTGCCATTTGTCCACCATTTTTGTTAAAGTGCATTTTAACATTTGCCACTGTTCTAGTATTATTATCTGTTGCAGTTTCTACAAAAATTAAAACACCGTGAGGACCTTTTCCTTCAAAGTTTACATCAGTATAGTTTGCTGCATCTTTTCCGCTTGCTCTTTTAATAGCTGCTTCAATGTTTGTTTTTGGCATATTTTCAGCTTTTGCATTTAAAATTGCAGTTCTTAATGCTGAATTCATTTCAGGATCTGGAACTCCCGCTTTTGCTGCCATTTCAATAGCTTTTGCAAGTTTAGGGAAAATTCTAGACATCGCTCCCCATCTTTTCATTTTTGACGCTTTTCTATATTCGAAGGCTCTACCCATAAATAACTCCATTTATAAATTTACATAATTTTTTTGCGATTATATCAGGTTTGTAATTATTAACACTTTAATCTTTAGATTTCACACTCATTAGAATAAGTAGGATGTGTCATATTTTCTGGTTTTAAGTACTCATCAAGCTGTTCTTTACTTAATAATTTTTTCTCTAAAACAATATCATATACACTTTTATTACTCTCTAATGCTTCTTTTGCAACTGCTGTTGCATTTTGGTATCCAATATATGGATTAAGTGCAGTAACTAGTCCTATTGAGTTTAATACTAATTCTTTACATCTTTCCTCATTTGCAGTAATTCCATCGACACATTTAAAAGCTAAAGCTTCAAAAGCATTACACATCATAGAAATTGATTGAAATAAATTATAAGCAATAATAGGCTCAAATACATTTAGTTGTAATTGTCCACCTTCACTTGCCATAGAGATAGTAGTATCATAACCTATTACTTGAAAGGCTACTTGATTTACAACTTCTGGAATAACAGGATTTACTTTTCCAGGCATTATTGAAGAACCTGGTTGCATTTTCGGAAGATTGATTTCATTGAATCCAGTTCTAGGTCCTGAGCTTAATAATCTTAAATCATTACAAATCTTTGATATTTTTGTAGCAATAGATTTTAGAACCCCTGATACCTGCACAAAAGTAGAAGTATCTTGTGTAGCTTTTACTAAATCACAAGCAGTTACAAAAGGTCTATTTGTTACTTCTTGAAGTTTTGTTTTTACTAGGGATGCATATTTTGAATCTGTATTAATTCCAGTTCCAATAGCAGTACCACCTAAATTCATTTGAGTTACTAAATCTTTTGCCATTTCAATGATTTTTAAATCATCATCAATCATTAAAGCAAAAGAGTGAAACTCTTGTCCTAAAGTCATTGGAACTGCATCTTGAAGCTGAGTTCTTCCCATTTTGATAATCAAATCAAACTCTTTTGATTTATTCAAAAAAGAATCTCTTAATATTTCCATTTTATTTTGTAGTTTACAAAGATACTCATATAAAGCAAGTCTAACTGCTGTTGGATAAACATCATTTGTTGATTGACTCATATTTACATGATTATTAGGATGTAAAAATTCATATTCACCTTTTTTATGTCCCATCATTTCTAATGCAATATTTGTAATAACTTCATTTGCATTCATATTCGTAGAAGTCCCTGCTCCTCCTTGAATAACATCAACAATAAATTGTTCATTATATTTCTTAGCAGATACCTCATCACAAGCACTACAAATAGCATTACATAAATCTTCTTCTAATAATCCTAATTCATTATTTGCTAATGCTGATGCTTTTTTTACTTGTGCTAAAGCTACTATTAGTTTTGGGAAGTTGGCTAAAGGAACTCCTGAGATATTGAAGTTCTCTTTTGCTCTTAGTGTTTGAATACCATAATAAAACTCATTTGAGATCTCTTTTCCACCTATTAAATCATGTTCTTGTCTAACTTCTGTTTCCATTTGTTTCCTTAAGGCAATAATATAAATTATAACTCATTTTATATTATTAAATTAACAATTTGACTACAAAAAGAGTATTATTTACTTATTTTCTTTCCTAGGCTTAGTTCGCTAAATTCAATAAGTCTATTCTCCACTAAATAATTAAGTGAGTTTTTGGGAAATTTACCACTAGCTCCTCTTACTCCTGCGTCTATATCCATTAGTAGTTTTACTCCTTCGTCCACATGTTTAATAGCATAGATTCTAAACTGTCCTTTTCTTACACTATTTAGTACTTCTTCTTTTAACATTAAATTTTTAATATTTGAAAAAGGTATTATCACACTTGCATTGAAGTTTTCATCTTTTAATTTACACACATCATAAAAACCTTCTATCTTTTCATTTACGCCACCAATTGCTTGAACTTGTCCATTTTGATTAATTGAGCCAGTTAATGCAAAGTTTTGTTTAATTGGAATATTTGAAATTGATGATAAAAGAGTATAAAGCTCAGCTAAAGAAGCACTATCACCATCTATGGGTGAGTATGATTGTTCAAACACCAAAGATGCACTTAAACTCATTGAAAAATCATGGGAATATCTTGCTGCTAAAAATGAAGATAGAATCATAACTCCTTTTGAGTGAATAGCTCCACTTAAATCTACTTCTCTTTCTATATCAACAACACCTTCTTTCCCTACTCTTGTAAGTGCAGAGATTTTAACAGGCATTGAAAAAACAAAATTTCCATAATCTATTACAGTAAGACCATTAATCTGCCCTACTTTACTTCCATTTGTATCAATAAGTATTGTTTCATCTTTTATCTCTTTATAAATTTCATCTTTTATTCTTTGGCTTCTTTTTGCTCTTGAATCTAAGGCTTCTAAAATATCTTCATTTTTAATTGTTTTTGCTTTTCTTCTTTTTGCAATAAGATTTGATTCATGTAATAAATCTATGATTGAGCTAAAATCTAAAGACAAACTTGTTGAGTCATTTACTAATCTCGAACTAAACTCAACTATTCTTCCTAAAGCTTTTTTTGTTAGAGGAAGTAGTGAGTATTTATCTATTAAAGAAGCAATTATATTCCCATAAGAAATTATTGCATCATTATCTCTGAAAGTTTTATCTTCAAAATCTGCCTCTATTTTAAATAGACGTTTAAAATCTTCATCTTCATCAAATAGTAAATAATAAATATATCTAGAACCAACTAGAATAATTTTTGTCTCAAGCTCAATACTTTGAGGGTTTAAAGTCACACTATTTGTAAGTCCCATTGACTCTTCTATAGTTTCTAAATGAATTTCACCAGAGTGCAACATTCGTTTTAAACCTTCCCATGAGTATGGTTGAAATAATAAAGCTCTAGCATCTATTACTAAATAGCCTCCATTTGCTCTATGTAGTGCTCCTGCTTTAATAAAGTTAAAATCTGTAGTTAATGTACCCATATGATTTACATGCTCAATACGACCAAATAAATTAGAGTATGTTGGATTATGTTCATAAACAATTGGTGCTGTTTTTTGTTTTGTATTATTTACAATTATATTTACATTATAAATCTCAAAACTAGCACTTTGATCAACATTTTGAGCAAAAAGAGCTTCCATTGGATTTTCAGTTCCAGCATTTTCATCAATAGTAAAGTCTTCAAAGTTTTCAATAACATCATCTTCAACTTCATCTAAATAAGAAATTACATTTTCATAACTTTTATATTTTTCTTTTATTACTTTCATTGATTTTTGAACTACATCATCTATAAAACCACTATCAATCTCTTTCATATCTTCAATAAAAGATTTACTAAATGCCATTTCTAATTTTGAGTTAGCATCTACTTTTGCTTTATAAAAGATAATGTTCTTTTCAATTACTTCTCTTTGTGTTATATTTAAAGACTGGAACTCTTCAGCACTTAAAGTTTTCCCATCTTTTAGAGGAGATATTGTTATTCCGCTTGTTGTGTCATTAATAAAAATATCATCTTTTTTTGCTTCATCTTTTAATTTATAAAATAGATAATCTTGATCTTCTTTCATCTTATCTTCTAGGTTTTTACGTATTGTAATATACTCTTTTTGTTTAAAGGTTTGGGGTATTTTCTCTTGTAGGTTTTTTATAAGGTTTTGCATATCTTTTTTAAATCTAGTTCCAACTCCTGCGGGGAGTTTTAAAACTAAAGGTTTTATATCTTCAGTAAAATTGTTTACATAACACCAATCATGTAAAACAAAATCTTTTTTGGATTTTTCTTTTAATATTTTATCAAGAAGTGAGTGTTTCCCAACTCCTGAGTTTCCCATAATAAAAAGATTATAACCCTCATGTTTAATTCCAAGAGCTGTGTCTATTGAGTTTAAGGCTCTATCTTGTCCTAATATTTTATTTGTAATTTTTAATTGTTCTGTTGTTCTAAACTTAAATATCGAAGTATCACATTTTGTATATAGTTGGTTTAATTTTAATAATTTGATCATGTTAAATCCTTTTTAAGTAAACAATCCCTTAAACCTATATAAATTATAACACTCATATCTTAAGTCAAATTTATTATTTTTTCTTAGCGAATGATTTAAGTTTCAAATATTTTTGATACAATTAGCCATGATTTACAAAAAACTAATACTACTTTTTTTATTTATAATTGTTGCAAATGCAAATGATGTGAAACTATATTTCAAAAACAATACAGTTAAGAATGCCCAAACTGCCTTGCTATTTTTAGAAGCCAAAAATATTATTGAGCCTAAACTTACTTTAATGAGCAAAACAAAAGTTAATCAGAAATTCTATAAGAATAAGTTTTTAGATAATACATATTATGCGTTAGTTCCTATTTCTTACTATTTATCCCCAAAAGAGTACAAGGTTATTATTTCATATATCAAAGATGGCAAAAAAGTATTTAAATCTATAAAACTAAAAGTTCTAGATGGAAAATACAAATCAGAAGTAATAAACGTATCAAAATCAAAACTAAAACCAAATAAACAAAGAGCTAAAAGAACTAAACAAGAATATATAGAAGCTATGAATATATACAAAACTCAAAGTAGTGAACTTTTGTGGAATGAAAAGTTTATTTACCCAATGAATTCTAAAATCACAAGTGCTTTTGGAACAAAAAGAGTTTATAATGGCTTTTTGAAATCTTACCATTCAGGAACAGATTATCGTGCAAAAATAGGTACTCATATAATTGCCGTTAACTCAGGTATTGTGAAAATTGCTCAAAATAGATTTTACTCTGGAAACTCTATTGTAATAGATCATGGACAAGGGGTTTATTCATGTTATTATCATTTAAGCAAGATGTATTATAAGGTAGGTGATAGTATTAATAAAGGCCAAATAATAGGTCTTAGTGGAGATACAGGAAGAATTACAGGACCTCATTTACACTTCTCATTTAGAATTAATTCAATTCAAGTAGATCCTCTACAAGCAATAGATATTCTTAACAAACTTACAAGCAAATAAAAACGCTTCAACATTATTTTCACATTTTTTTTATATAATATATTAATTATATTAACAGAAAGGAAACAACTTGAAAAATATTATTTTCGTAATTTTAGCTGCATTCGTATTTACAGCCTGTAGCTCAAAGGAACCAGTATCTGCAAATAATACTGTAAATAAACAACAAGTTGAACTGCAAACAAACAATACAGCAGAAGAATCGGACTTTGACGATGAATTTGATAATGAGTTTGCAAGTGAAGAAAAAGAAGAATTATTTGACCCATTAAGTGGTTATAACAGAGTAATGACAAGCGTTAATGACTTTATGTACATTTATGCTTTAAACCCAGTAGCAAAAGGTTATGCTTATGTAATTCCTAAACCTGTAAGAGTTGGAATCTCAAATGTATTTGACAACCTAATGTTCCCTATGAGATTTACAAACAACCTACTTCAACTAAAATTCCAAAATGCAGGAGAAGAGTTAGGTAGATTTGTAGTAAATAGTACAGTTGGTATTGCAGGTATTTTTGACCCAGCAAAAAGCCAATTAGGATGGGAAGAACATGATGAAGACTTTGGTCAAACATTAGGTTTCTATGGAGTTGGAAGTGGATTCCATATTGTATTACCTCTACTTGGTCCTTCAAACTTAAGAGATATGATATCTATTGTTCCTGATGCGTATATTGATCCTATTTCATATACAGGAGCTAGTGATATTGGATATAAAATTCCAAATAATAGTTTAGAAGCAATGGGATTAAGTGCTGGAAAAATAGTAAACAAAACATCACTAAGATTAGGTCAATATGAAAATATCAAAAAAGATGCTTTAGACTTATATCCATTCTTAAGAGATATTTATGAACAAAAAAGAAAAAAAGAGATTGAGGAATAATCATGAAAAATATAATAAAACTATTTTTAGCTTTAGCTTTAATACTAACATCAGCTAATGCCCTTAAAAAAGATGATATTAAAACACAAATGAGTCAAAAAATTGATTCAGCTTTAGTAATATTAAAAAATAAAGAGATAAAAAAAGAAGAAAAAGCTCAAGATATTATGAATTTAATTGATGATGTTTTTGACTACAATGTAATGGCTAGAATCGCTCTTGGGAAAAAGACTTGGAAAAGTTTATCAAGTGAAAAAAAAGCTGAGTTTGTTGAAGTATTTGAAAATAAATTAAAAAACTCTTATGTTGATAAGTTAGAGCTATATACAGATCAAAAAGTTAAAATTAATGATTTAGTACCATATAAAAAATCTAGATTACAATTACAATCAGAAGTAGTTGGTAGTGATGAATCTTATATTATTAATTATAATTTTTATAAAAACAAAAAATTAAACGAATGGTTTATTTATGATGTTGATTTATTAGGTATAAGTATTATTCAAACATACAGAAAACAATTTAGTGGACTTTTAAAAGAGAAATCTTTTGATGAAATGTTAGAACTATTAAAAGCAAATAATACACAAAAATAGATGATAAAAAATTTCTACGATAAATATATACTTAGATATCCATTAGCGGTAATTCTAATCTTAATGATTGGAATTTCTGTTTTAGGATATAACGCTACAAAACTTCAAATTGATGCTTCTGCTGAAACTCTACTTTTAGATGATGATAAAGACTTAAAATTTGTTCGAGAGATAAATAAAAGATATGAAAATCCTAATTTTTTAATTGTTACATTTTCACCTAATGATGAACTTTTATCAAAAAACAGTCTTGATACAATCAAATCAATTTCAAATGATTTTGAAAAACTTGATTATATAAGCAGTGTTACATCTATTTTAAATGTTCCTTTAGTTCAATCTCCAATTAAACCCATTGCACAGCTTGTAGATGGGGTTAAGGCTATTGAAGATGGAGAATTTGATAAACAACTAGTTAAAGATGAATTTCTAAGCTCTGAGCTTTATTCAAATAACTTAGTAAGTAGTGATTTTAAAACAACAGCTTTAATACTAAGTTTAAAAGATGATACAAAATATGCAGAACTTTTAGAAAAAAGAAATGCTTTATTAAAGAAAAAAAGAACATCAACTCTTGATGAAAATGAAAAACTTACTCTTAAAAATACTATAACTCAATTCAAAGAGTATAGAGATGAAATAAGAGAAAAAGAGAGTCAAAATATTCAGGAGTTAAGAGATATTGTAAAGAACTATAAATCATCTGCTACTATTTTCCTTGGTGGAGTAAATATGATAGCCAACGACGTTGTTGGTTATGTTAAAAGTGATTTAGTAATTTACGGTTCAACTTTAGTATTTTTATTAATATTAATTTTATGGATTATCTTTAGAAAAGCTAGATGGGTTGTTTTACCTATTGTTATATGTTTATTATCAGTTATATCAACAGCAGGAATATTAGGTCTATTTAGTCTTGAAGTTACTGTAATTTCATCTAACTTTATATCTTTACAATTAATTATTACTTTATCAATTGTTTTACACTTAATTGTAAGATATAGAGAATTAAATGTTAGATTTAAAAATGCAAGTCAATATAAACTAGTTATAAATACTGTTCTATCAAAACTAAGCCCTTCATTTTTTGCAATAATTACTACTATTACGGGATTTGCATCTTTAGTATTATCAAGTATTGAACCTGTTAAAAACCTTGGGTTAATGATGAGTGCTGGTATTGCTATATCACTTTTGATTTCATTTATTTTATTCCCTCTTGTTTTAATTATGTTAAAAAGAGTTAAAGAGTATGAAAGAAAAGAGTCAAACTCTAAATTCTCAATAATTAAAAGCTCTTCAAATCTAGTAGAGCATAATGGTTTAGGAATTATTATAGGAAGTGTTTTATTAGTAATATTTTCACTAACAGGAGCATCTAAACTTATAGTTGAAAATAGCTTTATTAATTACTTTAAAAAAGATACTGAAATATATAAGGGTATGAAAGTAATTGATGAAAGTTTAGGTGGAACTACACCTTTAGATGTAGTAATTAAATTCAAAGACGAAAAGATTGAGGAAATATCTGTTGAAGCTTCAGTAGAAGAGGAAGCAGATGATTTTGATGACTTTGAAGATGAATTTGAACAAAGTGCAAACGATGAACAATATTGGTTCTCATCTGATAAGATGCAAACAATTATTGATGTTCATAATTACTTAGACTCACTGGATGAAGTAGGAAAAGTTCAATCATTAGCTAGTTTATTAAAGCTTGGAAAAATACTAAATGAAAATAAAGAACTAGATGGTGTTACACTAGCTTTACTTTATAATAAGTTACCTCAAAAATATAAAAATATGATTTTGGCACCATATATCAATATTGAATATAATGAAGCTAGAGTTACAATGAGAATTATGGATTCTAATCCAAATCTTAGAAGAAATGATTTGATTAATAAAATTAATCATGATCTAAGAGATATTATTAAAAATAAAGAGACAACATATAGATTATCAAACCTAATGATTTTATATAATAATATGCTTCAATCTCTTTTTGATTCACAGATTTCTACATTAGGTTTTGTTGTAGTAATTCTATTTTTCATGTTCTTAGTTTTATTTAGATCTATAAAAATAGCAGTGGTTGCAATACTTGCTAATATTATTCCTATTTCTGCAATTTTTGGAATTATGGGATGGTTAGGAATTCCTCTTGATATTATGACTATAACAATAGCAGCTATTTCAATTGGTATTGGAGTTGATGATACAATTCACTATATTCATAGATTTAAAGAAGAGTTTAAACATGACCATAATTATCTTAATGCAATGAAAAGATCCCATGAAAGTATTGGGTATGCGATGTATTATACATCTTTAGTAGTAATCGTTGGTTTCTCTATTTTAGTTTTATCAAATCTAATTCCAACAATCTATTTTGGTTTATTAACAGTAGTTGTAATGGCTACAATCTTAGCTTCAGCACTTCTTTTATTACCAAAACTATTAATCACTTTTAAACCTTTTTCTAGATAGTAACAGTTACACCTGTTACTATTTAGTCACTAATTATTACTTATTAAGAATAATTAAAAATTAAACATGTTACATTTTAATTATGAATAATATAAATTTAATCAAAACATTAGACTCTTTAGAAGATATAATTTTTCACAAAGACTTAAATGGAGTATATACTCTATGTAATAAAGCATATTGCGATTTTATATCACTTACAAAAGAAGAAATCATAGGAAAAACTGATTATGATTTATTCAAAGAATCAGATGCCAAAGCATTTAGCATTAATGATCAGCTTGTAATAAAAGAAAAAAAAGAATTAGTATTTTTTGAATCATTAATAAAATCAAATACAACTTTATATTTTAAATCTACAAAAGATGTAATTATAGATGAGAAAAATAATGTTATTGGTACTCTTGGTATTGCTAAAGATATTACAAAACAAAAAGAGTATGAAACCTTATACAAAATTAATCAAAAAGTTTTAGAAAAGATTATCAATGATGATAGTTTAGAAGAAATTCTATTTTTTCTAATTAAGAGAGCTGAAGAGATTAATAATAATATGATTTGTTCAATTCTACTATTAGATAAAAATAAAAAACAATTTGAAAAAGGTTTTGCACCAAGTTTACCAGAACACTATAATAAAGCTGTAAAATCACTGATTATTGGACCAAATATTGGTTCATGTGGAACAGCAGCATACACGAAAAAAAGAGTAATTGTAGAAGATATTAATACTCATCCTTTTTGGAAAGGTTTCACTCATCTAACTAAACCTTTAGATTTAAATGCATGTTGGTCTCAACCTTTCTTTTCAAAGAATAATGAAGTATTAGGAACATTTGCAATTTATTATAAAAAATCTAAACATCCTGATTCTTTTGAATTAGAACTAATTGAATCATTTTCTCATTTAGTTTCTATTGCCGTTAATAAAATAAAAGAGCAGGCAATTATAAAAGAACAAGAAGTAATATTAATAGAACAAGCTAAGTTAATCTCATTAGGAGATATGCTAGAAAACATTTCTCACCATTGGAGACAACCATTATCATTAATATCAACAATTGCAAGTGGATTAAGAATAAATATGAATTCTGGTCAAAACGAAATTGAAGAATACGATAAATCTCTAGAAAAAATAATAAAAACAACAAAAGACTTATCAGTAACAATTGATAAATTTAAAAACTATTTTATTAAAAACAATGCAAAACGTTCTTTTGAAATCAGATCTACTATAGAAAAAGCAATAAATATCTTAGATTCAAAAATTGATAAAAGAATAAAATTCAATCATAATATCTATGACATTACACTAAATAGTTATGAAAATGAAATAATTAGTGTATTACTTGTATTAATAAATAATTGTAATGATGCATTTATTAAAAATAATATTCATGAGCCAGAAATATCTATAAATGTTATTAAAGAAGAATTTAATTGTATTATAATAATTTCTGATAATGCAAAAGGTATTCATCAAGATATAATCAATAGAATTTTTGAACCATACTTTACAACAAAAGATAAATTCCATGGTACAGGCTTAGGCTTATATATAGTACAAAGTTTACTAACTAGACAATTAAAAGGTGATATCAAAGTTGAGAATATAAGTAGTAAAAATACTGATGAAGATTTTCATGGAGCTTCCTTTAAACTATCAATTCCTATAAATATTTAAAATTTTCAATTTTACATTAATTAGTAAGTATTAATATAACTACCCTATTTAGGGAATAATTTAAATAGGACACTTTATATCCTGTTTACCTATTGTTAACTATTTATTTATAAAAGGTTAATACTCATAGTTTATAATTACTGTATCGATTAAGTAAAAAGACTTAATTTTGATACTCAAGTTTTTCAACTTGACTCTCCTACATAATAATATACAAATCGCTTGAGAACGCTTCCCCCTAAAGCGTTCTCTTTTTTTTTGTCAAATTTTTTCGTTTACTTATATATTAATTTTATTAATTGTATAATAAATGCTCATGTATAATGATATGTAAATTATAGATATAATCTATAATTATAGTATAAAGTAATTATAAGTTTTTTGTTTTATAATTACGAAAATTTAAAGGATTATTTTTTTTTATGATTAAGTTAGACTCAACACAGACAGAATTAGTGTTAACAAATCTTGATAAGAATGGTGAATTATCGTGTATCCAAGCTTTTAAAGTTGCTAAACTAATTGGTATGAAACCAAAAGATATGGCACAAGTTGCAAAAAGTATGAATATCAAGATTACAAATTGTGAACTTGGAGTATTTGGTAAACTTCAATTTTCTCAAATGAATGAAGATATTTATGACACATTAGCAAAAGGTTCTCAAGAGAACAAAAAAGTTGAATGTGAAATTGCATGGAAGTTAGCACAAGAAAAAGGAAGTACACTTAAAAAAGTTGGAGCTTCAATTAAACACTCAGATCTAAAAGTGACACATTGTCAATTAGGTGTATTTTATGATGAAGAATACGAAAAATTTGAAAGAGCAAGAAACTAACTTAATTTGAAAAAATACATATTATTCGATAACGATGGCGTATTAGTAGAAACTGAAAAATGGTACTACGAAGCCAATAAAATTGCATTAAAAGAATTAAATCTGACATTAGATCTGCCTACTTACCTAGAAATTATGGCAAGAGGTGGAACTGCTTGGGAAGTTGCATTTGAAGCTGGTTTTTCAAAAGAAATTGTGGATAAACAACGTTTTAAAAGAGATATTTATTATCAAGAGTTTTTAAAAACTAAAGATATAGAAATCCCTAATGTAAAAAAAGTATTAGATAAACTCTCAAAAAAATACAAAATGGCTATTATTACAACGTCTAGAAGAGTTGATTTTGACCTTATACATCAAAATAGAGGTATAGTAGATTATATGGACTTTACACTATGTGTAGAAGAGTATAAAAGAGCAAAACCCTACCCTGATCCTTATTTAGCAGGTATCAAAAAATTTAATGCAAAAAAATCAGAAACAATAATTGTAGAAGATTCTCAAAGAGGTCTTACTTCTGCATATAATGCTCAAATAGAATGTGCAATTGTTTATAATGAATTTACAGTAAGTCATGATTTTTCAAAAGCAAGCTATTCTATTAATAAACTTGAAGAACTAGAAGAGTTATTAGAAATAAAATAAATAATTTTATTTTTCATTTTTAAATTATTTTAAGTCTTATTTATATTAAATATCATATAATTTTTAAGTATGGTTTAATATAAAGGATTTTTAATGAGAATAGAATCTTCAAGTATAAATTTAAGTACGAAAAGCAGTAATGTAAGTGAGCAAAAAGTTTCAATTACTTCATCTTCTTGGATGAATGAACTTAAAGCCTTAAATCAACCAGATAACGTCCCAATTAAAACTACCTCAAGAATAGAACTTAGTAGAATCAGAATGGCCTATAGTATGGAATCAGAACTAGGACTTGATGATAGAATAAAAAAAGGTATCTTAGAAGAACTTTTAGGACGAATATATATAAAAGATATAAAACTACTTCCTAATGATGAACAAACACACCAAGAAAGCTCAAATGATGAACTAGCACATAATATGTCAGAGATGAGTAATCTATGGGGTATTTCAGTTAATAGAAAAGTTGAATACTATCAAAAAAATAGTATTGAATTCCATACAACAGCAAAAATTAGAACTGAGGATAATAAAAATATTGATTTTAATGTATCCTTTGCATTCTCTAAAGAATTTAGAGAAGTACATGAAGAACAGATTGATTTATCAAGTGAGAACTTTATTGATCCTCTTATTATTAATTATAAAGGTGATGTAAAAAGTTTTGATAATATTAGTACAGATTTACGTTTTTCTTTTGATTTAAATGATGATGGAGAAATTGAGCGAATTCCACTAGTAAAAGATGGTTCAGGTTTTTTAGCCTTAGATAAAAATGCTAATGGAAAAATTGATACAGGAAGTGAATTATTTGGTACCAAATCAGGGAATGGTTTTGCAGACCTAAAAGAGTTTGACAATGACAATAATGATTGGATTGACGAAAATGATAATATTTTTCAAAATCTAAGAATTTGGGAAAAAACTGAAAATGGGGAAGATAATTTAATTACTTTAGCTCAAGCTGGAGTTGGAGCAATTTATTTAGCAAGTGCACAAAGTAATTTTGACTATCATACATCTATTGAAGATAAAATTGCACACTTAAAACAAAGTAGTTTTTATCTAAAAGAGAATGGACAACCAGGACTTATAACTGGTGTTGATTTTATAGTATGATGTATTTGAAAACTATCTAGTTTTCAAATACTCTTTAAGTCGAGTTATACCTTCACTCATATGTTCAATATCTCGTGTATAGGCAAACCGTAGATAATGGTTTGTCTTATTAGATCCAAAATCAACTCCTGGAGTTGTAGCAATATGAATATTTTCTAATAACTCTTTAGCAAAAACAAAACTATCATCTGTATATTTAGAAACATTAGCCCAAATATAAAAAGCACCTTCAGGTTTTGCATCTACATCAAAGATTTCATTTAATTCAGCATATAGATAGTCTCTACGCTCTTTAAACTTTGATTTAACTTCTTCTAAGTATTCATCATCAAAAGCTTCTAAAGCTCCATATTGAGATAATGTAGGTGCAGAAATAAATACATTCTGCGCAATAATCTCTGCTTCCCTACTTAATGATTTAGGAACAATAATCCACCCTAGTCTAATACCTGGCATACAATAATATTTTGAAAAACCATTAATTACAAATACATTATCAGAAAATTCTAAAGCTGTATTTGCTTCTTTTTCATAAGACAAACCATGATATAACTCATCTGAGATAAAAGCAATATCATTATCATCACAATATTTAATTAACTCTTCTAAATTCTTTTTATCATATACATTTCCTGTTGGATTACAAGGAGATGAAATT
The DNA here is from genome assembly GCF_013283835.1 of Poseidonibacter lekithochrous. Lineage (GTDB taxonomy): Bacteria > Campylobacterota > Campylobacteria > Campylobacterales > Arcobacteraceae > Poseidonibacter > Poseidonibacter lekithochrous. The sequence continues at coordinate 1,471,381 of NZ_CP054052.1, read as the reverse complement.
TGTAATGCTTGAATATCATTACCTTCTAAATGCTTAGGAGTTAACTCATAGTTTGTACTTTTATCTATATCCATAAAACATGGATTAATATCCAACATATTTGCAAAGTTTTTATAACAAGGATATGAGGGATCAGATAAACCTAAACTCTCTTTATGCTTTAATGTTAAAGTATATGCAATTAAAAAGGCTCCAGAAGTACCAGGAGTCATTATTATTTGATCTTTACTAATATCTACGTTATAGTTTTCTTTATAACTTAAAGCAATTTTTTCCCTAAGCTGTTCTAATCCTTTTGATTCCGTATAAGAAAATTTATTATGGCAAATAGCCTCTTGCAGTTTTTCTTTTACTTTAGGACTTGGACAAAGGTCTGGTTGACCTATTTCAAAATGAATTGAATCATTATACTTTTGTGCTTCTCTAACTATGTCCATTACAATAAATGAACTCATATTTTCATATCTCAAAATCTATGTTTCCTTGTTATTTTGAATTACTAATTATTTTGTTAAAGCGTTATCTATATACCTTTCAAATGTTTCCTTGTCCGTTTCTCCAACAAATTTCTTAGAGAATGTTCCATCTTTTGTAAATAGATATAATTCAGGTACTTTTTGAATATCACCTAAATCTTTAATAAATTTCATAGTTGTATCACCCATTGCAACTGGGTAAGTAATATCATGTTTTTTTACAAATGCAGTAATTTCTTCTTTTGTTTTACCTTCTTCAAATAAAACAGAAACTATTTCAAATTGGTCTTTATATTTTTCTTTTAGTCCTTTTAAAACAGGTATTCCCTCAATACAAGGAGGACACCATGTAGCAAAAACATCAACTAAAACTACTTTCTTACCTTTGAAGTCTTTAAAATCTAAACCATTTAATTTTGTACTAACTTCAATACTATTTGCATTTACACTATCTAATACAAATTTCTTTGATTCATAAGATCCTCCAACTTTTTTATTCTTTGAAGAACTAGCAATTAAGCTTTCATCGATTTCACTTTTTGAATCACAACCTGTAAATAAAAATAGCGCAGCTAAGGCGCTAGCAAATAAATATTTTGTTTTCATATTAATCCTCTAACTTTTTTTAAATAATAGTATAAAACCATTAATAAAAGATAAACATATTATATAAAGTATTAGCTTATTTCTAGAAGTTCTAAAATTATTTTTTTGCTTTCTTTTTCATCAAAAAACAAATTCATTGATAATTCGTAGTTAATTTTCTTTAAAAGTATAGTTTTTTCCCTAAGAAGGGCTGATTGGTCATTTTTATTTTTTGAGATAACTTCTCTTATTTGTCTTTTATATTCTTCAATTATTTCTTCTTTTTTAACAACTGCTGACTTAATATTTGTCTTTTTTTGTTGTTTAATAATAAGAAATATTGCTAAAGGAATAAGTATTAATAAAAGTAGTGTTGAGATTTCCATGTGATAAGTCTTTCAAAAGATAAAAACTTTTTGTTTTTATCTTTAATATTTAAGTATTTATTTTTGTCTTGCTATTGCTTTTGCTTCATTAGCAATACTCTCAGCTCTTCTTGCTGTTTCAAGAGCTTCTGCAATTGCTTTATTGTTTTCTTCTTCTGTTTCAAGTCTTTCAATTCTTTCTAGAACATTTCTATAACTAATATGTCCTATAGTTTCTAAAACTCTTGGTGATGCAATGATATGTTTTATATATCCTAAATCTCTCCAATTATCAGTAATTAAAGAATCAATATGGAATGCATAATCTACATCAATTTTTGTTTCATTTGCAACAAAAGCTAAATCTAAATTAATATTATCTTTTTTAGCAAATAAGTTATTTGAAATATCTTGTAAATATATAGCATTTTCTAATCCTGAAACATAAGCATATACATCTTCTTCATATCCATTATCTAACATGTAAGATAAAACTACATCAGATACTTTATCTTCTTTAGAGCTTAGAACATCACTTAATTTTTCTGTACAGTTTGTGTAAACTTGATTAGATTCATCTTTACTTAATGCTTTTGTAAATTTGAATAAATCTAAATTAAATGCATAACTATAAGAGTTTATTTCTCTAATCATAGGATTTAAAATTTCATCAGTATTTTCTTGTGAGTTAGCAAATGTAACAATAGAATTAACAAATTCAACGTCATCTAAAGTAAAGTATGAGTTTGTATAGTATTCTTCTATTTCAGCTGCAAGATTTTGAGATAATAAAGTTTTTGATGTTTCTTCATAATATGAAGTTAACTCATCCATGCTATATTTCTTAGAATTACTAGCAATAAGTGCATATTGAGAAGAGATTTGTTGATATTTTTCAATCTTCTCTTTAATATTAAAGTCTTTTAATAATTCTAATTCTTTATTTAAAATATCATTCTTTTGAACATTAATACTGTCAGCAACTTTTTTACCTCTTTTAGGAAGTTCAGCTGCTAGCTTACTAAGCCCTGAATTATACTCATCGAAACTCTTTGCGTTTTGAATCTGAGATACAAGTTTTACTGTTGAAGATATCTTTACAGATCTTCTTATAAAAAACACTACTATTAATAAAATAGCTGCTAATACTAGTACTACACTATAAACCCCATCTGGTGTTTGTGTATAGATTTGTCCTAAATCAAAATTTGTCTCTTTTGCTACTGAAAAAAACTCTTTTAGATTCTCTAAAAATGACATTGAAATTTCCTTTCTATTCTCTCTTGCGTATATTTAATATTAGTATACATAATTATACTTAATGTTATTACTATATATTCTATGTAGATTTAGTATAAATTATTAGGTGATACAAAAATAAACTAGTTATATTTATTTTTTAGTTTAAGATATTCATTATAAAGTTTATATGTTTCTTCAAAGTCACTTTTTGTACAGTTTTCTAAGTTCTTAAGTTTTACAAGATTTAATAAACTTGATATATAATCATTATTAGATTCATCCAAAATAAACTTATTATATTCATCAATTACAGAAGAGCCAGCTGAAGAGTGAACTATCCCTAAAACATAAGGAAATATTGCTGGTGATTTTTTTAATATTTTAATATTCTTAGCAATAGTTGGATTTAAATCAACCATTACATCATAAGTACTCTTAGAAACAATAGCAATGTCTACTTTATTAAAGTATATATCTAACACTTTTTTATGTCTACTATAATTGGAAATCTCTTTTTTTATATATGTTGTATAAGATTTTTGTGTACTTTCATAAGATATTTTGTCAAACCAAATTTTTGATAAATTATCAGTACCTGCAAGAACTAATTTTTTACCTTTTAAGTCTTTTACACTATTTAAACCTGTTTTTTTATTAGTAATTAAATAGTATTGAATATATTTTTCATTATTAAAATTTAGGCTAACTAAATTTTTTGAGCCTTTATTAAATAGTTCATAGTTTTCAATATATAACGAAGGCATTGTATATAAAATATCAAATTTATTATTTTTTGATTTAAAGTCATTAATTAATTCATTTTTGTCTTTATAAAAAAATGTATTTAATTCTAAGTCTCTTAATTTATCAATCTTTTTAAATAGATTTGTAAGTAAGGTCTTAACGGTTTTTTCAGTAGCTATCTTTTTATCTACACCATATAAAGCCACATCAAGAGTATCTTTTGACCATAAGTTTGTAAGTGTAATAAAAAATAGGAAAAGAATTGTTATTAATTTCATGAGACTGCCCTATTTTTTATTATATTTTATAATAATTACTTTTAGAAATGTATAAACTTATTTATATATTTCTGATTCAACTAAATCCATAAGAGATTGTGGAGATAATCTTTTTAGTTTAATTCCATTTACAAAAAATGTTGGAGTACCTCTTACTTGAAGAGTTGTTGCATCTTTTCTATCTAAAGAAAGCATTTCATCAACATTTATAGTTTCAAAATCTTTTTTTAGTTTTTGCATATCTAAACCATCAATTATTGCTAATTCAGTCCATAATAATTCAGGAGCTTCATTATTATGTTTTGCCCATTTTCCTTGAGAAGAGAACACAACATCTAATACTTCTTTATACATATTTTGTTTTCTAGCAGATTCTAGTATTTTAATTGCATATTTAGAGTTCTTATGATTATCTAAATATCTAATTACTAATCTAATATCTTCATAGTTTTCTTTAAACATTGCATTAACTGCACCACTAAAATATGCACAAGCTTCACACTCAGGATCTAAAAACTCAACAACTGTAATATTCTTTTTGTTATCACCAAATGAAATTGAATGATCTCTAACAAAAGGTGCTTCACCTTGAGATAAAGATTGTCTTTGTGTATCTTGAGAATTATTATAAAAAGAAATTCCTCCAATAAATAGAGCTATTAAAACAACAATTGAAATAAGTACAACACTTTTATTTTTCATTTTTAGAACCACCTTTATTCATCATAAGTAATGAGAAGAAAATTATAGAATAAGAAACTAAAGATAAAAATGGAATAGTAATAAATCCAAACCAATTAATATATTCAGTAGAACAAGGAACACCTTGAACACAAGGTACAACACTTTCAGGAATAATACCAAACATTAATAAGTTATGGTAAATTGAGAATAATAAACCTACTACAACAATTGGCATAGCATATTTATAAACTTTATCATCAGGGTATAATAGATTAATCAAAAAGATTAGAACAAGAGGATACATGAAGATACGTTGATACCAACACATACTGCATGGTATAAACTGCATTATTTCTGAGAAAAACAGACTCCCCATTGTTGCTATACTTGCAACAAAGAAGCTAATAAGAACAAAAAAACTTGACTTAGTCAAAATAATCTCCTAAATTTTTTTGAAATTATATCAAAGTTTAGTTAACCATTTTTTGCAATTAATGTATTTTTTCTCAGAATTAATAATTAGTATAATTAAAATTTATACTTGAAGAAACTTAATACTTAAGCCCCTCCTCCAACATCAGAATTTAACTCAGCATGAGGTTCTGTTCTTGGAATTGAATCACATAAAGCTACTGATTCATTTAGTGCTTTGAAAAATCCTTCGATATTTTCATAGGGAATCTCAATCTCTGAAACTTTTTCTTTTCCATGAGAGTAGATAGCTATGCTAACTACGGGACTACTATACTCACCATAAGGTTTTTCTACATGTTCAATCCTAATTGTATCATCAGTAGAATGTGCTAATTTTAATGTTTTAACTTCTATATGTTGACTTGCCATAATATACTCCTTGAGATTATTTAAGAATATTGTATCATAAAACTATAGCAATTAAAAAACAACTTTTATTTTTTTATAGATGTTGCAGTTAGAAATAAGTAATTTTTTCCAGTTAGAGTAACCCTAAATTTTTTCTGTTGTAAATACTTTTTACAAAAGTATACATCTTTGTATAAAATTGATTGTTCACTAAAAGAATAATTAGGTGCTTTAGCCCCATATATCATCTCTGTATCAATCCATCTACAGTTTGGAAAACCTAATATTATTGATCCATTTTCATCTAAATAGTTTTGAATTAAACTCATAAATGCTTCTTTGAAATTCAAAGATGAACTTTGTAGTGTTCCAATTGATATAATTAAATCAAATTTTTTTAGATTTAACTCATCAAGTTTATTAATATCATGGGTAAAAAATGAAAAGTTATTTGTAGGAAATCTATTTTTTGCAAACTCTATTGCACTAGGACAAAAGTCAATTCCAACAAAATCTTTTTTTAAAAACTCATCTTCATCTAAACAGTCTTTAATAGTTTGGAATTCATCAGCTTTATTAATACCTAAATTTAAAACAGAATTTCTTGTTTGTATTTTTACATTAGCTAAGGCTTGTTTGTAATAGTATAAAAATGCTGGTTCTTCATTTTTATTGATTCTAAAAAATATAGACTCTTCACCATATTTTTCATTATCAGAACTATTAATTGTTTTATGAAAAGAGTCACTTCTATTTATCTTTTTGAATTTTAAATTAACTGTGTATTCTGATACTTTAAGGGGAGTAAGAAGTTTACAAAACATTAATTCAGCTAAATCATTCCAAGCTTTATAAGAGTGATATGTATACTCTTCATCTAAATCTACTATCTCACCAGCATAATTGTTAATACCTAAGTCAGGGTTTAGTACTTCAATACTAAGTAAATCATCTATTTTTAATTTTTCTTCCATGTAATCAATAATTTCATACATAGATTCATTTGTAAACTTCTTCATTTATATCTTTTTATTTTTTCGTGATTATATAATAAAATACGTAAAATATTAAGTTAATTTTTTATTTCTTCTTTTATTTCTGTTTTATTCTCAGCTAGTTCAACTTTTGTTTCGTTCTCTACGTCATTAGTTTTTTGACTTTTTTGTTTATGTTCTTTAGAATTTCTTTTAATTCCTTCAAGTTCCATTTCAATTGCGTTTGTAGAAATAGATATTTCAGTAATTGCAGTTACCAGTGATGCACACATCAAAACTAAACTAATTCCAAAAATAATATTTCCAAAAGTTTTATATTCAATAAATATTAAAAACATTGAAAGTGTACATAATAATAGAGATAATACTCCAAGAATCTGCATTAACTTAATTAAATCAACTCTTCTTTTTAAATTCTTAATCTGTTTTGATGCTTTTGGGACTTTACCATCTCTTGCATTTGCACTTAAACCTCTAATTAGTTGTGCAGTGGCTAAAAACCTACTTGTATAGGCTAATAGAAGCAGTGAAATTGCAGGAAAAAGTAAAGCGGGTGTTGTTATGGCTAAATCCATATAAGGCCTTTGTGTAAATAATGCTAATGATAACACTTTAATATTGTATTCATGTGATATTTTACTTTTATTAATATTTTTTATAAAAACTATTTAAGTGTTACTTTTTCACTTATTTTTATAAATTAATATTTTTTTTTAAAGTTTTTTTAATTTATACACTTTTGATACATTACTTTATACTAGTATTGCACCATAAGTAGAAGGAGAAATAATGAATATACATACAGCTGATTTATGCGATGAGAACAAAGATAAAGAGTTACAAATATTATCACCAAAATTTAACAACTATGGTGGATTAAAAAGATTTTACGGACAAATTGAAACAATTAAACTTGATAAGAGCAACTGGAGACTTCTAGAGATGTTAAGAGATGAGAACGGTGAAGGAAAGATCGTTGTTGTTGATAATGCACAGGAGTTTTTTGGTGTTGTAGGTGATAAACTTATGGCATTTGCGGCAAAAAATAACTGGAAAGCTATTATTCTTAATGGATATGTAAGAGATACTGACGAAACTAAAAATATTAATGTTGGACTATTTGCAATCGGTACTTGCCCATTAAGAAATTTTGATAAAACTGAATCATCAAGAGGAGAAGAAATTTCTTTTGAAGGTTTAACTTTTAATCGAGGTGATTATATTTATGCTGATAATGATGGAATTGTAATTTCAAAAGAAAAACTAGTATAAAAATACTTTATTAATTTAATAATTTACTATATAATATTCCAAGATAAAAAGGAGTTAATCATGAAAACTATTTTTGCTTTAACAATTTGTCTTGGTGTTATATTCTCATTTAATGCATTTGCTTCAAATATGCAAGATAAAAATGAAATGACAAAACCTAATGATGTAAAAAAGGAAACAAACGTTCAACCCAATAATATTGATAAGAACAATGTAGGTATTACATCAAATGAAGATCCTGATCAAACTGACCCTAGCTTAATTGAAGGTAATCTAGAGGACAATGATTTTAAAAACTAAGGTTTTTCCTTAGTTTTTCCATAAAAGACTTATGGGGATCATTTTTAATAGTTCTATAATTTTTGTCTTTTTCCAACCATAATTTACTATTTTCAAACTTTCTGTATTCATAATGACCAATTAAATACTCAATACTTTTATATTTATTTTTAAGATATTTAACTAACTTGATATTTGCTTCTAATTGTTTAGATGTTAATTTATCACCTTTTTTCTGTCCACCAACATTTTCAATACCAATACTAGAATAATTTAAACCTATTACATGTCTTGCCATATAAGTCTCTGGCATTAAAGAATATATCTTTCCATTAGAATCTACAAGAAAGTGAGCTGAGACATTTAATTTACTAGCATTTGAAATATCTTTTCTATCACTTAATAAAATTTCTGGATTTAATCGATCATAAGATTTTGAGAAATCATCTAGCGCTGTGTGATGAATAACTATCATTTTTGGAATAATATTAATATCTTCAACAACTTTGTTGTATCTTTTTTTGATATATTCTTTTGTAAGTTCTACTCTTAATTGAGTAAATTCAATAGGTTTATTAATTATTTCAAGAGCATATACATTTGAAATAAGAACGATAAATAGCATAATTTTTTTCATAAAAAAGTTTATCATAAAATATATACTTATTATTTTAATTTTAATACTAATATACTATTTTTTGTAAAGATACCAAATCAGATAATTTTTCACCAAATTCTAACATTACAGATGCACTTAGTCTTTCACAAGAGCCAGATATTCCAACCGCTCCTATCAAGATATTATCCTCATTAAATAAAGGAACTGCAATACATCTCATACCGTCTTGGTATTCTCTATTATCCAAAGAAAAGCCTCTGCTTCTCACTTGTTCTAATTCATTTTCTAAAGACTTCACATCTGTTATTGTGTTATTAGTATATTGATTTAATTTCAATTTCTTTAAGTCATAATTTCCAAAAGCAAGTATAGATTTTCCTAAAGCACTTGTATGAAGCTGAGTTTGAACTCCTATATTATTTCTAGTTTTAATCTCTCTTTTGGATAAATCCAACTGATTAATATATAAAACCCGATAATCATCAAAAATGCCAAGGTATGAACATTCTCCTGTTAATTTTGCGATTTCTTCTAAAAGATAATTTGTTTTCTTTATTAAAAGTTCAATTTTTGTAGCTTGATTTGTTTTTATAAAAATATCATTTGATATGATTTCATTTGAGTTTTCTAAATAAGAAATAAAGCCTTCATCCTTAAGAGTTTGTAACAATCGAGACATAGTACTTTTATCAATAGCAAGTTTGGAGCATAACTCTTTTGCTTGTACTGGTTTCCCATAATCAACAATTGTTTTATATACTTTTAATCCCTTAGATAAAGACTTTATTTGATTTGGCATTTTATTTCTTTTTATTTATTATATAACTTATTTTAGCATCTCATTAAATTTTGCTAACCATTGGGGATGTGCTGGCCATGCTGCTGCTGTTACTAGATTAGAATCTACTATTGCATTTTCAAAACCAATATCTGCCCACTTTCCACCCACAAGTTCCACATCAGGAGAACAAGCTGGATAACAAGAACAAGTTTTACCTTTTATAACATCAGCTGCTACTAGAAGTAGTATTCCATGACAAACAGAAGCAATAGGTTTATTATGTGAATTAAATTCTTGAACAATTTCAATAACTCTTGAATTTAATCTAATGTACTCAGGAGCACGTCCACCAGGAATTAGTAAAGCATCATAATTTGATTCATTTACATCCTCAAAAGAAGCATTTAAGGCAAAGTTATGCCCTGGTTTTTCTGTATAGGTTTGATCCCCTTCAAAGTCATGAATAGCAGTTTTAATTATATCGCCTGCTTTTTTATCAGGACATACAACATCCACTTCATGCCCTAACATCTTTAGAGCTTGAAAAGGAACCATTAATTCATAATCTTCTACAAAATCACCAGCTAGTATTAAAATCTTTTTTGACATAAGTCTCTCCTTTTATTAAGTAAGGAGATTTTATATCAATATATTTTAAATAAAAATTTATTTTTAAACTAGTTTTTTTCACTCTCACATAGTGAAACTAAAGATATTTTATTTATCTAAAATCGATTCTATTTCTTTTATAGCATCTTCATTTTTAAGTCTAAATTTAATCTCAATTCTTCTTGATTCATCTTTTAATTCTAAACCATTATTATCATATATTGGATCTAAGAAAGACCGTCCACTTGCAACTACAAGTTTTTTTAGATTATCTCTTTTATCAAAATCTAAATCTAAAAGAAAAGACATTACTGAATATGCTCTTTTTTGAGATAATTCTAAGTTGTAAAGAAAAGAACCTTTTGAGTTAGTATGTCCCTCAATTATGATTTTATCAATATGTTTATTTATATCTTTATTTTCTAAAATAGTATTAAAATAGTCATATACAGCATTTTTTAAAGCCTCTTTAGAATTATCTTTTAATGTAAATTGTCCTTCATCAAATAAAATATTAGAAGATAGACTAATAGCACCATTTTTTGGATCAATTTGCATATTATTACCTAAAGCATTTTTTAAAAGTGTAATAACCTTTATTTTAATTCCTGTTAGGTTTTTAATTTTTTGTTTTGTATTACTTAAATCTTGAATAGCTAAAGAGTGTTTTGATTCTGTTGTTTTTAATCTCTCTAAAATTACTTGTAACTCATCATCTAAAAGTTGATTCTTATCTTGTAATGCGACAATTAGTTTCTCTTTTAAAAGAATATCTTCTGAATAATTATCTAGTTCTGTGTCTTTTTGTTTTACATTAAGATTTAATAAATCAAGAGTCTCTTTTAGTTTTATTTCTGTTAATAAAAGTTCAGAAATTTTTTCTTTATTTTCTAATTTTAGATTTGTTAATAATTCAATTTGCACTTTCTTACTTTGTAGTTCTGTTTCAAAAGAAGAAATTGCGCTTTTATCTTTTTTTATAGTTTGATTTAAATCTTCGTTTGTTTTTGTAGATTCTTCTAAATTCGAGTTTAATAAAGTTATTGTCTCTTTTAAGTAATCAAGATTTTTCCTACTTTTTTCTAAGGCAATTAACGTTCTAGATATTTCATCTTCTTTTTTCATTAACTCTTTTTTACTTTTCTCTAGTGCTGTCTTTTCAACACTTAGAGTTTTTTCAAGTATCTTAGATTCTGTTTCAAGAAAAGAGTACTTAATAATAATAGCACCTACTAGTAGTATAAATACAAATAATAATCCTGCCATTAAATCAGCATAAGATATCCAGAAACTTGTGTTATTGTTATCTTTGTTCATCTTGTCTACTTATTTCTATATCTTTTTTAATTAAATCTTGCCCTAAAGTTTTTAAATCATTTGATATTAACTCAAAAGAAGATAGAACAGAATAAATTTCAGCTTTCATAGCTTTTGAATGTTTAGATTGTTCAAAAACAGAAGTTGAAAGGTTCTCATTTGTATTAGATATTGATTTATTTAAAATATCAAAATCTTCTAATAACTCTTTTTGTTTAATTGCTGTTTGCTCAAAAAGTTGTGCAATATTAATATAATTATTAGATAGTTTATTCTCTAATGCAATATGTTCTTCTTGTAATTTTTCAACTGACTGTATTTTTGATTTAGCAACATTATCTAAAGTAAATAAAAATTCAGGAGTTACAATACTCTCTAGTTTATTAATCAAGTTCTCATTTGAAGTTTGATTTTGAGTTAGCGATAAAATTTTGATTTCATCTTCATTCCATATTTTAGTTTTATAATATGCTTTTGCTTCATCTATTTCTTTTTGGATTTTAGTAAGTCCTCTTTTTTCAAAAAACGTCCACCATAAAGATAAAAATATCCCATAAATAGAAGCATAAAAAGCAGTACCAATTCCACTTAATAAAACAGTGATTTCACTCTCTAATGCCTCTTGTGACTCAACAGAGAAATCAGGCATTGATATTGCAATTGCTATAAAAGTACCAAGAATACCAAGAGTTGGGAATATAGAAGCAGCGACACTTGCAAAGTGGTCATTTCTCACTTTTCTTTCATGTTCATCAAAAAAGAAATCAATATTTCCAAAAGCTTTACTTTTTCCAGCAATCATTAATTGATTCTTAGTAAGGAATACTTCCACATTCTCAATAACACCATTAAAAGAATTACGAAAAAAGGAGAATGCATACCAAGCATTATGAATAATAAAAAACATAAAAATTAAAAGAATAATTAGAATTATAATAATTGAATGAAGTTCAAGTTTTAAGGATACTAAATTAAAATAATCAATACTTAAAAGACCTATATATAAAAGTGCCGGTATTGATAACAACATAAAAAATCGAGGTAAATGATGGATTTTTTCTTCAGAAATTTGAAACATTTAAAAACTCCAATATAAAAGATATTAGTTTGGATTAGTCTACAATAAAATTAGTTTATATAATATGAAAGAAAAAAGTAAATACTTTTTTCTTTTTAGAATAAGTCTACACTTGATACTTGTTCTTCTTTGAATCTTACAACTTTATCTCGTCCTGTACTTTTTGCTTCATATAATGCAATATCAGCATTTTTAACAACACCATTAAATGAAGTTGAATCTTGAGGGAACATCGAAACACCAATACTAATAGTCTTTTTAAGTTTAGCACCTGCGTATACATCGATTTCATTTTCTCTTACTCTTTGCCCTATTTTATTAGCAACAGTAATAGTATCTTCTTCAGATTTAACACCAACTAGTAATACAATAAATTCTTCTCCACCATATCTAATTACTAAATCTGACTCTCTAACTGTTTCATCTAAAATTCGTGCAAGTTCTTTTAACACTTTATCACCAATATCATGTCCATACTCATCATTAACAGCTTTAAAGTGATCCATATCTAACATTAATACACCAACATTAATATTTTCTCTTTTAGCTTGAGGAATAAGTTTTTTAGTGTGTTCTTCTAAGAACTTTCTATTATAAAGACCTGTTAAGCCATCTCTAAATGCTGATTCTTTAAGTGCATTCATTAATAATTTAACTTCTAAAGAAGGTGCTGCTTCATTAATATAACTTTTTATAAAAGTAAATTGTTCCTTTAAGTTCTCTAACTCTTCTTTTGTATCAAAAACAAAGTTTATAATTAAATAGATATTTTTGCTAATATCTATGTTGGTACAGTAATAATACTTGTCTTTGTTTTCAAAATATGGACATGTACTATGGAAGTCCATAGACATTACATCACTTTTTGTTCTAGCTGCTCTACATAACTCTGGTGATTCACTCATAGTTTTTTCACAGTGGAACATATTTCCTTCTTTTACAACAGCAGACATTTTTTGTTTTAACATATCTATTTCAACAAAAGAGAAGTTTTTGATTCCAAATTTATTCAAGAAAATCTGAGATAATCTTGCATATATTTCATCTCTTGTATTGTCTAATTCTATCTCTTTTTTAAATTGATATAAATTTGATAAATTATCAATAATTTCTTTAGAATCATTTAATGGGTCTTTTCCATTATTAATATTGTTGTAACCAATAAATCCTTGTAGTTTCTTTTCTATATCTACAGAAGTTTCTCTAAAGTTTACAATTAGCTTATTATACTCTTGGGTTAAAGTTAACATCTCACTTGTAATTCCACGAGGTGGTTGTATCTGATTAAACTTACCAGTTACTGCACAATTAATGTTATTACTAAATCTGTTAAATAATGAAATATAAGGTCTTAATATTTTTCTTGATAGAAATATAATAATCACAATGGTTAATATAACAATAAGAGAAATAATATAAATTGATTCTATACCGATTTGCTTAAGAGTACTTATATCTAACATTAAAGATACTGCACCTAAAGTTTCTCCCTGTTTTACATTATGACACTGTAAACAGTCAATATTTTTTTCAGCAATTGCGTTGTAAGGAATTGTAACTCTTACATTTGTTGTAGTAAATGTTTCTTGAATTTCATATTGCATTTTACCTGTTAGTAAAACACTTTTATCTAAGGCATCTTTTGGGAGTTTCGTTTTATCAATATTTTTAAATTGATTACTTACAAGATCTCCTCGAACTAACCAGATTTTATCTACATTTTTTATATTAGATACAGAGTCAATAAAGGTATCTACTTGATGCATATTATTATTTAACATATGGGATGTTAATCCACTTTTTATCACTTCAGATAAGGCTTCTGCATTATGGATAGCAGATTTAATTCCAATATTTCTCAAATTGTACAAACTAAGAGCAGTTATAACAATAGCAAGAACAGCAACCATTATTATATATTTAAAAATAATATTTTTACGCACATCAAAACCTTAAAAAATAATTAAAAAAAATTGTACAATAGTTATTCTTAAAAATAATCAAATAATAGCTTTAAATTATAATATTCTTCATATAAGCTTATTATTTCAAATTAATTATATAATTACACATAGAAAAGGAATTAAATGAAAGATATTAAAACTGAATTAAACGATGTTGTAGAAAACTTAATGATACCAGAAGTGGAATCATACTTAGAAGATTTACACAAACTTTTAGAAAATAATGAACAAACAGAAGATGATATGACAGCAATAAAAGAGTTAGAATCTTTTTTAGTTGAATTACAAAATATTATTGAAGTAATAAAAAAAGACAAAATGCCTGAAAGTGAATATCAAAGAATTTACGATCAAATTATGGCTAATGTAAAAGAACATAAACACGAAGAAGAATAAATGAACTTTGTTAAAAATACTCAAGAAGAACTAAAAAAACTTAATATTAAAAATGATGAACAATATACAATTCAATATTTAAATAGGGATTATTTTAATGGGGATGAAAATATTGAAAAAACTTTAGCAAAAGCTATTATAGATGAAAAAAATGAAATTAGTTTTTTAGTTCAAGATGATTATGGAATGGATAAATTTATTAAAGATGCAAAAGTTATATTATAACTTTTCATCTTTATTTTTAAAAATTTCTATATCAGGTTTTTGTGTATTAAATGACTCAATTTTAAAACTATCTTCCAATACAGACACACTAACATAAGATTGCCCTTCTCTTGTAGTTTTAATCATCCAAGAGTTATCTTTATTAATTACTACATTATCAAAGCCAAACCTTGAATACTCTTCGTATAGTAGCTCTTTAATCTCATCAAAATCCAAGCCTAAAGAAAATGGTAAAAAAATATCAAAAGTATCATCTTTACTTGATGTTTTAATTTCACGTGATTGCTCTACAAAAACTTCTTCTTTTTCAGAATAATTATCTGGAACTAAAAATTTATAAGTTGCAGATAATGCACTAATAATAAATACATTTACAAATAAAGTTAATAATGAATTTAAAAAGTTTAATTTTGTTGAAATAACTGCCGTTAAAAATTCAATGGCAATTCCATAAACTAATGAAATTAATATAGCAATTAAAGAAGGAATTATAATAATTGTAAACATACATAAAATTTTATGTTTAGAAGTTAACTTCCAAGAATCAGCAAAAGACAAGTCATGATCCAGTGCTATTGATGGTAAAACCAAAGATAATCTTGAAAAGACAAATATTGAGATAATACCTGATGATATAATCAATAAAGGATAAACCAATTCATTTGAAGAATCTAGTATTACACTAAAAAGTAAGACAACTGGGAAAATAATAATCATTACAAATAATACAATTAATAAAGAATAAAAAAAGAACTTTATCTCTCTACTTGTAAATTTATATAAACCCCAAGTAGGAACAGCATTTTCTTCTATTAATAAAACTCTATGAGTTGTAATGGCAATTAAAATATTAATACAGAATAAAACTATCGCAGATGTAAATAAAATTATTTTATTTTGAGCTAAAACAGAATAAGGTAATACTTGCTCAAATAAAACTATTATAAAAAATGGAATTAACAAAGCTTTTAGAAGTTGATACTTCTTTTCAAAAATCCCATTAAAAGTTGCACCTACTATTTGTTTATACATAATATGCCTTCAATTTTTTCATTATTTTAATGTAAAAATCTTAAAACAACTTTTATTATTTATACATTTTTAATCCTAAATTTGACAAAAAAAGTATTTTTTTATATATTCAAGGAACAAATACAAAAGTAAGGGAAAATAAATGGAAATTATTTATAAAATATTTGAAGTAGGTATTGTAATATTTTTTATTTTTATGTTAATTAGATTTTTAAAATGTAGATTTGGAAAGTGTGATATCAAATAATATCACACTATAACCTAAGCTTTAACAGCTGTGAATATAATTTCTACAAGCGTACCTTCACTTGCCATATTTGCTTCAACACAAGCTCTTGCAGGAGCATTAACATCAGCAATCCATAAATCCCATTGAGAATTAAAATCAGCGAAATCTCTATAAATATCTTTTAAGAAAATCTCAGCTCTTAAGATATTACCTTTATTAGCACCAACATCAGCTAATCTTTTATCAGCAATTTCAAAAACTCTTTTAGCTTGACCATGAATATCTAAAGTTTTATCATCAGATACTATACCAGCTAAATATACTGTTCCATTATGCTCAACAATTCTACTCATTCTATCATTTACTTCCATTCTATTAATCAAAAGTACTCCTTATAAATTATTTTTGAAAATTATAACACAAAATATAAAATTTAATACTAAATTAATATTAATTAATATATTATTTCAACCTTCAAACAAACGGTGAGGTTGGAGAGTGGTCAAATCCTGCGGATTGTAAATCCGCCGCCTACGGCTTCGAAGGTTCAAATCCTTCTCTCACCACCATATATATAGTGCGAGTGTGGCGGAATAGGTAGACGCGTTGGACTTAAAATCCAATTCCGGTTTCGGAGTGTGAGTTCGATTCTCACCATTCGCACCATTATTATTAATTGCAGAGAGTTGACAGAGTTGGTCGAATGTACCGGTTTTGAAAACCGGCGAGGTTCACGCCTCCGGGGGTTCGAATCCCCCACTCTCTGCCATTTTATTCTAGTTTTTCCCCATTTTTATAAAAAATACTTTTATAAACTTTTCCTGATTCATCATATATTCTTTCAATACCATGTTTTTTCCCATTAAGATAATTAGTTTTAATCATAACTTTTCCATTAATATAAAACTCTTTTTCAACTCCATCTTTTTTAGATTTTAAATATGAAGTTGATTTTTTTAAAACACCTCTTTTGTAATATTCTTTTTTTACAATATGATCTTTTGATAATTTATCTTCAAGAGGAAGACTTAACAGTTTATTTTGCGAGCCTTTAATATTTTCTTTTTTATATAAAAGATTTGGTTTTGATACTTTTATTGTTTCTTTTTTTTGATTTGAATTTGTAGCTGAACCAATAGGAGAAATTTTCATCCATTTGTCATTTGATAAAACAGCAATAGATGAAAAAAGAAATATAAGAACTATTTTTTTACATATCAAGTTGGTTCTCTTTACTATCAATTGAATTCATAAGTTTTTCAATAATTTTTACTTGTTCTGCTAATTCTTTTGTAAGTGTTTTAATACTTTTATTTTTATCATTAAGTTCACCAGTTAATTTCTCTAAACTCAACATTGCAACATCATTTTTCTTTCTTACTTCCTTTTCATCAGCTAATACTACTTTTATTTTCTTACTAGCTTTATCACTAGTAACTTTTAGTTTTTCTTCTACTCCAACAAGTTCATCTTTAAAAAACTTTATTTGGTTCTTAAATTTAGCCCCACGTTGTTGTTCTGTTTTAACATTTGATTCTAAGTTTTTATAAAAATTGATTTTATTTATTAAAGCATCAATTTTTTCTCTTGCTTCCATATTTATTCTTCTATTAGTATGAATATTCTTTGCAACTTTTTTCTTAAACTCTTTTTGTTCTAATTCATCATCTGTTGCTAAAAAAGATATCCACATAAACTCACATATTTCATTAGAGTTTTTCTTTAATACAGGAATTACTGTTAGGTAAACATAGAATTCACTCTTAGATTTAGTAAGCTGTTTTAATTTACCTTCCCAAATATTACCATCTTTAATACTTTTGTATAAACCCTCATAAATAAGCTTATTTGTTGCATCATCTTTTATTAATTCATGTTTATTACTTGCTAACTCTTCTTGTGTATATTCAGTAATTTCTGTAAAGTAATTATTACAGAAGATTATTTCACCCTCAAGGTTAGTTTTACTTACAAGGGCAACTTCATTTATTACACTTCTTATATCTTCTAAATCTTTTTGTGTTTCTTCTCTTAATTTATCAAAGTATTTATTTTGACAAATTCTTTCAACTGAAAAAACTAAATCCTTTGCATTTATAGGTTTTTGTAAATAATCACTAGCTTTATACTCAATTGCACTAAGTAAAGGATCTACTTCGATTTTATCCGTAGTTAGAATAATAGGAATATTCTTATCAATATTTCTAATTTCTTCAAGAAGTTTAACTCCTGACATATCTTTTAAAGCAACATCAATAATAACTAAATTAAGAATATTTTCACTATTGTGATCTTTTTTAAAAGCTTCTAAAGCTTCACTTCCAGAAACTAAAGAATTAACTGTTTTGAATTGTTTACTTAAGATTTCACTAAAGTATGTATTTATTTCAGTATCACTCTCTACATATAAAATATCTAGAGTTTTTAGAAAAGCATAATTAAACATTTTTTATTAACCTTTCTTTTCAACTAATTGTTCAGTTCTATGTTTTACAACATCTTCTAAATCTTTAATTTTTAATGACTTCTCTTTTATCTCATCTTTTATTTTTAAGATATAAGCTTCTCTAATTTTTATTTCTTCTGAAACTTTTACTATTTTCTTAGAGGCTTTTTCTTCCGAATCTCTCATATCTGCTGTTAATATTGATATTTTATTAATTTTGTCATTTACTCCAAAGGTAAGTTGTTCAAACCTTCTTCTTCCAGCTTTAAGCTTATTTTCTAACTTTTGTAATTCTGAATATTGTTCAATATTTGATACTTTTTGTTTATTAAAATACTCCACAACATTTTCGTATCCTTTATACCGCTCTAACATATGTTCTAACTCATCAATTTTTTGTTGAGCTACTTTATTTACTCTTTTTGTTTCTTGTAAATTAAAAAGTACTTTCTTTTTATATTCTCTTTTTTCACTCTCTTCTTTTGTAGTAAGAAAATTAACACTAATAAACTTTCTAAGCTCCTGTGTCACTTCATCTAAAACAGGAATAATTGTACAGTTAGAGAAAAACGCAGCTCCACTTTTTGTAATATATTTACTTTTACCTTGCCATTTTTCTTTTGATTGTAAAACTCTCCATTGTTCGTCTAGAATGGAAGTAGCCATATCAGGATGAAAGATTATTCTATAATTAAAGCCTATAATATCTTCATCTTCACATTTTACTAGTTCTCGTAAGAAGTCATTTATATATACGATATTCCCTTCTACATCAAAAATAAAAACAACTGCAACTTTATTTATGATATTTAAGTAATCTTCTACTTCATTTTGAGAGTCTGTAATTTCGTCTTCTTGTTTTTTTGTTAGACAGACTTCTTGGACTTTTTTTAGTACCTCATCTAAGTTCAAAGGTTTCATAAAATATGCTGTTACGTCTTGTCTTAGGGATTCAAGTAATAAATCAATATCATTACTTTCAGTAAAGAATATAAAAGGTAGATTTTTATCAAAAGTCCTAATTTTTGTTAGTAAATCAAGTCCTGAAAAATCATCAAATTGAGATTCACTAACAATTACATCAATAGTAATATTATCTTTATTACATTGATTAAATATAATTAATGCTTCTTTTGCATCATTAGCTATAAAAACTTTTTTAAAAAATTTATTTAAAATAGAAGAAAATTCAGTTTTTAACTCTAAATCATTCTCTACATATAAAATTGTAAGTGTTTTAAAAAAATTCTCATTCAGCATAGTTATTATCACTTATATATATAAAATATATATATAAATTCTCCTTTTTCGAATTTATGTTTATATGTTACAATAATAATTTTAACTATATCTTATAAAAATAACTCTTTTTTGTCCTTTTTATCAAATATCTATGATCTAAATAACATTTTCTATTCTTTTTGTTGCTAATATACCTAAATATGATTGTTCCTGATATTTTTTTAATGCTTTAGGAAATATGATTGAGTTCTTTTTTTCAAAAGAGCTTATACTTTGTGATGAGATAAGTTCAACTTCACATATACTATTTAACTGTATTAAAGCTTCCATTTTAAAGGTAACTGCACCACCTGAAAAAGTACCTTTTTTTGCTCTTTTTTTAATAAAAACTTTTTCAATTTCATTTTCTTTTAGAAATGAACTAATTGAAGAAGAAAACTTTGATATGTCTTCTTGATTTTCATCATCTTCCAAAGTAATTTTCTTTATTTTTAAATCAATATAGTCAATAATATCATCATCTTCTCTAAAATCTATTACACTTAATATTGTATTACTAGCTTTCAATTCGATACCACATAATTTCATAATAATTCCTTCTTAATTAAACTAAAGGAATTATATAACAATAAATTTTTACTACTTAATTATATGTCATTTTGTAATATTTTATATATTTAATAATGGTTCAGAGAAATAATAACCTTGAAATTCATCAATTCCTAGTTCTACTAAAACATCAAATACTTCTTTATTATGAACAAATTCAGCAATTGTTTTAATATTTAACTCTTTTGATGCTGATATTATTCCTTTTACTATTGTATATGCTTTTGCATCATTATGAATATTTTTAATAAACGAACCATCAATTTTTATATAGTCAGGTTCAATAGCAATAATATTAGAAAAGTTTGAATGCCCAGTACCAAAATCATCAATGGCAATTCTAACACCAAATTTTCTAAACTCAGTAACAAATTTTTGCATGATTTCTAAATCTTCAATACTTTCTGTCTCTAATATTTCTATTATTAACCTACTTCCAATTTTTTTAAATCTAGTTAGGTTTTCTTTTATAATATTAATTAGAGTTCTATTATATATATCTTCATAAGACAAGTTTATTGAAAAGTCTTCTTTTCTGTTATACATAGTAATAAAACTTTTTTCAATTAAAATAGCCATCATAGAATTGTAATGCTTAGTTTTTTTAGATGGTTCGAGGAATTCGTAAGGAGAAATTATATTAAAACTTTCATTGGCCTTTTCCCCTACTCTCATTAAAACTTCAAATTTCAATACATTTTCTTCTTTATCAACAATTGGTTGAAAGGCTGTCAATATCATATCATTCTCAATAGCTGTTTTAAGTCTTGGAGACCATTTTAAAACATCATTAATTGAGCTTGATAAGTCTAAAGTATTATTATAAATCACATAGTTTAATCTATGTTTTTTTGCATGCCTTAAAGCCATTCCCGCACTAACATAAGGATTCTTTTCAGCAATAGATAGACCAATAGTTGCATTTAAATCAATTGAATCCCTATCATTTACTGTAAAGTTATACTCTTTTATAGTTGATATTAATTTAAATAAATCTTTTTCATAAGATTGTAAATAGTAGTTATCATCTATCTCTTTAAATAAAACAAATTCATCAGCATAAACTCTATATAAGTTATAATCTAAAGTGGAATTGAAAATGTTTAGACATTGAGCAAATTGATACAATAAAGAGTTCGAGTTTTTAAAACCATACAGATTATTAATATTATGAAAAGAATCTAAATTAACAACAAAGAATATGGATAAAGCTGAGTCATCTATATTTTTCATTAAAGAGTAATAACTTTTCAAACCAGTTAATTTATCATTGTAAAGTAAATTCTCTAAATCTTGTGTTCTTTCACTTACTTTTTTTTCTAATAATTGATTAGAATCAGTTAAATCTTCATTTTGTTCTTTCATATTTTCATTATATTGTTTAACAATATTTGAATTATAAATATCTTGACAAACTTTTGTTAACGTTTTAATAGTATTCTCAAAACTCATAGGCTTTTGTATAAAAGAACTTACTCCAATATTGAGAAGATCAATAAGGTTTCTTGGGTCATTGTAAGCTGAAACAATTACTAATTCTTGTTTATCATTTATTTCAAAAATATTTTTACTAAGTTCAACACCATTCATTTTTGGCATATTAATATCACTAATAACCACATCATAAAATAAATTATGTGTTTGATAATATTCATTATATTTTGATAAACCATCTAATCCATCGGAAGCAATATCAACTATTGCAAAGATTTCTTCTAATAGTTTTGCTGTTACTTCTTTTGAAATATCATCTTCCACATATAAAACAGTTAGATTTTTTGAATATTGTAAAAGGTCTTTTAAATTCATAATATTTCCTTACTCAGTTATATCTAAGATTTCTTCGAAAGCTTTAAATAGTACAGTGGAACTTATAGGTTTTACAATATAAGTACATCCTAAGGCTAAACACTTATCAATTTCAGAGTGCTCATTATGACCACTAATACATATCACTTTTATATTTTCATTAAGTATTTTTATTTCTTTTATCATTTCTATACCATCTAGTTTTGGCATACTTAAATCAGTAATGATAATATCAGGTTCATTCATTTTAAATTGATTAATACCTTCTACTCCATCTAAAGCATAATAAGCTTCTTTAAATAACATAGGCAAAATCTCTTTCATAATATCAATAACAATTTTCTCATCATCAATAAATAAAACACTCAAATCTTTGATTTTATCTTTTACTAAAACTCTATTCATAACTAACTCCATATCAAATTATAAATCAAATTTGTGGTATTTATGTGGTACTAAGAAATAGTAATACTGAAAATAGTTTCACCATCTTTACTTTCGACTTTTAATTCCCCATTCATACTTTTTTCTATAATCATTTTAGACATATAAAGACCAATTCCTGTCCCCTTAGATTCAAATTTAGTCGTAAAATAAGGATTAAATATTTTATTAATAATTTCCATACTTACACCACCACCATTATCTTTTATAAAAATAACAAATTTATTTTTTCCTTTTATGATATTAACATCAATTTTTCCATTGCTAATATTATTCATTACAATTGCATCTTTTGCATTGTTTAGAATATTAATAATTACTTGTTTAAATTCATTTGGAAAACCGTCAATATATATATTATTACAATCAAAAGTATATTCAATATTATAACTCTCTAATTGAGGTTTTAACATTGAAAAAACACTCTCAATAACATCACAAATATTAAAATGAGTTCTTTTCTTAGAAGGAATAAAAAAATCTCTAAAATCATCAATGGTTTTAGACATATAATTTAGCTGATTATTAATATTCTCACAGATTGGTTTATACTCTTCTAAATCCATAGTATCTTGAAATTCCAACTTAGTTTCAACTTTCATATTTAAAGCAGCTAAGGCATTAAGTGGTTGTCTCCACTGATGAGCAATAGCACTCATCATCTCACCCATTGATGCAAGTTTAGATTGTTGAAAAAGTAAGTGTTCTTTCTCTTTCAATTCTGTTAAATCTACAATAGATACAATTCTCATTGTTTGGTTTGATTTTCTTACATTTTCACCTTTTACTAAACCAGGGAATAATGTACCATCTTTTTTAACTAGTCTAATTTCTCTAGGAAAAGATTTATTCTTTTTTATCTCTTTACGCACTTTTTCTTTATCATCTTGAGCAATAATAAAATATATATGTCTTCCAATATAATCAGATTTTTTTGAAAACTTAAATAGCTTTCTCGCTTCATGATTAGCTTCAATACATTTACCACTTTTTTCAATTAAGAATATTGCCTCAATTGTAGAATCTACTAGCATCTTAAAATTATCTAGTGAGCTTTGTAACTCTTTTTCTATTGATTTTCTATGTTTAATTTCTCTTTTTAATTTTACAGTCCAAAGATAGAATATTATCATTCCTAAGAAAAAGAATATTGGTAAAAATACTTTTCCTACTAATGAGTAATCAAATTTGTGTTCATATTTAACAGTAATCCATTTATTTAAGATTCTATCTTTTTCTTTTTTTGTTATTGAAGTAATTAATTTTTGAAAAATAGATAATAAATCAGGAGAATCATTTCTTAGTGCAACTGAAAGCTCCAATTTTGTATCTAATTCTCTAGCTATTTTAATATTTGTAAAATACTCTTTCGTAATAACACTACTTAAAGTAGTAGGAATATCAATAAAGCCAAATATTTCACCTTTTCGAACTGCTGCTAAACCATTAGAAATAGTATCAAATTCTCTAATTCTAATAGAAGGATATTTTTTCAAAAAGATATCAATAGAAGCATAACCTTTTACCATTCCAAACGTTTTCTCTAATAAGTTATTTATTCTAGGTACTTTTTTGTGAGATTTTAATGTAGCTAAAGCAAAGGATGAAGATAAATATGGCTTAGTAAAATTTATATAATTTAATCGATTTAAAGTAATAGCAGCAGCTGGAATTAAATCACATTTCTTTTCTCTTAATAATAAAAGAGAATTATAAAAAGAATCAGTTTTTATTAATTTAAAAGGAAGATTTAAAACATCAGAAAAATATTTCATATAATCAGATGTAACACCTAAGTGTTCCCCTTCATGAAGATATTCATAAGGTGCCCAATTAGGATCAATACATATATTTATACTTGATTTATTATGTAAATAGTTTTTTTCTTTTTTAGTAAATAAAATTTCCTTATTCATTAAAATTAGTTCATTTCCAAACCATTTATGTCTAAGTTTTATTAACTCCTCATCTTTTATATTTTTCATGCCTTTTTCAATAATTTCTTTTAAAATAGGCATATCACTTCTAACCCCAATATTAAGCCTACTAACAAATCTATGATCTGTTGTATCAACAATACCTTTTATATTTATAATCCCGTGATTTTTAATAAGATAACTAGCCACTGCAAAATCACTAATTGTTGCATCTGCTCTTCTAAAAGCCACATCTTTTAATGCTTCTAAACTATTTTTTGTTAATTTGAGTTTTATATTAGGATAATGTTTTTTTATAATTTCACTTGTATAAAAACCTTTTGGAACCGATACCGTTTTTCCATCAAGATCTTTAATACTTGTAATATCTGTTCTAGTACCCAAAACATATATAGTAGGTAAAGATTCAGCATATTGTTTTGTAAAGTTTATATAACTTCTTCTATTGGGAGTATTTACAATATTAAGCATAATATCTAAGTCTCTATTCTTAATCATAGTCAAATATTCATTCCAACTTTTATTTGAAATATATTCAATTTCAATTCCAAGTTTTCTAGATAGTATATTCATATAATCAATAGAAAAACCCTTCGGTAAACCAAATTCATTATAATTATATGGAGGCCATTTACTCTCATTATGAATTCTTAGTTTCGTAAGATTCTTTATAAACTTTTTTTCTTCAGTGCTAAGGTTTAATTTTAAATTACTATAAATAAAATCATTTAAATCAATCTTACCTTTTACTTCTCCCATGATTTTATAAATATCATATATTCTTTGCATTTTTTTAATATTAATTTCACCAATTTCTGAAGTTTTATAATATGCTAGTTTTTTTAATTGGTATGCTTCATAAAGTAATGCATCTTTTGTTTTCTTTTGACTATTATATTTTTCATATATTATATTAATAGATTCATCTATATTATCAAAAGCATATTTCCATCCTTTTAAGGAAGCTGTTCTAAACTTTTCTACTCTTTGGGGATTATTACTGTATTCCATATGACTAGTAAACAAAATATCACTATAAAAATCATATCCTTCATCTTTTGGGGCAAAAACATCATATTCAATACCCTTTTCATCTAAACCATATAATTCATTTGACATATACACATTTACTAAATCAGACTCTTTATTAATAAGTTCATCCACATTAAAAGAATATTCTTTAATATTATTCTTATTTACATCAAATCCTTGAGAAGCTAGCATTGCTCTTAATGCAGTTGTACCTAAATCAGATTTTGTAAGTGATATAACTTTATCTTTTATATTGGATAAAGACGTTATTCCAGAAGATTTTAGAGAAACTAATACTAAAGGTGAGGATTGAAAAATTGAAGCTAATGCAATTACTTTTTTGCCATTAGATTTATCAACAATAAGATTTGAGTGGCTTATTCCATAATTAGCATTGCCGTTTAAAACATCATTAATAATATTTCTATTTCTTGAATATTCTAAGTCAAACTTTTTGAACTCCACATCTAAGCCATAATCTTCATAATAGCCTTTTTCTTTAGCAATATAATAACCAGCAAACTGGAATTGATCCAACCAAGCTAATTGTAAAGAGACCTTTTCTAGAGCAAAAAGGTTTATAGTAATAAAAATAAATAATAGATATTTCTTAAACATAATCCCTCCATTATAAAATGAGTTTTACTAATGTCATATTATCAACAGAACTACTTTGATAAATAAATCCTAATCTTTTTAATAATTCTTTTACAACAAAAAATTCCAAGTCAAATTTATTATAAATTTGGTACATTGGTAATTCTTCTCTAAATTTAATGTTAATTACTGTCTTTTCATTCTCATCTAAATACGCAAAATCAATATAAACTTTTTGTGTTTCCTCTTTTGAATCAATTATCCAATGAGTAAAAATAAATAAAAATACTAATAAACTTAATGAGAATTCATTTTCATAGTTATTTACTCTTATATTCTTTTCATTTTTTTTATAGTTTAAAACAATATTATGTTTCATCATTTGAGGAGTTACAAATTCTAATATTTTTTCAAAAGCAGAATTTACATTAAATTCATTTTTTGATACAGAATTTTTAAAACAATCATTTAAATTTGTTAAGGTATTAGAAATAGTGCCGATTGCTTTTTCTATTTTGTTATTAGTTTCAGTAATATCTTCATGATCTAATTTTGATAACTCTGATTTAATTTCTAAGTTTACTAAATTTGTAGCAATTAAATTTAGAGGTTGTTTCCATTGATGCTCTAAAGGTCTTAGAAGTTTTCCTTTTACAATCATCTTATAACTCTCATATAAAGTTTGAATTCGCTCTTCGCTATATAAGTTTATTTTTGATAAAACATCATTTGATTCCAAAGGTTTAATTAAATAGTCAAATTTTTCTAATCTCAATCCTTTAATTAGAGTATTTAGGTTTACATCTTCAAAAATATAAATAATATTTACAAAAGAAGAAATATTCTGAGTTTGACAATTTTTAATATAATTTATCTTTCTTTTTTCTTTTCCTAGTAATTCAATAAATATAAAATCTAAACTTACAAAATCTATTTTTTCTAAGTTTTTAGTGTATTCTCTAAAAGTTATATATTGAATATCAATATTAATCTCTCTAAAAAAATCTCTAATATTTTCTTCACCATATTTTTCTTGGCTAACAAATAATATATTCATCAAAAATCCTTTGAGTAATTATAGAAAAAAATTGTGGCAAAAAGAAGACACTTTTGAAATTTATACGATTATTAATATTATTTTCTATAATTATTTGTTATTATTAAGTTATTTATTTATAAAGGTAGTTATTATGCAAATGAAAGAATTAGCTATATTACTTAAAAATATCTCCATATTATATGTAGAAGATGATTATGATACTCGAGAAGAAATGACAAAAATTCTTTTAGAAGTTTCAGATAATATAACAGTAGCAACAAGTGGCTCAGAAGCATTAGAGTACTACTATGAAAAAACTCCACAGATAATTATTTCAGATATTGCAATGCCAAATTTAAATGGAATAGAATTTATAAGAAAAGTTAGAAATGAAAATATACAAATTCCAATAATCTTACTTACAGCACATGCAGATGTTGATTATTTATTACCTGCTGCAAACTTAAATATTCAATCATATATAGTAAAGCCTATTAATATTAGACAATTAAAAGAAGTACTTTTTAATGCTGTTGAGATTTTAAATATAAACTCTAATATATATGTAAAAATAACACATTCTCTTAAATATGATAAAACTAATTCAGAAATTCTATCTTTAGATGACAAAAAAATAAAATTAAACAGAAAAGAAAAAAACCTTATTGATTTATTACTTGCAAATCAAAACAGGGTTGTAACATACTCAGAAATAGAACAACACGTTTGGATGCAATTCGATGAAGTAATGACGAGTATGGCACTTCGAACTGTCGTTAAAAACTTAAGAAAGAAGATCTCTACTGATTTTATTAGAAATATATCAGGACAAGGATATAAACTAATAATCGCATAATTTCTCTTCTGGAAAAAACTCTCAAAATAATAATTTTAATAAACACAATTTTGCCACATAATTCATTTAACATTTCAAAATAAGCTATTTTATTTTTTAAAAAAAGGATTTATCATGGCAAAAACAATTTTATTAGTAGATGATGCTAGTTTAATTAGAAGTGTCTCTTCAAAAGCTGCAATCGAAGCAGGTTATAACGTAGTTTTAGCAACTGATGGTAGTGAAGGCTTAGAAAAAATCAAACAACATGAAATTGATATTGTATTTAGTGATGTAAATATGCCTAATATGGGTGGACTAGAAATGGTTGCAGAAATCAAAAAAGATCCTGCATACAAATTTTTACCTATTGTTATGTTGACAACTGAATCTAAAGATGACTTAAAAGCAAAAGGAAAAGCATTAGGTGTTAAAGCTTGGTTAGTAAAACCTTTTAATAAAGCTAAATTTCTTATTGCCCTTGAAAAGCTTCTAGGATAAAACATGAAACTTGAAAATAATAACTTCACAATATATGAAGTAGAAGAAATTAAAAAAGATTTTTCAAAACTTTTAGAACAAGACAAAGTTGTACTTGACCTTGAGAATATAACAAAAATTGATATGAGTGCAATGCAACTTTTAATTGCTTTAAAAAAAAGTTGTGAAGAATCAAAAAAAGAATTTGAAATTAAAAATCTCAAACAAGAAGTATTATCTTCTTTTGAGATAACAGGAATCGCTTACGTTTTAGGAGTATAAAATGGAAGAAGAACTAACACTTTTTTATGAAGATGCAACTGAACAATTACAACTAATGGAAAATGCATTATTAGATGCAAAAGATGGAACTGATGATATTGAAAAAATCGGGGAAATATTTCGTGCAATGCATACAATTAAGGGTACTGCTGGAATGTTTGAATTTGATAACATTGTTAGCTTTACTCATATTGCTGAGAATTTATTAGATGATGTAAGATGCGGTAATACAAAATTAGATGCAACATTATCTTCTTTATTTATGAATGTAAAAGACAATACTCAAAATATGGTGGAATGTTGTGTAAATAATCAAGATTTTTCAGAGGAATTAACAAGTCAAACACAGAATCTACAAATTGAATTATCATCATTTTTAAATGAACCAATTACTATTGATAATCAAATAATAGAAGTTGAAGAAAAAGCTGTAAGTAATGAAGATGAATTATTATGGCATATCTCACTTAGATTTGATGAAGACTTTTTTAATTCGGGAATGGACATTATTTCAATTTTTAGATTCTTTAACAAAATGGGTGAAATATTAATTAATATACCAATTACATCTTCTATTCCAAATTTAGAAAATATTAATTGTTTTAAAACATATATTGGTTTTGAATTTGATTTTGAATCAGATTGTTCTAAGGATGACATCTTAGAAATATTTGAATTTGTTGAAGATGATGTAGATTTATTTGTATTTAAACACAATGATATTGATTCTTTATTGACACTTCTTACACATAGAGAAAATGAAAATTTAAAAGAAGTATTAATCGAAAACTGCTCATATAATGAAGAATCATTTGAAATAAAACAAACACCTGCTATTCAAGAAGAGATAAAACAAGAAATTATTGAAGTGAAAACTCCTAGTACTCAAGTAACAATTAACAATGAAACAATTAAAGAAGAATCAAAAGCAAATCCTGAAATTACTAATAAGTCTTTTTCATTAAGAGTTGATTCTTCAAAGGTTGATTTATTAATTAATAAAATGGGTGAAATGGTAATTCAAAATGCAAAACTTATGCAAATTGCAGAACAAAATGCTGACGAGGATTTAGAAGAAGTATCAGAAGGCATTTCATTATTACTTGAAGAAATAAGAGAAGCTGTAATGAATATTAGAATGGTTCAAGTAAAAGATTCCTTTGTAAAGTTTAAAAGAATTGTAAATGATACAGCCAAAAAATTAGGTAAAGATATTGATTTTATTATTGAAGGTGGGGATACAGAACTTGATAAAAGTGTAGTTGAAAAACTAAGTGATCCACTAGTTCATATGCTTAGAAACTCAATCGATCATGGTGTTGAAATGCCTGAGGTTAGAGAACAAAAAGGTAAAAAAGCAAAAGGAACAGTATATTTACGAGCATATCCTGATTCAGGAAGTATTATTATCGAAATTCAAGATGATGGAGCAGGTATAAATAAAAATATTGTTTTACAAAAAGCCATCGAAAATGGAGTTGTTGATAAAAATCATAAATTAAGTGATAAACAAATATATAAATTAATATTTGAAGCTGGATTATCAACAGCATCAGAAGTATCAGATATTTCTGGTCGTGGCGTAGGAATGGATGTTGTAAAAAGAAATATTGAAGAGTTAAGAGGTGTAATTGATGTTGATAGTAGTGAGAATAAAGGGAGTAAAATTACAATACGTTTACCTTTAACACTCGCAATTATTGATGGTTTCTTAGTTCAAGCAGGTGAAACAAAATATATTATTCCCTTAGATTTAATAAGTGAATGTATGGAATTAACTCCTGAATGTCAAACTAGCATAGAAGGTTCTAGCACTATTAATGTAAGAGGTGAAGTCTTACCTCTTTTAGATATCCGCTCCTTTTATAATGAAAAAGTCATAAAGGAAATACGAAAAAATGTTGTGATAGTTAAATATGGTAATTACAAAGTTGGTCTTCAAGTTGATGAATTATTTGGTGGACAACAAACTGTAATTAAACCCCTTGGTGAGATATTTGAAAACGTGCCAGGGATTAGTGGAGGATCGATTCTTGGTACAGGTGATGTAGCATTAATTTTTGATATTCCAAGATTATTAGAATATCGAATCAAACAAGGAGAATGATATGAACTTAGAAATTAATACAGGTAATGAAATCGAAATTACTGAAAAAGATATGATTGTAAGTACTACAGATAAAAAAGGAACAATCATTTATGCAAATGATATTTTTTGTGACATTGCTGGGTACAAAAGATCAGAAGTAATTGG
This sequence comes from Poseidonibacter lekithochrous, assembly GCF_013283835.1. Taxonomy (GTDB): domain Bacteria; phylum Campylobacterota; class Campylobacteria; order Campylobacterales; family Arcobacteraceae; genus Poseidonibacter; species Poseidonibacter lekithochrous. Next base: position 1,440,383 of record NZ_CP054052.1, on the reverse strand, counting down.
TCAGCCTCATAATATGATTAGACATCCACAAATGCCTAAAGCTATATTCAAACTCCTTTGGAACAGGGTTCTAAATGGCGAAGTTATTTATGCTTTTGTTAAAAATATTGCAAGAAATGGGGATTATTATTGGGTTAAAGCCTATGTAAAACCTATTATTGTTAATGGGGAAGTTGTAAAAATAACTTCATATAGAAAACCATTAAATAGTTTTGCAAAAGATTATATAACAAAGCTTTATAACACTTTATTAGAGTATGAAAAAACTCATTCAGTAGATGAATCATTACAATTTGTTCAAGCTTATTTGAAAGAAAGAAACTTAACTTATGATCAATTTATTGATAGATTATCATTAGAAAAAAGTGTTGAAAATATTGCTATACGAAATATTGATTATAACAAAGAGAGAAATACACATTTAATATTTAAAGAGTATCTAAATAGTTGTATTAAAAATGGACAGATTCAGGAGTTAGAGGATAAAAAACATAGTGTATATAAATTCAGAGAAATCTTTGAAAATATGAAGAATGAAAGTTTCACAAGCGATGAAGCATGGATTCAGCTAGTTCAAAATCATTCTAAATTTCATGCAAGTGTTGATAAATATATACAAAAAGCAAAAGAAAATGAAAATATGAGTTCTTTTAAAAATATGGCAGAAGATTTGAGTTGTGACATAAATAATATGTTTAATAATCTAACAATCATCAGAGATAAATATTAGGAGTCTATCATGGAAAAGATAAGAAAAACAAGAGAACAGCGAATTGCTGGGAATGAGAATTTAACACTTATTGAAGAATCATTAAAAAGTTTATCTCAAGGTGAATTTGATTTTCAAGAGCTTGAATGTGAAGATGAAAGTTTAAATAATATTTGTAACTATATAAATGAGATTAAATCACAATTATCTTATTCACTACAAAGCTCAACAACTTTAGTAGATCAAGTATCACAAGGTGAAGTTGATGAGAGAATTGATACTTTAAGTCTAAGTGGTTCATATGCAGTGTTAATGGAAAATAATAACTATACAGTTGATCTAACAGTAAGTGCATTTAGAGATTTAGGAGAGACAGTTGAAAAACTAGCAAATGGTGATATGAGCGCAAGAATTACTAGCGAGTACCTTGGAAGTTTAGGTTATTTCAAACAAATTGTAAATAACTTAGGTGAAAGCCTAATGGAACTAGTTATTGATACAGAAATGATTGATGAAGCAATTGATGCAGGTGAGCTTGGTCTTAGAGTTGATACTAGTAAGTATCAAAATGATTTTATTAAAATACATACTGCTACTAACAAAATTATAGATAATATTGAATTATTTATAAGTGATGTTAATAGTAATCTTTCAATGATGCAAGAAGGTGATTTTTCACAAAGAATTGAGAATGAATATACAGGTCAATTCAAATATACAAAAGATAGTATCAATACATTTGCCAATAATGTACAAATGACTTTAAATGATATTAATGAGAGTTTATTAAAAATCAAAGATGGAGATTTTGATGCTCAAATTGTAAAAAACTATAAAGGTACTTTTGAAATTAGTAAAAATTCAATTAATGAACTGGTTTATATTTTAGGAAATATTATTACAGAAATCAAAGAGATTCTAGGAAAAATGAGTAATGGTAATTTACTTGCAAAAATTGAGATAGAACTACCTGGTGACTTTAATGCTATCAAACTAAATATAAATGAGTTTGTTGATAACTTAACACAAATGGTAGAAAAAATTAGAACTAATGCTTCTGAAATGGGAGTTGCCTCAAGTGAAGTAAATAAAACTTCACAAACTCTATCTTTAGGAGCTGAGCAACAAGAAAGCTCACTTGGACAAACAACAGCAGCCGTTGAGCAACTAAATGGTGCAATTGATGAGAATACAAAAAATGCTAATGAAACAAATGGTATTGCAACAGAAGCTTCACAAATGGCGAAAAAAGGTGGAGAGGCTGTATCTCAGACAGTTGAATCTATGCAAATTATTGCAGATAGAATTATAATTATTGAGGATATTGTATATCAAACAAATCTTCTTGCATTAAATGCAGCTATTGAAGCAGCAAGAGCTGGAGAGCATGGAAAAGGTTTTGCAGTAGTAGCAGCAGAGGTGCGAAAACTAGCTAAAAGGTCTCAAGTAGCAGCAAAAGAGATTAGTAGTATTACAAAAAGTAGTGTTAAAGTAAGTGAAGAAGCTGGTGAACTTATTAACTCACTAGTTCCAAAAATTGAGAGAACTGCACATTTAATCCAAAGTATTTCAAATGCTAGTAATGAACAAAGTAAAGGGATCGAACAAATTAGCCATGCAATGGTTCAATTAGATGGTGTAACACAAAGTAATTCTACAAGTGCACAAGAGTTATCAAGTGCAGCAGAAGAGCTTGATGGACAATCAAATGGATTAGTAAAACTAATGGAGTTCTTCAAAACTTCAAATATTAATAACAATGCTATTTTAACTCCAAACTCATTGGATTCACAATTAGAAGAAACAATGGATTTAAGAGAGTTTAGTAGATTGTAATAGGACTTAATCATGTATGATGAACAAGAAGAAGAACTTATTAATAATACAGGGGAACAGTATTTTTTGTTTCTAAGTAACAATGATTTATATGCTTTACCTGTATTAATAGTTAGAGAAATTGTTGAATATCAAGATATTACAAAGGTACCAAAACTTAACTCCTATGTAAAAGGTGTTACAAATATTAGAGGAAATATAGTTGCAGTAATTGATTTATTAGATAGGTTTGAAGTACAAGAGACACAAGTTCTAGATCGTACTTCTTTTGCAATTGTACAAGTAAATCAAAATAGCAAAGTTCATGATATTGCAATAATGATTGATGAAATTTATGAAGTAGATGGATTAGATGAAAACAGTCTTTGTGATACACCTTTATTTGGAACTAAAATTGATACAAAATTTATAAAAAATATTGCTAAATATAATGATAAAGAAGTTTGTATTATTAATCATGAAGAGGTTTTAAAAATCTCAGAACTATCTGCTATAAAGGATTAGTTATGGATGCTACAAGTTATGAAAGTGAATATGATTATCTAGATGAAGAAGAAATTGATATAGTAAAACTTGTATCTACAAATGCAAATGATGCAAATCAATATCTACTTTTTCATGGGAAAGATGAACAATATTATGCTAAAAATGTATCAAAAATTGAAGAGATTGTAGTTTTCAAAACTCTTACAATGGTTAGAAACTATGATGACAATCTTATTGTTGGAGTAGCTGATGTAAGAGGAGAAATGCTAAGTTTAGTTAGTTTTGATTGCTGGTTAGGCGTTGGTGACTTTAATGAAAATGATACTGAATTTGTAATTATTGTAAATTATGGTGGTGAAAAATTTGGTTTACTTGTAAAAAATGTTGAATATATTACTACAATTGAACCAAACATGATGCAATCAACTACAAGTGGAAATTCAAAATCTACGTTTACTACAAAAATTGCACTTAATAATAGTGAACATTTATGTACTATTATTGATTCAGACAAACTACTTTTTGATACTTTTGAAGATCAAAATGAATCTTCTTTAAATGATTTACAAAATATAAAATCCATAGATAACCAAAAAATGGTTCTTCTTGCTGATGATAGTAAGTTAATTCAAAATCTACTAAAAAAAGTATGTTTAGAATTAAATCTCAATTACAAAATTTTAAGTAATGGAGAACAATTATTAAATGAGATAGACAAATATACACAAGAAGAAATAGGTTTAGTTGTAACAGATGTTGAAATGCCAATAATTGGTGGAAAAGAAGTAATAAAAAAAGTTAGAAATGAAGCTAAATATGATGAGTTAAATATTCTAGTTCATACTAATATGGCAAATGACATTATGAGAAATGAGTTAATGACACTAGGTGCAAATGAAATTGTTTGTAAAGTAGATATTCAGTCATTAAGTATGGCAATTAAAAAATACATAAAGTAAAATTATGTTTAATATATCCCTAAAAAACAGCGAATTTGCCATTATCAAAAAATTAGTTTTTAATGAAATTGGAATTACTTTAAATGATTCAAAAAAAGATATGGTTCAAACAAGATTATTTAAAAGATTGAACTATTATCAAATAAAAGATTTTTCTCATTATTTAAAAATAGTTCAATTATCAAAATTTGAAAAATCACAATTTTTAAATCAAATAAGTACAAATGAAACATATTTCTTTAGAGAAACGGCTCATTTTGATTTTTTAGAACAACTTGCAAAAAAATCAAAAAGTTTAAGGGTTTGGAGTGCAGCAGCATCATTTGGAGCAGAAGCCTATTCTATATCAATGGTTTTAGATTCTAATTTATTCAATTGGGAAGTTGTTGGAACAGATATAAATACTCATGTTTTAGATATTGCAAGATTAGGATTATATCAAGTAGCTCTATTAGAAAAGATTCCTAAGAAATATCAAGAAAAATATTGTCTAATAGGAAGACAACAATATGAAGGAAAAATGTTAGTAGATAGAAAACTACAGTTTCAGACTAATTTTTTAGAAAATAACTTAATGATCAAAAATGATGAACTAGGAAAATTTGATGTTATTTTTTTAAGAAATGTTTTAATCTATTTTACAGAAGAAACAAAAAACAAGGTAATTAAAAACATTCTTCATAACCTAAAAAAAGGTGGTTATTTAATAGTTGGAATGACTGACTATTTTCATAGTGAAGAATTCAAGACATTACAATATGTAAAAGATTCTATTTATAAAAAGGTTTAATTATGTTTGAACAAGAAAAAATAAACTTAAAATTTATTGCGAAAAATAAAAATTTATTACTATTTGGAGAAGATAACCTTAAACATTTAAATGGTTTATTTAATATGTTTAATGACATTTTAATTCAAGAATCTACACCTTATACTCTAAGTAATTTAAATACAACAATATTAAATAACAATATTGATGTAATAATCATTAATTCCAAAGAGAATAAAGAAGAAATTTGTTTATATCTTCTTGAAATTTTGAAGTATGAAGATATAAAAGTTTTATACTGTCAGAATGAAGAGGAAGAAGTTCACTTTGAAATGTTAAATCTTTCAAATACATCTTTTACAAAGAGTATAAATGAAGAACTTCTAAGTTATAAAATGTACTCACTATTACAAGAAAAAGCTTTTGATGAAACAAAAACATTAGAAGATACAAGTAATACATATGTTGACTCTTTTGAAATTCAAATAATTTTCATTAGAGATGAGCTTCATCATTTATCTAAAATAATAGATGAAGGTGATATATCAGAAGGCAATATACATAAAGTAAAACAGTCAATAAACAGAATAAATAAAATTTTTGAAAACTATCTAATGTATTCAAAAAAAATCAAAAACTCTATGAAATATTTCGCTGCAATGCTTAATAAAGTAGATTTAAAAAAGGCTTCTGTTGATAATATTGAAAGTTTTACTTATCTATCTCGAATTATTGAAGATATAGCAATATTCTTAGATAATTATTTTATTAAACGTAACTTTACTGATCTTTACGTGGTTGAGGATTCTTTGGAGAATTCATTAAAATTTCTTAAAAATTCTTTTAAAGCAAAAGAAACAAGTACTGATGACAGTAGTCTGGAGTTTTTTGAATGATAAAAGTATTTATAATTGATGATTCTATGATTGTTAGGAATGCATTAAATAAAATCTTACAATATGAACAAAACATCAAAGTAATTGGTGAATCAGCCAATCCAGTAGATGCTTTTGAAATCTTCAAAAAAGTAGGACTACCTGATGTGTTTATATTAGATATAGAAATGCCAAAAATGGATGGTTTAACATTTTTAAAGCAAATTAATAAACAAAAACATATTCCTGTTATTATTTGCTCAACTTTAGTTAGTGATGGTTCAAGTTCTGCTATTGATTCCCTTAGACTTGGGGCTTTAGATATTATCTTAAAACCAAAACTAAATTTAAAAGACTTTTTTAATGAACAAAAAGAAGAAATTATACGTGCAATTTATTCAGCTTCAAAAGCGACAGTAAAATATACACCAAATATTATTGAAAAAAAAGATCTAAGTAAAAATAGTATTGGAAATAAATCTTCTAAAAAGTTTGTTGTTATTGGCTCAAGTACTGGTGGGGTTCAAATTCTAGAAGAGATAATATCAAAACTAAAAGAGAACCATATTGGTATAGTAATCACACAACATATGCCTGAGGGTTTTACGGCATCTTTTGCAACAAGATTAAACAAAATCACTAATTCAAATGTAGTAGAATCAAAAGATGATGAATCAATTGATCTTAATAAAGTAATTATTTCAAAAGGTGGTATTCACACTGAAATCATAAAAAAAGGAGATGAGTATTTTACAGTTCTAAAAGATTACCCAAAAATCAATAGTCATAAGCCAAGTGCTAATGCATTATTTAAATCTGTATCAAAAATAAAACCTCAAGAGATTACAGCATTTATATTAACTGGAATGGGTGATGATGGTGCTTTAGGTATAAAAAAATTAAAAGAAATGGGATATAACACTTATGGGCAAGATGAAGAAAGTTGTATTGTATACGGTATGTCAAATATTGCTAATCAAATTGGTGGAGTAAACAAAGAAGTATCCACTAATGAGATAATAAAAATTATAAACTCTTTAGAAGGATAAACAATGAAAACAGATGTGAATTTATTAATAAAACTAGCAAAAGGTAAAAAAGTACTTTTAATAGAAGATGATGAGCAGATTCTAGAAATTTTTAAAGTTGCACTAGAAACATACTTTTCTCTTGTAAAGACAGCAGCAGATGGCAAAGAAGCTTGGGATTTATTTCGAAAAGAACATTTTGATTTAATTGTAAGTGATATACAAATGCCAAACACCAATGGCATCATGTTAAGTAAAGGTATTAAAGCCCATACTCCTGAGCAAAATATATTAATTACATCTGCATATACAGATGAAAAATATTTATTAGAATTAATAGATATAGGAGTTGATGGTTTTTTAAAGAAACCTATTAGTACTTCAAATCTGAAAAATACAATTACCAAAATACTAAAAAAAATCCAATCAAAAAAAGAACTAGAAAGAGTAAAATTTAATACTTATGTAAAACAGATCTCAAAAAGAACAATTGATGAAACTAGAAAAAGCCCTACTCAAGTAAAAATTGAACAAGACATAGAACAAAATGCAAAAGTATCAGTAAAAGAGTTCTTAGAAAAAATCAAAATTGAAGATCCTGAGAGTTATTACTTTTTTGAAAATCAAAAAGAAATATTAATGGATACATTATATGATATGAGTGATAATTTTGATAGTTTTGTTTATAAAGAGTACAAAGAAGAGGAACATTTAGAAGAGTTAATTAATGACATTCATAAACTGCACTCTACTCTTAGTTATTTTGATAGAGTTGAAAAAGTTACATCAGAAGTGCTAAGACTTGCTGAAGTTTTAGATGATATTAAACTAGATGATATTAATTATGGAACTAAAGAAGAAGCATTTAGTATTTTAGAGTTTTTAATTAATGATATAAAACAATATATCTTAGATATGTTTATGGAAGAGAATGTTCAAGACGTAAACTATTTTCATGATTCATATAGAGAAAATATCACCTTCTTTGAAAATACAATAAATCAGAAAGAAAAAGAAGATGATAATGATTTAGAATTCTTTTAGGATTTCAGAGTAAATCATTTTTGATTTGCTCTCCCCAGTCTTCTAATCTTTTTTGAGTTAATTCTTCTTGGTTTACCTCATCAATTAATAATCCAACAAACATTCCATCTACTAGAGAGTCAGTTTCATCAAATTCATAACCATCTGTAGAAGTTTGTCCAACTAATTTTGCATCTTTTAGTTTTTCATAAAAAAATGAAACACCACCAGCAAAAGAGTCAGGATAAGAATCTTGATCGCCAAGTCCTAATAAGGCAACAGTTTTATTGGAAAAATCAATGTTGTCAAACTCATTATAAAGTTCATCCCAATCAGGTTGTAATTCACCAACTCCAGAAGTAGAGCTTGCAAGTATTAAACTATCATAGTTTTCAATATCAGAAATTGAAGCATCTACTACTTCAATTAAGTCTACATTATCTTCACCTAAAAGCTTAACTAATCTTTTAGATACATCTTCACAAGTTCCACCCTCTGTAGCATAAAATAATCCAATCTTTTTCATCATTAATCCTTTGTGCCAAAAAATATCTATTTTTTAAGAGATTCAACTAGTGTAACTTCTCCGTTTAATTCATTATTATGAATAAAAACAAAGTCAGTTTTTTTAGCTGCTTGATGACATCCAATACATCCAGGGAATTTACCAACAATTGCTTGTTTTTTTGGAGTTTTATCTAAAGTTCCATCAGCTTTATATTTTGCCCAGAACCAATCTCCATTTTTAGGATCAAAGCCATCTTTTTTAATCATTACTGTAATTGCTTTTAAGTATAAGTCTCTATTAGCTTCTACTTTTTCAATAGTAATACCAGCTCCACCGTAATTTCTTTTTAATAAGACTCTTTTTCCATCAATTTTACCTTCTAAGACTTCTCTTACTCCACCATGAGGAGGCGGTCCTAAATATAGGTTTGATGCTGTAGAGTTAAATTTACCATCTTCTAATTTTTGCCATAAATATTTTGAATATTCAATGTCTTTTTCTCCACCAAATGCAGCTTGCATTTTCATTTCTGCAAATAATGAGGTAGAAGATAAAATAAATATAAATGCTATTAAACTAATTATACTTTTTTTCATAACATCCTCCTTATTCATATACTCAGTATAAAACTTTAATGTTTATTACTTGTGTAGTTTTAAATAATAATTAAAGAAGAAAGAGTAAAATAAAACAACTCATAAAATATAGGTTATATCATGCTAGGGAATACTCACGAAACAGTAAATACAGTATCACAATTAATACAATTAGCCGTTGCTCCAGTTTTTTTATTAGCAGGTGTTGCTGGATTACTTAATGTTTTTACAGGAAGATTATCAAGAATTATTGACAAGTTAGAGAAAATAGATAATTATGTAGCAAATCAAAAAACTCCTGAGGCTATAGAAAAAGCAGAAGAGAAACTCTCAGAGAGAAGAAGATTTCTTACTATGAGAATGCAAAATACAAATTATGCTATTTTCTTTTGTACAACAACTGGATTATTAATAGCTCTTGTTATTGTAACAATGTTTCTTAGTTCTCTTTTTGATTTTAAGGATTCTATATTTATTGCCACTTTATTTATAATTGCAATGATATCTTTTATTATGTCATTACTTCTATTTTTAAGAGAGATATATTATACAACCTCTTTTATTAAAAGTAAAAAGGCAACTTTAAAAAAAGAATTATGATATTCAATAATATCATTTAAATCAATTTTCACTATAATCTGTTCTGAAATTAACATAGGAAATAAAATGCAATATATTGAGAAATCAAATAAATCTGTACAAGAAGTAGTTGATACTATTTTAGCTACTGTACCAAACTATAAATTTGGAGTTTTACATATTCATAATGTAAAAGAAACATTAAAATCAAAAGGTGTCGACTTCAATAAAGAGTGTCAAATCTTAGATATTTGTAATCCAGCTTATGCTAAGCAGTTTTTAGAAACAGATATGTCTTTATCTGTAATTATGCCATGTAAGATTTCAGTATATACAGATGAGGGACTAACTACAATTGCTATGAACTCATTAGTACAATTAGTTGACGATATTAATCCTGATTTAATTGAATTAGCTCAAGAAGTTCAAGAAATCTTACTTAATATAATTGAAGAAGTTAAATAAATCTAATTTGATACTTTTTTAATACCTTTGTATTATATAATCCGCAAAATTTATATAATACAAGGATTAAATACACAATGACAAATATCTCAACAGATGAACATGAACTTATAATGATAGCTCAAAGAACAAATGATATTGAACTTTTAAAAAAACTAAGTAGAAGCCAATATACAAATGTAAGAAGAGTTGTATCAAAAAATAGTAAAACTCCAAAAGAGATAATAGATAAATTAGCTTACGATCCTGTTCAAAATGTATCTTATACAGCTTTGATGAATTATAAGTGTTCAATTAAAAGAGATATGAGTGTATTTGTTCAAAAATGTGTTTTATGCTCAAAAAATGAAGCCACTTATAAAACAGAATGTAGGAAGTGTAGTTAGGAATGATTGAAGCTATTTTATTACTATTCTTACTTCTTAATCTAATTAGTATAATCATATATACTTTTAAAATTGGAATCTCTCCAATGCCAAGCTCTTTTAAATCACGTTTACAAATTTTGAATTTATTAAAAGATAGTTCAAATAATAATATCATTGATTTAGGCAGTGGATTTGGGATACTTAGTATATTCTTAGCTTCAAGATTACCTGATAAAAATATTATTGCTTATGAATTATCATTAGTTCCTTGGGCAATATCTATAATATTAAAAAAAGTACTAAATATAAAAAACCTACATATATATAGAAAGAACTATTTAAAAGAAGATTTACATAACTCGATATTAGTATGTTACTTATTCCCAAAAGGAATGGAGTTATTAGAAGATAAACTTTTTGATGACTGTATAAATACACAAATAATAAGCAATACTTTTGCCTTTAGAAACATAAAAGCAAGAGACATTATATATATAGAGGATATTTATAAAACACCAATATATACATATAAAACATAAAATTACAAGCTAAAAAACTTAGCTTGTAACTCTTTCTTCTTCTATTAGTGTTTCTATATAATTACACATAGCACTATTATCATTACAATCATCTATATAATTAGGTTTAATTAAACCTTTTAATTCTTTATAATTTTCAGATACAAAATTCCAATTTATTAGTTTAAACCAATTTTCTAAATACTCAGGTCTTAGGTTTCTATAATCAATATAATAAGCATGTTCCCATACATCACATACTAATAAAGGTTTTAATCCTAATTCCATTGGTGTTTTAGCATTATCACTTGTGATGATTTTGAGTTTTCCCATATCATCAGAAACTAACCATACCCATCCTGAGCCAAAATGCCCAATTGCTTTTTTAATAAACTCTTTTTTAAAATCTTCCATTAATCCAAAATATTGAGTAATAGACTGTTCTAATTCTAAAGATAGTTTTGTATTTTTAGATGTTAGACCATTCCAGAAAAAATCATGATTATATATTTGTGCAGCATTATTAAATATTGCTCCATCTGCTTTTTTAATGATTTCTTTTATACTCATATTTTCAAAGTCTGTATCTATTATTAATTCATTTAATTTATTTACATATGTTTGGTGATGTTTATCATGATGAAACATTAATGTCTCTTTAGACATAAAAGGTTCAAGATCATCATAACCAAATGGTAATTTCATTAATTCATGTTTCATAATAAATCCTTTATTATCTCTTTATAATAAGTTTAATGCAATATGTTTAAAAAGAATATAAGTATTTTAAATTAGTTTTTTTGTAGAATAAACTTTTACACAAATAAAAATTAATAATATAGGACTATTTAATGAAAGAATTTGATCCCGTAGCTTATAAGAAGATGGTAAGAGAATATCAAGAAAATGATGATCCAACTGGCTGGTTTGATTCTATTTATCAAGATGCACAAGGAGATTACAAAGCAGTATTTTGGGCTGACTTAGAACCTAGTCCATATTTAGTAGATTGGTTAGAAAAGAACCCCAATAAAAAAACAGACAAAAAAGCAATAGTTATTGGTTGTGGTGTTGGGGATGATGCTGAAGCACTAAGTACATTTGGTTACGAAGTTACAGCATTTGATATTTCACAAACTGCTATTGATTTATGTGAAAATAGATATCCAAATTCTAAAGTCAATTATTTAGTTGCGGATTTATTTGATTATCCAAAAGAATGGTCTGAGAATTTCGACTTAGTTTATGAATGTAATACAATTCAAGTTTTACCAGGTAAATATAGAGTACAAGCAAGAAAATCAATTTCTAATTTATTATGTAAAAATGCATTTGTTTTAGTTTCTTGTAGAAGTAGAAAGCAAAATGAGAAAGAAAATGAGATACCTTTACCTTTAAATAAAGAGGAAATTGATAAATTTATTACAGAAGATAAACTAAAAGAATGTAGTTTTTTAGCTTATGATGATAATCAAACACCAAGTGTTCCTCATTTTTTTGCAATTTATCAAAAGATTTAATAATAATTCTTCATATAATTGTAAAGCAATTTTGCTATAAAAGTAGCTTCTAGGTAGCAAAAACAGTGTTTTTTCGTAATATTTCAAAAATATTATCAAATTTATTGAAATTTTGGCGCCTAAGGGTGTACATCAAAGTAAAATTTTGTTATGATATTGGCAATTGAAAGATGATTGGAGTTTCATCTTAGGAATATGTTTGTTGAACCACAACAGTATAACTACCTATAGAATACGCTCAATTTATATTTTGACACAAGCTTTATTTATGATAAAGTAATTTTTACAATAAAAGGAATTTGCATGGCAGATTTAAATAACGGAACTGTTAAATGGTTCAATGATGAAAAAGGTTTTGGTTTTATCCAACCAGAAGATGGAAGCAAAGATGTATTCGTACATTTCAAACAAGTTAACAGAAGTGGTTACGGTAGAGTTTCATTAGCTGAAGGTCAAAAAGTATCTTACGAAGTAGAAGATGGTCAAAAAGGTCCTCAAGCTACTAACGTTACTGCTTTATAATAAGCACTTTTTTCTAAAAGAGGGAGAAGATTTATCTTCTCCCTTTTTTTATGCCCAAAATTTACTAACTACTACTCTTAACCACAATTTTAACACTTAATTTTATTATTCTTTAATTCTACCAATTCATAATATAAGGCTTAATATGAAAAAA